>JAFDZU010000043.1 GCA_018266765.1 Bacteroidota bacterium
TTATGATTTATGGGGCGATGCCGTGAATACTGCGGCGCGGATGGAATCGCATGGCGAAGCAGGAAAGATCCACTGCAGCGAAGAGTTTGCGATGCATCTTCAGAACAGAGATGATTCATTTGTTCTGACAGAGCGAGGCGAAATGGAAATCAAAGGCAAAGGCATAATGAAAACCTATTTCTTGGAGAGAGCACAATGACACACGAAGAACTACAATCCCTGCTGAAACAAGCAGACGAGGCAAACAACGCCGGACAATTCGACGAAGCAGAATTGCTTGCTCAGCAAGTATTGGAGCATGTACCACTGCCAACGGACGATGGCGAGGTCGCCGACAAAGAAACCGCAACCCTCCACATCTCCGCGCTGCTCACGCTCGCCACTGCCGCATGGAGAAAATCTGAATTCAAAGCGGCGCTCGACCTCGCGCAAAACGCCCTCGATCTCGCGCTTGTCCATGATTGCGCTTCGCTCCATGCTAAAGCGCTTAACATCATCGGGCTTGTGTATCTCAATATAGGCGACTATACCAAGGCATTGGAATTCTATGGGAAGGCACTCGCCGCACTCGAAGCACTCGGGGAGAAGTCAGGTGTTGCAACCGTTACCGGGAACATCGGGCTTGTGTATCTCAATCTAGGCGACTATACCAAGGCATTGGAATTCTTTGGAAAGGCACTCGCCGCGCACGAAGAACTCGGGGAGAAGTCAAGTGTTGCAGGCGTTACGGGGAACATCGGGGCTGTGTATTACAATCTTGGTGACTATAACAAGGCATTGGAATTCTATGGCAAGGCAGTGACCGGGCACGAAGAACTCGGTGCGAAGTCAGGTGTTGCAGGCGTTACAGGGTTCATCGGGAATGTGTATCTAGCTCTTGGCGACTATACCAAGGCATTGGAATACATGAGCAAGGCATTAGCCGCGCACGAAGGACTCGGGGAGAAGTCAGGTGTTGCGCACGTTACAGGGAACATCGGGCTTGTGTATCTCAATCTAGGCGACTATACCAAGGCATTGGAATTCTATGGCAAGGCACTCGCCGCGCACCAAGAACTCGGTGCGAAGCCAGGTGTTGGAAGCGTTACAGGGAACATCGGGATTGTGTATTACCATCTTGGCGACTATACCAAGGCATTGGAATTCTATGGCAAGGCACTCGCCGCGCACCAAGAACTCGGGGAGAAGTCAGGTGTTGCAGCCGTTACAGGGAACATCGGGATTGTGTATGCTGATCTTGGCGACTATACCAAGGCATTGGAATTCTATGGCAAGGCACTCGCCGCGCACGAAGAACTCGGTGCGAAGTCAAGTGTTGCACTCGTTACAGGGAACATCGGCTCGCTCTATGCGACTAAAGAGTTTGATGGATACGATGCCGATAAAGCAGAAGAATTGCTTCGCAAGGCAATTGATCTGAGTACGGAGATTGGGTACAAAGCACACTTGGTTGAATGGTATAAAAACCTTGCAGAATTATACGAGAAGGAGGAACGATGGAAGGAACATTCGATTCACTTCAAGAAATACATTGAGATAGAAAAAGAACTCAACATTGAAGAAGTAAAAAAGCAAGAGTCCATACGCGAGCAACAAAAAGCGATAGAACTTGCTAAAGCTAAAGCTGCAGCTGAACTATCCGCGACCACTTCTCTACTGCACAGAGTCCTGCCCGAAAGTATTGCCACGCGCATGATCGCGGGTGAGAAGATTGCCGACTACTACCAGTATATCTCCATCCTCTTTGCCGACATTGTCGGCTTTACTCCCATTGCCGCACGCATGCCTGCCAAAGCGGTTCTTGCCTTACTGAATTATGTATTTGGCGAGTTTGATTCCGTTATGGAACGGCACGGCTGTCAAAAGATAAAAACGATCGGTGACGGATACATGGCAGTCAGTGGCGCGCCGGCGACGTGCGAAGATCACGCTGAACGCCTGGCACGAGCAGCGCTCGACATGATGAACGACATCGAGTTACCGGAGGATATCCGAAAGCATTTACCGAAGAATGCACTCTTTCACTTGCGTATCGGCTTACACACGGGATCAGCATTTGCAGGGATAGTGGGAGAAAAAGGTTTTGTTTACGATGTCTATTCCGACGCAGTCAATCTTGCAGCCCGCATGGAGAGCCATGGCGAAGCAGGAAAGATCCACTGCAGCGAAGAGTTTGCGATGCATCTTCAGAACCGGGATGATTCGTTTGTTCTGTCCGAGCGAGGCGAAATGGAAATCAAAGGCAAGGGTGTAATGAGTACGTATTTTTTAGAAAGAGCGCGATGAATAAAGATGAACTACAACTGTTGCTCCACAAAGCAACCGAGGAAATCAGCAGAGGCAACTACGACGAAGCTGAACAGGTTGCAAATGAGGTGCTGGCAACTGCAGAAATACAAACTGATATCGCGCAGGTTTTCAGACTATTAGGGCAGATTGCCTGGTTGCGCGCAGATTATGATACGGCATTGGAAAAATGCAATGCCGCGCTTCGCATCTATGAATCTCTTCATGACCACCAGCATGCTTCAATTGTTCGTGGTAACATCGGAAATATTTATGATAGTCTTTCGGACTATCCCCGCGCACTCGAGTATTTCAGCCACGCTCTGGCTCAGAATGAAAAAGATGGTAACAAAGTCGCTGCAGCAAGTATTCGTGGCAACATCGGTGGTGTATATCAATATCTTGCTGACTACCCGCGCGCACTTGAATACTATACTCAAGCTCTTGCTGAGCATGAAGAACTTGGCAATGAAGCAGCAGCAGCAATTATTCGTGGCAACATCGGCATTGCATACTCAGAACTTTCGGACTACCCGCGCGCTATTGAGTACCTCACCCGCGCTCTTGCAACGAATGAGGAGCTTGGCGTGAAAGCAAGTGCTGCGAGTGTTCGCGGTAATATTGGCGGTGTATTCTACAAGCTTTGTGATTATCCGCTCGCGCTTGAGTACATGACTCAAGCTCTTGCTGAGTATGAAGAACTTGGCACGAAAGCTCGCGCCGCTCATGTTCGCGGCAACATTGGAATTGTGTATGCAGATCTTGCAGAATATCCTCTTGCGCTTGAGTATTTCAATCGCGCACTTGCCGAACACATCGAGCTTGGCAACAGAGCAGGCGCAGCTCATATTCGTGGCAACATCGGGAAGGTGTATGCAAATGAACACTACGCGGGCTTTGATGCGGCAAAAGCAGAAGAGTATCTGTTGGAAGCCCTTAGTCAGGCGGAAGAACTTGGCGATAAGCGCATGCACTATGAGTTTTGTAAAATCATTGCGGACTTATATGAAGCAATGAAGCGCTGGTCTGAAGTATCCGCATACTACAAACGCTATCACGAACTCTATGTAGAAGTACAAAGCGATGAAGCGATTCAACAAGCCCAACAGATGGAATACCGGAGAAAAATAGAAGAATCTGATCGCGACAGACAAGTAAAACTTGCGCGATTTCAGGAACAAGAAAAAATGCTTCACAATATTCTACCCGCACAGATTGCAGAGCGCATACTCGATGGTGAAACACGCATAGCGGATTCTTACAAAAATGTTTCTATTTTCTTTTCGGACATTATCGGATTTACAAGGATCTCTCAAAATATTTCTGCTGATGAATTAGTAACCTTGCTTAATGATTTGTTTGTTGAATTTGATCGCCTTGCACGAAAAAACGGCTTGGAAAAAATCAAAACTATAGGCGATGCATACATGGCGGTGGCTGGTGCACCAATAGCAATGGAAGATCACGCACAACGTGTAGCGAATTTTGCGATTGATGTGCAGCTAATGATGAAAGATTATCGTTCGCGAACCCAACAAGATGTTCACCTACGAATTGGTTTGCATTGTGGAACCGTGGTAGCAGGCGTGATTGGAGAGAACAAATTTTCTTATGATTTATGGGGCGATGCCGTAAATACTGCGGCGCGGATGGAATCGCATGGCGAAGCAGGGAGAATACATGTAAGCGAGGAGTTTAGAAATGAGCTCATTTCGACTTCGCTCAATGAGCTACCGATACAATTTATCCCTCGCGGCGAGATGGACATCAAAGGCAAAGGGAAGATGAAGACGTATTTTTTGGAGCGCTGAGCCGTAAGACATTAGCGGTGAATGGTCTTGCTCAACGCCCAATGCAAAATAAACATTTCGAAAATAGGGACAATGTATGAAGTACGAAGAACTTGATAGACACCTCGTCAACGCCGAGGCAGAAATATACATCGGGAAGTACGATGAAGCTGAGGCATCATGCCGACGGGTTTTGGCAGCGCTCGAAGCCCCTCATCCCGACCTTCTCCTCCGCACTCGCGCCCTGCGCCTGCTAGCGGAATTGTTCCGGCAAAAAGGCAGGGCAGAAGAGGCGATGTCTATTGCAAATGAAGCGCTTGCAGCAGCGGAACAGACTGACAGTAAAGAGGAGATAACGCGGGTAAAAGCCGTCATCGGCTATATTTACCGGAATCTCGGGGAATATCAGCAGTCATTGGAACTGCTTGATAATGCACTTGCCGAACACTGTGCGCTCGGTTTGAAATTGGATTTGCCGCCGCTGCTCAACCAAATCGGGATTGTCTATACTGAAATCGGAAACGTGAGAATGGCACTCGATTACTTTTTCCAAGCCCTCGCCGCACACGAAGAACCCGGCGCACAATCAGGCGTCTCCGGCCACATTCTGAGCAATATCGGTAATATGTACCTCGCCTCCGGCGACACCACCCGCGCACTTGAATACCAAATCAAAGCGCTTGGTGTTTTAGAAGAATGGGGTAATAATGCTGGCATTGCCACGGTATTAGGTAAAATAGGGGGGATTTATTCGGAATTCCGGAATTATCCGCTTGCTCTGGAATATCTCGGCAAAGCACTCGAGGTGCAAACTTCTCTTGATATTAAAAGAGCGATGGCAGATACCATGGGAAGCATCGGCTTTGTTTATGCGTTTTGCGAGGAATTCTCGCTTGCACTGGAATATTGTTATAAATCGCTGGCAATTCACGAGGAATGGAGTTCCAAAGGAATAGTGGCTAATGCGGTAATGAGAATCGGTGCAGTGCATCATATTTCCGGTGATTTTCATCGCGCTTTGGATTATTACGCTCGCGCCCTTGCCGCTTTCGGGGAAGTTGGTGCAAAACGTGATATGACTACATGTTTAAGCAATATGGGCGAACTCTACGCAGTTGAAAATTTCGACGGGTTTGATTCCGCAAAAGCCGAAGAATTACTCCTCGAATCTATCGCGCTTGGCAAGGAAATCGAAGTACATTCACGAAGTTTAGACCAGCACGAAGTCCTCGCCGATTTATACCGCAGGCAAAAGCGGTGGGAAGAAGCCGACCGATATTTTCAGGAATTTTATCGTCTGGAAAAAGAATATTATAGCGAAAAAGCAAAAACGCAAGCCGACAAATTCACTATTGAGCGGCAAACTGCCGAGCGCGAAAAAGAAATCGCCATTGCAAAGGCAAAATCCGAAGCGGAAATCAACGCCACAACGTCCTTGCTCCACAAGGTTTTACCGGCGAGTATCGCCACACGGCTCATCAAAGGCGAGAAAATTGCTGATTATTTTCAGGTTATTTCCATCCTCTTTGCCGACATCGTGGGCTTCACTCCCATTGCCTCACGCATGCCTGCAAAGGCAGTTCTGAGTTTTCTGAATTACGTGTTTGGTGAATTTGACAGAATTATCGAAAAACACGGCTGCGAGAAAATCAAAACTATAGGGGATGGTTATATGGCTGTCGCAGGTGCGCCTATAGAATGTGCTGACCACGCAGAGCGCATAGCACGAGCTGCTATAGAAATGATAGGCGACATCCACCTGCCCGACGACATCCGCACCGCCCTGCCCAAAGGCGCAATATTCAATATCAGAATTGGAATTAATATTGGTCCTGCTTTTGGTGGAATTGTCGGTGAGAAGCGTTTTGTGTATGATATTTACAGCGACGCTGTAAACACCGCCGCTCGCATGGAGAGCCACGGCGAGGCAGGTCGTATCCATGTCAGCGAGGACTTTGCTTTTCACTTGCAGAATCGAATGGACATGATGAGTGATGATTTAGGAGGAATAACTTTTGAAGAACGCGACGAGATTGATATAAAAGGTAAAGGAAAGATGAAAACGTATTTTCTGGAGAAAAAAGCATGACAAACCAAGATATTCAAACTAAAATTGAAACATCAACCGAACTGCTCAACGAATCGCGAACCTTTTTTGAAACATCGGATTACGACGAATACGAACGGAGCGCCAATGAGGTGGTAGCGCTCCTCGAACCCTTCGCCGAATGTAATGATTTGGGAGAAGAACGCGATGAAAATTCGCAGAAATACAAGGTTGTCAAACGGCTGGTTCATGCGTACAACCGGCTGAGTATGATATCACAGCAACGGTCTGACTATGCTCTTGCACTGAGGCGGGCAGAAATTGCGATAGAGTTTTGCGAGCGGATTGGAGAACTCTCGTTGAAGGCCGATTTGATATTACGTTGCGGAAACGTATACAGAGAATTATCTGACCTCGTCAAATCATTGGAAAACTTTCAGAATGCACTGACGCTCTATGAAGAACTTGGCAGTAAATCAGGTGTTGCACCGGTTTTCGTCAATATCGGAACTATCTATGGCACTCTTAGGGATTACGACAAAGCATTGGAGTATTTTCAAAAGGCGTTGACAATCTATGATGAAACAGGCATAAAAGATATTACAGCTACGCTCATAAATATCGGGCATGTGTATTTTGGGCTTGCGGACTATGCCAAGGCGTTGGAATACTCTCACAAAGCGCTGGCGCTTAACGAAGAACTCGGCCATAAATCCGGTATTGCACAGAATCTTCTCGGTATTGGGTGTACATATCAGAAACTTACGGACTACGATAAGGCATTAGAGTATATGTACAATGCGTTAAGTATCTTTGAGGAATGGAACAATAAAACCGGTATAGCACTCACACTCGGCAACATCGGAGAGACCTACTTAAAGCGGGATTTCTCCGGGTACGATGCCGCCAAAGCAGAAGAGTATCTGTCGGAAGCGTTGGCAGTAGCCATTGAAATTGGAAGCAAGTATCATATATTCCAAGGGCATGAAGCTCTTGCGAAATTTTATGACTTTGAAAAGAGATGGGAAGATTTTGCCATTCACTACAAAAAATACCACAACCTCAAAGAAGAAGTCCAAAGCGACGAGGCAAAGAAGGCGGCAAACCTGATGGAACAACGCAGGCAAGCCGCCGAGCGTGAAAAGCAGTATGCCATCGAACGCGCCCGCGCACAAGCCACCGAAGAACTCCTCCACAAAACCCTTCCCAAATCCATCGCCGACCGAGTGATTAAAGGCGAAGAGCGCATTGCAGACCACTTCCAAAGTGCGTCAATCCTCTTTGCTGATGTGGTCGGATTTACGAAAATTTCCGCACAAATGCCGCCAGCCGCTGTCCTCGCATTTATGAATTTTATCTTCGAGCATTTCGACGCGCTTGCCGCAAAACACGGCTGCGAGCGCATCAAAACCATCGGCGACGGCTACATGGCTGTCTGCGGTGCGCCGGTGCGCTATCCCAATCATGCCCAGCGACTTGCAAGTATGGCCCTCGACATGATGGAGGACATTATTCTGCCGGAAGAAATCCGCAAGCACCTGCCGAAGGGAACGGTGTTTCATCTGCGGATTGGCTTGCATTGCGGGGAAATCACGGCGGGTTTAATCGGCACAGGAAAACTTGCCTACGACATTTACGGCGACGCAGTGAACACTGCAGCCCGTATGGAAAGCCACGGCGAGCCGGACCGCATCCATGTAAGCGAGGACTTTGCTTTTCACTTGCAAAACAGAATGGATATGACAAACGATGACTTAGGAGGAATAACGTTTGAAGAGCGGGAGGAGATTGAAATTAAGGGTAAAGGAAAAATGAAAACCTATTTTCTGGAGAAAGCATGAGCAACGAAGAACTGAAAGCAAAACTTGAAAAGGCAACGGAAAACACCGAACTTGGCAACTATGATATGGCGGAGCAACTTACGAATGAAGTGCTGGACGCGCTCCAAGATACCACCGACGCTTCAATTTCGCTCAGCGACCAATCCCCTGAAAGGAAGGGTTTTTCCGATTCTGACCCCATCCCTATCGGGGAAGGCAGGGATAGGGGGCTTCTCCGTGCCCATGCAACCCTTGAACTCGCGAATATTGCCTTTCGACGTGGGAGTCATGATGTTCCCCTTGCCCTCTGCGAAGAGGTTCTTGTGCAGGCAGACGAATGGAATTTGCTTCCGCTCCGGCAAAAAACGTGGAACTTGCTTGGACAAGTTCATAATAGTATCGGCAACCAAAATACTGCATTGGAATACTTCGAGAAGGTTCTTTCAGCTGATAAAAATCTCGGAGACGAAGTCATAGTAGCCCGTTCAACTGGGAATGCCGGAAATGTGTACATGCGACTTTCGGACTTTCCCCGTGCAATGGAGTACCACGAAAAAGCACTATCTGCTTACATTGCCCACGGCAACAGAAGAATGGAGGGCGGTACAAAAGTGAACATGGCGATGGTATATATACAGTTGAATAAGCATGATAAGGCATTGGAATACCTACACTATGCCCTTGCCATTTTCGAGGAGTTAGGAGAAAAACCTTTCAGATTAGTCGCAATGGGTCATATTGGCAGTATCTATTTTAGGTTGGAAAATTACACTGCGGCTTTAGAACTTAACCTGAAGATTTTAGCAGTTCAAGAGGAACTCGGTGCAAAATCAGGTATTGCGAGTTGTATGACAAATATCGGTGCGGCGTATTTTTTACTTCGCCAGT
Source organism: Bacteroidota bacterium (assembly GCA_018266765.1). Lineage (GTDB taxonomy): Bacteria > Bacteroidota > Ignavibacteria > Kapaibacteriales > UBA961 > JADJXV01. The sequence goes on from JAFDZU010000043.1 coordinate 8,832, forward strand.
ATGACTTGGCATCGGAATACCACGGGAAAGCTCTTGCAATGTTCGAGGAACTCGGTCAGAAGCCCGCCATTGCCAATGCTTTGTTGAATTTAGGGCAGGTTAATCATGAATTTGGCAGGTATGACAGTGCTTTGGAATACCTCCTGAAAGCGCTTGCACTACAGGAGGAAATCGTTGACAAAGCTGGTATTGCCGGCTCTTTGGCAAATATAGGTCGTCTGTTTGCCAATCCAAACTATGAGGGATTTGATGCAGAGAAAGCAGAAGAATATTTGCTGAGGTCAATTGCGGTGATGACCGAAGCCGGTCTGAATGTACGGTTAGCAGAGAAGCACAGATTTATTTCAGAATTGTACGAACAACAAAATCGTGATGAAGAAGCACTTATTCATTACAAGAAATATCATGAACTTAACAGGGAAGTCCTGAACGAAGAGGCTCTGAAAACAGCAGAAAAATACAAACAAGAGCGCGAACTAGCCGAGCGTGAAAAGGAAATTGCCATGGAAAAAGCAAGAACCGATGCAAAACTCACCGCGACAACCGGCTTGCTTCACAAGGTCTTGCCCGAAAGCATCGCGGCTCGGATGATTGAAGGCGATGAAGAAATCGCCGATTATTATCCGCAGGTTTCCATTCTTTTTGCCGACATTGCCGGCTTCACGCCTATTTCCGCCGACATGCCCGCCTTCATGGTGGTGCGCTTTCTGAACTTTTTGTTTAAGGAGTTCGACCGAATCATCAAAAAACACGGCTGCGAGAAAATTAAAACCATCGGCGACGGCTACATGGCAATTGCCGGTGCGCCGGACAAATGCGAAGACCACGCCGAGCGCATAACCGCCGTCGCCCTCGAAATGCAGCAACCTATACAATTGCCTGAAGATATCCGTGCAGAACTTCCCGAAGGCACCAAACTCGGCGTCAGAATCGGCTTGCACACGGGTTCAGTGGTAGCGGGAGTGATTGGCGAGGAGCGTTTTGTGTGGGATGTATACTCCGACGCAGTAAACACGGCGGCTCGGATGGAATCGCATGGCATGCCGGACAAAATCCACGTTACACAAGATTTCGTGAGACAGTTGCAGAACCGTTTTGCTACCACGAAGAACACGACGCACGGCTTGATATTCGAGAAGCGCGGTGAGATGGAAATCAAGGGCAAGGGGACTATGCGGACATTTTACCTCGAAAATAGGAGCAATCAATGACCCACGACGAACTCAAAGCTAAACTTGCAAGTGCAATGGAAAACACCGAACTCGGCAACTATGATGTTGCGGAGCAGCTTACGAATGAGGTGCTGGCTGCGCTCCAAGATACCACCGACGCTTCGACTTCGCTCAGCGACCAACCCGCTGGAAGGGAGGGCTTATCCGATTCTGACTCCATCCCTACCGAGGAAGGCAGGGATAGGGTTCTTCTCCGCGCGCACGCAACCCTCGAAATCGCAAATATCGCCTATCGCCATGGAAATAATGATGTTGCCATTGCTCTTTGCGAAGAGGTGCTTTTGCAGGCGGACGAATGGAATATGCTCCCGCTCCAGCAAAAAATCTGGAATCTCCTCGGCCAGGTCTATATCCACAGTTCCTACGAAAAAGCATTGGAATACTACGGGAAGGTGCTTTCGGCAGACAAAGAACGCGGCGACGAAGTCATGGTAGTTCGTGCTACCAATAATCTGGGGAGTGTGTATGCGCGATATTGGGACTTTCCCCGTGCATTTGAATACTACGAAAAAGCGCTGTCCGGGTTCGAAGCGCTTGGGGACAGAAGAAGTTTTGGCGGTACGAAAGTCAATATGGGAAGAGTGTACCTAATGTTGAATAATTATGAAAAAGCGTTACAATGCTTTAACGAGGGTATCTCGATTTTCGATGAATTAGGAGAAAAACCCTTCAGATTAATCGCAACAAATCTCGTTGCGCAGGTCTATTCTACTCTTGGAAATCACACGCTGTCATTAGAATATCAACAACAACTTTTAGCAGATCAGGAGGAACTCGGTCAGAAATATGGCATTGCCACCGCCTTGTCAAATATCGGGACGCTGTACGCTCATCTCGGCACGTATGACCTGTCATTGGAATATTTAGGCAAAGGCCTTGCCATACAGGAGGAATGTGGACTTAAAGGCAGTGTTGCCCAAAGTTTGGTGAATATCGGTAATGTGTATAAAGTACTCGGCGAATATGACAAGGCGTTGGAATACTTTCTGAAAGCACTGGCGCTATGGGAGGAACTCGGTCAGAAAGCCGGTATTGCCAACGCAGTTGCCGATATTGGTCATGTGTATTCCAGCCCCAATTATGAGGGGTTCGATGCGGAAAAAGCGGAAGAATATTTGCTGAAGGCAATCGCAATGAACACCGAAATCGGGCATAATTTCCATTTAGCCGATGAACATCGGATACTTACCGAATTGTACGAACGCCAAAAGCGTTACACGGAAGCGCTTGTTCATTACAAGAAACACCATGAATTTCAGAAGATACTCCTGAACGAAGAAGCGCTGAAAACAGCTGAAAAATATAAACAGGAGCGGGAAATAGCCGAGCGTGAAAAGGAAATCGCCTTGGAAAAAGCAAGAACTGACGCAAAACTCACCGCCACAACCGGTTTACTTCACAAGGTCTTGCCCGAAAGCATCGCCGCACGGATGATTGAAGGCGATGAAGAAATCGCCGATTATTACCCCCAGGTTTCCATTCTTTTCGCCGACATTGCGGGTTTCACGCCTATTTCCACCGATATGCCTGCTTTTATGGTCGTACGCTTTCTGAATTTTGTCTTCCGGGAATTCGACCGGATCATCAAAAAGCACGGCTGTGAGAAAATCAAGACCATCGGCGACGGCTACATGGCAATTGCCGGCGCTCCTGACAAATGCGAAGATCACGCCGAACGCATCACAGCTGCCGCTCTCGAAATGCAGCAACCGATTTATCTACCTGAAGATATTCGCTCAGAGCTTCCCGAAGGCACCAAACTCGGCGTCAGAATCGGCTTGCACACGGGTTCAGTGGTAGCGGGAGTGATTGGCGAGGAGCGTTTTGTGTGGGATGTATACTCCGACGCAGTAAACACGGCGGCTCGGATGGAATCACATGGCGTGCCAGACAAAATCCACGTTACACAAGATTTCGTGAGACAGTTGCAGAACCGTTTCGCTACCACGAAGAACACGACGCACGGCTTGATATTCGAAAAGCGCGGTGAAATGGAAATCAAAGGCAAAGGCATGATGAAAACCTACTTTTTAGAACAATCAACGAAATTACAATGATGACCATTACAGAACTCCGAGACAGGGTAAAGCAATCAGATATTGTAGCACGGCAAGGCGATTACGCCGCTGCGGAAAAACTTGCCAATGACGTGCTGGCTGAACTCGACAGTCGCGACGAGATTTCGCCGGAAATTATGGACATTCGGGCACAGGCAATTATAGCCATAGCATGGGCTTATGAGCACAGCGGGAAATACAACTTCGCGCTTGCTCTGGCACAGCAAGGGCTGGCTATTGCCGTTGAGTACGCTCTGCCTCAGGCGGAAGCAAAAGCATGGAATGTTCTCGGAAATGTGAATATGTACCGCGGCTCGTATGACACGGCATTAGAATGTTTTGAGAAAACAGAAGCAATACGTGCGGCAATAGGGGACAAAGCCGGCGTAGCCAGTGTTAAGGGAAATATCGGTCTTGTCTATGAAAGAATAGGCAGGTTTGACAAGGCCTTGGAATACTTTAATGAAGCGCTTCCTATTCATCAGGAACTCGGCAACAAACGAATGGAGGGCGGCACATTAGTCAATATCGGGTCACAGTACAGCCATTACGGAGCGGTTGAACAGGCGTTGGAATATTACAGCAAAGCTCTCGCTATATTTGAAGAAATCGGAGAAAAACCCTTCAAGGCAAATGTTCTGGGAAATATCGGAAATATGTATCGTTTTCTTGGGGCGTACCATCAGGCATTGGAATATACGGATAAGTCATTGGCATTGCAGGAGGAATTGGGGGTGAAATTCCGGGTTGCATCGCAACTTAGCAGTAAAGGTGGAATATATCAATTACTTGGGGATTTCGATAAGGCATTGGAATACCTCGTACAGGCATTAGCGCTGCACGAAGAAATGGGGAGTAAATCCGGTATTGCAGGCGTTACTGGGAATATCGGGTATTTGTATCGGGTGCTTCCCGACCACTCGAAATCGCTGGAATACTCCAAAAAGGCGCTTGCGCTGAACGAAGAAATGGGGTATCCGGGCGGCGTCGCACAGTGCCTCGATAATATCGGCGGTGTTTATGCGGATAGAAACTTTGAACTCTACGACTGCGACTTAGCCGAGGAATATCTGCTTCGGGCGATAGAAATTTTTCATGAAATCGGCGACCATCGTGTATATGAGTGTTATCAAGCGCTCGCGGACTTGTACCACAACGAAAACCGTTGGGAAGAATCGGACAGGTATTTCCGAAAATTTTATGAAGCAGAAAAAGCCGTAAGAAGCGAAGATGCAAAGAAAAAAGCAATGCACATCGAACTGCAAAGCCGGGCTGCCGAGCGAGAAAAGGAAATAGCAATCGCTAAAGCAAAAGCAGATGCAGAAATGAGTGTGACAACAACTCTACTCCACAAAGTCCTCCCTTCAAGCATCGCCAACCGCCTTATCAAAGGTGAGAAAGTAGCCGATTATTTTCAGGTTATCTCCATCCTCTTTGCTGACATTGTTGGCTTTACGCCAATTGCATCGAAGATGCCTGCTCGAAAGGTACTTGCGTTCTTGAATTATGTGTTCGGTGAGTTTGACAGAATAATTGAAAAGCATGGTTGTGAGAAAATCAAGACCATTGGCGACGGCTACATGGCAGTAGCCGGCGCGCCGATTGAATGCTCCGACCACGCCGAACGCATCGCAAGAGCCGCGATTGAAATGATGGGCGATATCCACCTCCCAGACGACATACGCGCCGCGTTGCCGAAAGGTGCAAAATTCAGCATCAGAATCGGGGTAAATATAGGTCCGGCATTCGGCGGGATTGTCGGTGAGAATCGCTTTGTCTATGATATTTACAGTGATGCGGTGAATACCGCCGCGAGAATGGAAAGCTACGGAGAGCCAAATAAAATCCATGTGTCAGAGGAGTTCGCATTTCATTTGCAAAATCGAATGGATATGACGGGTGATGATTTGGGCGGGATTATTTTTGAGGAGCGCGACGAGATTGAGATTAAAGGCAAAGGAATAATGAAAACATATTTTTTGGAGAAAGCATGAATATTGAATCACTCAAAGCCCTGTTAAATCAAGCAGAAGAACACAACCTCAAAGACAACTTCGATGAAGCAGAGGTACTTACAAATCAAGTGCTGACAGAGATTGAAAACCCTCAACCCGACCTTCTCTTGGGGGAGGAGAGCGGAAGAAAAGAAGAACCTTCTCCCGTTGGGAGAGGGCACGGTGAGGGAAATGCCGAACTCCACGGCTTCGCGCTCATTACACTTTGCAGAGTCAGCTTGCGGCGCGGTGATTTTCAAACGGCGCTCACCCACGCATGCAAAGCGCTCGACGTTGCCGAAGAACACAACATCATTGCCCTCAAAGCCCGAGCGCTCAACGCCATCGGGGCTGCGTATCTGAAGTTTGCGGACTACGACACTGCGCTCACGTATTTGCATAAGTCGCTTGCAATCAATGAAGAACTCGGCAATGAAGAAGAAAGGGCAAGAAATCTCAGCAATATCGGGTTTGTGTATTATTCTCTTTCGGACAACGCCAAAGCATTAGAGTATTTCCAAACATCATTGGCACTTTATGAAGAACTCGACAGTAAATACGACATTGCAATCAACTACACAAATATCGGAAATGTGTATCATGATCTTTCGGACTATGCCAATGCCTTAGAGTATCATCAGAAGTCGCTGGCTATCAATGAAGAAACCGGCAATAAAAACGGCATCGCAGCCGATTTCAACAACATCGGGCGTGTGTATGACGAACTTGGTTCTACCGACAAGGCATTGGAGTATTTTCACAAAGCGATGGCAATCAATCAGGAAACAGGCAACAAAGCATGGCTAGCAATCAATCTCATAAATATTGGGCTTGTGTATTCTCATCTTTCGGACTACGCCCAAACGCTCACGTATTTACATAAGTCGCTGGCAATCAGTGAGGAACTCGGCAATAAAGACCTCGTTGCAAGTAGTCTCACGAATATCGGCTGGAATATGTATCTGAATCGTTCCGACTACACCGAGGCGTTCAGATATATGCAAAGGGCTCTGACTCTCTATGAAGAAACCGGCAGTAAAGAAGGCATTGCCCGCAATTTCGGCAATATCGGAGTTGTATGTTCAGCTAAAGAGTTTGCCGGTTACAACCCGGTCCGGGCGGAAGAATACCTTCTCAAGTCACTCACTATCAGCCGCGAAATAGGCAATAAAAAAATAGAATACGAGGCGTATCAGTACTTGGCGGATCTCTACAAGAACGAACAGCGCTGGGAAGAGGCGCACAAGTATTTAGAACAATTCATTGCCTTAGAAAAAGAAACCCTGAACATGGAGGCAAAAAACCAAGCCAACCTCTTGGAACAGCGCCGACAAGCCGCCGAGCGGGAAAAATCCCTCGCCATTGAGCGTGCAGATGCAGAAGCAACAAAACGCCTCCTCCACAAAACCCTGCCGAGATCCATCGCCGACCGCGTAATTAAAGGCGAAGAGCGCATTGCAGACCATTTCGAAAGCACGTCAATCCTTTTTGCGGATGTAGTCGGTTTTACGGAAATCTCCTCGAAAATGCCGCCTGCCGCTGTGCTTGCTTTTATGAATTTCATCTTCGAGCATTTTGACGCCCTCGCCGCCAAACATGGCTGTGAGCGCATCAAAACTATTGGCGATGGCTACATGGCCGTCTGCGGTGCACCGGTGCGCTATCCCAATCATGCCCAGCGACTTGCGCTCATGGCATTGGACATGATGGAGGACATAAAACTGCCGGAAGAAATCCGCGAACATCTGCCGGTGGGTACGCTTTTTCATTTGCGGATTGGCTTGCATTGCGGGGAAATCACGGCGGGACTCATCGGCACGGGGAAACTCGCCTACGACATTTACGGCGACGCGGTGAATACAGCGGCGCGGATGGAGTCACATGGCGAAGCAGGGAGGATACAAGTGAGCGAAGAATTTAGAAACGCTCTCATTTCGTCTACGCTCAATGAGCTACCGATACAATTTATCCCTCGCGGTGAGATGGTAATTAAAGGCAAAGGAAAAATGAAAACCTATTTTTTAGAGAAAGCAAAACAATGAACATAGAAGAACTACAAGTCCTGCTTGCAGAAGCAAACACAGCAAGCAATAGCGGCAACTGCGACGAAGCAGAACTGCTCGCAAACAAGGTGCTGGAAGGACTCGACAGCGCAACTGTCTCGGCAGAAGGGTCGTTGAGCGAAGTCGAAACACTCCGCGCCAACGCCCTCCTCTCCCTTGGTACTACCGAATGCTGGCGTGGAAACTATGCCACCACACTCGAATATGCCCGGCAAGCACTTGCCCATGCCGAAGAACATTCCCTTGTCGAAGTAACACCCAAGTGTATGAATCTCTTCGGGAAAGTGTACGTGTATCTCTCGGACTACCCCCGCGCATTGGAATACTTGGTCAAAGCCCTTGCCGCTCACGAAGAACTCGGGAATAAAGCAGGAGTCGCATACGTAACGGGCAATATCGGGGGAGTGTACTATTCTCTCTCGGACTACCCCCGCGCATTGGAATACTTGGTCAAAGCCCTTGCCGCGTTCGAAGAACTCGGAGATAAAGCAGGAGCCGCAACCGTAACGGGCAATATCGGGGGAGTGTATGCTACTCTTTCGGACTACCCCTTCGCATTGGAATACTACGTCAAAGCGCTTGCCGTGAAAGAAGAACTCGGAGATAAAGCAGGAGCCGCACGAGTAACGGGTAATATCGGTAATGTGTACTCTAATCTCTCGGACTACCCCCGCGCATTGGAATACTTGGTCAAAGCCCTTGCCGCTCACGAAGAACTCGGGAATAAAGCAGGAGTCGCATACGTAACGGGCAATATCGGGGGAGTGTACTATTCTCTCTCGGACTACCCCCGCGCATTGGAATACTACGTCAAAGCCCTTGCCGCTCACGAAGAACTTGGAAATAAAGCGGGAGCCGCAAGCGTAACGGGCAATATCGGTTCGCTTTATGAAAAAAAGGATTTTGAGGACTACAATCCTGAAAAAGCGGAAGAATACTTGCTGAAAGCGATTGCAATATTCGAGGAAATTGGGGCAAAACAGTATCACTTCCACAAATCGCTTGCAGATTTGTACGAAAATCAAGAGCGTTGGAAAGAATCACAGTTTCATTTCAAGAAATTCTACGAGTTAGAAAAGGAAGTCCAAAGCGAAGAAGCGAAGAAGCAAGCGGAAAAGCAAGACACCGACAGGAAACTTGCCATAGAGCGGGCACAAGCGGCAAGCGAAAAGAAAATTCTGAACAACATCCTTCCGAAAGAAATCACCGCCCGCCTGATAAAGGGTGAGAACCCGATAGCCGACCACTTCGACTCGGTAAGTGTACTGTTTATGGATATAGTTGATTTTACGCCACTTGCATCAAGCATTACCGCACAACAGTTGGTCCATCTGCTCAATGCAATTTTCTCCGCCGCCGATGGTGTGATGCGGGAATGTGGCTTGGAGAAAATCAAAACCATTGGCGATGCTTATATGGCAGTCGCCGGAGCACCGGTAGTTCAAGCCGACCACGCCCACCGCGCCGCCCAAGCCGCATTAAGACTGCTTGACGTCATGCAAAACCTTGTTGTTACTTTTCCCGACAATTACGGCGACAAATCGTGGATTGCTTCTATTCCCGAGGTACAGGTACGTATTGGTTTGCATTGCGGTTCTGCGGTGGCGGGTGTCGTGGGCGAGAATAAGTTTCTCTATGATTTATGGGGTGATGCTGTAAACACTGCAAGCCGCATGGAGAGTCATGGCGAGGCGGGAAGAATACATGTGAGCGAAGAATTTAAAAATGCAGTTGGTGAATCATCATTCAGTTTTGTTGTTCGTGCTAAAATGGATATCAAAGGAAAAGGCACAATGATCACCTATTTTCTGGAGAAAGCAAAGCCATGAATTACGAAAAACTTAAAGCCATGTTGACACAGGCAGAGGAAAGCAACTACACAGGTAATTATGACGCAGCAGATATACTTGCAAACAACCTCCTCGCGAAGATCGAACACTCAGGCAGCTTGAAGGAAAACCAGGCGAAGAATGAAATCAAGGCACTGCATTGCTCTGCGCTCATCGCCCTTTCTACCTCAAAATGGCGGCTCAGCGATTATCAAACAGCACTCACCCTCGCTCATGCCTCCATTGACATCGCAGAAGAAGTTAATATCCCTTTACTGAAAGCGAAAGCGCTCGGCAATTGCGGTACAGTGTATGCAAATCTTTCGGACAACACAACCGCCCTCTTCTATTATCATAAAGCGCTGACTATCTGCGAAGAAGTTGGCGATAAAGCCGGCATCGCGAGCAATATCGGCAATATCGGGCGTGTGTATTATTCTCTGTCGGACTACGGCAATGCGCTTGAGTATTACAAAAAGGCACTGGCTCTCGATGAAGAAATTAACAATAAAGCCGGCATTGCAAAAAACCTCACCGGCATTGGTGCCATGTACCGCAACCTCCTGGAATTCGAACAAGCGCTCACGTATTACCATAAGGCGCTGGCTCTCAACGAAGAGATCGGCAATAAGAACGGCATTGCAACCAATCTCAGCAATATCGGAACTGCATACACCGAAATTGCGGACTATGCTCAGGCACTCACGCATCTGCATCGTGCTCTGACCATCAATGAAGAAACCGGCAATAAAGCCGGCATTGCAACCACACTCAGCACCATCGGGAATGTGTACGGGTATCTTTCGGATTATCCCCATGCACTCACATATATGCAAAAAGCGTTGGCTATTAACGAAGAAATCGGCGATAAATCAGGCATTGCTATCACTCTCGGCAATATCGGAAATGTGTATAATCTGCTCTCGGACAATGATCGTGCACTCATGTATTATCAAAGGGCACTGGCTATTAACGAAGAAATTGGCAATAAAAACTCGTACGGAATAAATCTCGGCAATATCGGCAGCGTTCATAGGGATAATGGAAATTACGAATTGGCGCAGGAGTATTTTCTCAAAGCACTACACCTATCCGAAGAAATCGGGGCGGAGTATCCGAAATTGCACTGGCAGTTGGCGCTTGGAAACCTGTATGCAGAACAGAAACAGTTGTCTCAAGACAGCGCCGCGGCAGAGAAGTATTTGAAATTAGCAATTGACAACGGTACATTACTTGGAGCCAGGCACATCGCACGTGACGCCTACCATAGTTGCTACTTGCTCTACAAAGTGCAGAAGCACTGGAAGGAAGCGCTCGAAATGAAGGAATTGCATGAGAAACTCAAAGACGAGATAAATGTCGAGGAAATAAAAGAACAGGAAGCAATACGCGAACAACAAAAAGCAATAGAGCTTGCCAAAACCGCCGCCGATGCAAGGCATCAGGCAACGGAGCAGTTGCTCCACAACGTTTTACCGCCAAGCATTGCCGGTAAAATGCTCGACGGCACGAAACTTATTGCAGAGAAATTGCCAAGTGTGTCGGTACTTTTTGCTGATATTGCAGGATTCACAAAACTCTCGCAACGCATTACCCCCGAAGAACTTGTAGATGGGTTGGACAGAATCTTTTCGGCATTTGACGCCTTAGCCGAAAAGCATGGGCTGGAGAAAATCAAAACCATCGGCGATGCCTACATGGTCGTCGCTGGTGCACCTGTTCCCCGCGCAGACCATGCCGAGGCAATGGCGCAATTTGCGCTCGAAATGCTCGAAGAAATGAAGCAATTTACATCAATTTCCACCGGCGGGGAAATACAACTCCGCATCGGGATTCACAGCGGGGAAGTCGTTGCGGGAGTGATTGGCAAGAAGAAATTTGCCTACGATTTATGGGGAGACGCGGTGAATACTGCCAGCCGGATGGAAAGCCACGGCGAGGCAAATAGGATTCACATCTCCAACGATTTCTACCGTCACTTGCAAAACAGAATTGCCATGACGAAGAACACCTCGCACGGACTGACATTTGAAGAGCGTGGCGAGATGGAGATTAAGGGTAAAGGAATGATGAAAACGTATTTTCTGAAGAAGAATGTCTGAATTAGGATTGGTTGGATATTGAAAAATTAAAGGGAAGATTGTAGCATTTTGCCAAGAATACACAACGTAGATTACATTAATAAAAAACAGGAGCAACTGTATGACAAATGATGAAATTGAACAACTGCTGATACAGGCGGCAATCAGTAATACCAAGGAAAACTTCGCCGAGGCAGAACATCTATGCCGGAAAGCTCTGAGTATATCAGATGGTGCGCCGGTAAATGAAGATGAGGAAAATCTTTCCAAGCTGCTTTCGCTGCCTGCTGTGCTCCATAACGCTGTTGCGTTGCGACTACTATCCGAATCTCTTTGGCGGAGAGGAATGGCATCTAAGTCACTTGCTTTTGCTAAATCAGGGCTTGCCATTGCGTTAAATTTGGACAATCAGCCCGAAATTGCATTGTCATTAAGAAATGTTGGGATAGTTTACGAACACCTTTCCGATTCTGTTGCTGCTTTGGAGTATTTTACGAAAGCACTCGCAGTCTAGGAAGAACTCGGGAATTCTGAAGGTATTGCCAGTAACCACGGATACATCGGAGTGGCATATCATGCAATTGCCGAGTATCCTCTTGCTTTGGAGAATTTGCATAAAGAGTTGGCTTTTTATGAAGAGTCCGGGGATGAAAACAACATTGCAGCATCGCTTCATAATATAGGATCTGTCTATCACAATCTTATGGATTATCCACGCGCATTGGAGTATTACGGTCAGGCTCTTGCGATGAATGAAAAAAATGGAAATAAGGTATGGATGTCTAATAATCTCAGTAGCATAGGGAGAATTTACATTGATATTGAGGATTATCCTCAGACATTAGAATACTTTCATAAATCACTCTCTCTTGTTGAAGAAATCGGAGTAAAAGACGCAGTGGCAAATATGCTCAGCAATATAGGAATTGTGTATTGCAGGATGTTGGATTACCCCAAGGCGATTGAGTATCTACAGAATGCTCTGACTATCTCTGAGGAGATGGGATTCAAGGTAAGCATCGTACGTTGTTACATTAACATCGGGTATTTTTACAAGGGGATGGGGGAGTATTCAATTGCATTAAAATACATGAAATTAGCAATGGATATGACCGAAGAACTCGGGTTAAAAGAACTGTCTGCAAATAATCTCGGTAATATCGGCGAACTCTATGCCGAGAAAAGTTTTGACGGCTACAATCCGGAGAAGGCGGAAGAGTACTTACTCAAGGCAATTGACTACTACAAAGATGTTAGCCAAAAACAAAACCAGTGTGATTTTTACAAATCACTAGCGAATTTATACCGTAATGAAAACAAGTGGGAAGAAGCAGATAGATGTTTTCAGAAGTACCATGAAATCTATGTTGAAATTCGCAGTGACGATACAAAGAACGTGATTCGAAACTTTGGATATGAGCGCAAAGTTGCCGAGCGGGATAAGGAAATTGCTATCGCCAAAGCCGCAGCAGATGCAGAAATGAATGTAACAACCTCGTTACTCCACAAGGTCTTACCTGCAAGTATAGCCACACGCCTTATTAAAGGAGAAACCATTGCCGACTATTTCACGTCCGTTTCCATCCTCTTCGCCGATATCGTCGGTTTCACTCCGATTGCCTCCAAAATGCCTGCACGTAAAGTGCTTGGCTTTTTGAATTATGTGTTTGGTGAATTTGATAGAATAATAGAAAAGCATGGTTGTGAGAAAATTAAAACGATTGGTGATGGTTACATGGCGGTTGCCGGTGCGCCGATTACTTGCGAAGACCATGCAGAGCGAATTGCAAGAGCCGCAATTGAAATGATGGGTGACATTAAACTTCCCGATGACATCCGCTCTTCACTTCCTAAAGGCGCAATATTCAATATCAGAATTGGCATCAACATTGGTCCTGCATTCGGTGGTATTGTTGGTGAAAACCGTTTTGTCTATGATATTTACTCAGATAGCGTGAATACGGCTGCCCGTATGGAATCGCACGGCGAACCGAACAAAATCCACGTCAGTGAGGAATTTGTGTTTCACTTGCAGAATAGAATGGACATGACGAATGACGACTTGGGAGGAATAACTTTTGAAGAGCGAGATGAGATTGAGATTAAGGGGAAAGGAAAGATGAAGACGTATTTTTTGGAGAGATTGGGATAATATCACAAGTAAAAAACATCTGAATGCACATACAGGTGCAGAAGACAAGAAAGCAAGATTTGCTGAAACAGAGCGGAAATAGTGCTGTTGAAATAAAAACTAGTTGCCAATTTATAGATAACTTGTAATAATATAGTATATTTGCATATAATTTTTATTAAGCATGAAAAACTACAAACCATATAAACTCAGTTTGCTTTTTGCATTGTTTCTTATCGGAACAATTGCGCAAGCTCAAACAAATGTAGATTACACAGTTCAAACACGAGTTGTTGTTACAAAATCACCTCCATCCATTTCGATTCGATGGGCTAAAATAGCAACGGGAGTTACGTCCTACTCTATTTTCAGAAAATCAAAAGATGACCAAAGTTGGGGAGCAATTAAAGGTTCAGTCGCCGGAACTGATACAATGTGGACTGATACTGATGTCACACTTGGTGAGGAATATGAATACAATATTCAAAAACTGAACGGTGCAACGTTATTGGGTATTACTTATCTTCTTAGTGGATTTGAAGTGCCTGTTGTTCATCACAGAGGTAATGCGTTGGTGGTTATTGAGAAAAATTTGGCAGAATCAATCCCCGATGAATTACAGAGCTATATGATGGATATTGCCTCTGATGGTTGGCAAGTATATTCGGTTCGAGTATCCAAAACTGATGCTGTTCAATTTGTAAAAAGTGAAATTAATCGTTTCGAGAAACTTTCCGGCGGGCTAACTTCGGTTATTCTGCTTGGACATATTCCGGTGCCGTATTCCGGTAATTTCGGCAAAGACCCGAACTTTGTCTATGCGCCCGACGGTCATGTAGAGCATAGCGGCTGTTGGCCGGCGGACGTTTATTACGCTATTGACTATGATAATTGGACAGATACCGTAACTAGCACCGACGGCATTAGACCGGAAAATAAAAATTTGCCGGGTGATGGTAAATTCGACAACACTAAACTTCCGGGCAAAGTAAAATACTTTTTAGGGCGAATTGACCTTTCGAACCTTCCGTTATTCCCGCTTTCCGAAGTGGAATTAACCAAGCAATATTTTAGAAAAGCACATAACTTTAGATTCAAAAAAACAATAACCGTTGAAAAAGGAGTCGTTGATGACAGATTCGAGGTAACGAAAGGTGCATTTGGTAGTTTGGGCTGGCGCAATTTTACAGCAATGTTTGGCCCTAAAAATATTATTCAAGGTGATTTGCTCCAAAACTGTGCGCCGCAAAATCTGTTGTTTGCATACGGTGCAGGCGGCGGTACATACACTGAATGTGGAAGAGTTTGTGCTACTGATAGTTTTTTACTTCGCAAGGGTGCAATTTTTAATATGTTGTTTGGAAGTAATTTTGGTGATTGGGATAATAAAAATAATCTGCTTCGTGCCGCCGCTTGCGGCTACCGAAAATGGTTTGACCAATGCGTGGAGTGGCAGACCGCACTGGCAAAATCATGCAATGGCGTTGGGGTATCCGATTGGATATTGCGCCATGATTACCCAAAATAACGCAGATATTTATTCTTATAATTATGCCGCAAATGCAATTCATATCGCGCTAATGGGCGACCCAACATTGCGATTGCATTACATAGAACCACCAACAAATGTGATTATAACCGCACAATCCAACAACACAAAAGTAAATCTTCATTGGACGGCAAGTAATGAAACCGGCAAATTAGGATACTATATTTACAGTTCAAATACACCGCTCGGGAACTATCAATTATTAAATTCCACACCTATTTCCGATACAGTATTTACTGATGAACTTCCTTATGAAGGAGATAACTATTATCAAGTGAAAACCTTAAAACTTACAACTTCTGCAAGTGGAAGTTATTTCAATACAAGCGTCGGTACACCAATAAGTATCAGCGGTATTACAGGGAAAACTTCAGGAATTGAGAACCCAATTTCTCAATCAACATTTGTGTATCCTAATCCTGCACACCATTCAATTAAAATTCATTCGGGAAATTGTCCTACTATAGAACTGTTTAACTGTATCGGAATATTGGTAAAGTCGGTTAAGCAATCAACAGATAACACACTTAACAGTCAAAATATAAATATAGACGAGCTTTCAAACGGCTTGTATTTTATCAAAATTGGAAGTGTAATTCGTAGTTTTGTTAAAGAATAAACCGAAAGTGAACATTCTAAATGTTTATGTAATTATATATTTTATTATTACTTGACAATATATATTATTCGTTATGAAAATTTTTCAACTTACTTTGGTATTACTACTTTCTGCCGGAATAACTCGAGCAGGAAGTTTTTACGTTTCAAGCACAGCATTGTCAACGGGTAGCGGAAGTATTTCAAATCCTTGGCAATTACAAACTGCGTTGAATCATCCGCCGGCTTTAAAGGCAGGAGATACTGTCTGGATTTTAGGTGGCGTTTACACCAATAGCTTCGACGCTCAAACTTCTTTTAGTTGCCGCACCAACGGAACTGCTTCTGCACCTATTATTTTTAGAAATTATAATAATGAACGAGTTACGATTGATGGTCAGCAAACCTATAGTTTGTACTTCAACCTCGGGAGTTGTAGTTATACGTGGTTCTGGGGAATTGAAGTTACGAATTCTTACTCTACCGACAGAAACCATGACATTGGTGGAAGTATAACCTGCACAGCCGAAAACATAAAGTTAATCAATATGATTGTACATGATATGGGAAGTGGCATGGAATCATGGAAAACCGCAAAAAATGCAGAGATTTATGGATGTTTGATTTATCACATCGGAAACAATCTAAACAACAACGGAAATATGGAAGGTCACGGACACGGTATGTATCTGCAAAATGATACAGTTGGAACAAAAATTATCCACGATAACATTGTATTCAGCACCTACGGCTATGGAATAAAAGTGTGGCAGACGACTACCACGTCTGCGCTCGGTAATTTCGATATTCAGAGGAATATAGTTTTTAATGGAGGAGCGGCTTCGGAAAATTTGGGCGGAGTGGGGAATAATTCCCGAACTCATAATTTCTTTGTAGTTGCCAATGGAGTAAACAATCCTGTGTATAATACTGTAATAAAACATAATTACACATATTCAGGAATAAATACTCCTCGCCCTCCTGTCAATGCGTTTGGTTTGAATTATGGTGTGAAGAATATGATATTAGACAGCAATTACTTGACCTGTCAAACACGATTAGGATTGAACAATACTCCGATATTTGATGCTTCGGTAAAAGGTAATACAATTATTGGGGAATTTCTGCTGTATATGGAGTGTATTTATGGGGTTTTGCACAAACCGACTACACCCAAAATACTTACATTCAAGATATTCCTACAAAGGGCTTAGAATATTTTGTAATCCCGAATAAATACGAGAAAGGTCGTGCCCACATAGCAATTTATAATTGGGATAGTGTCGAATCTGTACAAATAAATATTTCCAATAGCGGACTAAAAGAAGGTGAGCAGTACGAACTGATAAATGCTATGGATTATTATAATGATACTATCATCGGTACCTATACACCAAATGGAATCATTACCGTACCGATGGCAGGACACACATTCGCCCAAGCCGTCGGTTCGAAACAAATTCCGTTTTCTCAATTCCCCAAATTCGGAGCATTTGTTCTTCGCAAAAAAGCAATTCAACAGCCGAATGGAATTAGTGAAAATACAACTACACCTCATCTTACAATCACCCCAAATCCTTCCACCGGAATATTTTCTATTAACAATGCAGGCGATATCACTTCTTCGGTAATCTTCAATATACTTGGTGAGAAAGTCTATGAATTTGATAGTTCTACATATCAAACTCGATATGAAATTGACCTTTCAAGTTTACCAAAAGGAATTTATTTTCTGAGGTTTATTAAAGGTAATACTTTGCAATCAACAAAAATAATTATTCAATAATAATTATTAATTACACTAAAATTAAAAAGTTAGAATTGAATTTATTCTAACTTTTCTGTTTTTTTCTTCTTGGCGACCGGAAATAGAATATTATTTAAAATGATTGTTCATGATATGGGGAGTATAATGGTAATATGAAAAAATGCAGTGCTTTATGGATGTTTAATTTATCATTATTAGGAGATAATCTAAATAACAACGGAATTATGGAAAGTCACAGACGCAAGATAGACTGCAAAACCATACGGCTGGAACAAAAATTAGCTACAAATAATATTGTACTCAACACCAACGGCTTATAGTATACAAATTGTGGCAGAGCGCAACTATTTTGCACATTTGGAGATTGAATGTAGTTAACGCAATTTTATAAAAAAAATAAGAACTACTGTTTTGCGGGTTTGGAGATTGAACGTAATTAACGTAATATTGTAAAAAAAGCAGGTGCTCAAACCGTTTACATTCCGCTTCATATTTCTACATAATTCTCCCTGTTATTACACACGTGATGAGTAGTAGTATAGGGCAATATATTCAAATAAATTATGACTATCAACCGACTATATAGAGTTCTCATTCTTCAAACACTTTGCCTTCTTTCTCTTCCTGCTATTGCCAAAGCACAAGGAGATTGCGAAGCCGCAACACTAGATCAATTTTTCGAATGTTATGGAGGCAAAAGTGCATTTAGTTCTCACTCGATTAAAGCTTTAACCACATTTATCCAAGCAGAAGATGCAATAAATGCAGGAAATTATGGCGAGGCAAAACTAAAGATAGATGACTTGTACAAAATATATCCCGTTGGCAATAATGTATGGTGGCAACTTTGGAATGCTCCTAATGGTGCTAATGTTGGTACGCCGCATGCCTACTATGGCTTAAGGATGATGGAAGATATTGTTGCGTATGGACTCAACCCTAATCCTACCCCAAAGGTAAAGAAGGTCAACATGAATATAGTATTAGTGGGTTGTTCCAAAGGTATTCAACCTACGACAAAAGCTGAATTGGAAAATGGTACGGGAAAATTTGTTACCCATACTTTAGATCCTAAACTCAAAGAAAATAACTACCGGATTGTCCGACAGTCGTTGGATTTGTTCACCAAATATGTGAAGGCAATAACCAATGGTACGTTGGACGTACACATCGGATTTATCGAGCTTGATACAATGTGCCTGCCTGTAAATGTATCAACAAAAAAACCGTACGTTGCAGGAGGCGATTACGGGTCAGTATTAAATGCACTGACAAAAGAAGCCAAAGATAGTACGGATTGGTTTTTGATTAGTTATCCATCGCACGTTCCTGATCTGCCGGTATTTGACGATGAGTCCTTTATTACCGGTGGCATGGGTGCAGATAACAAAGGAGGTCCTATCTTTATCGCTGACGATAAGTGGGTAGTCCGCAAACCGGCTCACCTCGGTAAAGGTATTTACACCGAGATTGAGCGGAGAATCTACCTGCCACAATGGCTTCAGCATGAGTTTTTCCACCATTTGTTTCGTATTTATCCTGAATTGAAATTAGAAGTGAAAGGTCACGATTGGTTTGACCGCAACTTTTGGGCAACCGACTTCGTGGGACAGTTTGAAACTGACTACTATTCCGAAACATTGCATAAGAGATTACAACTTCAATGCACACCCTTGGCAAGGAAACTGATAACCAGAATTGACCAAGGTAGTAAAGCTGAGTTTAATCACCTTAGCATGGATGAATTGATTGGTTCATATTCATTGGATGTTATACAAAACTCATGGCATGAAGGAAACATCATTAAAGAAAATGGTAAATATTATTGGAAAAACAAAGCCAATGTTCAATGGCAGGTTACTCCAAGTTTTACAGAAGGAAAACTGAAAACCGGTGCCGATTGTCCATATCAGGGACAGGATTTCTTTTTGGAACTGTATCAGTCAGTTGAAGGTGATGTTTACCCGGGAGTTATTTCCCTAAAATTTGGAGGTGAGCATTACAAAAAAAGATTCGGCTTGATGCGTGAGTCCACTCCTATTGAAATAGCATTAGGCAGTTACGAGAGAGTACCCAATAATACACCGCAACACACCGGAAATCTGATAAAAACTCAAGGAGAAATCTCGTGGAAAAATAATGCCGGTGCTTCTTGGTTACTTACACCAAACGCAAATAATGAAAGTTTAATTCATACGAATGGCAGTCCAACCCCTAACGAAAAATTTCAACTAATCCTTGTCAGAACTGATTGCGGTGTATACAACTTAGGTTTCAAATACGTAAACTACTATTATTGGAAACCCAAACGATCCTTGACTGACGAATCTCCACAAGTAGTCAAAGCTATTGGTGATGTGAAACTACCCAAAGGTTTTGGAAGTCATGTTATTGATTTGCGTGAAGTATTTGCAGATAGTAAGGGCGACTCCTTATTGTTTTTTGTTACAAATGAGGATACAGCTCTTATCGAGGCAAAAATTGTTAATCAAAATCTTATACTCTCGGGAGGAGATGAAGGGAGCACCACAATATATGTTATGGCATTAGATAAAAATGGTGGATTGGCTGTGGATAAATTTGATGTTTTGGTCAACAAAACAATATCAGCCGATGAACCACAGAATTCACTTCCAAATATCCTGGTGTCACCAAGTATAACCCGTGACTTCGTCTATGTAAGCGGAGCATCGAAAAACTCCAGTATGGTTTTGACTTCTCTCATTGGTACTTGTCAAGAAACCATTTCACTTTCTGACAATCAGACTAAAATTGATCTTAGCCACTTATCTTCAGGAGTGTACCTTTTAATTGTAACAGATAACAATACCGGCAAATCACAATGGAGTAAAGTGATTAAATATTGAAATTTACTGCCAAAAGGAATCTATTTTCTGAGGTTTACAGAAGGAAGTATTTTACAAGCATTAAAGATTATCATTCAAAAAATAATCTTAAGTTTTCTGTTTCTTCTTCTTAGCCGCCGGAAAGAGAATATTATTCAAAATCAATCGGTATCCCGGTGAATTTTTATGAAGCGAGAGGTCAGTTGGCGGGTCTCCGATTGCGTGCTGATAATCTTCGGGGTCATGCCCTCCGTACCACGTAAATGTTCCGCGACCGATATTTCCGTGAATATATTTTACTTCGTCTGTGCCGTCTTTTTCAGCGAGTAGAGTTACGGATTTTTTGATAATTCCTTTGTGAAATGCAGTAGTTTGCCCAAGAAAATTATGGACAACGTTCGCATGGCATTGGGTGAGCATTGTTGGTACAGGGTCATATTTAGCAGAGAAATCAAAGAGAGTGAAATAGTCATTGTCATTAATATTAGCACGGGTATTGGCATCTACGTCAATTGTTGAATACTCGTATTTGAACGGATCCATATAAAGCTGGAAATTCTCAAATGCAAACGTTCGAGTAAAATCAAGTTTGCTGTTTGCATCGGGGTCAGCACCATCTCCATCGTACATTTGCTCACAAATATCAAGATTTTCGGCGGCAAGAGCAATGTCGTAACTGTCAGTAGCACTACACATTGCAAAAATAAACCCGCCTGAATTTACAAAATCACGAACCTTTTGGGCTACCGCACTTTTAAGCTGGGATACTTTCTTAAATCCAAGCTTTTTAGCGGTACTTTCTAAAAGTGCAACTTGTTGAATATACCACGGTGCGGCGGCAAAACTCGCATAAAATTTTCCGTATTGTCCGGTGAAATCTTCATGGTGAAGATGGAGCCAATCATAATCTTTGAGTTTGTCGCCGATAACTTCTTCATCCCATATTTTGTCATATTTTACTTCGGCATAATCGAGAGCAAGCGTTACCGCATCATCCCACGGACGTGAACCGGGCGGAGTATAAACAGCAATTTTGGGTGGTTTTTCTAATCGTACAGCATCCATATTCGTATTCTCGCCTTGTACTTCGGAATAAATTGCGGAGGCGGTTGCTCCGTCTATTTGCTCGAAATACACTCCTCGAATTCGACATTCTGATGCGATGTTTTCGGCATAATCCATAATAAATGAACCTGCTCGGTAATTGAGCAGCCAATCAATTTCAATGTTTTTGGTAAGCCCCCAATAGGCAAGTCCATACGCTTTTAAATGGTCGGTTTGTGATAAATCCATTGGTATCAAAAGTTTTTGTGCTGAGAGTGATGTACTTCCAAGAAGCATCAGCAGAAAAACTAGACGGCATGAAAGTTGCCGAAACAAAATTATTTTCATAATGGAATTCTTCCTATATTTGACGGTTGGAAAATGAATAAGTACACTAATAATCCTTAGGGCGATACCTCAAACGTGAAACCTTCAGGATTATTTTTTTGTAGTCCAAACTCTATTTTAAAGCAGAATATCCGACAAGTTACAATTATACCGTAGATTATACCGACAACATGATTTCATATATGACACAATTCTTTTTAGCTTACTACTTTTCATTCAATGTAAAACGAATACTTCGCTGCATTATATTTATTTTTTTACTGTTGTTCCCATCTATTATTCAAACAACTGTTGCAAGTGAAATTATAAGCACTAAACAACAGCAAAAACCCCACAAACCCACGACTACCATTATAAAAAAAACTAAAGAATACGTAACTTCGGTTGACCCAACTCTTACTCAATGGGCCTCACGAATAGTGTATGTAAGTTCGTCATTCAACGAGCACGGCCCGTTTTCAGCAGAACAATTATTGGGGAAACCAAATCTTTATTCATATCGTGGCACTCAAAATCCGTGTGCTTGGGCGGCAAAATATGAAGACAAAGAGAATCAAAAAGAATTTGCAAATCGTGTGGAAATTATTCGTGTGGGTTTCCAACAGCCGATGTATGCCGGACAAATTGCTATTGTAGAAGCGTTGAATCCCGGAGCAGTTGGAATGGTTGTCGTCTATGGCGAAGAAGCCGAGATGGATACAGTTTATCAGGTGATTCCGAGTCCTGCTGGAACAGAAGGAAGAGTATTAAATATTTTCTTTGAGCCACCAAATTTTAGAATAACTGATGTTGAAATTCATCTTCATACCGGAGCAGTTCCGGATTGGAATTTGATTGATGCAATTGCCCTGAGTAATGCGCCCGATAGTGTTCATGCCGAAATCAACGTAACGCAGTTTGCTTCCGAAATCAAAGTAGAAAAAATGGGAACCGAAATAAATTCAGGCACAAACGAACTTGCTCCTGTTATTTCACCCGATGGTAAAACACTCTATTTCAGCAGAAGCAACCATGCTGAAAATATCAGTTCATCCGAAGCAACGGATATTTGGTATTCTGAACTTATGCCTGATGGTAAATCGTTCTCAAAAGCAAAGAATATCGGTGCCCCGCTTAATGATATTTATCCGAATTTTGTATGCTCAATAACACCCGATGGAACTCGAATGCTCCTTGGTAATGAATATGTACGAAATGCCGCTCCACGCGGCGGCACATCAATTTCATTACGAACCGATGACGGTGGATGGAGTATTCCAAAAGCTCTAAATATAGTAGGATATTACAGCCGTAATAATTATGGACATTTTTGCCTTTCGAGCGACCGCAAGACACTTCTTTCTTGTCTTAACCGAGATGAAGGTGCAGGAAATCAAGATATTTATGTAAGTTTTCAAGAATCTGATTCTACATGGACAAGACCAAGAAATATTGGAAGAACTATTAATACCGCGGGCGATGAATCCACCGTGTTTTTAGCACCGGACACACGAACAATGTTTTTTTCGTCGAGCGGACATAATGGCTACGGAGATAAAGATATATTTGTAAGTACAAGATTGGATTCTACTTGGCTAAATTGGAGCGAGCCCAAAAATATGGGACCGAAAGTAAATTCTGCCGGTGGTGATGCTTATTATTCGGTGGATGTTTCAGGAGTAAATGCCTATTATGTTTCAACACGCGGACGGTTTGACAATAGTGATATATATCATATTATTTTACCACCATCACTGCAAGTAGCCCCTGCTGTTCTTGTCGAAGGTCATGTTTATAATGTTAAGACCCAACATCCCGTTCGGGCAACAATTCTCTACGAAGATTTAAAAACAGGGAGAGAAGTAGGAATGGCACAAACAAACCCCAAGACAGGAGAATATAAAATCGTACTTCCTGCCGGAAATTTGTATGGCTTTCGTGCCGAAGCTGATAGCGCAATTCCAGTTTCGGAGCATTTAGATTTGCGTGAGTTGAAGCAGTTCCAAATAATTCGCTTCGACCTTTCACTTGTTCCACTCGAAGTTGGTCAAAAAGTTCTTTTGAACAATCTTTTCTTCGATTTTAATAAATCTATTATTCAACCTGAATCCTATTCCGAGCTTCGACGCATGGCGGATGTACTTCGGCGGAACCAAAGTGTCAGAATTATGATTAACGGGCATACAGACGATATAGGAAATGATGAATATAACCTCCAACTTTCAAAAGAGCGAGCTCAAGCAGTTCTAGATTTTTTTGTGAATCAAGGTGTGCAAAGCAATCAAATCGAAATACAAGGATTAGGCAAAACTCAGCCCATAGCTCCGAATAATACCGAGCAAGACCGGCAGAAAAATAGACGCGTTGAGTTTATTATTTTAGCAATCTGATTTCATTTAATTCAAGATGTATGAACCACTATGAATTACTCCGAAAAAACTGTTTACCTCTCCCCCGATGAAATAGAAAAGCTCCGCAAAGATTACCGTTTAGGAACTATTCTATCATTTATTGTATTGGTAATTATGCTCGGAGCGGCTACGTTTTTTTTTATTCTGGGTGAGGATTTTCTTCCGTTTAGAATTTTTGCTCCAATCTTTGCGCTTGTGGCGATTGCAATTGTTTTTCTTAATTTCTACCGACAACGAAAGGATATACAAGGTGGGGTAAAAACAATAATTACCGGTGAAATTGAAGACAAAAAAGAAACCCATTCCTCCCGAAGCAATTCGCAAAGTAGTGATACCTACACATTCATTCTCGGCGGAAAAGAAGTCGAAGTAACTTCACTTAATTATAATAAGTTTCACGTTAAAGATTGTATCGAAATTACAAAACTTCCTCATGCCGGAACTCTGCTCGATATTCGATTAATCGAAAGTGCAACGGGCATAAGCGGTAATCAATTAACCACGACTAAATTAGACGGCTCGCCTCTTGGTGATGCTCGAAGTTTTACGACTGCCGAATTCAGCGAAACCTCTTATCCGCTTGATTCTGCCGAAGAACAATTTCTACGCCGTACACGCAATAAGCGTGTGGTTCGTTCCTTCAAATGGGCGTTGATTACGCTGTGGCTTTTTCTGGCATTTAAGTTTTTGGCTTCGGACTTTAATCCAATCTTATTTCTTCAATCGTTTCGGTTAAATATAGTTTTGGTAATAGTGCTACTGCCGTCGATTATTCAAGTACTTCGCATTCCGCGAATACTTACTCCTTTCAATCAAGACATAACATCAGGTATGAAAGTTATCCGCCGAACAACAATTGCCGACAAAACGCGAAATACAAAAAATAGGCGGACTTCTCTAATAGTAACCCTCGGCGAAAAGCTATATTCCGTTCCCGAGAATTTTTATTCTAATGTTACTATCGGACAAGAAGTTGCTTTGCATTATGCGGAGTATTCCAAAACTGAATTTTCTATCAACAGCACTTCTGACCGCAGTGCGTCTGTAGAATTTTACCTGTAGATTCCCGAAAAGCATTCCAACATGAAACTGAAAAGAATATTTCTGCTGATTGTCGTTGTTTGCTTCCTGCTTGCGGGAGTATTCGCTTGGCAATTACTCAAACCGCTACCGATTACGAAGCAGATTGATATTCAGATTCCCACACGAACTACCATTAGCAAAGCAACGGATATTCTCGCCGAGAAAAAAGCAATAAGTTCGCCGTTTATTTTTAAATGGTCTGCAAAGATATATGCAACTCTTTACGGGAAAGGACTGTATGCAGGGTATTACCGCTTTTCGGCGCATCAATCTCATTGGCAACTTTTGCGTTCAATTTTTTCAGGGAAACAATCTTTTACGGTGAATGTAGTGTTTCCCGAAGGTATTTCACTCACGAAATTTGCTTCGATTGCCGCCAAACAAGTGGGAATTGATTCCACAGAGTTTATGAAACTTGCCACGTCTGATTCATTGCTTCGAGCACGAAATATCAAGGGTAAAAGCGTGGAGGGATTTATAATGCCGGATACGTATAATTTTTTCTGGAAACAACCGGTTGGGGAAGTTCTTGATAAATTACTCGATGAACAAGACAGAATTTGGACGGATAAGTTTGCCGCACTTGCCAAAAAAGCGGATAAAACTCGTCGCGAAATATTAACTCTTGCCTCGATTGTGGAATCCGAAACACCCCAACCCGACGAACGCAGTCGTATTGCAGGTGTGTATATCAATCGCATCAGCAAAAATATGAAACTCGAAGCTGACCCGACTGTTCAATATGCACTCGGCGAACAGCGGCACTTATTATATCGGGATTTAGAAATTGATAGCCCATATAACACCTATAAATACGAAGGGTTGCCACCCGGCCCTATCAATTCGCCCGGTATCGCTTCGATTGAAGCCGCACTCGAACCCGAAAAACACGACTATATTTATTTTGTGGCTACCGGCGACGGCGACCATACCTTCTCCAAAACATACACCCAACACCTCAAAGCTGTGGAACTCTATCGCCTTAAACGGAAGAAATAATACGAAAACTCAACTGCAAATTTTATCACGGTGAAACACAGATATTTCAACCAAAACACAAGTAGTTACACCGCCCTCCGGAAGGATAGGAAATTGATAATTATAGTTTACACAAAATTCTGGACACTCCTATTCTTAGCTCTCAGCTCGTTTATTTAAGCGATGCAGACGTTCATCTAAGCATTGCAGACATTCATCTAAGCGATGCAGACGTTCATCTAAGCAAAGCAGACATTCATTTAAGCGATGCAGACGTTCATCTAAGACTTGTTTATATAAGTTTCACTTGGGTTAAATTGTGTAAATTCATGTTGGAGGCAGTAATTTATATTGAAATCTCAGTATATAGATATGATTATCTTCTGTTGAGCTATTTTTGTATCGTTGAAATTAAATGAAACTCAAAACACCAAAATTACTTAATTACCATCACAGGGAAACTATGTGATTCTCCGCCAAGCGAAATTTGAATAATGTAAACTCCCGAAGGTACGTCAGAACAGTTCCACTCTAATATTCCCATATAATCTAAAACCTTATTAATCTTTATGTTTTGTGATGGTACATTAGCTCCATATACATCATAGACTTTAATAGTTGCATCATTAATATTAAAAATGGAATTCCAATATGTAGTACACCGTATTACATTCCTACCAGGCATGGGATATGGATAAGAATTCCATAGCATTGTCTTCAATTCAGAAATCAGATTTTCTTCAACAGCTGTCGGAGGGAGATTCGGTGACAACTTAACTAAATTTGCTTTATAGTTGGCGAATGCCCCTACGGTAGCAGAACGACCAATTATCATGAGTGCCGATGTGTCATTAAATGAACAAGTAGAAATAATCGAAGAGGTAGCATTATCCCAGTTGGAGAAAATATCTTCTACTCTCACTGAATCCCATATTAATTTGTTTTCCAAAATAGTATTTGTCGAATATAAGTTATCATCGTCAGAGTCGACATACCATTTCCGAGCAAAACTAAATGATGTATTACGATATTTATTTTCATTTATCTTTGGTTTAACGGTTGAATCAAATGTATTTACACTATAATCATAGCGGTAGTTGATAGTTCCTCCAGTCGGAAAAATGAGATTATTACCTTCCGTAATCGTATAAGGAAGAACCTGATTTGAATAATAATACTGATTATTAAACGAGTTAAAGAGAAGAGGTTGACGAATTTGTATTCCAATGCTATCCCATGTTTTGCCTTGGTCAGTGGAATGAAGTAAAAAATAACTATACGTATAGCCGGGTGCATTTCCTGCGCTGTCAGCGATAGAATAAGTGCCGCCATTTAAGCAAAGACATATAATTGAGCCGTTGGGCAACGTACTTAAACTTATGATTCTTTCTGCGTTGAGCTTTACAGAATCTATCAAGTGAAAATTTTGGGAATATCTCATCACCACAGGATTCTTCATTGGAGTAGAAATCTTACCAACTACAAAAAGTACCACATCCTCTAAAGCTACCCCATCTTGAAAGAGATATCCCACATCACCGTCAAACGACGATCTATTGAATACTGAATCAACGCCATAGTTTCTGTAAGTTTCACCAAAATCATCCGTGTACAGTACATTCGAGTCAGCCCGAGACTTTGTTGTTGCAACCAAGAACCCTTTACCCTTCTTATTAAAATACCGAACTATTGGTGCGGAGATAGTGCTGTAGAGTTGAGGGTTGTCGCTCGTATGTTTTTGCGGTAGCCACGTTGCCCCACCGTCAGTCGTCCGATAATACGATAAATAATTAAATACAAACATGGTATCGGGATTCAGACAAATTATATCATCAGGTATGTCACTTTCATATCTGAAATATGATTGCATCTTCCAAGTTTTGCCACCATTATACGACATAGAAATCAACTTATTTGCCCCAACACCTATCAGGGTATCGGGGGTAATACGGAGCATTTGGCTATACGTATAAATTTCACCCCTTATTAGTGGATAGCTTAGTTCCCGTTCTGCACTATCCCCCTTGTTGATAACTGTAAAATACGAAGTATCAACAGCAAAATGAGAAGAATCTACTCTCATATATTCAATGGCAAATAAATTATTCTTACCGTGCGGTCGAGGACGAAGAAAATGTAACACATTGTCAAGTATCGTATAACAGTTGCCTCTGCTAACTCCTCTATTGGGCGAAATTATTGCCCAGCTTTTGCCTCTATCTTTCGAGAGTACAATATTGTCCACAGAAGTAGTTTCATAGTCCGTATTGATTGTAACATACATTGCTCCTTCTATGAATTTTATGTCTGAAATTCGGATGGGATAAGGGGGATCATTATGATAATTTGCCAATTTAATAATATCGGTTGTATCAGTTTTTTCGGTTGTAATGTCATAATGGAGAACATACTTATCTTTGAAGACTATCCAGAGATTTGAACTGTCGGCAGCAATTTCGCGGTACTGTGTGTTGGTGTCTAATTGAAGTATAGTTGAATTAATACGGAGTTCGGCATCTGCGACTATTACCCCATCAGTAGTGAGTACATAAAAGTTTGCACCTACTTGTGCCATATCTACAATTTTAGGAGTTTCCGATAGTGGCTTCTGGAGCCAGCTATATCCGTTATTCTGTGATTTTATGAGTGAATATTCTGTAACTCCAATGTAGTCATTGCCAACAGCGATAATCTTTTTGATGCTGTATTTATCACCAATAGAGTGTTGTTTCCAAGATTCACCAAAATTATCTGTATGGGTAATGATACCGTAGTCGCCATAACAGAGAATAGATGTGCCGTTCGATACCACACCTCGATAATCTGTAATGAGTCGCTCTACACGGAAAGGGATTTTCTGTGCCATCATAACTACTGTAGTGGATACGAATATGAGCAACATTATGTACGTTTTTTTCATTGGATACTCCTTTATTAAATAAGACAGTTGAAAAATTCGGTTGTGTATCAAAAAGTATGAT
>JAFDZU010000044.1:0-55494 GCA_018266765.1 Bacteroidota bacterium
TATTTGCGAAGGAAGAATATTATGAAGAATTTTCTCTTGTTCTTGGTATCTTGCAAGTTTGATTTGTCTGTCGCGCTCGGACTCTTCAATTTTTCGACGGGATTCCATCAACTCAGCTTGGTGAACAGCATCCTCTGATTTTACATGGGATTCTAATGTATAGTATTCTTTGTAATGGTAGAGAGCTTTGGTAATTTCTCCCTCGTGTTCATATAAATTAGCTAAGATTTTATGATTATTAAAAATACTGTGTTTCTCATCAATAACTTCTGCAAGATTAATGGCATTGAACAGATATTCTTCAGCTTTTTCAGGACTATAACCACTAAAATCTACAGTAGCATAGACTGAACCAATATTACTGAGATTCACGATAATACTATCTATTCTTTCGAGTTTTTTATTAATTGAAACTGCTTTTTGTAAATATTCTAAGGCAAGTGAATAATTACCAATATTAAGGTAAGTTGTGCCGATGTTTCCATAATTCCGAGCGATAGTAACTTGATTATCGAGTTCCTCCGAAACAGAAAGCGACTTGAAATAATACTCCAATGCTTTTGGGTAATCAGACAATGAATCATACGCAATTCCGATACTGCCAAAATTTGCTGCAATTCCTTCTTTCCTATTCAATTTCTCATTTATTGCTAATGCTCTGAGACTATATTCTAATGAGCGATTAATATCAGAGAGATAATAATAGACTATACCAATATTAGCAACGGTTCTTGAAACATTCTCTTGTAAGTTGAGTCTTTCATCGATAGTGAGGGATTTACTGTAGAAATCCAAGGCATTGGAATAATCGGAGATTGACATATACACATTGCCGATATGAGCAAAATTCCAAGCCATATACTTTTCTATATTCAGCTCTTCCGCAAGTTCTAACGACTTCCGATAAAATTCCATAGCCAACGGAAATTCTGATTGGTCTTCATAGAGTACTCCAATAACTCCGAGAGTATTTATTACATCTATTTTTCTATCAAGTTTTTGGTAAAGTATAAGTGCCTTATTGAAATATTCTAAGGCAGAAAGATATTCATACTGTGAATTATAAATTCGCCCGATATTCATCAATACATTTGCTTCTAACTGTTTGTTTTTTGATTGTATTGCAAGGTCAAGACTTTTCTGTGCCGTATCAAGTGCTTGTGCTGTTTTCCTTTGGCTTAGTAGTGAGGAAGAAAGAAGATGGAAAGCACGGGAGCGAAATGTTATTGCATCATTAGTTTCAATATTCAAAGAGTTCAATACTAAGATTTCATTACAAAGCTTATCTGATAATAGATAGTTACCGGACTGATGTTCAATTTCAGCTCGATTGAGAAGCTCTTCTATGTCGGAATATTTCATTTAATGTACCTTTGTCGTTAAATATTAGATTCACTGATTATATGGTTTAGTTTTCAGATAAAACTTGAATTCATTAAATATTCAATCATTTTTCGCTTGTTACAAATTACAATTTAATAGATAAACCACTTTTATCAACAAAATTCTCCTCAAAATTTAGTGAAGATTAAGCCGTCCTCGTATTCGGTCACGTAAGCCAAACATTCTAATTTCTCAGTAATTAATCATTAAAATATGAAGCTGTTTCGACTCCGTAACATCGTTATTGTTATTGTACTGTTATTGGTTGCAGGTCTGTATTATTTCAAACCGACTTCACCATCGAAGCCAGCATTTCTTGGTAAAAAAACAGTGTCGGATGTTACTGTTGGTATTACGGTTGCCACGCCAAAGCAAATTGACAGCAAAGTTCGTATAGGTGGCACTTTGCTTGCTTATCGTGAGGCGGAACTCCATGCCGAATCAAGTGGAAATGTTGTTAGTTTTACCTTGCCCGAAGGTGAATCGGTTAAACAAGGAACTCTTCTTGTGAAAATTAATGATGCTGAACTTCAAGCCCAACTTGCCAAAAATACCGAGCAAATTCGCCACGCCGAAGAAATTGAAACTCGGCAAAAAGCATTACTGAATCGAGGAGGTGCGAGCCGCGAAGAATACGAAGCCGCACTTAATTCACTCAATATTTTTAAATCCGAAAAACAGCTTTTGCTAGCGCAAATTGCCAAAACCGAAATTCGTGCTCCGTTCGATGGTGTTATCGGATTAAAATATGTTACAATCGGAACATACATAACTCCTGCAAGCAAAATTATTTCGATAATCCAATCCGACCCAATGAAACTCGAATGTTCTGTTCCAGATAAATATGCATTGTTTCTGAAAAAAGGACGTTCGCTGACCTTCCTTACTCGTGGAAGTACCAAACGATTTACTGCAACTATCTATGCAGTTGACCAAAAAATTGACCTTGCTACGAGAACAATTGCTTTTCGTGCCGGTGTAGAAAATTCAACGGATGAACTGACCGCTGGAAGTTTTATTGAGGTGGAATTACCAATCGGGCAAACGCACGAAGGATTGATGGTGCCTACGGAATCAGTCATTGCCGATATTAAAGGTCAAAAAGTGTTTGTGTATAAAAATGGCAAAGCCGAACCACGTCCGATTGTTATGGGAATTCGTACCGAAAACGAAGTAGAGATTCTCAAAGGAATTCAAGCGGGAGATACGGTGATTACATCCGGCGTGATGCAAGTAAAACCCAATAGTCCGGTTGTGATTGCCCTGTAGAAAATGTAATAATCTATTGTGAACTATATATCTATGTGGTTAAAAAATCAATTACTTGTATTTATCTAACGAAGCATAAATATTATCACTCGCAGAAATCCCCATTTTCTTGCGGAGACTGTGCCGGTGGGATTCTACCGTTCGTTGTGATAGAAACAGCACCGAAGCCATATTCGACGAACTGAGTTTCATTCTGATAAGTGCGGCGATTTTCAGTTCCATTGTGGTTAATTCAGGGAATGAATCTTGGAGTTTCTTCATAAATGTGCCATGAACATCCACCCATTGTTTATCTAATTCACTGATAGTTTCGAGTTTTGCAATACTGCGGGTTACGCGGTCGTGAAGCTGTTCGACATACTGAATACCCTCGCCTCTGGTAAATGGTCTTATTTTTTTGATGCTCGACTGAACCAATTGAAGCAGGTTGTTTTTCTTGATAATTTCTTGAAGGGAAGTGTCTAATTCACGGGTTTGAGATTCAATTTTAATCTGCATGTTCATCTTTTCGGCTTCTGTTTTGAGGAGTTCGATTTCCTTTTGTTTTTCCATGTCGGCAATTTTGCGTTCCCAACCGAATTTATCTGCTTGTTTTTTTACTTCTTCGTTTTGAATTTCGATGTAGAGTTCGTGATATTTTTCGATATGAGTAGCATATTCTTCCCAACGCTTTTCTTGTTTGTAGAGGTCTGCAAGGTACTTTTCAAATTGATAACGATATAATGTAGCACCAAGTTCTCCATAATTACTAATAGTCCCAAGAAAATATTCCTCTGCTTTTTGAGGATTGTACCCTGAAAATAGCGGATTAGAATAGACTAAGCCTATAATTCCTTTCGTTCCGGCTTCTTCTTCTCTTCTGCCAAATTCCTCCAACACTATTAATGCTTCTTCTAAATAGTTTAATGCATTTTCAAATTCTGAAATATCATAATATGCTTTCCCAAGATTACTCGCAAAGATAGCAGTGTCTACTGCTAGATTGAGTTCTTGACTTAGTACATATGCTTTTTGTAAATATTCTATTGCTCGAGGATAATCTAACATTTGGCTGTAAGTAATTCCGATATTTCCCATGAACATGGCCACTCCGCCTTTCATACCAAGTTCTTGGTGCATGACAACAGATTTTTCAAGATATTCGATAGCCCTCGGGAAATCAGAAAGATTGCGGTAGGTTACACCTATATTACCGAGGATAATAGCTTTATTGGAAAGTATGCCCAGTTCATCATAGACACCAATTGCTTTTTCATAGTATTCGAGTGCACTGTGGTAGTCGGCAATATCTCTGTAGGCACTTCCGATATTACCGAAGACAGTACCTGTTTCGGGTAAGTTATTGAATTCCTGGTGAATAGCAACTGCTTGATGATAATATTCGAGTGCTTTGAAATAGTCAGACTGAACATGATATATTGTTCCGATATTTCCCCAAATAATTGCTATATTCTTTTTTAGGCCTAGAGTTGTGAATTCCTCAATTGCCTTGCTGTAATATTCAAGTGCTGTTGCCTGTTGCGAAAGATAGGAGTAAACCAATCCCAGGTTAAGATTAGAACTTGCAACACCCATTTTGATATTCAGATGCCGGTAAATTTCCAGCGCATGAAGAAAATGTGTTGTTGCCTGTGAATAATCCGCAGTTTTGAGACATACCAAACCCAAAACTAAAAGTGAATTAGCGCGCTCTTCTGTAGAATTCGGTTGAAGAGAAAGTGATTTTTTAGCATTGGGTAATGCTTGTGTATAGAGCCCGCGTTTTAAGAAAGAATCAGCATGAATCCGGTAGGCAACTGTAAGTATTTCGGTTTGTTCGTTGCATTCAAGAGAAGTTACATCTGCATTAATGATTGTTGATGACAACTGCTCTGCATTATGATATTCATTAGAGGTCATCGCTTCTTTTGCCTGCTCCAGAATCTCTTCGATTTCTTGCTTAGTCATAAACAATTTCTCGTGGTAGAAGTTAGAAAATGTGGTCTGCTAACTGTTTTCGTCCGCTTCAAAATACAAAAAATAATTTGAAAATTCAGTACCTCTAAGTAGGGAAGCGTAAAAAATGACGGAGTATTTTCGCAGTCAGAAATTAGTTTCTAATTGTTTTTTCAAATTTTTTATGAAAGGAGTCTCGTTATGAGACAGGTTTATAGTTTATTTAGTTTTCGGCAACTATTCAGCCGAAATTTTGTGAAGTCAGCTGTGCTGGCAGTGATGATGGTGTGTATATTTCCTATGCTTAGCTGGGCAGAAAATATCAGTACCGGA
Organism: Bacteroidota bacterium; assembly: GCA_018266765.1. Classification (GTDB taxonomy): domain Bacteria; phylum Bacteroidota; class Ignavibacteria; order Kapaibacteriales; family UBA961; genus JADJXV01. The sequence continues at coordinate 4,921 of JAFDZU010000044.1, forward strand.
ACAAATTCAGGAAATGCTATTTCTCCCGGAAATACTGATTGCAGTTGGAAAATTGTCAGCTTAAGTACATGTCCTAAAGTATGTGATGATAGTTATTCAGGTACTTGGGAGGCAACCCCTGTCGCAACAACAAATGCCAGGTGGATAAATGCAACAGGAATTAACTCGAGTACACCTTCCGGTATATATTTTTACGAAAGAGACATCATAATCCCAAGCAATACAGCTAGCTTCAGCTATAGTTTTCGGGTAGCATGTGATGATGGTATTGATAGTCTTATGGTGATTTCGCCTTCCATTGCTGTCATAAATATCCCTGTTAGTCCTACGTCTGCCTATCACTTAAGTAATTTAATTGCTAATACGATTATAAATCCAATAGCAGGAACATGGAAAATCAGGGTAAGAGTTAATTTTATAGATAACATAGCTGCATTCTTACTATCGGGTTTTACAGAAGTAACGCCAAGGGCGGACAACTGTGATATAATCCAAGATCCGGGGTTCAATAATGTTACGGCTATCGGTGGGAATATTACATTAACTTCCAATCCTTGGAAACAAGGAACAGGAACACCGCAATATAGCCCAACCAGTGGCTACGGTCCTTCCGGCGGTTATGCATTAATGTGGGGAAATCAAGTAGTAGGAGAGTCTATAGTTCAGCAATTAGGCGGTAGCGGCATAGTTCAGGGGCGACTCTATAAATTAAATTTCGCAGCTCGCCTACGGTCATTTAATATGATTAACAATGTCCGCGTCCGTGTAATTGCATATAATACCAATGCACCTCATCGTGGGGCACTTCCTACATCAACAGCTACGTTAGTGTATGAAACACCGGATATAACCTCGACCACATGGCAAATCTACAATTCATGCTCTTGGATTGCGGATAAAAACTACTCTAATATTGAAATCCTACCTGTGAACAGCGGCATAGGAAGCACTTATAATAATGGTAATTATGTTTCTTGGTGTGATATTGATACTGTAAAAATGTGCGAAATTGGTAATGCTTGTGAAGGATTAGATTTTAAAATTTATCCTGACCAAAGTATTCAAGGTAAATGTTGTTATAAGATAGATTTGAATTTTCAAAATTGTATTTCCAATCTTAAAGGTGTTCGGATAAAAATACCTTCGGGAGTAACAATTGCTTCGGCTTCTGCTCCGACTTCATGGTCACAAACTGGCTTGACTTCATCGAGCACGTTTTGGAATGTTCCACCAACTTCCGCTCCACTATCAGCAAGCGGGGGAACGCTTTGTTTGACTGCACCGAACTCAAATCCCTTTTATATAATGATAGAATGGACAGATATAAACGACAGTATCTTCTGTAGAACAGAACGTAAGTTAGTTTGTCCACCGCCTTGTATGGAGATTGAAAAATTAAAGTCAATTTCTTGTATTGGCTATAATGATAAGGGCTATCCACAGTATAGTTATTGTTTAGATGTGGTGAATAATGGAGTATCTCAGACGGCTTTTGTATCAACACCTTCGGGAATTATTACACCGTCACCGGTTACTTTGCCAAGTGGCGCAAGTTTGCTTTGCGGTACTTATACAACCAATAATACAACTCCTCCATCAAGCATAGTTATAACAGTTTCTGTTAATGGTTGCAAAGATTCTATATCAATAAAGTTGCCTACAGATTGCCCACCAAGACAATGCTTAGAATTGGAACGGATATCGTTAAAATGCCTTGCCACGAGTGCGTCAGGAAATACAACGTATGAGTATTCTTGGCTTTTAACTAATGTATCTGGTGTATCGCCAAATACGGTAACGGTAACAAGTAGCGGTGGATATGAAACGATGTATAATAATGTAACTTTAGCTTCTCAACTAACCGGAGTTCTTCAAAATGCTACTCCGGTGAATGACAGTATTTGTTTAACATTTACTCTCAGAAATATAGAAAAAGTGGTTGTTTGTATAAAGACTATATGTATTCCCGCACCAAAATGCCAAAATTGTTGTGATAATTTTTATAAAGGTGTAAAAGTTACTAGAGTGAGAAGTACTGGTTTAAATAGTAATGGCGACAACATTTCTATGGATATGTCATTTGCTCCAAATCGTCCAATTCGTAGTATGACTGCAACAATTGTAGGTGCATCACGAAGACGTTTAGCTCCATATCAATCTAATTGGGAACGTATTTATGGTGATATAGGCGGTGCAAGTGCAATTCCTTCTCCGGTTGGACCCGGCTTGAGATATTACGGTGGAATTACTCCATCTACGAGTTTCGTAAATCCTACTTTAAAAACTCGTGAAGTAGAGTGGGGAACAAACTATGCCGGAACAACAGGAACATTTAGTACTACGATAGGACTTCTATTTCCTATCCCTCTTTCCGGTACAATAAACAGACCTGCCGCTGATGAATTAGATTATTATGTGCGAATAGCAATGACTGATATAAATTGTGTTCGGTGTGACACTCTGGTTCACGTTACAATGCGTCGTAGATCATTGCTATATAAAACAGTTGGAGATGCAAAAAATATCGTCAAAGGCGCAAGAAATCCAAAAGGCGAACAAGTAGTACTTGGTGCAACAGCAGTAGATGATGGTTCTCCATTGGAGCTAAAAATGAACAGCAAGGACAAAGGAGTACTAACTCTTCAACTGCCTATTGATAATAGTGCTACTACTGAAGAAAAAATTACAGTTATCGGTGTAGGATTCAAGCCAGAGGAAATAATTGACATTTCTGAATTTACTCCAATAACAAGTAATTTTACAGTAGTACCAAATCAAGACACTCTCTATTGTTCTGGTCAATTAAAAGAAGGTCAGACTGCTTCATTTAATGTTCTCTTTAATAATCCTCCTTTCGACAGATGGGAAAATACTGTAATTATTAAATATCAAATAGGTACAGAACCAGATACATTAACTGATTATGTAACCGTTATAGCATCCGTTCCTGTAGATAGTCCCGGTGGTGATAAATTTGAGGATATAAGCGATAAAACTATGAAACCTCGTACGTATGCACTTTCATTTACTAATGCAAATAAATCGAACCGTGCTATTGCAAGTGTAGAGCTACGTATGCCAAAAGGAATAAAACTATTGGCTTTGGGTTCAGGATTAGGTGATACTGTAACACTCGAAACAATTTCTACTTTCAAAGACGATACAACGAAAATTGAGAGTTTCTTAGTTCAATTATTAAAGGCAGGTTCTCAAAAAGCTACTCTCAAAACAAATGAAAATGTGAAACCTTTTTATATTACAGTTACAGGTGGCACAGCCGGATCTGGTTTTGATATTGGATTTACAACTAAAGATGAGGATGGTGTTGTATTATCTGAAGGAACGATTAAACTTACAATTCCATTGTCAGTAAAAAATGACGAAGGTGACGGAGCAAGAACTGGAGAAACAATGCTTCTCGAAGTATATCCCAATCCTGCAAGTAATTCGGCTACAATAAATCTTGGGTTGCAGAATGATGAAGTGCTTAATATTGTTGTAACGGATTTATTAGGAAAAGAAATAAGTACAATAGTAAGTGAAAAAGCACTCCCTAATGGAAATCATGCTTTTGTACTGAATACTGAAATGTTCTCTAATGGAGGTTATCTAATTACTGCAAAAACACGTGATGGTAGGACGGTGTCCACGCAATTAAAAGTCGTGAAATAGTACTTTGCGATTGAAATAAAGTCAGGTGTTTGTTAAATACAACAACATCTGACTTTTTATTAGACAACATTTACTCCAAACGATAAGTATCAACAGCACACTGTCCTTGTATGTCAGAGTCATTGAAGTACTGTCGCCAGCCGCTCTTCAAATCCATGGAGAGCGGTTTTTTTTTGATGAAAATGACGTAATTTTATGATTCTGAATACTTTGATAGTATGGAATAAATATTATCACTCGAAGAAATCCCCATTTTCTTGCGGAGACTGTGCCGATGCGACTCTACCGTCCGTTGTGATAAAAACAGCACCGAAGCCATATTCGACGAACTGAGTTTCATTCTAATAAGTGCGGCAATTTTCAGTTCCATTGTGGTTAATTCAGGGAATGAATCTTGTAGTTTCTTCATAAATGTGCCATGAACATCCGCCCATTGTTTATCCAATTCACTGATGGTTTCGAGTTTTGCAATACTGCGGGTTACGCGGTCGTGAAGCTGTTCGACATACTGAATACCCTCGCCTCTGGTGAATGGTCTTATTTTTTTGATGCTTGACTGAACCAATTGAAGCAGGTTGTTTTTCTTGATAATTTCTTGAAGAGAAGTGTCTAATTCACGGGTTTGGGATTCAATTTTAATCTGTAAGTTCACTTTTTCGGCTTCTGTTTTGAGGAGTTCGATTTCCTTTTGTTTTTCCATGTCGGCAATTTTGCGTTCCCAACCGAATTTATCTGCTTGTTTTTTTACTTCTTCATTCTGAAATTCGATGTAGAGTTCGTGGTGTTTTCTAAAATAGTAGGCAAATTTCTCCAAATTATTTTCATTTTCATATAAAGTTGAAATTGTTTCATATAAAGACTGTAAATGATTCATTAAGCCAAGCGTTTCACTCTGTGAAATAGCTTCAAGTAAATATTTCTCAGCCATATTAAAATCATAGTCTTCGTAATTTTTATCTGCATAGATAGTTCCCATGTTTCCGATCACTTCGGAAGCTCCCCTGAGATTACCTAACTCCCTATGTATTGCAAGTGATTTCAGCATTTGTGATAAAGCTTTCCTATACTCACCCAATTTATAATAGATGTTACCATTATTTCCGATTATTGTTGCAATACCATGTTTATTCCCAATTTGTTCATAGACATTGATTGATTGTAAATTATATTCTAATGCTTTTTGATAAGAACAGAAATCAGTATGTAATAATCCTAGGTTACCTAAAAAAATTGCAACACCAATCTTAACTCCAAGTTCCTGCTGTAACATTACAGATTGTGTAAAGAATTCAAATGCCTTATCAAAATCTCCTAGTATTCTGTAAACTAATCCTAAATTACCAATAACTTGGGCTATGCTTTGTTTGTTGTCTTGTTCTTGATGTAGTTTTAATGATTGATTATAGTATTCCAATGCTTTATCTAACCAACCATAAGAAGCATATACATTTCCAATATTTGCAGTAATAATTGCTATATTGATTTTATCACCATGTTTATAGTGAAGGGAAAGTGCCTTACCATAATATTCCAGTGCTTTCTCTAATAAACCAAGTGATAAATAGACACTTCCAATATTACCCAAAACTTGAGCTGTTACTGAATTATCTCCGGACTCTTCATTTATATTTATTACTTTTCCAAAGTATTCCAACGACTTGTCATAAGAACCAAGTGAATAATGGATTATCCCAATTATTTTTAAAGCTCTTGATTGACTTTGAGAAAGATTATTTTCTATTGCTAGTGATAGTGCTTCTTCAGCTATAGAAAAAGCCTCGTCATTTTTACTCTGTCGAGAAGCAAGTTCGGCAAGCGTAAGCATTGCTTCTGTCTTATGAGATATATTCAAATCATTTAATGTCAAAACCATTTTTATTAATTGTTTGGCTTCTTCAAACCTACCGACATTGCTACAAGTAATCGCATTTGTCAGCCTCTCCTCAATATCTTGATTAGTCATAAATATCTCATGGTAAAAACATCAGAAAACAAGGATTATACATACAGTTCAATTTGCTTTGAAAGTATAAGGTAGTGGTAAAAAATCTACACATTTTGTATTATCACTCCGACCTTCCAGAAATACAAGTAGCCGAAAGGATTTCATCCTCAAAATTCAACGTGAAAGCATCTTTTACCATGAATAATTTGAGGAAATTAAGGACGTTTTTAGAGAACATTGCACTTGCATGAACGGGAACAGTTGCCGCGAGGTTCGCCGGGCCAATTATCGTAACGCCATTCATGGTTTTTACGATTTCTCCACATTGTGTTAGTTCGCAATTTCCACCGGTTTCGGCGGCTAAATCTACAATGACTGCACCGGCTTTCATAGATCCTACCATTTCTGCCGAAATAATCTTAGGAGCAGGTTTACCGGGAATTGCCGCCGTTGAAATAACGGTATCTGCTGCCGCAATATGCTTGGCAAGTGCTTGTTGCTGACGTTGTTTTGCTGTGTCGGAAAGTTCTTTGGCATATCCGCCGGAGGTTTGTGTGTCGGTTTCGCCGAGGTCAATATCAATAAACTTTGCACCCAAACTTTGCACTTCTTCTTTTACAGCAGGACGCACATCGAATGCCTCGACGATTGCACCGAGCCGGCGCGCAGTTGCGATTGCTTGAAGTCCGGCAACTCCTGCGCCGATAATCAAAACTTTCGAGGGAGCAATAGTTCCTGCCGCTGTCATCATCATCGGAAAGAATTTGCCCGAGAAATTCGCGGCAAGCAACACTGCTTTATAGCCCGCAACCGAAGCCATCGAAGAAAGTATATCCATGTTCTGCGCCCGCGAAATACGCGGAATAAGCTCTAAAGCAAAGCTCATAATGTTACGACTGCGGAGATGCTGTATTTCTTGAGAATTTTTCCATTCATTAAGAGGAGCAATCACAATTGCGTGGTCTTTTAAGGCGTTGATTTGTTCAAGCGACGGACAATTTACTTTGACGAGAATGTCAATTTGAGAGAGCACATCACTTGCCGACGGTGCAATTTCTGCTCCGGCTTCGAGGAATGCAGTGTCTAAATATCCGGCACGATTTCCTGCACCTTGTTCGATAATGCACCCAAAACCAAGAGCGCACAGTTGTTTAATTGATTCGGGGACAAGAGCGACACGCGGCTCAAGTTCTGAGGATTCAAGTAGGATTCCGAGTTTCATAAATAGAGTTTGATTTTGATAAAATACATCTGTTTGTAGCAATTTATGAAAATCTTTTGCACAAACGAAGAAAAAAAGTTGTTTGAAACAAAAAGCAATACTATTTTGCGTGCAAGAGTTGTTGTACTTCGCATTATTATTCACGAAATATTCTATGGAACATATTATACTTGACGTTTGTTATCTCGTTGCTTCTGTTTTATTTGTGATAGGATTAAAGAAATTAAGTCATCCGGATTCGGCTCGGCGTGGAAATTTAATGGCGGCATTCGGTATGAGTGCGGCAATCATAGCAACCATATTTTTTCATAAAAATGACGCCGGCGAGGCAATAGGAAATTTGGGCTGGATAATCGGTGCAATTGCCGTTGGCGGAGTAATTGGAACACTCACAGCAAAAAAAGTAAAAATGACAGATATGCCACAGATGGTTTCGCTGTTTAATGGAATGGGCGGTGCGTGTGCGGCATTGATTTCTCTCGAAGAGTTCGGTCATTTTTCGGCTTCACTCGAACATTCACTTGGTACAGGACTTAGCATTATGGCGGGACTAATTATAGGTAGTGTTTCTTTTTCTGGTAGTATGATTGCATTTGCAAAACTGCAAGGAATTATGGAAAAATCACCACGCCTTCCGCTTGGAAATATTATTAATTCACTTGTGATACTTGCGACTCTCGGTAGCGGCGTTTATCTAGCAATTGCACCCGAAATGGCAGCTCCTTGGATGATTTATGGATTGTTTGCTGTTTCGCTTCTGTACGGTATTTTATTTGTCGTGCCAATTGGTGGGGCTGATATGCCGGTGGTAATTTCATTGCTTAACTCTTTTACAGGTATGGCGGCAGCGTTCGGTGGGTTTTTGTATCATAATCAGGTGATGCTAACCGGTGGAATTTTGGTGGGTGCTGCCGGTACTTTACTTACGATTATGATGTGCCGTGCGATGAATCGTTCACTTACAAGTGTGTTGTTTAGTGCTTTTACAGTCACAGGTGGCGCAAGCGGTACAGCTGGAGCCCAAGGAACAGCAAAAGAAATGAGCGTACAGGATGCGGCTGTATTAATGAGTTATTCCAATAGTTTGGTAATTGTTCCGGGATATGGACTTGCAGTAGCGCAGGCACAACACGCAATACATAAAATGGCAATGATGCTCGAGGAAAAAGGCGTTACTGTTCGGTATGCGGTGCATCCGGTGGCAGGACGGATGCCCGGACACATGAATGTACTCTTGGCTGAAGCAAATGTGCCGTATGAGCAACTCAAAGATATGGAAGAAATTAACCCAGATTTTCCTTCGACTGATGTAGTATTGGTAGTCGGTGCAAATGATGTGGTGAACCCTGCGGCTCGGCACGATAAGTCAAGCCCGATTTATGGAATGCCTATTTTGGATGCTGATAAAGCAAAAACCGTGATTGTGATGAAACGCGGAATGAATCCGGGGTATGCGGGAATTGAGAATGAGCTTTTCTTTTATCCTAATAATTATATGTTATTCGGAGATGCCAAGAAGTCTATTGAGAAATTGATCGAAGCGATTGGTGCACTGTAATTTAATATTCATATATAATTACCAATTCCATGATAATTGCAAGGCAGGGAAGCCGTTTGGAAGCATTGTTAATCCGGCATTTGGCGTTAAAATGCTCGCTGATTTTAATTCTTTAGGGGTATCAAATTGATGAGAGATTAGCATTCCGAAGCTATACCCCAAAGCAAGTCCAAGCGGGAAGTCACTTACCCAATGAATACTTGTCGTTGTTAGTCCAATTCCCACCAAAGCTACAGCCGGATAACCGATATATTGTATCCATTTTTGATTTGGGTAATTTTCAGATATAACAATCATTGTTGCCATCGCTGTTGCGATATGCCCGGACGGGAAAGCATCGTAATGCGGAACGTGTTTATGATATTCAATCTGATTAGGAAATAAATCCCACTCTCCTGTTCTAGTTGTTGCAACAAACGGACTTTCACGTCCTGTAAGATGTTTGAGGAGTTGCACGACTCCACCGCACGCCAAGATGACCTCTGTTACTTGGCTTGCAGTTTTTAGAGCTTTAGAATCACTGAAAACAACACCGTAAACTCCGAACCCAATTGCTAATCCAAACTGAAATTTGCCGTCGCCTACACTAACAAATGCATCACTGATTTCTCTTGTTAAATGAGATTTTGCATAGAGTTTTTTGGCGGGTTGCCATAATTCATAGTCCGTTACGACCATTCCAGCTGTCATTACACCAAGTGCAGCAATGAGTGGGAGATTATTTGTCGTAAATGTTTGTTTCGACCAACGATACCAATCTCCCGGGAGATTAGTAAACATATCGAATACACCGAGTGTATGGGAAGATTCAATTATGTGAACACTTTGTAGTGTAGTATCAGTTATAGATGGTTCAGTTGAAATAGTAGATACAAATGTAGAATCTTTGAAGTATTGATTTGTATCGGGTGTATTGTTTTCTACAATTATCTGTGAATTCTGCATTTCAGATACAGAAGTAGAATCACATATTTCCAATGGTAGTAAACCAGTCGTTTGTGCAATTGTAAGAGAGATTGAAACAAAAAAAATAAATAGAAACAGAAGTAGTTTTGGTAAGATGTATTTCAAAGGAAAACAGGGGAATTCAAAGAGCATAGACAACCATTACAAGATTAACAATGAGTACAAATAAGATTAATTTAAAGCAAAAACCCCAAAATAGCATCAAAAATAAGGATAGAAGCCGCTGAAAGCGTAAAAGCTCGAACTGTACTATTACCAACTCCTTCGGCACCACCCTCGGTGGCAAAACCGACATGGCAACCAATAAGGGCAGTAACACCACCAAATATCAGTGACTTAACCATGCAAACAACAATTTCATGGACTTGAAAAAAACGCTGAACTGAATCAAAAAATATTTCGGCAGTAAAACCAAACTTGAGCGTAGTTAAGAAAAAAGCACCAATTAATCCGACAGCATTAGAAAAAACAGCAAGAACGGGCATCATCGTAAGAGCTGCCAATACTCGCGGCATAGCAAGGTATCGGTCGCGGTCTATAGCCATCATTTCGAGTGCATCAATTTGCTCGGAGACTTTCATCGTACCAAGTTGAGCAGCTATAGCACCTCCAACTCGTCCTGCAATGACAAGTGCAGTTAGAACGGGGGTTAATTCGGTAAAAACTACAGAGGCGATTGAACCACCGATAAATGGTCTGGCAATGCCTACAAGATTAAATTTGGCAAATAAATTTGTGGCTTGCAGTGCGGCAATCGCACCGGTAAATGCTCCAATGAGAATAACTAATGGCAAGGAATCCGACCCAACAATAGACATTTGTTCAAGAACTAAAAATCTATCTTTAAATATTCGTGGAACATAGCGAACTACATTTTTTAGTAAAATTATAATCTGACCAAACTCGACAAAAAAGTGAATGGTACTTCGACCTATACGGGCTATAAAAGTAAGCATATTGAAGTATTACGTAGAACAACTGATAAAATTTATTACTACAAAACTACTATCTTACTAACGGTTGACAAAGGAAAGTATGAGATTAATGTTGAATTGGGTATAAAAAAACCTCTGTTCATTTTGAACAGAGGTTTTTTATAAATGAGGATTTAAAATCTCTAATGAGAAATAGATTATCGTTTTACCGAATCACGTGGTTCACGTCCTTTTGCTTCTTTGCAAGGAATGACACCAGTTGCTAACCATTTTCTCCAAATTTCTAATTGTGCAGGAGTTAGTATAGATTCAATAGAGGACATGAGGGTCTCTCTGCAAGCTCTGACTGATTGTGTATATGCTTCTTTTGCGGCTTGGAGAGCAGTGCGAGCGGCAGTTGTAATCTCTTTCATTCTTGCACGTGCTTCATCTCTTGTTAGAGTTCCTGCTTCTACTTGTGCTTTGATTTCTCTTTCAGCGGCACTTGTTCTTTCACGAATTGATTTCTCTTCAGCGCGATATGCTTCGCGAGCAGATTTAACACATCGTTCATACGCAGACATTGCCTCATTGAATCTTCCCGCTTGGTCTCTGCTTAACTCAAGACAACGAATAATAAGGCGTGGATTGCGCTCTTTATTTGCGTCTCCAGACGGTTTATCGCCAAGAACAGATAAATCCGATATGTCTCCAAAAGATGATGTGACATCTTCAGATGTAGAATAGTTAGGCGCAATAAGTGAGTTTGGCGTATCGTTGTATGATGTAGCAGGTGAGCTTGCATTAGAGCAACCAACTACTGTAACGAGAGCAACGACTACTCCCAAACCAAGTATAGGCAGGAAAAATTTTGCCAATTGATTTTTCATAAGTGTATCCTTATAATAAAATAAAAAATAGAAATTTTCAGTTTGAGATTAAGGAGATGACCAAAGGTTTAATTTATTTTTTAATAGTCTTTCACCTTTACAACAAGCAATAATCATATTATTGATATTTGTTACAATAAATGCGAAAATATTTTAATTTTTCTTAATTACCAAACAATAAAATCATCTGCCGTACAAATTGACTTATAGATGCAATCAGCAGAAACCAAGTAAAAATTATATGAAAGTACTGAGAAGAAGAAGAACCTTTGTGTTTTGAAAAAACTTCAAATAAAGATAAATTATTAGTTACAGTAATATCTTCCTTAGTAATTAGTTCGACTGGTTTACCAATTGACAATGAAAATACTATAAGCCATTCCAAACGTTTAGCTTGACGACGAAAATCATATCCCCAAAGCGTTAGTAAAAGTAGGTATAGTTGGTATTGATTCGCTTTAAAAGTATCATGCTTGGCTTGACTAATAGCGGAGTTTGGCAAAAGAAGTAAGAACCAAGATAAGCCGGCAATAGAAAACAATGTCATCAATATTCGGCGAAGAAGTTTGCGCGAGGGTTCAAATAATGCTGAAAGTTCGGGCTGAATTGCAGGGGCACTCATTTTTTTATATAATTATAAAATAACGACTAAAAAAAATAAACAAAAAGGGCAAGCTGAAAAATACTGCTTGCCCTTTATTATTATAATTATTTTCAAAAGAAAGACTTCCGAAAAATTAGTTATCTGAAAAAGAGTGATTATTCACCCTTTGCTTCTGCTTTTGTGGCGGCTTCTTTTTTACGAGCATTTTTTAATTTAGTCCGCGTATATCGGCGTGCGGCTGTCTCTTTGTGTGTTGCAACTGCCTCAGCAATTTCTTCGGCGGTTTTGCCTTTAAATTGCATGTGACGATGAAGCATAACGCCTTCATAACTCAAAAATGCGCGAACAACGTCCGTCGGTTGTGCACCCACATTAAGCCAATAGATTGCACGTTCGGCATTAATAGAAACAGTAGAAGGGGCTGTCATCGGGTTGTAATATCCGAGACGTTCGATATATGCAGAGTCGCGTTTTTCGCGACTATCAACTGCAACAATATCATAAGAAGGCGATTTTTTGCGACCTTTTCGGCGCAAGCGTAATTTTACCATGAGATACCATACTCCGGTTAGTTATAGAAAAATCCGGTACTTCAGCGTTTGAAGCCGGTGGGCATTTTGAAATTCCGCATTTGTTGCGACGAATTTCCTTTTGAGAGAGTTTTCATCATTTTTTGCATATCTTCAAATTGCTTAAGCAAACGGTTTACTTCCATAACAGAAGTTCCGCTACCGAGTGCAATTCTACGTCGTCGAGAGCCGTTGAGGACTTTCGGATTTGCGCGTTCGTGTTTGGTCATCGAAAGAATAATTGCCTCTACCTTTCCATATGCCTTATCATCCACTTCGACGTTTTTCATTGCTTTATCCATACCCGGAAGCATTCCGAGTAAATCACGCAACGAACCCATTTTCTTTATCATGCGTAATTGATCTAAGAAATCTTGTAAGTTAAATTCATTTTTACGAAGTTTTGCTTCTAATTTTGCTGATTCTTCTTCATCAAATTGCGATTGTACTTTTTCGACAAGCGAAACAATATCACCCATTCCCAAAATACGCGATGCGATTCTTTCAGGGTAAAATGGTTCGAGAGCATCTAATTTTTCACCTATTCCAACATATTTTATCGGTTGTCCAACTACTTTACGGATTGAAAGTGCTGCACCGCCACGTGTATCACCATCTAATTTTGTAAGGACTACACCCGTCAAGTTTAATCGTTCATGGAATGCTTTTGCGGTATTAACGGCATCTTGCCCGGTCATTGCATCACAAACAAATAATACTTCGTTTGGTTTTGTTTGGTCGCGAATATTCTGAACTTCCTGCATCAGGTCTTCATCTATCGTCAGCCGTCCCGCTGTATCAATGATGATGACGTCTCGAGCATATTTCCGAGCATAAATAAGAGCGTCGGTAGCGATTTCAACGGGATTTTTCCCTTCAGCGGCAAATACAGGCAAATTAAGAGATTGCGCTAACATTTTAAGCTGCGCCACAGCCGCAGGACGATAAATATCGCAAGCAACTAAGAGCGGTTGTTTGCCTTTTTTCTTCAAATTTGCAGCTAATTTACCACAAAATGTTGTTTTGCCCGAACCTTGTAATCCGGCAACCATAACAACCGTTGGCGCGCCGTGAGCAAAAATTAAATCACTTTTATTACTGCCCATCAATGCAACAAGCTCATCATAAATCAATTTAATGATAACTTGTCCCGGCTGTAAATTCCCTTTTACTTCTACTCCAAGCGCTTTTTGAGTAACTTCATCAATGAAATTTTTGGCAACAGTGAAATTGACATCCGCCTCTAAAAGTGCACGACGCACTTCATCAAGTGCCTCTTGAATATTTTCTTCACTTATTTTGGCTTGCCCACGAATTTTCTTGAGCGCAAATTCTAATTTCGATTGTAAATTCTCAAACATTACTTATTTCTTAGGGGTTGCAGATAACGAAAACACAAAAATACGGCTTTTCTGTGAAATTTCCGCATCGTATTTTTTGATGCAGTGTATTCCTACCAAAATTTTAACTAACTATCAAGACATAAACTCTTAAAAAATCACTTGAAAACCCGTTCCAAAATACGTATCTTCTTGATTAAAAAACATTCCGTGAACACTCCGCCCACGGTAACAGTATAAAGAAAGTAAGTATCCTTTGTTATTAGATGTTTCAAGAAAAACACCTGCTTGAAGGGCATGAACACCAGTATAAATATCATTTATACCAAAAACTTTAAAATCATAACCGAAATTGATAAAAAGCGATGAAGATATTTTATGAGAACCGTCAAATCCAAGTTGAGGAATAAAACGATTCGCACTTCGCGGCTGTGTAGCCCAGAGAAATGTAAGCCCTGCATAGAAACGAACAGAATGTGAAAATTCTGCGGCAACAATTCCTTCGGCAAATTCACGGCTATAGACAAATGGTTTCTGGCGTACAAACACGCTGTCTGAAGCATAACCATCTACTAAGTGCGAGGAAATATGTGCTATTCGGAGGCGAATAGAACCTTCAACATTTTCGTTTAAATTACGTTTGATTGCACCATTTATTCCAAAATAAAAATCAGCAGTTTCGACGGGAAATTTAAGTTTGCCTTCACTCCGAAGTCGAGTGAGAGTAAAAAAATCAGTGCCGAGTGAAAGTGGTAATGAATCTGTTAGGTTAATTGTTTGCAAATCAATACTGTTGCCGATGTCAAGTCGAAGTTTATTGTCGTCAAATTGATACATTGTTCCGATACGCGCTTCGAGAGGATTTGCACTCAGTGGTTTGAAGAAGAGATTACCTAATGCAAAACAAGGGGTTAGGGAGAAAACAGCTACTGCTGAAACCAGTGCAATGTGGCAAATTACACGTTGTAAGTCATTTTTATATTCGGTTAATCTCAACACAAATATCCTACGAACCGCCTTTGCCAAATAAGACAACGCCGATTGTTCGAGCAATAATATAAATGTCAAGAAACATTGACCAGTTACGGATATAGTAAATATCGGTATGTACCCGTTCTTCAAAACCGGACTCACGATTAGTAACTTGCCATAAGCCGGAAACTCCCGGATGAACTTTAAGAATCATATCATCATGTCCACCCATTTTAGATTTTTCGCGTGGCATATAGGGACGAGGACCTATCAAACTCATATCACCTTTAAGTACATTCCAAAACTGTGGGAGTTCGTCGAAACTAAACTTACGCAATAGCCGACCGATGCGTGTTACTCGAGGATCGTTCCGTAGTTTGTGGTAAAATTCATATTCTGCGCGAAGTGCTTCGTCTTGTTGGAGTAAATATTCAAGGCGTTGTTCGGCATCATTGTGCATTGTTCTAAATTTCAATACTTTAAATCGTTTGTCGCCTCGACCCATTCTTTCTTGACGGAAGAAAATTGCACCGCGCCATTCTTCAATCATAATCAAAAATGAGATTACTGAAATTAGTGGAAGTGCAAGTACACCTAAAAGTACGATAAGCGTAATATCCAAAGCTCGCTTAGTAATATAGGAAGATCTCCGTAGTAATTTTTGTTGAACTTCCAATCCCAAAATACCGCCTAAATCACGAACTGAAACCCATAAACTTGACAGACCAAACATATCCGGAATTACTGTTAAGTGCGAAAAATGCTGTTCTGATTGATGGATAATTTGGTGAATTCTTTCGCGTTTTACACTTGGCATGGCAATAATTGCATGATCAATTTGCAATTTATCACCAAGGACAGGAGCAAGTTCTAATCCACCAACAACCGGAATCGTATTGATATATCCCCAACGATTAGAGTCGTCATCGAGCGCAATGATTGGTCGAAGTCCGATTTGAGAGTGCTTTTGAAGTGCGTGAATAATTGCTTCGCCTGCTTTGCCTGCTCCGATAATCATAACGGGAATTCCCCACCAACGTTTGTCACCACATACTTTACGAACAAAAGCGCGTCCGAGTGGAACAGCAGAAAGTGAAAAAAGCCAAGCAGTTATAAATAAAGGTTGAGCATAAATAAGAGGTTCACTCACTAATAAAGTTGCTGCAGCGAGAAGTAAAAAAACTATTGAAGTACAGTAAGTCAAGCTCCGCAATTCTTCTACTACTCCCGTTCCAAAGCCCGGATATAACCCACGAAGCAAGTACGAGAACGGAAAAAGAGCGATTGCAAACGGAATAACAGACAGATAATGAGAGAGGTCAATAGCCGTAGCACCAAAAGACTTGTGAAGAGCAATAGCAAATGTTATTGAGAAAAAAAGAACAACAACATCGGTCATCGCAAATAATGCAGAAGCTATTGCCTTACGAAAGATTATATTGCTTTTGCTATGAGAAGTAGGTGTTGTATCCTTAACGAGCGCGGTTATATCATTCAGGTTGAGCGTGTTTGATTGCTTTATACTCATTGCTTGAAATATCCCTTTGTGTGTTTAAATACCCGCTATTAAAAAAACTCGTGAATTATACTACTCTTAGCTTGAATAAGTTCCAAAATTACGCAAAAAATTTAACTTTTGCTTAACGAATAACGCCTTTTTTCGATGAACCGATAAATTCTATTAAGTCTTGAATTTCTTTAATTGGTTCATTTTGCCTTAAATATTCAGCAATTCCTTCACTTGTGTTGAATTTTCCAAAAAATACGGTATCAAAGAATTTTTCGATTTCGTCGATGGTTTCATTTGAGAATCCGCGTCGTCTAATTCCAATTTTATTAATACTTTCGATACGTGCCGGGTCACGCCCTACGAGAGCGTATTCCGGTACATCTTTTGTAATTTTTACTCCTGCACCAATCATTGAGTGCTTTCCAATCCGACAAAATTGAACGACTTTGACCATTCCACCTAAAATTGCCCAATCATCTATTATTACATGACCGGCAAGTTGTGAAACATTCGAGATAATAACATTATTTCCGACAATACAATCATGTGCTATATGTGAATATGCCATGATTAAACAGTCGTTCCCGACTCGTGCTTCACCTGAGTACAGTGTGCCACGATTGACAGTAGCACATTCACGAATAACCGTTCTTTCGCCAATAATTGCAAGTGTTGGCTCACCTTTGTATTTTAAATCTTGCGGCTCTGCACCGATAACAGCACCCGGATAAATAGCGGCATCTGCTCCAATTCTACTTCCGTTGCAAATTACTGCGTGAGTTCGAATATCTGCTCCGTCATTGATAATTACATCATCTTCAATAACAGCAAACGCGCCGATTTTAACAGAATTTCCAATAGTTGCTTTAGCAGAAACTACTGCCGTCGGATGAATCATACTCATGTCGTCTTTGGGTTGTGGGTTGTACTCATTAATTTTATTTATCTACAATTGCGGCAAGTAGTTCTGCCTCAGCTACGAGAATGCCATCAACATACGCTTTGGCATCTAACGTGAACGTGTTAAATCGTTTTTTGATTAGGGTTACGTCCATTACTAATTGATCGCCCGGAATCACCGGTTTTCTAAAACGCACTTTGTCCATTCCTACAAAAAAGACAAGTTTATTTTCGTCGAATGTACCATTGTTTAACAGTAACATTCCTCCTGTTTGTCCCATTGCTTCGAGAATCAGTACACCCGGCATCACCGGACGGGATGGAAAATGTCCATTGAAAAAATCTTCATTGATGGTTACATTCTTATATCCGCGAATTCGAGAATTTTCTGCATCGTATTCTACAATTCTATCCACAAGTAAAAATGGATAGCGATGAGGCATGATTTTCAAAATAGCATTGATGTCATAAATGGCACTATCACCACGCTTGATTTGATATTTTTTCTGAAGTTGTTTGTTCTCGTACAGTTTACGGATTTTACGAGCGAACTCAATATTGGAAGCATGCCCCGGACGCGCGGCAAGTACCTGCGCCTTCATCGGAACACCAACAAGGGCAAGGTCTCCAAGCATATCCAAGAGTTTATGCCGTGCCGGCTCGTTTTTGAATCGCAAATGATTGTTATTCAATATCCCTGAATCGCCGAGAATTGCCTCGTGAGCATAGCCAATTCCATGCAACATTTCGGAAAGTTCATCTTGGCTCATTTTTTTATCTACAATTACCACTGCATTGTCAAGTGAACCACCTTTGATAAGTCCCTGTTTGTGAAGCATTTCCACTTCAGTTAGAAAGCAAAATGTTCTTGATGGCGCAAATTCCGAGAGAAATTCTTTTTCGAGGTCGAATAATCCCGAATGTTGCGAACCAAGAGCAGGATTGTGATAATCCACCATAACCGTAATTCTGAAATCATCATTCGGAAGAGCAACAATTTCAACACCTTTTGATTCATTGGCATACCGAACCGTTGAGTCAATCACCAGATAATCTTTCGGTGCTTTTTGCTCTTCGAAGCCGGCCGCAAGTATTGGCTCGGTAAATGGAAGGGCAGAACCGTCACCAACCGGCGGCTCATTATTATCAATTTCTATTCTGCAGTTATCAATTTGTAAGCCCACAAGTGCGGCGAGAACATGCTCAACTGTATGAACAGAAGCATTGTCGTGCGTCAGAGTCGTGCCACGAGCAATATCTGACACATAATCCACAATTGCAGGAATTTCGGGGGCATGGGGAATATCAGTGCGAACAAACTTAAATCCGTAGTTTTCGGGAGCAGGGCAAAAGGTTATAGTGCCAATATTTCCTGTATGAAGACCGATACCAGAAACTGATACTTTTTCTCGAAGCGTACGTTGATTAACGAGCATAGGATTAAATTGAAGAGGGAATTATCAATGGATAAATAAATAAATCGAAACCAAAATAGGGAAAATTTATTAAAATAAAGGTGGATTATTCTTCATTAACTTTTCTTTGAAGTTCATTTACTTGACGAATTAAATCGGGCAATTGACGTAATGCCGCTAAAATTTTCAGTTCTTCAGCATGATTTTTCGCAGGTGAACCAAAATAATGTCCGGCGGATGTGATAGATTTTGCTACACCTGATTGTGCATGAACTATCACGTCATCAGCTATTTCTAAATGCCCGACAACCCCAACTTGTCCAGCGATTCGATTACGCATTCCGAGTTTCGCACTACCTGAAATGCCGGCTTGAGCCGCAATAGCAGTATCATCTCCAATAACTACATTGTGGGCGATGTGAACAAGATTGTCAATTTTGATACCATTGCCAATAATCGTCGAACCAACCATTGCTCTATCAATTGTGCAGTTTGCGCCAATTTCTACATCATCACCAATTAAAACAGTACCAACCTGAGGAACTTTTGTAAAACTTCCATCAGCCATTTCATCGTAGCCAAAACCATCAGAACCAATAACTGTTCCTGCATGAATAATCACTCTGTTGCTAATTTTACAGTCATTGTAACATACTACACCCGAATGAATTACACACTCACCGCCTACTGAAACTGAATCGTAGAGCGTAACATTCGCCACTAAAACTGATGAATCATCAATAGTACAATTGGCTCCAACAACACAACCGGCTCCAATATAAGCAGAAGAAGAAACAGTTGCTGTCGAGTCAATTACTGCTGTAGAATGTATAAATCCCTTCGGAAATTTTTTCTCGGGTACAAAGACACGAAGCAGTTGTACAAACGCAGAATATGGATTGTTACAGCGAATAAATGATGAAATCTTTAAATCGGAAGGAAGAGAAAAATCTTTCGGAATTAGTACACAAGACGCATTAGTTGTGTACAAAAACTTTGCATATTTTCGATTAGAAAGAAAAGTAATATCCCCTTGAATTGCAAATTCAATGCGCTGAACATTGCGAATAATAGCTGTAGCATCGCCAAAGATTTCACCGCTAATAAGTGCGGCTATCTCTTCTACTGACTTTTCAATGTGTAATGTTGAAGTTTTGTGCACGTAGTAAATCTCTTAGCGTGGAATTTCTTTTGAAGGAGTTTCGTCTGTCCGGCTTTTAGTCCGTTGCTTTGTTGTTGCGGGCTTTTCTTTTTCTTTATTACGTGGGTCACTTTTTACTGCTTCTTCTTGTTGTTTTTCCAACTCTTCAACCGAAATACCAAGTTTTTTCATAACCTTAACTGTCATATCATACTTAGGGTTTATAAAAGTAAGCGGTTGAGATGACTTGTCCCAGACAATATCAAAGTTTTCATCAAGTGAAACCTCTTGAACTGCGGCATATATTTTTTCTTCTACGCCACGAAAGACTAAGCTTATAGCGGCATCATACTCGCCATTTGGACCAAATTTCTTGGTAGCAAATTCCTCACGTTCTTTTTTCTTACGTTCCATTAGGATTTCTTTTTCCTGACGCTCAATATCTGTCCAAATTAAGCGATTTTTTTTGATTTCATTCTCTAAGTCTATTATTGATTTCTGCTGTTCGTCGAGTTCGCGCTTCCAATCATCAACCATAGATTGCAGACGCTGTTGGGCTTGCTGTGCCTCAGGAAACTTCTCGCGGATAGTTTGCGATGAAATATACCCGATTTTTTGAGCGAGCAACCCGGTCGGAGAGCCAAAAGCTATTCCAATAAGCAGAAGTATTGCCAAACGATGTTTTTTCATAATGTTTAACCTTGAGCGTGAGTAAATTATACAAGAATAACAATTGGTTGCAAAAATTGGCAATAAGCAAAAAATAATAATAAGAGAATTATTTATTACGAAGTAAAAGCGGCTAAGTTGTTTCGTCTTAACCGCTTCGTAGTCTTTAAAAGCAGATTTATTTGCGTTTAATTTTGTCAATTACCTTGTATGTAATTTCAAATTTATCTTCGGCATACAGCAAACTTGGGTTTGTTTTATCGAAAACAAAACTGATTTTTTCTTCTTTTGCTACTTCTTTGATTGTTGCAAGAATTTTCTCACGAATTGGAGTCATAAAGGTTTCGCGCATGTGTGCTATTTCACCTGTTTGCCCAAACTTTTCTTCTTGATACTGAAGAAAAACCTGCTGAATTCCTTTGAGTGCATCTTCTTCTTTTTTCTTGGCATCGGCAGTCATCATCGCTTCTTGTTTTTTATATGCTTCATATCTGGTTTTGAGATCGTCCTCAAACTTTTTTAGAGTGTCCTGATACTTTATTGCTATATCTTTCAGTTTTCTGTCAGCTTCGAGAGCGTCAGGTAGTTGCTTTAAAATGGTTTCTGTGTCCACATATCCCAATTTCACTGCTTGAGCATTCGTAGTTTTAACACTAAAGATACAAACCACAGCAACTGCGAGAATACTAATTGTTTTTTTCATTAAAAAAATCCTTGAATAAATAATATAAATTATAAAAAATAAATGAATGAATATGTATAAATATAAGACGAATTATTTTCTCTACCGCACAATTACAAACGGAACAACTGCGTCTGCAATACCGTCTCGGCGCACTCTGACTACATACACTCCACTTGGGAACGTGGAAGTATTCACAGTTACGGTCTTACCACCTTCAGTAAAAAAGCGCGTTGCTTCTCCGCCAACTGCTGAAACAATAATCACTTCCGAACGCTTATCTCCTTTGATAGTGAGATTCACTTCTTCTCGTGCAGGGTTCGGATAAATGAATATTGTTTGAGAAGGAGAGGTTTGTCCCAAATTTATCTGCTTGTAGTTTTTGCCGCTTGACTTGCCTAAACCTATTTCCTCATTATCATCTGTTATTGCCGTTTCGGGATGATAAGGAGTATTATTATGACTACAAATCCGAACTCGATAGTTCTCGTCGTCACCGTTGATAAGTTCTACTGTCTCACGGTTTATTTTCATACGCTCACCTGCTGTCAAGGGTACATCATAGGTTGCACCGTCACTTTCACGTTCGAGCCATACACTCATTCTATCGGGTGAAGAACCCGTCGTAATAACATCCATTGTTTCAAAATTATCTATATTGAACCAATCGGTTGAAAGTGTGTCGGGTGGCTTGATAAAATCTAATGGCGAAGTTTTCGGTTTTACTTTCAAATGATATTCGTGTTCACCAATGATGACAGATGAAACACCAAAACTTAATGAGTCATCTCCATATCCATAAAACTGACGTGCTTTTGGTTCTGTTGCTGTCGTACGAAAGAAGTATTGACCCGATGAACGAATTGTTGGTAGTGGAGCAGGAACAACTTCGTGATTTTCACGCCTGTTGTAAATTCTGTGATTCCTCTGCCAGTCATTTGTATCTATACTGCCACGTTGTGCTAAGTGAGGGTAAGAAAGACTACCTATATCTACAATAGACACATATTGGCTTGTCGCATCATCAACTAACATTTGTGGAAAATGTACTATTGTGGCCAATGTATCAATAAGAATAGTGCCGAAGCTTACGGGACGGCTACGAAAGTTAAGATTAATTGCACGTTGATCATAATTAAAACAATGAGAAAAAGTAGCACCATACCCACTATAATCATGATAATTAGATGCTTCACCAGCAGAAACTACAGGTTGATCTATAAACTTGCCATTTGCATCCCATAGGGAACTTTTGTCTCCTATTTCAAAATATCTTGGTACAAATATCTTATTTGCAGTGGTATCAGTAATTGTAGTATCTTGAAACATAATTAATCGACTATCTATAGTGCTTGCGTACCAAGGTACATCTATAAAAATCTGGTTCATCCAATACACCCTGTCAAACTTAAAATCTGGACTGGTATAACCGGGGAAATAAGCATTAATATTACAAATGGTTGTATCAGTATATGCCAAATACAAGTCACGATTTACTACAGGAAATGTATGTTGACGATAGCTTGTACTATAAATTGATGGGGAACTGACAAACAAAATATTTGAATCGGGTGTATTAAACGATATATCAGTTGCCGTACCTTGATAATGAGGAGCAAGACTTTTTACTAAATATCCATCTTGTAGCCGAAGTCGAGTGTAGAAAATACGAGAAGTCCCTCCACAACCGTTATTTTCCTGCCAAACCAATCCACACTCGTTTTCTTGTTCACCCCGCAAATATCGGTTGTAAGGTGTCATAGACGGGTGTTGTGCACTGTGGAATCCGTAGCAAGCTCCTGACCAATGAATATTCAAAGGTGCATCTGTAAATTGACCAATATCGGGTTTCTTCCAACTTGCCATAATACCACTGTAAGCATCAGACCAACAATAGAAGTTTACTGAATCTGCCGCACTAATCATTGGTGTCCCCCATTCTGCCATATCACGTTTGGCAGCTATTGCCAATGTGCGCCCTTGATAATTACCTATTACACTATCATTACGTACACGGACCATAGATTCAACAATATATTGATAATCTTCAGGGGTTGGAGGATGAGACTTATAATCTGAAGTACAGCCATAAACAACAAAGGAACGATATTCTTGTGATACACTATCAAACCTTGTGACTATACTTGGATAAGCGCATGTATCACAATCTATAAACTCAGCGTTATTGTGATAGACACTATAAGAAAGTAAATATTCAGGTTCTTCCCATTGAATTGCAGCTGTATTCATGTATTTAGTTGCTGGTTTACTTTTACGGAAATAAACACCTGTCAGACCATTCGTATCACTATGAATCCGTTTGTGATACGTCATATAATGAACAATAGTATCTGTTTCGAGCCATTTACCTGTAGTATGACTCATTTTGGGGTAAGCAACTATTTTTGTTTGGTTGCTGAATGCCAGCTCACCTGCTACCTCATTCGGACGGAGGATTTGTACCTTGAATATCTTACCTTCTCCGGGAAGGAGTTTTATTGAAGCAGTTCGGTCTTGACCTATGATTGTATCAATCCCACCACCAAGTTCTTTGATGTGGAGAAGGGCGTATCGTCCGTTGCTATCTTTGTAATTGAAAGGAAGAGAAAGTTCGCGTGATCCACCTTGCTTGTACCGTCGGGACTTCCACACTGAATCTCCATACGTAGTCAAACTGTCGAATTCTGCTGTTGTGAAAAACTGAAGGTCACATGTATCACATAGTCGCATTAATGGGTTAGTTCGACGGTTCAATACTCCCACATAAAAAACAGAATTCATTGAAATACTGGTGTCCTTTAAGATGGTTGCATCGAAGAAAGTGGAATCATAACCATCGGCAAAACTTCGCCAAAAAGGACGCATTTTGAATTCTGCTGAATCTATTTTGATAAATTTTGTCAGGTAACTTGTATCATTATCCTTAGCACTGATTAAAGTACGAAACCCTTTACCAAGCCATCCCATAAGTCGAAGCCGCATGAGTGTATCACCTATAGTTTCAATTCTATCATGTATTTTCAATACCTCTAAACGTACAGATTTTCTCCCAAGATATATATGATTGGTATCAACTCCTTGACCTACTGCAATAGAGTCAATATTACAATATTTGTCTATAAGTGAATAGTCTCCACGGTGAAGCCAATCGCTTCCTGCTGCTTCGCTTCGCAATAATACTTCGCCGTTATCTGTACCTCTTACTATACTGTCAGGTAAGCCGATATATCCACCCGTTACACCTAAATGACCATAATTACCATCTGTTCTATACCTGTCTTTTTCAATCTGCCGAAGATTTCGTATAGTGTCGTTAGGTGCTGTCGAAACAGTTGTGTCATTTACATCTACTAATTTGGGGCCATAATAAAATCGGTCATACATCAGGCCTTTTGCTCTTAGTATCAGTGCAGTCCATGCATTTTCTCGGAATTCCTCTCCTGTTTGAGGACGGTCATACCTTGAATCTTGAATCTGCATCTTTTGAAGTGTTGAATCCCAACGAGTTACCCAGCCACTTAGAACCCAAAAATTACTCCACCAAGGTCTATAACCGTAAAGCATTTCTTGATTGTATTTGTGCATATAATTCATTCCGACATCATAAGTCATAAGTGGACCGTGGGCAGCTCCAGCCAAGACATCATATTTTGCATTAAAGTCTCGGTAAGGATTATTGGTGTCGTTGTAGTTCCAATGATCCCAGATTCCCTTAATCGAACAGCACCATTTTATTGAAGAGTTTACATTATTGGTACCTCCTGTGGAAGAATATAATTCATACGCCGAACCTGAATAATTACCTATACCGTTAGCACTATCCAATAAACGATAGGAATCAGTTCCATCTACGGAGGAAGTACCATCCCATCCACACTCATATCCCCATGTTCCACCATACCGTGAATACGGGACATGGACTTGCAATGCTGTATGGGGTGTATTACCCCATAATGTATTTTGTCCCGTAACATGGACATAATCCGCCGAACCTGCTCCTTCGCTAATATTCATCCCTTCAAGCATTTTTGTATTGTAGCGTACTCCCCGCCACAAGGAAGGAATACCGCCACATTCATCAAAATGATAGAAGGTGCTAATCCGTACTTTTCTGTGGGTCATTGCGTTCCGCTGTTTAAGAACTTCTTGCTCGTACATAAGTGCTTCGGCTAGCTCTACGTCCAAATTACCTCTGAACAATGCCCGAGCATCGGGTGTTTCAAAACGTATCCAGTCTATGGCTATATTCGTGCGACCGAAGTATTTTACTTCTATACCGAGTGAATCTATTTGAGAAGGGGTTCCTCCGCCATACATATAGCGTAAGTAAGCATTCGTCGAATCGGGATGAATAAGTCTAAAGAACGCCGAAATGGTAATATCATGACTGCCATCTGATTTCCACCGCGGAAGCATATTCTTACGGATAACGAATACGCGGTGTGTGTCTGCCGTTAGATGATTATCCATCAGTCCACGACTCGTTCGCACGGTATCTAATGTACCGCTTGACTGCATAAAGACGCTGTCGAAACGGATAGTTGATGGATGAATATTATTAAAGTAACGCCAAATATACTTTGCAGAATCTGCATTATATTCAAAAACTGAATCAAAAACAGGAAACTTCCAATAGGGTAGTTTAATCGTGAGAACAGTATCAGTAGTACTCATCAAATCCAAATTATCAAGACGACGAAGATTCAACGTTAGATACCACCGGTGTCCGGATATATTTTCTTGCGTTTCATAGTTAATAGAGTCAGATTGATATTGGGAATATGGGTAATATCGCCGATTCGTATCCACTGTATTTGTATCTGATACATTTGGTTTTGATAAAGAAGTTGCTAACATAGAAATTGTATTGTTTTTTTCCGGGTAACGCAATACCATTCGTCCATTGATAGTATCACCACCTATGTTGTCTTTCTTTAAGATATATCGATTAAAATTTACATCCGAAGGGTTGCTGATAACACTTCCAACCGTCATTTCACGGAACTTAAATCCGAATGTAGCTCCGCTTGTATCACCCGTGCGTGGAGTGAACGAACCATTTGCCGCATACAATGGTGCTTCCGGGTCAAACTGCATTGATAGTGTCGGATGTTTTCCCAAAAAAGCTACGCGTCCCCATGAAACATACATTGGTCTGGCAGTATCTGCAGGAAGTTTTGCATATAGGGAATCGGCTGTCTCAAAATAATCAAACCAATTATTGAGTAGATTAATACCAAGACGTTTATTTAGTCCGGGCCAGCCAAGACCCCATTGATACCCTAATGCAAAGTTCTTCTGTTTACGGGAATAAATCGTCGTATCATCAAAATTGATATTTACAGTTCCAAGTTGGATATAGCCATAACCGGGGATTCCTGACCAAAGACTATCTACAATTGCAGTTCCGTTATAATAACTAACCGATGGCGGTTCCATCTGTGTTTGTCCGATGGCAGGAATGGCGAAAATAACACTCATAACAAGAGCATACAATATTGTTTTCATTCTATTCTCTCTTTCTTATGGTTGGTTGGTGATTAATATTCCACGCTCGCGACTATTCTTACCATCCGAAATACGAACGGTGTAAAACCCGGGCGAAAGATTGTACTGTTTCAGCATAAGAGTCAAACGCTGCTCGCCTGCGGGGAGTTCCCCGTTAAAAAGTTCGACTATGGATGTACCAGTTACATTGTAAAGTGTAAGAGTATAGTGTCCGCTTTGCGCTATTGTTAGAGGTAGAAGTGCTGTCCGTGAAATGCCCATTGGATTCGGCTCGGTAGCTTGAATCCCAACATTGATAGTTTTATCTTCAACTACTGAAACTGACTGCCAGTCTAATCCTTTATAAATACGAAGGCAACCATCTTGACCACCAATAAATGCAATATCCCCGATTCTGTCTCCCGTTACATCTCCTATAGCTATTACTTTTTCACCAAGACCATTTCCACACTCACCTGCAAAAAACGCCCTCGGTGGAAATCCACCGTCCGCTGGATTACCCGAAATAACAAAATATCCCTGCCGAGTAATTGAACCACGAGTATATGCTCCTCTACCAACAAAATCCTCTTTATCATCACCATCAACACTTGCCGTAAGCCCGCTAAAACTATCAGGAGCCAAATATCCATTTTCAATAAATTTGTATTTATCATTTTCTATACGGTACGTTGCTGTACCACCAGTTATACGCTTAATTACAAGCGTATTTTCTTTGTATTTGCCACTATGATAAAGCGAAGTATATATTTCATCGTACTTTGGTTTCTGGTCTGGCAGCAAGTATTCTCCAAAGCTATCAAGAGGTGTAAGTGTTGCTGTTATTTCTCCTCCTGTTTGACCACCTATTATATCTAATGACTGTAAGAGAAATCCCTCCCAACGGGTATTGTCATGACGGTAGGTGATAACTCGTGCTTGGTTGTCTGAATTTATATACGCTCCGACAAGTACATCCCATCTAAAATACTTAGCTAACAATGGTACTACTCGCATCTTGGTTATATCTTTATTACCTAAAACTATCACACATAAATCCGAACTATCAAGTGAATTATATTTTATCTTCGTTATTATATCGTCATATCCATCTTGATTAAAATCACCGACAACTGTCAAGTGCATATTCAAATGTTCTATTGGTTGAGCTGTAGGTATTTTTTCAGGTTCTTGATTCTTAGCTATACCCTTATAGACAAAGCCACGAGAATCTACATAATCCATAATGCCGTCACCATTAAGATCTGCTTGAGCAATCACATACGCACCCTCATTACTCCAAGAAAACTGATTAACCGTATCATAAGGAAAACGATTATACCATGTAGGACTATTCGGAGCGGCAACTGCAATAGCATTCATACCTCCATCAGAACTAAATCCGGGAAGATAACTAACACCAGATCCTACTCCTGAAACTGAGTACCATTCTTGGAGTTCGGGCAGTTCAACAACGGGTTTTTGAGCGTGGACGACGGGTGCAACAACGATAAGTAGCACCAAAGCAAGGAGAAGAATAAGTTTTTTCATGGGTTTTACTCCAAAGAAAATGATGGGAAAGATTAAAGAGATAGATGTATATTATGTCGTTTATTGACACTTAAATTCATTGTTATCGTCCAAATTGAAAATGGAAACGCCAGCCCGATCTATCACCGACACTGCCAACTGGGTCAAATCCATAACCATAATCAAACCCTAATAATCCTATCGGGTTCAGTAATAACCGTACACCAAGTCCGGCAGAACGCTTCAAATCAAACGGGTCTGCATTTTTAAGACCGTCCCATACATTTCCGGCTTCGGCAAAAGCAAGAAGATAAATTGGCATTGGATTCAGAGAAAGTGCAAACCGAAGTTCTAAATCATGCCGCATCATCAGCCGTCCACCCAAAACCGAACCATTTGAAGCAATTGGCCCCAATGAATTATCAGGATATCCACGTAACGGAGTTAGATTAAATCCTCCTAAAC
Organism: Bacteroidota bacterium; assembly: GCA_018266765.1. Taxonomy (GTDB): domain Bacteria; phylum Bacteroidota; class Ignavibacteria; order Kapaibacteriales; family UBA961; genus JADJXV01. The sequence continues at coordinate 33,372 of JAFDZU010000044.1, forward strand.
CATTTCCTCCCATGTAAAAACGTTGATTCGGCGGAATATTGGTTGTATCTGTTCCTACACCCGTTACATATCCCATGTCGGATGTCAAATAGAGAACCAATCGTGTATTCCCGTCAATTTGCATTAATGGATTGATAAATTCAAATTGAAGTGAATTTTTCCAATAATCTGTTGTTCCAAGTCCAAGCGAACCAAGCGCAAACTGCGAAGAATAAATAAATTTCGAGCCGCTTGTCGGGAAAATAAGATTATCCAAACTGACACGAGAAATACTACCACCCACGCTGATTTCACTCGAAAGTCCTTCACGATACAATGATGCACCGCGATTATTCAAACTTTGAATACGAAGCGAACCGTCAACTCTGAAATAATCATCCGGCCAGCGCAAACGCCGCCCAATGTTAATTTGTCCGCCAATTTGTTCGAGGTCGTATGTGTATTGTTGTCGTGTTCTGTAAAGATTTACTCCCAATGTCGTGGGTTCATTATTAAGCCATGGCTCGGTAAATCCTAATGATATAGTTTGATAACGACTGCCTTGTCCGAATTCGGCATTGAGATTCAAAACCTGACCACCGCCACCACGAAACGGTTCGCTTATTGAAAAGTTATTAAACGTAATACCGACCGAACCGGTCAATCCTAATGAACCTGCCACTCCAAGCGAAGCATTGAATGTATCAGTGGAGCGTTCTTCTACTTTATAAATAACATCTACACGAGTATTGTCCACCGGCTTCACTAAATCTTTATGCTGGAGTGCTTCGGGATTAAAATAATTAAGAACTCCTAATGCCCGTATACTTCGAATAATTGCCGAGCGGCTGAAATAATCGCCCGGACGTGTATAAAGTTCGCGACGGATTACCTTGTCTTTCGTTTTCGTATTGCCGATTATCTCTACTCGGCGAATAGTAAAACGGTCTTTTTCAAAAACACGAACAGTAATATCAACCGAGTCGCTCCCAACTTTTTTTTCTTCTTTAATTCCTTGATAACTTAAATACCCGTTGTCAAGGTACAGCGAAGCTACGTCTGTTTGGTCTTCGTTTGCATTTAGGTTTTTGTCAAACCGTTCCACATCATACGGTTGTCCCATTTTCATGTTAAGTCGTCTGAGAAGATATTCTTCAGGATAAACCGTATTTCCCTCGAAATGCACATTTCGCAGAATATATTGATTTCCTTCGCGAACATCAATTTGAATGGCTACTTGTTCATTAGGAGCATCAAATATCAGTGTATCACGAAGAATTTCAGCTTCGATAAACCCACGGCGCTTATACTCTTGTATGAGTTTTAGCTTGTCTTCAGAATATTTATTTTTATCGAACTTAGAAGAACGCCAAAATTTCCACCATGGCTTTGAATGAGTATCTTCAAGTGCACTTTCGAGGTCGCTCGACGAAACTTTTGTATTTCCCGTAAATTGTACTGACGAAACATGAAATTCAGCACCTTCTTGAATAGTTAATACCAACTTCGAGTACGAAGCAGTATCAGTTGCTACGATTTCAGGTTTTACAGTCGCATACATCATTCCTTCTTTTTCGTAGAGGGCTTTGACTGCCTTTGCCGAGAGATATGCTTCATACGGTGAGAGAATATCACCGCGAGAACGACCGACTGCTTTTTTTATGTCAGAATATGAAAGTTTGTCGTTACCGATTAATTCAAGCCAACTGAAACGAGTAAACTCTTTAACTTTAATTGAAAAAAATACACCAAGCGGTGTAGATTTTTCTACAATAATATCTACATCTGAGAATTGATTGCGGAGCCAGAGCGATTTGATGGCATCTTGCAATTCTCGCCCGGGGATTTCAATTTCGCTTCCGACTCGTAATCCCGAAAGAGATATAATTGTTTGTTCGTCGGAGAATTTATTTCCTTCGACGCTTACGCCTGCTATTTTATATTTACGTGGAGGCGTTTGAGCAAATCCGACACTTATAAGCAGAAAAGTCAGAATTACTATAAGTGTGCTTTGGGGTTTAGAGGGAATTAATTGCATCCATTACTCTCTGAAAATAATTTTTTGGTGAATGTCCGTCCGTTTGTTCGGCAAGAATTTGTGCTGATGTTTTACCGAATCGGCGTTCACGGCACATAAAGTTATGGACGGCATGATAGAGGTCTTTGCGCCGAAAAGCCGGCCAGAATTGTTCTGTAATATAGATTTCTGAGTACGCTGTTTCCCAAAGTAAAAAATTACTGAGGCGCATTTCGCCGCTTGTGCGGATAAGTAAATCAGGGTCGGGTACATTATTTGTTACTAAATACGCTGATACCTTTTCTTCTGTAATGTCTTCGGGCGAAAGTTTGCCACGCCTGACATCTAATGTCATCATTTGAATTGCCCGCACAATATCCCAACGTCCGCTATAACTTAAAGCAAGAGTAAGCGTAAGTCCGGTATTGTCTTTGGTACGTTCAATAGAAGTCAGTAATAATTTGTGAATGCTTTTGGGTAAGGCGTTGAGCTTACCGATAGCAAGAAGTCGTACATTATTAAGGTGTAATTCCTCGATTTCTTGTTTTAAATAAAATTCGAGCAAATTCATCAAAATATTAACTTCGGTTCGAGGGCGTTTCCAATTTTCCATAGAAAACGCATAAAGCGTAAGATATTGTACACCGAGTTGCGACGATGCCTTCACAATATCACGAACGCTGTTGATACCTTCTTCGTGTCCTGACGTGCGAGCGCGTCCGTTTTCAATTGCCCATCGCCCGTTCCCATCCATAATAATAGCTATATGGCGAGGCATAATGCCTGAAGAGCGAATGTTGTCTTGAAGCGACTTATCGTCGAGAGATTGACTTTCAATCCAATTGCGACTCATAACCAAACCCTTAGATTGTATTGAACAAAACTATAATGCATGGGTAAAAGTATCTTCATTAAACGCTCAAATATGAAAACAGAAGGTGGTAATTACCAGAATAGCACCACTAATATAAAAAACAAATTTACGCCTAATCGTGTTAAAATTCAAAGAATCATCATTTTTTTGCCCAAAAAAGTGGTTTTTTTGCAAAAAATGTACTTTTTGAAGAAAAATTATCCACTTTAATTTGTTACTTCTTTCACTTTTCGTATTTTTGCATTCGTAAATAGTTTATTATGTTCACATTATAGAGAAAAATACAATGACAAAAGCAGATATTGTAGAGTCAATTGCAGGCCAAACCGGCTTGACAAAGGTAGAAACCAAAGCGGTTGTAGAAGGCGTATTCACAAGCATCAAAGATGCTCTTGCTGAAGGTCAACGCATTGAATTACGCGGTTTTGGCGTTTTTACGGTAAAAAGCCGCAAATCACGTCTTGCTCGTAACCCACGTACAGGTGCTCCTGTATCACTTGATAAAAGATATGTTCCTGTCTTCAAAACATCACCGGAATTTCAAGACCGTGTAGATGCTGACATGAAAAATCCTAAGCCAAAAGCACCAAAAGCTGCTAAAGTTGCAAAAGCTCCTAAAGCTAAAAAAGCTAAAAAAGCAGGAAAATAATTTTGACGGATATTGCTTGTTAAACAACAGTTTCAGAAAATATGACTTCCAAAAGTCGCCGCAGTAATGCGCCGCAGACAGAAGTAGCTGATGAGATTATACCCCAAAAGCGAAATCTTGGAGCAGTAATTCTGATAGTGAGTATAGCAGTGGTTATCGCAGGGATTTCTTTCGGAATCTCCCGATACGTTATAGAGCAGTCAAAGCCCGATAAAGACCAAACATTTGCCTTAGCTAATACAAATTACGACAAAGGGGATTTTGTTACCGCTGCGGCACTCTACAAGCGATACCTCGAAAAATTCGACGCTGATAATGTATCCGTTAAAATTGATTACGGATACGCACTGTTCAAAACGAACAAACAAGACGAAGGCATTGCCGTTGTGAAAAGCGTTATAAACGCTGACCCCCAACAAGCAGTCGCTATGTATAATCTTGGCGGAATGTATCTTGAGCAGGGAAATTCGGAAGAAGCTGTGCGGTGGTTCAAACAATGCTCCACCTCACAGTTATATCCCGGAATAGCTGCAAGAGCGCAGGATATTTTGAGCAAAATTTCTGTAAATCCATAATTTCTTATAATTCACGAGGTATCTCATGCCCTGCGGAAAAAAACGCAAACGCCATAAAATGGCTACTCATAAAAGAAAAAAACGCCTACGCAAAAACCGTCATAAAAAGAAAAGTCGGTAAGTAAATAGACAGGCATACAAATAAAAAAACACGCTCTTGAATAAGATCGTGTTTTTTTATTCTAACGAATGTTTATTATCCAGCTCATCATTCCCGAAAAAATGGAGATGATGATAGCACCAAGTATCGCTGTCCAAAATCCTCGCACCTCGAAACCATCCAATAACCCTGCCGAAATCCACAGCATTAATCCGTTGATTACTAAAGAAAATAGTCCGAGCGAAATAATAATTAGAGGAAATGAAAAAAATGATAGAATCGGCTTCAAAATGGAATTTAGCAGACCTAAAACTATCGCGGCGATTAATGCCGACTTGAAGTTTTTGATAGTTATTCCCGGTAAAAGCGCGGCTGTTGCATAAATTGCTGTTGAATTTATCAACCAAACAAGCAGTAGTTTTATCATACGATTCTCAAAAATAGAAGAGTAGATGAGTTAAAAAGTAATTCTAAAAAATCTAAAACGAAATTCATTTCTATATCAAAACTCCTTAATTAATAATAAGTTTAGATTGAACTTGTTGTTTTTCTACCGTGAGAGTCAGCCAATACACTCCTTTTGACAAATTGTATTCTGATAAAGGAATACTTAATGTTTTACTGTTATTAATATTTTGCTGATTATTGAAAGTTAATATTTTACTTCCATTATAAGAGTATAAAGAAAGTTCATAATTATCTGAAAAGGATGATGACAGTTGTATTTGTAGTATTTGATTATTGCTTACAGGCTGTGGGCTTATTACTTCCATAGAAATAATGGAAACAGAAGGGAAGTCTTCATGAATAACATTTATTGATTCTGGAAGTATTATAAGTTGAAAACACCATCCATGATTCGCTCCATAAGCAATACCGTTTTGAGTACTTTTTCCATTATAAATTGGAAGGGAAACTGCATAAGGACCTTGACAGGTCATGTACTTTCCAATTGGATGTAAAGCGTCCCTTACCATACCTGAATAAAAATTCAAATCGCTATAACCATTTTCATTTGGGAAATGAACAATACACCAATCCGGCAATGTGTCTTTATCAATACTATGGTTAAAAATTCCTAATCCACCAATACTATCTATCCTTGTACTGTATAATTTTTCTATTTTGTCATTGCTTAAATTGTAAATTGTAACATTTGTTTGAGTAGCATTTTCATTTATCATTTCTAATGTAAGCCAATAAGTTTGTCCACCGTTCTGATAGATTTTATTTGTACTACGAAATATTGCTTTATCTTTACTTGGATAATATTCATCCAGCATAATAAATTTTGCTGGCTCAGTTCTATTTTTTATTGTAACTTCATATAAACGATAGCCGTCAAAGCTTTTTGCTTTATAATGTCGAAATAAAAAACGAATCGTACCGTTAGATGTGCGATACATATTCATAGTTGCCTGATTTGTATCAAGTGGGTTAGTTCGTAAAATAACATTACATCTCATACTGTCTATTGTAGATGCTCCGAAACATACACGAGCTATATTACCTATTTGGTTACATATACCATAAAATGCTAAAATATCATCATAGCCATCACCATTAATATCTGCAACAATATTTGCAACTCCAATATTTGAATGTGGTTCTGATTTAGGAGGTTGTCCATTTTTTATACCTTCATAAATATTACCATTCTCATCAATGTAATCTATTGCGCCGTCTCCATTAAAATCGCCTGTTTTTATATTTGCACTGCCTTTCTGCCAAGTAAATACATTTTCTGTATCACCCGGGAAGCGCATCTGCCATGTTTTTACTCCATCAGGAGTTGAGACTACAAGTACACCCTTACCATTGTAGAAATTATCAAGCCAAGTCATACCGTTTTTTCCATAAAACATATCATCAGCCCGCCACCACTCTTTGAGTTGGGGGATTGTGTCTTGAACGGGTTTTTGCGCAAAAAGCGGTGCGGTAAGTAGAAGCGCAAAAGCAAAATAAAGAAGAAGTTTTTTCATAAAGCAATTATATAAATTACATTTACTGCAAACTACAATAGCGTACAATTATATCCAAATAGTTTTTCATTTTTTGTTTGAAATTAAAACGATATTCTATAAAAAAGGTGTTTATAATTAACCTCAAAAAGGAGTAACCAATTTACAATAGTTTGTCATATTGAATTTATTTAAATATCTTCACAAATGCAATAAAAACATGATGATACAGCTATTTTTATTCTAAAATAAATTCAGTATAATAGAAAAAAATGATGTTCAGTTTGTAAATAGCTTTTGGCAAATCCTTCTCAATCACCAAAGGTAATTCCTAAGTCGCGAGCAGTAAGAATAGTATCGGAATGAAGAGGCACGCCACGCATTTTTCCGGCAACATCCGAAAAAGGTACGCACCGAATTTCAGATGATTCCAACCCAACCATAACGCCCGTTTCACCGGCGGCAAGAGCACGCACAGCGGCAGTTCCAAATCGAAGTGACAGTAATCGGTCGAAAGTAGTAGGTGTTCCGCCGCGTAATAAATGCCCAAGCACTACCACACGAGTTTCTTTTCCTGTAAGTTGTTCAATTTGTTTAGCCACACGCTCGCCTGCACCACCAAGCCGCTCGGATTGTCCGACTGATTTTCCGATAATTGAAATGTCACCATCATTAGGTTTAGCACCTTCGGCAACGACAATAATCGAAAAATGTCTTCCGGTCTGTTCGCGATCTGTTACTTTTTGAGCAATTTTTTCGATAGAATACGGAATTTCAGGAATGAGAATAGCATCTGCTGTTCCGGCAACTCCTGCATGAAGCGCAATCCATCCTGCATAGCGTCCCATTACTTCAACTATCATAACTCTATGATGAGATTCGGCAGTAGAATGTAATCGGTCAATACATTCGGTAGCAAAACTGACTGCACTATCAAATCCAAACGTAACTTCTGTTCCGAAGAGATCATTATCAATAGTTTTCGGAACACCAACGACCGGAAAACCACGCTCGACAAAAGCATTTGCAATTGTCAGAGAGCCGTCACCGCCGATAGCAAGAAGTGCATCAATGTTAAGTTCGTGGAATTTATCCAAAAGTTCGTCGGCGCGGTTAATTTCCAAATAACTTCCGTCGGACTGCTCGACAGGATAATGAAGCGGATTTCCTCGATTGGTTGTTCCGAGAATAGTTCCGCCGAGGTGAGTTATTCCGCGTACTCTGTCTTTCGTAAGTGGAATTATGCCACCGTCAGGATAAAGTTCGGGCATTAAAATCCCATGATAACCATCACGAATACCATAACATTTCCACCCGCGATTAAGAGCTGCTAAAACAGATGCGCGAATTACAGCATTGAGTCCGGGAGCATCACCGCCGCCGGTATTTATAGCAATTGATTGAATAGACATAAAAAATTAACTGAGAATAACTAACATACATACAATACACTTACTTTTAGATTGTGTGCAATTTTACGCTAATGCTTCGCGTACTTTTGCCGAAACATAATCCATTACCCAAACCACAAGTGCAATCATAAAAACAATTAATCCAACTTCGTGCCATTTTGCAAGACCTGAATATTGCATAAGCATACTACCGATTCCGCCTCCGCCAACTAATCCGATAATCGTAGCCATACGAACATTAATATCCCATCTGTAAATCGTAAAACTCAAGAATGGAATGACAATTTGAGGAACTACTGCAAACCAAATTACTTGCAGTGGATGTGCTCCTGTCGCTTCGATTGCTTCGATTGCACCGGTATCAATATCTTCGATTTGTTCGGAATATTGTTTCGTGAGTGAAGAAACGGTATGAACCATAAGAGCAAGCATACCGGCAAAGGGGCCAATTCCTACCCACACCGAAAAAATTATAGCCCAAATAAGTGGTTCGATAGACCGTGTGAAATTAGTGAGAAGCCGGAAAATATAATATATAACAAATGTAACAGGATGATTTTTCATTAAATTACGAGCAGATAGAAAACTCAAAATAAATGAAAAGGGAAGTGCAATCAGCGTAGCGATAAGGGCGATGTAGATAGTTTCGATAATAGCAAAGAGTGCCGCATCAAAAATATCAAGATTGGGAGTGAGCAGAGCATCAAAAAGCCGTTTTGCCGCACCAAGTCCTTGAGGAGAAAAAAAGTCAATCGGAGAAATTTTGGATATTACCCAACCCGCAATAATAGAGAATGTTCCGATAATCCATGCGATGTTTTGGGCAACCGAATTTCTCCAGCCAACGAGTGGTTTGCCAAGTATTTTTGACGAAAGTGAAAAGCCAAGTGTCGTACCCAAAAGAGCAAAGAGAACAGCAAATAAACCGTAAAAGATAAAAGTGGCGGAAGTGGGGGCAGATAATGCCTCACTTGAGATGAGATGACCGTAGATTATTCTATCAGAGATTGCGGCAAGATAACTGCCAAAGAATAGGTCGAGTAAAAAAGACTGAAGAAAGAAAATTGCAGAGCCGATTGTAGTTTTAGAAGAATAACTCATACACAGAATAAAAAGTAAGTTATAATAAAATGAGTTTCCTACATAAAGGAAAGACCTTTATCGTATGAAGGATAAAGGTCTTTTTTGAGAGTCAAAAATTACCGGAGATTCGGGTACTTTTTAATAGCGCTCGCGTCCACCGCCACCGCCGCTACGTCTGTCATTACCGTATCCGCCGCCGCTGTTTCTGCTTCCGCCACCGCCACCGCTAAATTCACGGCGTGGGCGTTCTTCACGTGGACGAGCTTCGTTCACAACTAATGCACGACCATTATAGTCTGCACCGTTTGTTGCTTCGATAGCTTGTCTTGCTTGGTCATCATCGGCCATTTCTACAAAACCAAATCCGCGTGATCTTCCGGTAAATTTATCGGAGATAACAGATGTAGCTGTAACGGTACCGTAATTCTCGAACAATGCTTTCATATCAGCATCGTTAGTGTTGTATGGCAAATTGCCTACATAGATATTCATAAAAACCTCTTGCAGTGCTTTCAAAAAGACTTCTCAACGCCAGACATTTAACTAAAACAGAGAGGAGAAGGAAATTACCGAGCGCACTCACTTCTCGGCAATACACTACAAAGTTACAATAAGTTTTTGGATATGCAAGTAAAAAAAACGCTAATTCAAGAAATATCAACTAAAAAACGTAAAAAAAGATATAATAATACCCTTTATTACGTTTTCCTTCTATAATTCTATAGAAATTCTCTCGTATTTTTGCGGAACAATAAACTTCTTTTTATAGTTATGAACAATTTTTTCATGGAAAATAACCAACAAACAGACGTTCTCGTTATCGCGGCACACCCTGACGATGCCGAACTTTCATGCGGAGGTACAATTGCTAATCTTACGTCATTCGGTAAATCTGTTGTTATTGCAGACTGTACTCGCGGTGAACTTGGGAGCAGAGGAACAATAGAAATTCGAGCACAAGAAGCCGCTAATGCTTCTGAAATTCTTGGCGTACAAAGCAGAGTGAATCTTGGTATGCCGGATGGAAATATCCTTCAGTCGCAGGAAAATATACATTCTATGATTTCACTTATCCGCCGTTTCCGTCCGCAAATTATACTTTTTAATCCGCCCTATGAACGTCATCCCGACCATGAAAGTGTCCACCGTTTGGTTAGAACTGCTGTGTTTCAAAGTGGACTTACCAAAATTGAAACGTCTTTTAATGGAACTCTACAGCAGACTCACAGACCGAAACAGATGTTTTGCTATATGCAGACCTACGAATTTCAACCAAGTTTTTATGTAGATATTTCAAATGTATTCGAAACGAAAATGAATGCAATTTGCGCTTATTCTTCGCAAGTATTTGTGGAAGGCAAAAGCGATATGAATGAACCGGCTACGTTTATATCAAACCCTGATTTCATGGAAATGCTCGAAGCGAGAGCACGGTACTTTGGTGCATTAATTGGTGTTCGGTATGCCGAGCCGTTTTTGGCAATTGAGCCGGTTGGGATTCCTTCAATAGGGATTTGGTTGTGATAATGTATCTACAGTTACAGTCGTGCCCCGATACTGAAATAGCCAAGAGTAGGCGCATGAATCACACTTGGTTTGTCTGTAAAAAACACACTTTGTCCAATTGAAATTTTGGCTAAACCAACAGGAGTATCCAATGTTAATGATAATCCGAGTCCATGTTTCAAACCCGAAAATTTAATTGTCGAGAAATTCTCCCAAACCGAACCAATATCATACCGTGCCGCAATATACGTGTCAAAGAAAATACGAATAGGCATCAAAACCCTATATTCGAGCGAACCTGAGGCAATTTGCTGTCCACGTTCTTCATCTTCGCGTTTTCCGTAGAAACTATCTTCGCCACCAATAGAAAACTGTTCTGTCAGCGGCATTGTTTTATCGCCAAATCCAAAATGAAACAATGGAGTAAATGAATGACCGCCAAAACTCAGAGTTGTTTTATACAAAAATTCAACTTTAGAAAAACTGACAGCATCGGGTGGATTAAGCACGCTTGATTCAACAGACATATCCAAAAATCTACCGCTTCTAGGTAAATCTGCGCGGTCTTGCGTATCGAATCGTGTGGCAAATTTTAACGATGTAAGTGATTGGAATTTTGGACGTACAATTGTATCACCTACCGAGAAAATTCTTTGATATTCATAGCGAAACTGAGTGTAAAATTTCCCTTTGCGTTCGATTTGTCTGCCGAATAATGCTTGTAATCCATTCCGTTGAAGTGCCAAATCTCCTTGTCGTTCATATTCAAATTCATTTTTAGGTTGCCTGTCTTTTCTCAAATAAGAATACATATTCTTGGTACTGGTGAATGCCTGAATATCAGTTGACCAAAATGAATTGAATAGGCGTTCTGCACCGATTCCTAACGAAGCTGATTGAATACGAGTTGCACCAACAATTCTACCCGAAACTCTAAAATCTAAACCAAATGGATGTTCTTGAATTAAATCTAAACCAACTTGTCCGTTTCGTTCATTGTCAATTCTCACCCCAATTCTGAGTAATTGATTTGGTTGCTCTTTCACATTCACAAGCAAATCAACCGTCCCACTATCTCCATAGCGTGGAATAAATTCAACCATTGAAAAATAATTTGTATTCCAGAGATTTTCCCATGTTTGAAGCAAGCTGTTGCTTTGCAGAGGAAAAGCATGAAGCGGCTCGAATTCCCGTGAAATAACTACAGAAGGTACAGTTTCATTTCCTTTTATAATTAAAGAACGGAATGCTCCGTGATTGATGCTTCCTCGTAATTCTCCATTTTTTAAATTATAATCCATTGAACCTATTCGTGCAAACGAATATCCCGAATGTCGAAAATTTCTCATCACTTTGGCAGAAAACTCACTTAGCTGTTCCGGTGAATATAATTGTGGTGACTGTATAGAATTGATCAAATCCATACTAACACTTGAATCTACCGATATGTTCATTGTGCGAACCGAAGGATAACGAAACCCTTTTGTCCGGATAATTCCATTGGACAGAGATACTTCTGTTCGTTCAAAATTCTCATTTTCTGCAATGGTTTGTATTGCATGAAGTGATGATAATGGTGTCATTGTTTGTGTAATTGGTTGTGTTGAGGAGTGTAGTGATACATCGGCAAGAAGTGACGAACTCGCGTTCTCTTTTGTCTCAAGCTGTACTGTTTGCATATCCGGCGGAAAATGAGGAGCAATAAATGTTACGGCAAGGAGTGAATCTTCTTTATCAGAAAGCATCTTCTTAATTTTGCTTACTGCTTGCTGTCCGGCTTTTTCACCTAATGCAATTAAATTCTTCACTTCGGAGAAATCAGTGTTCTTCCATGTTCCGAGTTCGGGAGTTATCCAAACGGTGGGAATAGCAGATGCAGAGTGTTCTAATTGATATTTTTGCATGTTCATCATGCTTGTTACCACTTGGTCGGCTACATTCCATGGAGTATCAAGCTCTTCGGCTGATAAAAGTGGAGAAGTCGTATTTACAACAATGATTACCGTCGGTTGGAATTCGTTTACAGCAATCTCAATTGGAATATTCGCCATAATTCCGCCATCAACTAATACCATCGAATCTATGCGTACAGGTGTGTAACGTAGTGGAACAGTTGCGCTTGCTTTCATTGCATTGACTAAATCACCTTTGCTAAGGGCAACCGCCCGACCTTTTGCTAAATCAGTCGCTACTGCTCTAAACGGGACTTTTAAGTTATTAAAATCTCCTTCGGCATGATATATACCATTCCATACTAATTCCTGCAAAAGCGTCGTTAGCCGTGTGCCACCCGATATTGATTGAGGAACAACTAATTTAAAATTTCGGAATCGAAGCGTGAGTACATTACGGTCGTTTTCAAATTTTTGGTCGAGAAATAAATCTGTTCTATCTTGCTCATTCCCAAGTGAAAGCACTCGTTCCCATTCTACATTGGTGAGAATAGAGTCTAATTCGTATGCTGAATATCCCGAAGTGTATAATCCACCAATAATTGCACCGATACTTGTTCCAATAACATAGTCAATAGGAATTCCTGCTTTTTCTAATTCGTGCAAAACTCCGATTTGGGCAAGTCCACGGCTACCGCCTCCTGATAATACAACCGCAACTTTGGGGCGATACACATCTCGGTGAGGTAGAGTCCATGTTGTTACATCGGTAGAATCCTTCGTACATGCACTAAGTTCCGTAGGTATTATTACTATGGTTGCAAATAAGAAAACTATTGATAATACAAATCTCATGCGTGATATTTACGGAAAATGGATTTCTGTTTTGATGTAATAAACGTTTGCAGGCAACTTTGCTCAAACATAATGCACAAAAGTACAAATTTATTGTAATGTACCATAGTTCAACAATTCGTTACATATTGAAAACTATAGAAGAATATAAAATTAAATGCTCTACGATGTATCGTTGGGAAAGTTTGCAAGAGTGTGTGTATGTAGAAAGAAAAAGCACTACAAACACAAAAGGCGCATTCATAGAGTATGGACGTGGTTCTTTTCTTGTTGTCCTTTTCAGAGATTATCCGTAGTTTCGCTGAAAGTAATTATCTAACCATTATAAACTACACTCGCTCATTATGAATAAACTCATACTCGGTGATAACCTCGAAATCCTCAAACAAATCAATAGCGAATCCATTGACCTTGTCTATCTCGACCCGCCCTTCTTCTCCAATAGAAATTATGAAGTGATATGGGGTGACGAAGGCGAAATTCGTTCCTTCCAAGACCGATGGAGTGGTGGGATGGATCATTATATCGCTTGGCTCAAAGAACGGACTGCCGAAATGCACCGTATCTTAAAAAATACCGGAAGTATCTTTCTCCATTGCGACTGGCACGCTAACGCTTACATTCGAGTGGAGATTCTTGATAAGATTTTTGGACTAAATAATCTTAGAAATGAAATTATTTGGAAACGAGCAGAAACAATTAAAGGTAATTTCGGGCAAGGAAAGAAATCTTTAGATTATAATACGGATACAATTTTTCATTATTCCAAATCAACCATTACTACATTTAATCAACCATTCAAAAAATACGAAGAAAAATACTTAGAACAATTTTACAAATATCAAGAATCAGATGGTCGTAAATATAGGTTAATCAGCATGATAGGTCCTGGTGGAGAATCTAAAGGTAATCCACAATATGAATTCCTTGGAGTGACTAAATTCTGGCGTTATTCCAAAACCAAAATGCAAGAACTATTTGACAATGGTATGATTATTCAAACTAATCCAGGTACAGTTCCTCAAAGAAAACAATATCTAGATGAATGTAAAGGTGTTGCAATACAAAATCTGTGGGATGATGTATTTGCACTTTCCGGAACATCAAAAGAAGCAATCGGCTATCCAACTCAAAAGCCGGAAGCATTACTTGACAGAATAATCAAAATGGCAAGCAACGAAGGAGATACCGTTCTCGACCCATTCGTCGGTGGTGGAACAACGATAGCCGTAGCCGAGAAGCTCAATAGAAATTGGATAGGAATAGACCAATCAGTCCAAGCAGTTAAAGTAACAGAGTTTCGACTGAACAGCCAGCAAAACCTTTTTAGTCAGCCGTTTATCGTTCAGCTTCACAAATACGACTACGACACCTTGCGCTACAAAGACGCATTTGAATTTGAGAGTTGGATTATCACACAATACGAAGGTCAGCCACAAAATAAAAAAGGTGGCGACAAAGGAATTGACGGCAAAACAAAAGACGGCTCGCCTATTCAAGTGAAACGCTCGGACGATATTGGACGCAATGTTATAGATAATTTCCTTTCGGCTATCCAACGCGACGACAAACGAACCTACGAACTCCATAAAGCCGACAACAAACCGGTAGGATATATTATCGCATTTTCTTTTGGCAAAGGAGCAATTCAAGAAGTTGCTCGTCTCAAAAACCAAGAAGATGTCATTATCAAATTAGTTCGAGTGGATGAGATAGTTCCCATTGCAAAAAAACCGACAATAACAGTAGAAGTCAATGAAATCGGACGAGACAAAAAAGACATTCGAGAAATAGAATTTACGGCAGAAGGACAAAGTCCGGCAGGAATAGAGTTTTTCAGTTGGGATTTTGATTACAACGAAAAGGATGGATTCAAGCCCGAAATAATCATAGATAAAATTGGAAAGCAACAGCATAAATTCAAAGCAGGACAGCACATCATCGCCGTTAAAGTAGTTGATAATGATGGTTTAGACAACATCGAACTCATAAAATTGAAAGTGAACGGAAAAGTTGAGAGGAAATGAGGAAGGAAATAAAGTCAAGGCGGTTATTAAAACCGCCTTTCAACACTACTCCAAATAAAAAATACCTAAGAAGGTCGGTTGGTAACAACCGACCGGACTGGCTAAAAGAACACCATCAGCTCCGTCAGGGGCGCAATATCGGTAGAAAACAACGCCACCACCTCGCTTCCAAGAGTTCCGTTAGGAACGTAATATCTCCTTTGAATTGTTCCACCCTTACAGGGCTTGAATTCAGAGTGAGAAATAATTTTCTACCGATATGTATTCCCTACGGGAAAAAAGAATTGGTGATGATTGTGTTCCTACAAACAGGACACCCCCAATGGAGCTTGGTTTGGCTTTGGCTGTTCACGTTTCTACAAGCAGTTTGCTCCTAACGGAGCATTTATAATTCCGTAGGAATGTTCTGATTGTAGCACAGAGAGCACAGATACAAATTTCACATTCCAACTAACAGTTTGCTCCTATCGGAGCATCTTTAATTCCGTCAATTCTCAAAAATGCCGTAACTTTGCAGTATTCACATCTAAAAACTTTTAAATAGTAGAGAAAATTCCTCATGGATAAATTTGTTATTGAAGGCGGTCAGCGACTTTCAGGTCGGGTTCGTATTTCGGGTGCAAAGAATGCTACACTTGCTCTGATGCCAATGGTTTTGCTTGCTCCGGGCGTATTCCGACTGCACAACACACCAAATATTCGTGATGTATGGACGATGTCGAGATTATTAGGCGAAATGGGCGTTCATTGCGAACTCAACGGCGATGAACTATTCCTCGATTCGTCGAATATCACCAGCCACGAAGCTCCGTATGAACAAGTAAAAAAAATGCGTGCCTCGATTAATGTTCTTGGCCCGTTGATAGCTCGGTATGGCGAGGCAAAGGTTTCATTGCCGGGCGGTTGCGCTTTTGGGCCACGTCCTGTGGATTTACATTTGAAGGGTTTAGAGAAACTCGGTGCTGAAATTACCATCGAAAACGGCTATATTCTCGCTAAAACAAACGGACTGCGCGGTGCGAAAATTCATTTTGATATATCAAGTGTCGGTGCAACCGAAAATATTCTTTCGGCGGCTGTCCTTGCAAATGGAACAACTCTTTTGACTAATGCGGCATTAGAGCCCGAAGTAACTGCTCTTGCACGACTTTTGGTAAAAATGGGCGCGAAAATCAATGGAATCGGAACCAATATGCTCGAAATCGAAGGTGTAAAAGAGCTTCATGCAGTTGAGGAAGAAAATATTCCTGACCGTATCGAAGCAGCTACGTTCTTGATTGCGGCGGCAATGACTCGCGGAAAAGTGTTGGTTGAAAATGTAAATCCATATCATCTGACAGCAGTAATTTCCAAACTCGAAGAGGCAGGATGCTCAATTGATGTAACGGGTAATTGTATTAGTGTTGAAATGGACGAAGCTCCGCGCCCTACTGATATTACAACGGCGACCTATCCCGGTTTCCCAACGGATTCGCAGGCGCAATGGTTGGCGTTTATGCTTCTTGCGGACGGTTCAAGCCGCATTACCGATACAATTTATCACACACGATTTCATCACGTTCCCGAACTCCAACGGCTTGGCGCAAAAATTGAAATGGCAGAAAATACCGCGCTTGTGCAAGGCAGTGTACTTTCCGGTGCTACAGTGATGTCGGCAGATTTGCGGGCAAGTGCCTGTTTAATACTTGCGGCGTTAGTTGCCGAAGGACGTTCGGAAATACTCAGAGTTTATCATTTAGACAGGGGATACGAGGCAATCGAAAAGAAATTAGCAGGTTTGGGAGCAAGTATTGAACGGGTAAAAACAGAAGAATATTGAACCTCTATCTTCTTGAATTAAGTTTGAATTACTACTAAGCAAAAAATATATGGCTAAGAAAAGCACACAATCATTTGAAGAACAAGTAGCTCGTCTCGAAGGAATTATTTCAATTCTTGATAATGGAGATGCTCCAATGGACGAAATGCTCATTCTCTACGAAGAAGCAATGGCACTCACAAAAAGTTGCCGAGAATATTTAGATAAAGCCGAACAGCGTGTTACAATGCTTTCCGGCGGAGAATAGCGATTAACAAACCACTTATTACTTTTTAAATTCTCAATGATTTCTTATCAATCTTCATCCGAATTTGCCCAAGCAATGGACGCACTAGACCCACTCGCGCCAATGCGTAATCAATTTTACTTCCCAAGAATTAACGGAAAAGAAGCACTGTATTTCTGTGGTAATTCACTTGGTTTGCAACCCAAATCTACCGAAGCGGCACTTCTTCAAGAACTCGAAGATTGGAAAAACTGGGGCGTCGAAGGTCATTTTCACGCAAAGAATCCTTGGTTTCCATATCATAAAATATTAACGGCTTCGCTTGCTCGGATCGTTGGTGGAAATGATAGTGAAGTTGTTTGCATGAATACTCTGACGGTTAATCTTCATCTACTTATGGTGTCGTTCTATCGTCCCACGACTGAGCGTTATAAGATTATTATGGAAGCAGGTGCCTTCCCATCTGACCAATATGCAATCGAAAGTCAAGTACGATTTCATGGTTTTGCGCCGGATGATGCAATTATCGAAATTGCTCCGCGCGAAGGGGAACACACTCTCCGAACCGACGATATTCTCACAGCAATTGAAACGTATAAAGATTCGCTCGCTCTCGTGATGTTCGGCGGTGTTCAGTATTTCACCGGACAACGGTTTGATATGCAGGTGATAACCTCTGCGGCACATACGGCAGGTGCAATTGCGGGGTTTGATTTGGCGCATGCAATTGGCAATGTAGAGCTTGAGCTTCATAATTGGAATGTAGATTTTGCGGCGTGGTGCTCGTATAAATATCTTAATTCTGGGCCGGGCGGAGTGGGCGGAATATTTGTCCACGACCGATATGCCGAGAGTCCCGACCTTCCGCGATTTGCAGGTTGGTGGGGTAATGACGAAGCCACACGATTTGAAATGAAAAAAGGATTTCATCCGGCGCGAGGTGCAGAAGGTTGGCAAATCAGTAATGCACAAGTGTTTCAAATGGCGGCATTGCGTTCGTCGTTATCAATATTTGATATGGTTGAATTACCGACACTATTCCACAAACGTGATGAGCTGACCGGTTATTTAAAATTCTTGATTGATAATATTATTGCAGATTTCCCCGAGCTTTCCTACACCAACATCACACCTGCTAACCCTTTTGAGCGTGGCAGTCAGATTTCATTTCTTGTCGGAAAACAAGGACGTAAACTTCATAATTATCTAACCGACAATGGTGTCATAGTGGACTGGCGCGAGCCGAATGTTGTTCGGATTGCTCCCGTTCCTCTTTATAATTCTTTCGAAGATGTATTTCGTCTTAGTGAGATGATTCGAACTTATTCTTCATATCTTGTTTAGAAGTAAATTGGAGTTGTAAACCTTACCAATAGTAATCCTAATATATTGTTGTATGCAGTTCTATACATCCTTAAAACCTTGGTATCTTGTTGTATGGGCAGTTATAGTTATATCTATACTTGAGGATGGAACTGTTTATTCATACCAACAAAAGAACAAAAAGGGCAAACCACAACCAAAATCTGCTCCTCAGCATATCCTTACACCTTCTCTCAATTCTTTCGCTGTATCTCCGGTTGCACCAGAAAAAGAAGCAGTATTTGAACTGCTTTTGGAAGATGTTACGGGAGTGAAATTTAATAATGTAATTCCATCGAGTAAAGATTTAAAAATAGGAAGTAAGGTGTTTAGTATTGCCGCCGGAGGTGTCGCTGTGGGTGATGTTAATGGCGACGGATTGCAAGATATTTACCTTACTCGATTTATGAACACCAATAAGTTGTTTATTAATAAGGGTAATTTTAAATTTGAAGAAGCACCGGAATCTGCCGGAGTAAGCGATTCAGCTTCGTGTTCGTTCGGGGCAACAATGGTTGATATTGATGCTGACGGCGATTTGGATATTTATGTTTCGGAGTATAATTTCACACCCAATCGTTTATTTATCAATAATGGCGACGGAACATTTACAGACAAAACAAAGGAATTTGGGCTGGACTTTGTAGGGAACAGCATTCAATCTACATTTTTGGATTATGATAATGACGGCGATTTAGATATGTTTTTGGTTGTTCACGGAATATCCTTCGACAGTTATAAAAGTGACGGTGTGCCGAGTAAATTATATCGAAACAACGGTAATAATACCTTCACAGAAGTTGGCGAAGAAGCAGGAATTAATGCTAAAGGATTCGGACTAAGTGTGGCAGTAGCTGATTATAATAATGATGGTTGGTTGGATTTGTATGTAGCCAATGACTTTGAGTATCCAGACTATTTGTATATCAATCAGCACAACGGCACATTTAAAGACGTAACGAAATCTGCAATCAACCACACAAGTTTTTTCAGTATGGGAAGCGATGCTGCCGATATTAATAATGACGGGCTTATTGACTTTATTACGCTCGATATGTTACCCGAAAATCACAAACGAAGAAACACCAACTTCGAGACATTATCTACATTCAGTACGCTCTATGATTCTTCGCAAATTGTAAAAAACACACTACAAATAAATCGTGGTGACGGAACGTTCAGTGATATTTCTTACGAAGCAGGAGTAGCTGAAACGGATTGGAGTTGGGCTCCCCTCTTTGCCGATTTTAACAATGATGGTTTCAAAGATATTTTCATAGGAAACGGATTAAAATATGACGTGATGGATAGAGATGCAATTCGTCATGCAGCGTCTCCGGATGTACTTCAGAGAATGGGACTTAGCGGTATGCCACAAGAAGGAGAACCTATAGTTATTGATTCTGCAAGGCATAATCCACAAGTAATGGATTTAGATCCGTTTTTTAGAAAATTGCCACGTACTTGTATCAACAACTATCTGTATCGAAATAATGGCGACGAAACATTCAAGGATGCAAGCCGAGCATGGGGTTTTATAATGCCGTATAATACTGTTTCAGCGGCGTATGCAGATTTTGATAATGACGGTGATTTGGATTTGGTGTTAAACAACATTGATTCAGTCGCCGTGATTTATAGAAATATGAGCCGTGAACATTCATTGGGGAATTATTTACAAGTTAAACTCGAAGGAAAAGGAAAGAATACCGAAGGACTTGGAACGAGGATTCAAGTAGATGGCGGTGGGACTTCACAAATAGTTGAACTGCAACGAACTCGTGGATTCTGTTCGGGAAGTGATGCAATTGTCCACTTTGGGCTTGGAAATCTAAGCCAAGTTGATGAATTAAACGTTACATGGCTCGGCGGTGCAACCCAAAAATTGAAAAACATTAAAGCAAATCAACGAATTATCCTCAAAGAAGTAAAAGCAGTAAAAATACCGATTCTGCCGCAAAAGCACGAGCAAACACTCTTCACTCAGGTATCCCCCGACAGCAGTTTAAATTTTATTGACAGAGAAAATATTTATGATGATTTTTATCAAGAGCGGCTATTGCCCGGACGGCTTTCGATAAATGGACCGGGAATGGCAGTAGGAGATGTAAACAGCGATGGTTTGGAAGATGTTTTTATTGGTGAAGCAGAGGGAATTGCGGGAAGTTTGTTTCTTCAACAACCGAATGGACAATTTGTACTTTCAGCACAACCGAATATAGCATTAGATTCTATGTGTGAAGATCAAGGCGTTCTTTTGTTTGACGCAGACGGCGATGGCGATTTGGATTTATATGTAGCAAGTGGCGGCAACGAAGGAAGTATCGAAACGCCACAATTATTACAAGACCGTCTCTATATCAACGACGGCAAGGGTAATTTTACAAAAGGATTTCTGCCTGTGATGATTTCGAGTACGTCGTCGGTTGTCGCAGGTGATTTTGATAATGACGGGGATTTAGATTTGTTTGTCGGTGGTAGGAATGTTCCGGGAAAATATCCCGATTCACCCGAAAGCTATTTATTACTGAACGAACAAGGAACGTTCATTGATGTTACAGATCAACTTTGTCATGATGTTAGGCGCGTTGGTATGATTACCTCTGCATTATGGACTGATTACAACAATGACGGACAGATAGATTTGATTGTCGTTGGCGAATGGATGACTCCTCATATTTATCAAAACATGGGAGGAAGATTCCAAGAAGTTACCGCCGGAAGCGGATTAGACAGTGCATTCGGTTGGTGGAATAGTATCAACGCTGGTGATTTTGATAATGATGGTGACATTGATTATATCATCGGAAATTTAGGACTGAACAGCCGATACAAAGCATCTGAGAAAACACCGATTGAACTCTACTGCTATGATTTTGATAATAATGGGAGCCGAGACCATATTATGACTTATTATCAAGACGGCAAACAATTCCCACTCCGTATTTTCAGCGCAATATTCAGCCAAATGCCGTCGCTGAACAAGAAATTCCCTAAATACGAAGATTTTGCATTGTCTGATTTTCCTTCTATGTTCACCAAAGAACAGATTGATTCAGCAATACATTTGAAAGCGACACATTTTGAAAGTTCCTATATAGAAAATCTTGGTGATGGTAAATTTCGTATAACTCCATTACCTACGTCAGCACAAGCGTCGCCGATGTACGGAACTTCTATTCAGGATTATGATGGCGACGGGAATTTGGATGTTCTTGCAATCGGGAATTTGTATGGGCCGGATCGGGAACAGTGGCGGTACGATGCAAGTCAAGGTGTGCTTCTTCGTGGCAATGGCAAAGGAAAGTTCGAACCTATATTAAAAAAAGAAAGTGGTTTCTCCGATGGGAAAGATGCCCGAAGTTTGACAACACTTACACCCGCCACTAACGATGGAATGTATATTATGGCAGGCAATAATAGCGCTCCATTACAAGTGTTTAAAAAACCAAATATTAAAACATTTGTCTTGAAAATAAATCCTAAAGACGAATTTGATTATGCGATATTAACTCTCAAAAACGGACAAGTACGACGACGTGAATTTTACTATGGAGCCGGGTATCTTTCGCAAAGTTCGATGGATATTCTTATTTCACCGGAAGTAAAAAGTATCGAGTTCTACAATGGGGAAACCCTCAAAAAGACAATCATACTCAATCGTTCTTTGCGGTAGATTCAGCTATTTTAAGAACCAAAAAGGAGGTTGTTTGCTTTTTTTGTAACCAGAGATAAACAGTTTACACAAAATATTGTACACTCTCATAATTTTATACTATCGAAGCC
>JAFDZU010000044.1:55532-55713 GCA_018266765.1 Bacteroidota bacterium
GCCGTTCGAGAGTTCATCAATGTCGTTCGAGAGTCCATTAATGTCGTTCGAGAGTCCATTAATGTCGTTCGAGAGTCCATTAATGTCGTTCGAGAGTCCATTAATGTCGTTCGAGAGTCCAATTATGTCGTTCGAGAGTCCAATTATGTCGTTCGAGAGTCCAATTATGTCGTTCGAGAGT
>JAFDZU010000044.1:55796-83019 GCA_018266765.1 Bacteroidota bacterium
AGTTCAATTATGTCGTTCGAGAGTCCACTTTATCTCAATATTTTACAGCGAGACAGAATTCCAAATAACTATTCTCATCATCTTTGTCACTTCCTAAACTGAACATCTTTCCATTCGGCAAAAATATGTTTTACTTTATTGCGCTGATATTTTCCGGTGGAAGTAACAGGAAGTGAATCGGTAAATACAACAACTTTGGGTGATTTATGAAATGGGAGGTGTTCGGCACAAAACGCAAGAATTGCCTCGCTGTTTGCATGTTCCGAGTCAGCAATAACCAACGCGCCAACTTCTTCACCGTAGAAATTATTCTCGAATCCGACACAAATTCCCGCTTTTACTCCCGGCGCACGGCAAATAACTTCGTCAATTTCGAGTGGTGCAAGATTGACACCGCCACGAATAATAAGTTCTTTAATTCTTCCGGTAATAAAAAAGAAAGGTCGCCTTGTTTCATCAAATTTAAAAAAGCCCTCATCGCCACTCCGAAACCAACCGAATGTAAAAGCATCTTCGTTTGCTTTAGGATTATTAAAATATTCACGCATGACATTCGCGCCGCGAGAACAAATTTCGCCGCGTTGCATTTCGGCAAGCGGATTTCCTTGTGAATCGCAAATAGCCATTTCATTACAAGGAAGCGGCACGCCAATACTCGGAAAACCAAAGTCTTGAAGCCAATGTTCGCGCTCGTGGTCGGATAAATCTACCGGAAGGAAACACGTATAACACGTTGTTTCCGAAAGTCCGTAACCATGAATAACGGGAATATGATAATACTTCTCGAATGCCTGTACCAAGTCGCACGTGAGCGGCCCTGCTCCGCAAATTATATGATGGAAGCCCGAGGTAATTGCCGATGTAGCATCAGCTTTTTTATCTAATAAAAATGCAAGTAATGTAGGAACGACCGATACAACGTCTACGCTTTCGCGGGCAATTCTCTCGAAAAAGTAATCTGTTTGAAAACGTTGATTCAGTACAACGGATGCACCAACTAAAAACGGAGTAACATGAGTTACAATACAGCCGTTTACATGGTGAACAGGCAGTACGCACATCATCCGAGAATCCGGGGTGATTCTGTGCCATTCGGCAATATCAACGCCATCGGCAATAAGATTGCGTTGCATCAAAATTACACCCTTTGGATTGCCTGTCGTGCCGCTTGTATAGACAATCAACGCATCGTCATTCAGAAAATTTCCGTCGGGATAATCGAGAATAGGGGCATTCCGTATAAGTTCGTGAAACCCGCCGGAAACTGCTGTATCGTCGAATACCGGTATGGTATTAATCGGATTATCGCCGAGAATATTCTCGATTCGAGCGTAATAATCCTCACGGCAAAAGATAAGTTGTGCCTCGGAATTTCGAAGAATATACTCCAGACGGTTGTCGTCCTCGGTCATATTGAGCGGTACGACACATGCGCCAATCATCCATGCGGCAAAATAGTGAATAATAGTATCGGGATGATTATGGGCGGCTGTTGCAATTCGAGTTCCGCGACCTATTCCACGTTGTGTCAGTAATCCTGCTGTTCGCCTAACGTTATGAATAAATTGAGAGTAAGAATACTCCGAACGGTTGTTTAACTCATCGTAATAAATAAGAAAGGGTTTGTCGCCGAGCAAAGAAAAGGATTGAAGAGCAGTAGCAAACGAAGTAAATGGATATTCGCGCTGTTCGGGCGAAATATCGTGAGCAGTATGAGCGTGTCGTATTTTTTGAGTTAGAGTATCCATCAAGACAAAAAGTAAGTATTGGTTGTTTTGTAATAAACTTTGTGTCAAAAATACAGAAAACGAGAGAATTGACGGAGAAGAGAATGAAGTTGTGCGGAATTTATATTGCCTTGAATCCTTTATTTTCTAATTTCTTCAAACACTTAGCAACTTCTATTTTTGCGTCAAAGTCATTTTCGCGAATCCCATTTAAGATGTCGTATAGTAAATCACGATCGATTTGTGATAAAATTCCTTTGTCCTGTGATTGATTAAAATTTATCATTTTTCTCATTAGCCCTAAAATGAGTTCGTCTTTTTGTTGGTCTTCTAGTTTCGGCTTTTTCAAAGCGACCCACTTTCCAGTAAATTCTTCTGCCTTCTGCAATAGTTCTTCATTGTGTCTTGCAACTATGTCAAGTATTTCAACGCCTTTTTGGTATTCATCGTCCGCTAAAATTCTATTTTGTCTAAGTTTGAAAGCAATATTAGAAACAACAGTTTGCTTTATTGTGTCAAGTAATTCGCTGTCTTTACCCCACTGCAAAATTTCGTTCCAAAGTGCGGGTGGAATTGATTTAATTACTGCTTTGTTTTGCTCCAATTCTGCTACAGCAATATCAACTTCAGTTTTACGTTTTGGTGGGTTTTTCGGGTCAATTAAATCCGCTTTAATATCTTTGAGATTAAAAACCCATTCGTGATTTTTTACCAAATCCCAACATTCTTCTTTTTTCGCTTTTTCAATGTAGTGTTGACCGTTGTATGTTTCAAGAATGAATTGATTGACTTGTTTCATTAGTTCAAAAATGAAATCAGAAAGTTCAGAAGAAACATCTTGATTTTTCCAAATTTTGAAAAGGTCAAGTTGTTTTTCTGTAATAATATTTAATAAAGAAATAGTATAAGGAACAACAACTTGTTTCATTTCACCAATGCTGTTTGGTTTTACTCCATACCGTTTGTCAGCATTTCTAAAAAGAATACATTTTGCAATCACATCTTCAAAATAAAAATTGTTTATCTTCTTTACATTTTCTGGCAAATTGTTATCGATAAACTGTGCATAGTTTTTTTCATTACCACGCACAACAATGTGCGGACCAATTACCAATTTTTTACCGTCATAAACTTCTTGGTAAGCATTAATATACTTTGCCAACTCAACCTTTGAAAACATTTGTTTCTTCGGATATTTCTTGTCAAATGCAGCTTGAAGTGTTTTTGTTCGTCCTTCTCTATTTCGTAAAGTTTTGTATTGTCCTCTTGCACGTTCAAAAAACCAAGATGTTTGAATGTTACTCGAGGCTGTAATTGGTGCTAAAATGTAACGTGATAGTTTCTCAAACACGACCAAAGCCGGATTGTTTGCCGAAAAATCAGCATCGTTCACTTTGTTTTGTGTGTTAGAACATTTTGAAATGCGTGATACAATTTCACTATATTGGTCAGGCTTTTCAATGACAGAAAACTTTGCCTGAACAAATATTTTTGAAATATCTGCTTTATCTTTTTTTGCTGTGTTGTAAATAGAAGCTGTTGTTTGACCTCCATTCACAATTTGCAGATTGTTGATTTTAGTTACAAAATGTCCTGATATGTCAAGTTCTATGTGGTCTGCAGTTGCAGCAATACCGTTGTTAAAAGCTAAAAACATTTCCGCTTCGTTGCGAATTGTATCACGAATACCCGCATTTACACTTTTTCTCCCTCCGACTTGTAAAAATGATCTTACATTTTGCTCTAGTAGTCTTGCACCGTATCGCTCATAAAGTTTTGCAAGGCAAACACCTGGAATTATCGCTATGTAAGTTTTATATTTCTTACTGTCGGAATTTACAGTTAAGCAAGGAATTTCGAAACTCTCTCCATCAAAATCTTCAAAATTTATTTCAATTGGAACACGTGATTGTTCTGAAATTTTATATAGAAATTGGATGTCAATCACTCTGTAATAGACGTTGTAACTAGAAATTTTATAAGGTTCTGGAAATTCGCCTTTATATTCTCCGTCAGTTAAAATAATTGCATTTATACGAACTAGATTTTCTTTTATCTCATCATAGTTTGCTAGAGTATTTGCTAACTGAAAAATCTCAGATGATTCTTCAATTTCATTTACATATTCTTTGCTTACACATTTATTGAAGAAGTTAGAAATTCTTTTTTGTGCCGTTTCCACATCAGCTTTACTTGTAGTTGGGCTTTCTTCTGTTCCTTTAAAAACTGTTATGAATAGATCAAGTGTTTCGTAATTATCTGAAATTGCATAAGCGTTTATTTGGTGCTGATTTTTCGTGCCAATTGCTTTTTTGTCATACGCCAACATTGCATTTTCCGTTTCGCCAGCATCAGCTAAATTATTTATTGCTATTTGTGTGAAAATCTGTTCTGAATTTCCCCCGTCTTCTTCACTTAGCTGTATAGCCCTGATATCTTGGCTTAGACTTTGATAATATTTTAATAAATCTTTGTTTTCCATTTTGGCTTATGGTTTTACAGTGTCAAATACTTCAGTTTCGTTAATTATAAATGATGTGCATTGTGATAAAATGATTGAATATTTTACATCACCAACTCCAGCACGAATGTCATTTTCTTCAATTCTCGGAAAATCATTTTCTACTTTGTAAAATATATCTTGGCGAATTCGATAACCGATACTTTCATAAAGAATTCGTTGCAAGTCAAAATAACCAACTTCGTAAAGCTTGCTCTTAAACCTATTTAAAACGATTGTTTCAGACTTTAATATTTCATCAATAGAATCAACAATGTCATTAAGTGTTTCTTCTGTATTTTGCAGTTGTTCTAATGAAATATGGTATAAAAACAAGTGTTCCAAATTGGAAATGTCCAATTGTCTTTCACTGCTAATATGTACTTTCTGATGATTGTTTCCGTGAGTTGTTTTTACTTCAACCGCCCAAGTACTACTTTGAAAATCTCGAACTTGTTTTTCTGTACCTATCCAAGTATTTACAACCGAAAAAAAGTCGTTGTTTGTACTCAAATATTTTCTCAAAAAAAACAATTCGCCAAACAAGCCTCTTTGTTCTTCTGATTTCAACCCTTGTAAACCAATTTTACTAAATAAAGATTTCCATTTTTCAAATCTGTTCAAAACCTCACGAATTATTTTTTTCTCGTTTGTTTCTTCTGAAATACTTTCGATTAAATCTTCACAAAGAACAGCGAAAATATCCTTATGCTCAAAGTTCAGTAATTTAAAAATCAAAATATTTTTACCGTTTTCGTTGGGTGAAGCAAACAAATCAACGTGAATTTCTTGTAAGTTGGAAAAATTAGAAATATTCACTTCTGTTGTTGCATTTATGGCAACATAAACGCACCAGAATTTTTCTGGATATTGCAAGGCAACATATATATCTGGTTTTACTGAACCTGAATATCTTCGAAACAACAAGCCTTTTTGAAGAGATTTGTCTTTTGCTAAATCTTCCCATATTTGTTTAATCTTCATCGGTATTATCGTTTTCTACATCATCGTTAATATCAAATTTTGATAGCAATTGCTCGTGAACGGCAAAGGTGACTGTTGGATTTACAATACTTCTAGGGAAACTAACGGCAAAACCAACAATTGGTTCGCTACCGCTATAACCTGCTTTTTCAGGATTTAAAAAGTAAAGTATCAATAATGCTGTTGTGGGTTTTCTAATTTCATTACGTACAATTTCGCCTTTGGGAAAATCATTTTTGTAATCTTTATTCAGTTCTTTAGTTCGCTCTAATCCTTTTTTGTATTCTTCATCTGTTAAATCAAAAAATTCGTCTTTAGGACTAATGATGTGATTTTTCCTAATATTCAAATTGTGATTGTCATTTTTTTCAGGGTCACTTGTTCTTACAATACAACCAATTTGGGAAATGCCGTTTGTTGAATTTAAATTGTAATTAAATTCAGCATCTTTTTTAAAGCGAATTGCAATGTTCCAATTTATTAGTTCACCACTTCTGTTGGAAATATCAATAAAGCTTAGAAGATTTAAAGGGTCAACTTTTTTTAAACTTTCGGAAACTTTGAAGTTTTGAAAGAAAGGTTTCACCAATTCTGCTGAAATATTTTTCCAGAGAATATGATTGTCTTTTGTTACAAAACTTGAAGGCAATGAATTGATTAAACTCCTTGTTAATTCTAAGTTAGATTGAACAATTTTTGGTGTTTTTTGTAATTGATAAGATTCAACTAGTCGTCCAGCCCAAGAAATATCAACGTTTACTGCTCTTCGTATTTTGTTTGAAGCAGAAATTTGTAAAACTCCCGGGTGGGTACGCACACGTAAAGCGTATTGTTCAGGTGTACTTCCTGCAACGTCAGACATATATTCAAACTCGCTTCTTAATTCTTCACTTGCAAGTGTAATGTGGCAAAACCATTCATTTAATTCTCGGCTTGTGAATAAGCGGCACAAATCTACATAACCAGGGCGATAGCCAAACCAACGACCCATTTGCATTAACGTATCGTACATTCTGGATGCACGTAAATAATAACTTACGGACAAACCTTCCAATGTTAAACCTCTTGAAAGTTTATCGCCACCAACAGCAATTACTGAGAGTCCATCTTTGTGGTCAAAATAATTTAATACATCACCTGAACCACCGTTAATTTCTCGAACTTCAATTTTGGCAGTTGCACTGTGTAAATGCGGAAGCACTTCTTCCCAAGTGTGAACACTTACTTGCGAATCAACATTTGACATTGTATCAAGAATGATTTGCGAAACTGTTTTGTAACTTTTATATCGTTCTGTTATTGTTTCACCCTCGTGTGAAATATTGTATTCGTGGTCTTCTTCAAAAGTTTTTTTAAGTTCATTAATCACTGATGAACTATTGAATTCAATACCTAAACGATAACTATTGAAAGTGTTCTCAACTAATTCTTTGATTTGTTTTTGCCAGCGTGTATAACGGCTAACGTGAACAAGCATTGAATTGTGCACTTCCTCTTGTCCTCTCAATTTTCTAATTGCACAAGTCAAAATGAAACATTTTATTGCTGTTTTTAGAGAAGCTGGCAGTTCAGTTGGGAATTGGTCATCTTTTTTGTGTCCATTTGGTATAGAATCTCTATAATCGTCAACACGGTTTACAATCGGTAAAACTGAATCGTTTTCATCGTTATCATCTTCTAAAACTTCAATTCCAAAAACTTTTCTGGTCCGATATAATTACTAGGTGCTGGAATGTTGATGACTATTAAATAATATTAAAGCCAATATTTTTAAGATAATTGAAAGTTTTGTCATAAAATTCAGGTTGCCTGGTATGGTCTTCAATATTACCTTCCGGTATTACAATAACCATTCCTTGCCTTGCTCTTGTTAATAAAACTCGATAAGCATTAATCAAATATTTTTTTCTTACTTCTTTATGGATATTCTGCCATTTATTTCCAACAAAAGAAAATGTTTTCCAACCATCTTTTGAGAATCTTAAGTCACCATCCCAAGTTACACAAGCCCAATCAAGCTCTAGACCCTGAACTTGAAACTCTGTTGCAACATCTTCCAAAAAATAAGAAGAACGAATATCATCTTTACCATCTAAAAACCAATTAACGTGATTGATTTGAGTTTTAACATCAATTGCTAATGGTTTTAATCTATAAGCTTGAGAAGAAACAACAATGCCGTATCTTTCACTACCTCTAGCTTTTTCCTTCAACCACTTTTTTGCTTTTTCAATATCCCTGGTTAATATAATGGGATATTTATCTTGTAGTTGATTTAAAGTGTCCTTTGCATTTTCATTAATATCCAAAATTTCTTTTATTAATTTTGACAAATATTCAGCTCTATATGAACGCATTGAAACCGCTAAATGAAGACTATCATTAAATACAACATCGCTTTTTTGCTTTAAATGTTCAATCGCAGTTTGAGCAGCATATTCAGAATCAAATAGATTTGGTGATATTCTGGTTTCCCAATCAGTAAATTGATTTTTTATTGCAGATAACCATTCGGAAATTCCTGCTTCACCTGTGTTTATCTCCTGACCACCACCAACTAGACAAATAACAACTGCCCAATCCTGATGTCTATTCAAACAGGAAATCAAAAATTCAGGTTCAGAAAATTGGAAATTTGCAATTCCTTTTTTCTGTTGCATAAATTTTACTGTTTGTTCCTTAGTCCAAGCTCTTTGAGCCTCATCAAAAATTGCAACGTGGTCGTATGGTGCTTTGGTGTCTCTTAGATATTCATCTCGATAATGATGTATAATTTGGATGAATGCTTTTACACTTTCTCTTGCTTGCTTTTTGGTTATTTTATTTCCATTAAGCTTCTCTTGAATAACTCTATCTCTTGTAAGTGCTTCCTGCAGAATATCTACAAGTGGCTTGTTCCCAGAAAGAAAAACACTTGTATTACCTTTTTCTTTATCCAGATGTTCGGTAGCCACTTTTAACCCAACTAATGTTTTACCTGCACCTGGCACGCCAGTAACAAAACAAATGACTTTCTTGCTATATGTTTTGGCATATTCAATTGTCTCGGAAATATAATTTGTAGTAATACTCAAATTAATTGCTTCAGCATCATTCCTAGTTATTTCCTCAACGTTATGATTGTTATATAATTTAATAGCTGCTTCAACAATAGTTGGTGTTGGTGAATAACTTCCATTTATATATTCGCTAACATTTATTTTATCGCCTTCTTCAAAAAATAAAAGGACATCTTTAATAGTTCTCCCTAAGCTTTCAGCATTCGTTTTTAATGGATTTATTAGATTATCATTATGGCTTGAGGTAATGATTTCTATTTGTCTTGTCTTTGCTTGAGTTGCAACCAAAATTGGAACAAGCAAAAGACTGTGACTTGGTTTATGGAAATTCTTTAAATCTAATGCATAATCCCAAACTTGTTCGATATTCTGATTTATAAACTCTTTCTCACCTACTTTAAATTCTATAACAAAAACAATATTCTTAATTATGAGAAGGCAATCAACTCTTTTACCCATTCTTGGGATTGAAAATTCAAAGAAAAGATGCCCTTCGTGAATATGTAATACTTCTTTGAGAAGTTTTATCTGAAATTCCCAAGCGTATAGTTCGGTATTTATATGACCTAATCGCCCATTTACAGAAATTTCACCGATAATTGTTTCAGGCGATTTTTGAAGAAAATCTGATATTTTATCCGAATAATAATAATTAAGCATACAAATTTAAAGTCTTAAGTATCTACCATTTTCCAAATAGTGAATTTCTGTACAGCCAGCACTATATCCCATTTCATCTAATGGGTCAAATGAAAAGTTTGTTTTTGATAAACCTTCATAGTACAAATTCCTGTCATCATCATACATTTTGAAATGGAATTTATGCATTTCTGTTTTCAATGATGAATGTCTTTCTAAAAGTTTTTCATCTTTTAAACTTGGTTCGGTGATGTTTGTAATTATAAAATTCATATTAAAGTCTTTTGTTTTAAGCAGCATTTGAAAATGACACGGCATTGCCTATTTGTTTAAATGCCGCAGTTCTACTTCCTTCAAAAAAATAATCATCAGGAAAAGACTGTATCCTTGCGGCTTCTCTTACACTTATAGAACGGTTTTGTTCTTTATCGGGATGAATGTAGTAGTGTCCGTCCATTGCAATATGTGCAACTACTGTGTGCGAAATACCTTTGCCATTTACCACTTGAAAGCGATTGACAAAAGAATCTATATTGGAATGTTTTATTAGTCTTGTAGGTAGTTCTGCATAATTCAGACGTTTTCCATTGTTCCATTTTTCAATAGCTATTTGGTAAATTTCCAAATCATTTTCGTTGTTGGGGCGTGAGATATGTTGAGTAACGAAGTCCAATCCATTTCTGATATTCGATTGTTTTAAATATTCAGTTGTTGGTTTTGCATACTCAACAGCATTTAAAGTGCCTTCGCCATTTTTCAAGGGTTTGAGGTCTGAAAACAAATCTTTTGAAATTTGAAATCTTTGTTCCTTAGGTTCAAACTCAGGGTAAGATAAATTCAAACCTTCTTTCCAGCCAATAATGATTACTCTTTTTCTATCTTGTAATACGTCAAAATCCTTGGCATTCAAGTAGTTTTTAGGTGGAATGGCAACTTCGTATCCAGCATTTCTTACAGCTGTTAAAATCATTGCCAGATATTCTCCATTTTTTGCAGATAAAATTCCGGGAACGTTCTCAAAAACAAACATTTTGGGTTGATATTTTTCCAAAAACTTCACATAATGTTTATATAAATGATTTCTTGGGTCACTATCCATATCCTTGCGGGCACGACCAACAACAGAGTATGCCTGACAAGGAGGTCCACCAATAATTAAATCTACTTTTTTGTCATTTAACTCATTGTCAATTGTATTAAATATTTCCGGCAAAGTCATTTCCGAAATTTCTTTATTAATTACGGAATTGATTAAATGTTCAGGAATATTGCTCCAAAGTTCTTCCTTGTTTTTGATTTCTGATTTCAGATAATCGTTATAGATTATTGTTTTTTTATTTTCTTTTAACCAATGGTATGCAGTTCTTGTTTTAATCGTATCACAAGCATCTTTGTTCATTTCAACGTGAGCAATAGGATTAAATCCTGCACGGATAAAACCTTCTGAAAGTCCACCGGCACCTGCAAATAAATCTATATAGTTAACACTATTCATTGATGATAATAAATTGAAAAATAGTCTAGTAAAAAATTAGGGTATCGAATGAAGTATATGGATTCAAAATAGACTCATTCTGATAAATAGCAATATATACAATTACTAAAATAACAGTTTTATTATTTAAAAATCTTTAAAAGAGTGCAACTCAAAATGTTTTATCATTTTTTTAGCTTAATGAGCTTTGGTTGCAAGGTGT
The DNA here is from genome assembly GCA_018266765.1 of Bacteroidota bacterium. GTDB lineage: Bacteria > Bacteroidota > Ignavibacteria > Kapaibacteriales > UBA961 > JADJXV01. The sequence goes on from JAFDZU010000044.1 coordinate 66,403, forward strand.
ATAAACGTAGTAAACTAATCTGAAAGTCCCTATAAATCTAATCCACAATTTCTTGTCAATCGGTGAGAAAATGGTGAGTGACGGTGGATAATTTTGCATTTGAAGTGAAATAGATACTTCTTTTTTATTTTATTACTATTGTGAGGAAACCACAATGAAACGACTTTTTCTGTTTTTTGTAGTAATGGCTTGGACATTCTCCATCAGCCACATTATGGGACAAGTTCCGCAGTCGGTAACAATTCCCAACCCGATATTATTCTGCACACAAGTTCCTGTTGCACCTTCGTTTTTGAATATGATGGATGTATTCGGCAATCATCGCGGTGAAACCGATGCCGCACCTCGCGGTGGTGATTTATATATCTTATATCCTGATGGTGTATTGAAAAATTTAACGTCAGCCGCAGGTTTTGGCGGAGTAGGACTTCTGACAAATAACGGTATTGCAGTACGTCAGCCATGTGTTCATTGGAACGGACAGAAAGCATTGTTTAGTATGGTAGTTGGCTCACCTACAGGAATATTCGACTATACCAAGTTCTATTGGCAAATCTATGAAGTAACGAATTTAGGTGAAAATCAAACACCGATTATTTCAAAAATTCCCAATCAACCGACAACCTATAATAATATTTCACCGATTTACGGAACGGATGGCAAGATTATCTTTACTTCCGACCGCCCTCGAAATGGTCAGTCGCATCTTTATCCTCAATTAGACGAATATGAAACTGCACCCACGAATACAGGATTATGGAGTCTGGATTTATTGACAGGTGATTTAAAATTACTCGATCATGCTCCATCTGGTGCATTCTATCCTTCTATTGACAGTTATGGTCGTGTGATTTTCGACCGTTGGGATCACTTGCAACGTGATCAAGAAGCAGATTTAGATGTGGATGCAATCAAAGCGGCACAATCACTTCCGTATGGAATGTTTAATTATTCCGATGAATCAGCAAATGCACAAGTTCGTTTTAACGACAGAACGGAAATATATCCGGAAACACGAGCCGTTAGCAAGGATACTATTCAAAATATGATAACCAATGTTCAGGGATTTACATTTAATTTTATAACCCCTTGGCAAATAAACGAAGACGGTACCGATGCCGAAACAATAAATCACGTTGGGCGACATGATTTTCAGGCATATATTAATAGTTCGTACACAGCAGATGTTAACCTTAAAACCTTTAACCCTAACTTTTCACCAAACGGTCCGCGAAGTATGATGAATCTTCGTGAAGACCCTACTAATCCCGGAACATATTATTTTGTTGATGGAGCAGAATTTTTCTGTGACCGCTCCGGTCAGGTTCGTAAATTTACCGCAGCTCCTACTCTTGATACTCGTCAGATGGTATTTACACCCGTTACACACGATGAAACATTCGGTTTTATTAATGATAATGCTGTGGCAACAGTTAAAAACACAGGACATTATCGCAGTCCGCTCCCAATGACTGACGGACAGTTAATCGTGGTGCATACAGCAGATTCTCGTATTGAACGAAACGACAGCACAGCAAGCAACCCAAAAGTTCGTTATGATTTTCGCATGAAAACAATGAAACCATTTTTGGGGCTGTATGCCGCCGACAAACCATTAACTATGGGTATTTCAAAGAATGTTCAGTATTGGTCACCGAATCAAAATGCACTTGTCAAGTTTAACGGTGTATTGTGGGAACTTGATCCGGTAGAAGTAGTAGCCAGAGCAACTCCTCCGATGAGAATGTCAAAATTACCAACCATCGAAAAAACTGTTTTTACAGAAGAAAATGTTGACGAAACAGAGTTTCGTAATTATCTTAAATCCAATAATCTTGGCGTAATAGTAAGCCGAGATGTTACTCATCGTAATTCCGATGATAAACAACAGCCATTCTTTCTTAAAGTAGCCGGATCAAATCATCAAAGCCCGAACCCCAAGGGAAAAGTTTATGATATTTCGTATTTGCAACTATTGCAAGCAGACCAAATTCGTGGTAAGGGAATGAGAACTGCAACTTCAACTCCGGTTGCCGGAAGAAGAGTTTTAGCTCAAAATATGACGGGAGTAAAAGTTCCCAAACCATTTAGTCCATCTACAACTTCGGGTGCAGTGGTGATAGCAAATGATGGCTCTGTAGCTTCGTATGTACCTGCAAGTCGAGCAATGACATGGCACTTGACAGATGTAGCCGGAAAAAGTATCGTGAAAGAACGCTATTGGGTAACCTTTCAAAAAGGTGAAGTACGTGTTTGTGCATCTTGTCATGGCTCAAATGATAATGCTACCTTACCAACACAAACAACTCCTCAAAACAAACCCGAAGCTTTCAGAACACTTATTAAACATTGGAGAGATAGTGTGGTAAATATCGCACCGACTGCACCAACTTTGGTCACTCCTTCAAATAATGCAAGTAATGTTTCTCAAACTCCATCTCTTCAATGGAATACAACCGCCGGTGCAGTATCGTATAAACTCGAAGTAGCTACAGATTACTCGTTTATGAATATTACGTATATAAATAATACAGTTACTGATACAACACAAACGGTAATGGGATTATCCCTTGCATCAACGTATTTTTGGCGAGTAACTGCGATGAATTCTAAAGGTAGTGCTACTTCTACTATCTTTCGGTTTATAACCAAAGGTGCATCTCCTGCTATTCCAACACTTGCTTCACCCGCAGATGCATCTACGGGAATTTCTCTTGCACCAACTTTAACATGGAATTCTGCATTAGCGGCAATGGCCTATGATCTTCAAGTTTCAACAACTGCAAGTTTTAGCTCTACAGTATTCAATCTAACGAGTATTGGTACGAATTCAAAAGCATTATCAGGTTTGGCAAATGGTAATCAATATTTTTGGAGAGTGCGAAGTACAAATCAATATGGTGCGAGTGCATGGTCGGATGTTTGGAGTTTTACAACACTTCAGTTGCAATCTCCGGATGCACCAACTCTTTCTGCTCCGTTTAATTCAGCTACAAACATTTCAAAATCACCGACACTTATTTGGAATGCTTCGAATGGGGCTACAAGCTATGGGATTCAAGTTTCAACGCAGAGTAATTTTTCAACAACAATAGTATCACAAACAGGTATTAATTCTACCCAAAAGGTACTTTCAGGTTTGGCGGCAAATACAGTATATTATTGGAGGGTAAATGCCGCAAATTCAGCAGGAACAAGTAATTGGTCGAATGTGTGGAGCTTTACTACATCCACCGACGGCGGTAACAATACTCCTCCCGGAACACCGACATTAGGAACTCCTGTCAATAATCAAACGAACACACTTCTTAGTAGATATTTTAGATGTACTCATACGGCAGGTGCAGTTACCTATGGTTTGCAAATATCAACAAATCCTAATTTTAGCAATCTATTTTTAGATATTACAGGAATGACAGACACTCTCTATTTTGTCTATAATTTAACTCCTTACACGAAGTATTATTGGCGAATGAATGCTACAAACAGTTATGGAACAAGTAGTTGGTCGTCGGTATTTAACTGTACAACCGGCAATACACAAGGGCAAACTCCTCCTGATATTCCTGTTTTAAAAACGCCTGTGAATAATCAGACAAATACACTTCTGAATAGAAATTTCCGATGCTTACATGCAACCGGAGCCGTTACTTATGGTTTGCAAATATCAACAAACTCTTCATTTACAAATTTATTCCTTAATGTTTCAGGAATGACGGATACACTGTATTATGTACAAAATTTAGCTCCTAACACAACATATTATTGGCGAATGAATGCAACCAATAGCAGAGGTCCGAGTAATTGGTCGTCATCATTCACTTGTACAACCGGTGTTACTCCGAGTGACGCCCCAACAGAAACAAATGATAATATAACCGAGAGTCAAAATAAGTTTTCAGTAATACCTAATCCAATAAAAACTATCGGTGAAATTCAGTTTAATCTTGAAAAAGACCAACATATAATAATTTCTATTCGGAACAGTTTGGGAATGGAAATAACTACTCTTGTAGAGGATGAATTCAGTGCTGGACATCACGCATTGTCTTGGAATACGGAGAATCTTTCATCGGGATTATATTTTGTTTTGATAAAAAATAACCTTGGTTATCAAACAATTCCTATCGTAATTTCAAGATAGAAAATATTGTCATAATTAATGAACATCTATCAAGTTAGACATCTTGATAGATGTTCTTTTTATATGCAATAAATGGACAAATGGCTATTTGATATTTGAAAAATATTGAGGACAATGAAAATAATTCTGTAACAAGGATAAACACTTCCTGTTAGTATCAGCAAAATGGAAATGCATTCCCAAATAAATATCAGTTTACTTTTATAAATTCTTTTTCTATAGATTACCTATGAAAAACATGTTGAAAATCACATTATCGGCTGTAGCGGTAGCAACGATGATGTTCGCAATTGGTTGCTCAAACAGCAGTAGCCCGATAGCCGCAAATACAAGTACAGTTGACCCACTTTCAACTATTATCACAAATAGTACAAGTGATTTAACTCCAATTTGTGCAGACGGACAATTCCCAAATGATAACGGTGAAACCCCTTTTGGAGCACCAACCGGTGGTAAAGATGGTGGACCAAATGGCGGTGGACCAAACGGTGGTGGTCCTCATGGAGACGGCCCTCACGGTGGTGGACCGGGTATGAGAGATTCAAGTAAGTTCGGACAACTTCGTATGATTCTCCCTTGTTTGAAGCTAACAGCCGACCAAATGACCGCGTTAAAAGCATTGATGGATGGATTTAAAACATCTGCCGATAAAATCATGACAGATGCTCGCACAGCAGAACAACCTTTCCGTACAGACGCTGATGCAAAAGTGAAATCTATTAAAGATGCGGTAAAAGCAGGAACAATGACTCGTGCTGAAGCAAAAACAGCTATAGATGCTATTCGTACTCAGTTAATAGCAGATACAAAACCAATCCGTGATGCCGCAAGAGCTTCGATGGTTGATTTGCAAAATAGTCTTTTACCTCAAATTCGTGCTCTGTTAACTCCTGAACAATTAGCAATTTGGGATGCATGGATGACCGCCGGAACTATTCCTTGTACACCTCCAAAAGGTGGAGTAGGTCGCTGATAAGGATATAAAATAATATAAATTCAAAATCCCCCTCGATTTTAGCCCCATTTTCTCAGCAAAAATGGGGTTTTTTGTTTTGGAAATAATTATGTGTGGAAGTAGTGATATGGAAGTAGTGAGAATTGGTGAGGTTGAGTATTGAAACAATTTTAAGGAAATTAGTTGTATTAAGTTAAACCGATTGCCTTACTTCTATAATTTGTGCAGTTGCTTTTTCCCGTGAACGGATAATTTCAATATGAGTAAGTGTAGCCAAAGAATCATCATTTTTGAGTAGTGTATCGCCATTTTTGAGCAAAGCAAAACCTCGTTCTAACGGTGCAAAAGGGTGAGATGATTTTGCATGAAGTTCGAGTGCATCAAGTCGTGTTTTAACTTGAGTAAGACTTCGGCGAACAGATTGCGAGAGACGAAGTTCGGATGTATCTATCAGTTGCATATAATCTCTAATGCTTTCTCGTACTCGGCGAAATGCCACACTCTCTGCCGAACGATTCACCATTCGTTTGCGTTCTTGAATCATTTGAAGTATAGTTCGTTGGAGTTTTATTTCAACAGAAGCGAAAAATTCGCTGAACTGTTCTGCCGTAATCCGCGTTACGATTTCAGCGGCGGCAGTTGGGGTAGCGGCACGTATATCAGCCACAAAATCTGCAATCGTAAAATCAACTTCATGACCAACGGCTGAAATAATTGGGATTCTTGATTCATAAATTGCTGTAGCTACAATTTCGGTATTGAATGCCCATAAATCTTCAATTGAACCTCCACCACGCCCGACTATTAATACATCACATCGATTATGGGATGTTCTATTCATTTGTCGTATTGCCGTAGCAATATCTTCAGCCGCACCATCACCTTGCACGAGGGCCGGTCGGACAATCACTTCGCAAATTGGTAATCGCCGTTCGAGAGTAGAAATAATATCTCTGATTGCCGCACCGGTCGGGGAAGTAATGACACCTATTTTGAGAGGTAATCGGGGCAAAGGTTGCTTCCGTTCCTGTTCGAACCAACCGAGAGTAAGGAGTTTTTGTTTTAACTCTTCAAATCGTTGGTGTAAATCACCAATTCCTAAGGGTGAGAGCGAAAAACAATCAAGTTGATATTTGCCTTGTGGAGGAAAAACGCTGATTTTACCGTTTGCCACTAACTTCATTCCGTTACGTGGTTCAAATGAAAGTGGTTTGCCACGCCAAAGTACCGCAGAAATCTGCGCTTTGTCATCCTTAAGGGTAAAATACCGATGCCCTGACGAATGATTCACATAGTTTGAAAGTTCGCCTACAACGCTGACTGAGCCGATTCCTTCTTCGAGAAGTAATCGAATGTCACTTGTAAGCTCTGAGATACTGATAGGCGTGTTGTTCATTCCACAAAAATACGCGAAAATTATTGGATGAAGTGAGACATTACCCCAATAATATTCTAAAGGTTCACATTGATGCTTTAGTTGGTTGGGTGAATTTTAGGGCATATCTTTGAGTCTGTGATAGTCTAATATTAACATGAAAATAATCACTATCAAGGAATTTGGAGGTAGAGGTTTGTGCTGAAAATAAGGAGACAAACCATGAAAAAAATACGCTTGTCTGAAAAAAAGTTTGCTTGTTAGGTCATTCTCTGCATTTTTTACGCCCGTCAATAATACGTGATTTTGTAAGTTTGTATTCAAGAAAACGTAGGACTCCTGTATCCCAAACCGCGCCGATTAAAACGAATGATTGTACTCCCTAAACATATCCAAGAACTTACGCCCTATAAGCCGGGGCAATCTGTTGCTGAGATTCAACAGCTTTATGGCATTGAGAACGTAATAAAACTAGCATCTAACGAAAATCCTTTGGGAAGTTCGCCCCATGCCATAGCCGCAATTAATGAATGGGTAGAAAATTCGTATGTTTATCCTGACGGCGGCTTAGCTCTTCGCATGCGTCTTGCCGAAAAATTTAATCGGAAGATAGAAAATATAATTTGTCACAGCGGTTCTGACGCACTTATACATCTTGCACTAAGAACATTTCTCGATGAAGGTGATGAACTTGTATCCTCGCACGGAACATTTATAGGATTTCAAGTAGCGGCAAAATTACACGGACATCCGGTTACGTATGTGCCTCAGACAGACGATTATCGTTTTGATATTGTAGCCCTCGCTAATGCGATTACTCCGCATACTAAAATTCTTTATCTCGCGAATGTCAATAATCCAACAGGAACATTTTTCAGTGCCGAAGAATTTGTGTGGCTGATGGAACGAGTTCCGCAGAACGTATTAGTGATAATGGATGAAGCATATAGCGAATATAGCCGTTACATGTATCCAGATTTTATAGATAGTTTGGAATATAATTATCAGAATGTACTGACATTACGAACATTTTCTAAAGTGTATGGACTTGCGGGAGTTCGTGTGGGGTATGGAGTAGCGTCAGAGGAAATCATAGCTCCGATGCTTCGAGCTAAACTACCATTCGACCCAAATACACTTGGTCAATATGCAGCAATTGCGGCATTAGATGATACTGATTTCATAGAAAAAACAGTTCGACTTAATGCTCAAGGTATCGAGTTGTTCACTAAAGAATTTCGGAGAATAGGGTTAACATCACCTATTTCTGCCGGAAATTTTGTGATGGTAGATTGTGGTACACCCGAAAAAGCACAAGAATTATATATGGGGCTATTGCGACGAGGTTTTATTACCCGTCCTTTAGGTGGATTCTCATTGCCTCATTGTATTAGAATCAGTACGGGAACATTAGAGCAAAATTTAGGACTTGTATCTGCTATGGAAGACGCTGTTGGTGAAATATTTAAGAACTGATTATGAATAACTTGAAAAGGAGTATTTTCTTATGATAAGAACAGATGGACAAACGGCTGATTTTTTGCCGCTCAATGGTACGGATTATGTTGAATTTTATGTCGGTAATGCTAAACAAGCAGCATATTATTATCAAGTAGCTTTTGGATATGAACTTATAGCGTATGCAGGTCCCGAAACAGGAATTCGGGAATACGCGTCGTATGTATTGAAACAAGGGAAGGTTCGTTTGGTACTTACAACACCAATGCACCCGAATTCTCCAATAAACGAACATATTAGTAAGCACGGCGACGGAGTAAAAGTGCTGGCAATATGGGTTGACGATGCTGAATATTCGTGGAAAGCAACCACTGAACGTGGTGCAAAAAGTTATGAAGAACCAAGGACGCTTACCGATGAGTTTGGTGTGGTGAAAGTGTCGGCAATTCATACATATGGAGATACAATTCATAGATTTGTAGAACGTAAAAACTATACAGGAGCTTTTCTACCCGGGTATAAAGCAATTAAAAACAACTTGAAAACCGAATCGGTCGGATTATTGCATATTGACCACTGCGTTGGAAATGTAGAATTCGGCAAAATGAATGAATGGGTAAAATTTTACGAAGAGGTGATGGGTTTTAAACTTATCCTTACATTTGACGATGAAGATATTTCGACAGAATACTCAGCACTGATGAGCAAAGTAGTATCGAATGGAAACGGTTATGTGAAATTTCCGATTAATGAGCCCGCCGCCGGCAAAAAGAAATCTCAAATTGATGAATATTTAGAATTCTATCACGGAGCGGGAGTTCAGCATATTGCCATTGCTACCCATGATATTATTGCAACTGTTTCAGAATTACAGCGTCGTGGTGTGGAATTTCTACGAGTCCCTGCGAATTATTATGACACAGTATTAGACCGAGTAGGGAAAATTGATGAAGATATAGCTCCACTTCGTGAATTAGGAATATTAGTAGATAGGGACGACGAGGGATATTTACTACAAATCTTTACCAAGCCGGTGGAAGACCGTCCTACTCTTTTTTATGAAATTATTCAACGAAAAGGTGCGCGCTCATTTGGAAAAGGAAACTTTAAAGCTCTTTTTGAGGCAATCGAACGAGAACAAGAGATTCGTGGAAATTTATAAGAGAAATTTAAATAAATAAAAGTATTATTATCGTAATTTGTTCAATTATTTGAAAGATAAAATTATGGCAGCAACATCTGCTACGACAGCGTCCGGCAACAGTGCACCCAAATATTTTGAAATTCCGTTTTTTGCTTCAGTGAATGAGAATTTCAACAAAGCGGCTGTACTTCTCGATCATCCGAAAGGATTATTAGACCAAATTCGTGTCTGTAACTCTGTTTATTATATGCAATTTCCCGTTCGGATTAAGGGTGAGATTCAGGTGATTTCAGCTTGGCGCGCCGAGCATAGTCACCATAAATTACCTTGTAAAGGTGGAATTCGTTATAGTGAAAATGTAAACCAAGATGAGGTAATTGCTCTTTCGGCATTGATGACCTATAAATGTGCTGTGGTGAATGTTCCATTTGGAGGAGGAAAAGGTGGAATTAAAATTAATCCAAAAAATTACTCGGAAGAAGAATTAGAAAGAATTACGCGACGTTATACAGTTGAGCTTATCCATAAAAACTTTATTGGACCCGCAGTGGACGTTCCGGCACCGGATTATGGAACAGGTGCACGTGAAATGGCTTGGATTGCAGATACATATCAAACATTTGTCGGTAAAGAAATTGATGCTCTTGGTTGTGTAACCGGTAAGCCAATCCCATTAGGTGGCGTTCATGGTCGTACTGAAGCAACAGGTCGCGGATTGTTCTTTGGAGTACGCGAGGCACTCAATGATGCCGAATTGATGAAAAAAATCAATATGAGTGTTGGTATGGAAGGCAAAACGGTCATAGTTCAGGGATTTGGAAATGTTGGATATCATGCGGCTAAATTTCTGCAAGAAGGCGGCGCAACTATTATTGGTATTATCGAGTGGGACGGAGCGGTTGTAAGTGCTAATGGAATTGATGTTGAGGCATTGGACGCACATCGTAAAACAACCGGTTCTATTACAAATTTTCATGGAGCGACTACGGTTAAACAAGGGAATTCTGTTCTTGAATATGAATGCGATATTCTTGTTCCTTCTGCACTTGAATCGCAAATAACAAAATTTAATGCCCCGAACATAAAAGCAAAAATTATTGCCGAAGGTGCAAATGGGCCGGTTGTAGCATCAGCCGAAGATATACTTTTAGAAAAAGGAATTTTGATTATTCCCGATATGTATTTGAATGCAGGCGGTGTGGTCGTATCGTATTTCGAATGGCTCAAAAACATTTCGCATGTTCGCTTTGGTAGAATGGACAAACGATTCGAGGAGGGTGGAAATTTCCGACTTGTTTCCCTTGTCGAGCGTATGACAGGACAATCTTTAACTCCTGAAGAAAAAAATATGTTGATTCGCGGTGCTGATGAGGAGGATTTAGTAAACTCAGGTTTGGAAGATTCTATGATAACAGCATATCACGAAATTATGGCTATTTGGCGAACCCGTCCTAATGTAAAAGATATGCGGACTGCGGCGTTTATATCTGCAATTGATAAAATTGCTCACTCCTATTTCCAAATGGGTATTTTCCCATAATTGAACTGTATCATTGACAAAATATTGAGAGAGGCGTGGGAAAAGTATTGTACTGAATCTCACGCCTTGATTTATAAGCAATTATTTGTTTTGTAAAAAGATAGATTAAATTGTTGTGTTATAAAATAAATATTAAGAATGGAAAACCCAACCGAGGAGGAACATATAGCGATATTAGTAGGGATTACCGGTGGCATTGGAAGCGGTAAATCTACAGTTTCTGATATGATTGAAAAACAGGGTTTCACGGTACTCAACGCAGATGTATTTGCCGCTGTTCTCATGGAAACAAAAGCGGAAATTCGCTCAAAATTATTTGAATATTTTGGTGGAAAGATTTTTCGTGATGATGGATTGATTAATCGGGAATATCTGGCAAGCCGAGTTTTTGGAGAAGAAAATTCCCATAAAGAAGCACTTAAAAAGCTAAATAAAATTGTTCATCCTTATGTCCTCGACGAATTGCTCGACCGTGCGGAAGTACTTGCATCTGAAGGCGAAACATGTATTTTTATAGAAGTGCCGTTGTTGTATGAAATCGGGCTCGAAGATGCATTTGATTATGTGATATTAATAACAGCACCGGACGGAATACGGATTAAGCGAGTAATGGAGCGCAGCGAGCTAACTGAACAACAAATTAGAGTACGCATGGCAGAGCAAGCTCCCCCTGAACACATGAAGGCAATAGCAGACTTTGTCGTTGATAATAGTGGTACAATAGCAAAATTACAGCAATCGATTGATTTCTTATTATCTGTCATTCCACTTTTACCACCAAAAGAAGCGGATGGAGATGAAAGTGAAGAACCTACATAAATATCAGTAATTTCAGATTTTAAATTTTTTTGGTAAAGCAGAAAGATTCTGCTTTAATAGTAAGCAAGTATTTTTACATGAGAATAACTCGTTCTATCGTTCCTAATTTATTCACATTGGCGAATTTATTCTCCGGTTTTTCGGCGATTATCTTAACGTCTGAAGGGAAATTTGTAGAAGCGGCTGTATTTATATTGATTGCCGGAATATTTGATATGCTTGATGGAGTTATGGCTCGTCTCACTAAATCCACAAGCGAACTCGGTGTTGAATTAGATTCATTATGTGATGCGGTTTCTTTTGGTGTGGCGCCGGCTTTTATGCTCTACAAAGCACAGTTTTTCGATATTCCAACTTATGGAATATTACTTGCAGCATTGCCTGCTTTGGCCGGTGTTTTTCGACTTGCTCGATTCAATGCCGAGCTCTCAAGTTTTGAAGATAAATTATATTTTACAGGAATGCCAATTCCTGCCGGTGCATTAACAATCGTATCGTATATTGTTTATTTTCATGTGGGAACTGCCGGTCAAGTTTTGATGGATTGGGGTATAATCGGCACTACAAAAAGTATAGCATTAGGGATTGTAACGGTAATAGTTGCACTTGCAATGGTCAGCCGAATAAAGTATGATAATTTGCCACGCCCATCTTTGCGCTCGATAAAACAAAATTCTTTTAAATTTTTACTCTTTATCATCGGTGTACTTGCGGCTGTAATTACAAAAGGCGTTTCTGTATTTCCATTTATGATGTTATACGTTATAGTGGGAGCAATTCGTCATACTGTAGTCTGGATTCGAGAGAGAAATAATAATGAAGAAGAAGAATTAGAATAGTTTACAAGCTTGGATGTTAGACTATATGACGATATATTTAGTATATTACATACTATGATTCATAAAATTCCCTTTCGTCTCAACGAGAAAATTCATTATTTTTGTTTGAAAAATAGTGTGTTACTTTATTTAACTTTCAACTAAAAACTGTGAGTACAACCGTAATTCTCTTTACAATTCTTTCAATAGGGGCAATTGCTTCCGGTATTAGCTTAGTAACTCGGCGCAATCCTGTTTCGGCGGCGATGTCGCTTATTGTTCATTTTTTTATGCTTGCAGGATTATATCTTACACTTCAAGCACAGTTTGTGGCAATTATCCAGATATTAGTTTACGCAGGTGCGATTATGGTACTTGTTATTTTTGTGATAATGCTACTTAACCTTGGAAAAGAAGAGAACCTTACCGAAAAATTTAGTATGCGAACCACACTTGCATTGGCACTTGGCGGATTATTCGTGGTACAGTTTTTGACGGCATTTCTCGGTAAAAAAACAGGCATGAATGCACTTCCGGAAAAATCAATGTCAATTGGAACAACTGAGGGTATTGGTAACGTTTTGTTTACTCAATACTTATTTCCGTTTGAAGCTATTTCTCTGCTTCTGCTTGCCGCGATAGTTGGTTCTATTTTGCTTGCAAAACGAAAACACGAAGCATCATAAATTATAAACTTCCATAACTATAAATTATCTTTCTGTTATTTATGAATTTACAATCTATACCGCTTGAATACTACCTTTCGCTTTCGGCAATCATGTTTACCATTGGAACTGTAGGAGTGCTTACTCGGCGAAATGCGATAATAATTTTTATGTGTATAGAAATGATGCTCAATGCTGTAAATCTAACATTGGTTAGTTTCTCTGCTTTTATGGGTGATTCAGCCGGGCAAATGTTTGTATTCTTTGTGATGGCAGTGGCGGCTGCCGAGGCGGCCGTAGGGCTTGCAATAGTCCTTGCACTCTTTAGGGTAAAACAAACTGTTTATGTGGACGAAATCAATATCATGAAGTGGTAATATAATTATACTGTTTTGTAAGAAATTTAAAACTTCAATTCATTTAAATTGCAGAGATTATAGTCGTAAAAAAAAAAAAGTTTGTATGTGATGAAAAATTTGTGTAAAATTGGGTTATTGTGTGGTATCTGCGCAGGGTATTCCTATGTATTTGCTGCACAATAAATTCATATTCATGACAAATGAATAAAAAAAGGGAACAAAATATCCCTTGCTAAAGTATAAGCGGTATGTCAGCATAGTCGTACAATAAATAAAGAATAAAATTTCGAATCTATTTAATATTTTTCTTAAATTCTATATAGGAGTTTTCATGAAAAGGTCTTTTCGGTTTTTAAGTATCTTGGCTATTTTGGGCTTGATACTTTTGGCTTCTCCGCAGAGTTCGCGTGCCCAATCGGCAGATCCTGCGCCGTATTGCGCAGCAAACAATAATTGGTACGGAAACGTATGTACAACATATTGGATTGGTATTGGACAAGTGACTATTACCAATGCAGGTGGAACTGTACTTTTGGATAATACGAGTACTTGTGCCGGTACACAATTCTATAAAAATTACAATACCATAACCCCTCCACTTCTTACCCCTGGTCAAGATTATACATTGACTGTACGTGCTTATACTGGTATGACAGTAAATTATACCAATCAGCTTAATTGTTGGATTGATTGGAATGGTGATAATGTTTTTGATGAATCCGGTGCTGAGCGTATCGGTGGCGGACAGCTTGGTCAACTCGGTCCCGGTTCTACAATAACAAAAACATTTACCGTACCTGCGAGTGGCTTTGCTCCTCAAATGCGTATGCGCTTACGGACGATGAATAGTGGTACTATGACAGCATGTGGTGATGTTAATTATGGTGAAACACAAGATTTCCCATTATCAATTGGTGGTGGTGGAATCAGAACATCATATCCACAAAATAATTCAGTACTTTTATCAGGTAGTACTTATGATGGTAGACCCGGTTACTTAAAACCAAGTCTTACTATAGATAAAACAGTTGCCCCGCTTACTCAAAGAATCAGCCGTTTTAGAATTGTTGTTGTTAATGCCGGTGCACTCGCCGCAGGAACAGTTGTATATGAAGTATTAGACCCTGTGACGTATTCTACAACAATCACAAATTTTAATAATTCAACTGATCCATTTATGATTACTGCTGCAAAAGCACAGGGTACGGCAACCAATGGTTTGCCACCGGCTAATGCTGGAAATGATGGTTCATTTGTAACAGCAAATATCCCTGCCGGAACGTATCGCTTAGAAGCAAGACACGATTTGCTTTCAGGAACAACAGTTATATTCCAAAGTAACTATTCTCAAGACTTCGCAGTAGCACTACAAAAAGACTTGTCATGTGTCAGCATAGAATCACCATTGCAATCCACACGTCAAAGATATTTGCGGACGTATGGTTTACCTGTCCGAGCAATTTTTAAGAATGTTGGTGTTGAGTCTGTAACTCGCTATCGTGCGATATCAGAAATTCGTCGTGCAGTGGATAATTCACTTATTCGCAAGGATACAGTTATTAGAAGTTCAGATGCCGGTGGCGGTCTTGATTTTGACGGACTTAAATCTAATCAAACAGACGAAGTAGTACTTGTGTCAAATTTTGTATCAAATACAGCGGATTCATTTAAAATTATATGCAAATGTGAATTAATGGAAACAGTTGGTAATCCATTCGCAGCAGATGAACAAACATTCAATGATGTTCAACCTCGCAGTGGTACCTTTATTTTCACGATTTGGTACTTAATTGACTTTGAAACTCGTCAAATTCTTTCTCCTCCTGCATCAGGTGCTTATGCAGGTCGTCCATTTACAGTGTCAGCATTATTTGCTAATAATGGTTTGGGCTCAGATCCTGTGCCTGCACTCTTAAATATTACGTATAATGGTAACCCGGTTGTAACTAATCAACAAATTACAATTGATGTTCCAAATGGTAACTACAATACTGCATTAGGATTTTTCCCGAGTTTCACACCACTTAATGGTGGAAACTATCAGATTTGTGTTAAAGTTCTAGCGCCGGGTGATGAATATAACCCAAATGATGAGAAATGTATTAATGTTACAGTGAGTGATCGTCTGATTGGTACTTATACAGTTGGTACAACAACAAAAGCCGGTATTCCAAGTTTCCCGACAATTCAAGCAGCAGCAGATGCGTTGTTCCGTCAGGGTGTACGTGGATCGGTTACTTTCCAATTGACAGATCCATTCTATGTAGTGGGTAATACAACAGGTGTACCTTGTGATGCAGCACTTGACTTAACATCTAGAATCGTAGGAGTAGATGCAAATAATACAGTTACATGGATGCCCGATCCTCAGGGAACAGGACTAAGCAAAGCTGGTGTTACAATACAACTTAACAGTTGTAACGGACTCGGTGTGCATCTTGGTCAACGGTATGCGCCATCTAACACAAATGCTGTTCAAAATGAGTATCAAAGTATTGAGAATGCAAATTCTCCGGGATATATGACATTTGACGGTGGAGCACAAAAATCATTAAAATTCTTGCTCAAAACGTATGCAAACCGCAGAGCAGTATTTTATATCGGTCAACGAGCATATAATAATACAATCAAAAACTGTATAATTGAGCTAGACCCAAGCACTCCTGAGTTTAACTTTTGGAGTACTTTACCCGGTGTAACAATCGAATCTAATGCATTTAAATTTGGTGCTGATTCAACGGGTTTCGGTGGAAGCTATGCCACATATACAGCAGGTATATTCCAACGTAATAAACCAGCAGCAAATGACTTTGGGAATAATATCGAAAAACTTGATACAGCAATTGTCGAGAATAATATTACATATTATGGTAATAAAGCGAACAGATTTATCGGCAACGAGATACGCGGATTTGCGTATGGAATAGCAAGTATCGGAATCGGAACATTAAAGAAAAACAGCCGGTTAACCCGTTATTATAACACAGGAACAGAAATTCGTGATAATGTTATCTCGAAAGTTCGTCGCGCCGGAATATTCTTAGGATATGAAGACGGTGCAAAAGTAACCGGGAACAAGATATTTGATTTAGGAGTAGTAGCGACAGGTAAAGGCGGCGAAGTAAACGGAATTGAAGTAGGTGGTCAGAATTCATTATTGAATTTGGGCTTTAATAACATCAATTGCGAAATCAGCCGTAACGAGATAAGTGGCGTTGTATCAGATGTATTTGCCCGCGGAATAAAAGTGCAACAAAGTTTAAATGACTTGTCATCGGTTGTACCGCCACCGGGCGAATATCTCCAGCCGAGTGTATCTGAAAGTATGGATATAATGAGT
>JAFDZU010000045.1 GCA_018266765.1 Bacteroidota bacterium
TGCGCACCCGGCCATGAATACTATTGTTGCAATTCGGGTAAATTTTCAATGGGTTTTTGAGCGTGGAGTGTTGTGGTAATTAATAATTACTCCGAAGTAAGGATGAGGACGATTTTCATAATATTCTTTATGAAAAATGTGAATGAAGTACTACTTACAAATTAGACACCATTTTTTTTGTCATCCTGAACTTGATTCAGGATCTCCGTTGCTGTTTAGTCGTGCTTATTCATGTGCTTGCGGAGATGCTGAAATGTATTCAGCATGACAAGGTATTTAAAATTTGATACTACTTTTTGACGATTAATTGTAAACACCCACTTAACAAATAACAACTAAAAAAGCAAACTACTTTGGCTCTACAAAATATACTTCTTCGCCGGGTTTGATTAAGCCGTAGTTTTGTCGGGCGAGGCGTTCTATTTCGAGAGTATCAGTTTTGAGAATATAGACTTGTTTGCGAAGTGAGTCTCCGCGAGTTTGAGCTTGTTCAATTTCTTTGGTGAATTCCTGCCGCTCAGATTCCAACCGTAACCGCATTATAACTCCGTGGTTTGTAAAAAGAACAAAACCAAGCAAAAGGAGCGAAATCAAACCACCGATAAGCAGTCGTCGGCGTTTCATCAAGCGTTTTGTTTCAATAATTATGGTGCGAGTCGAAGCCATTCATTGAGGTTTGAAAGTAAAATTATGATTTCTTTTTGACGGAATATGCCGTAGAAACCGATAACAGAATCGAAAGTACTATTACGGATGCCGTACTAATTTCCAAATATTCGAGTGGCACAGTATCTAACCAGCCAATCATCGGTCTGACGAGGAAATAAGAGCCAATTGTCATTCCTGCACCCAACACTAAGCCGATAGCACATGAATAAAACCCGAATAAAATATGCGGCATTGCCACAAACCCTCGAGTCGCACCGAGTAGCATGAGTACATGAACTTCCTCTCCGCCTGCGGCTGTTTCTGCCCGTAGGGCAAAATACAGAATAAACAAAAATACTGCAAAAATTCCGATTGCTCCCGCAAAAATCATCACTGATGTTTGTTTCGAGCGGGAAAAAAGCGCATTTGCATAGGCAGTATTATAGACCACATCATCCACCATTGGAATTTTACGAAATGTTTGGACAACGTCATCAAGAGATTCTCGTGTACATGCAGAAGGAAGTAAATGAACTTTTACAACTGACGGAAATGGATTATTTGTAAGAAGGTTGTCTAATTTTTGTCCAACGCTTTCAGCAAATTCTTTTTGTGCTTGTTCGGGGGTAATTAGTTCGGCTGTGGCAACTTGAGGAATAGATTTTACCTGCCTGAAAATTGAAACAGACTCAGCACTATCAGCATGAGATGCTGCAAAAACAGTAACAACAAGATTGCTCGAAAGCTGTTCTATTTCGGCAGTAATTCCGTAATAACCAATTGCTACAACAGTCGAAGCAAGAGTTAGAAAAGCAGTCGCGATTGCAATTTTGACCGACGAACCGAATCGGTACCGAAGAAGTTTATGTGCTTGAGAAAAAGAAAATGAAAGTGCCATTTTGCAGAATTTCCGATTATACTTTTTAGGAAGTTAGTTTCTTTTTTTAGATGTAATTTACACAAATTTTGACAAATGTGACTTGAACAAATAATGTCCATTACGGAATCAAAACAATTTTGCCCATGTATCCGCCCGAAACCATTAATTCATGCGCTTCGGCGGCTTGTGATAAATCCATAGTTTTCCCGATGAGCGGTTTTATGCTTTTTTCGGAAGCGAGGGCGAGTAATTCCTCAAGTTCACGTTTTGTACCGAGATATAATCCGTGAATTGACAAATGCCGCAAGTAAGTTTGATGGATATTCAGCATACTTTCACGTCCTGTTAGAATTCCGCACAGCAACATTCTTCCACCTTTTTGGAGCATATCAAAACTTTTGGGGAATGTAGCAGGGCCTACATAATCCATGATGCAATTAACGCCATAGGGAAAAAGTTTTTTAACTTCTGCCGGAACATCATCTGTATAATGATTGAAAATATAATCTGCGCCAAGTGATTGAATTGCTTGTTTTTTAGTGTCATTACCGACGGTTGCAATAACTATTGCGCCAGCAGCTTTAGCGAGTTGAACAGCGATTGTACCTAATCCGCCCGAGCCGCCCCAAATCATAAATACTTCACCTTTTTTAATTTTTGCTACAGTATAAAGTGCATGATACGCAGTTAATCCTGCAACGCCAAAACAGGTAGCTTCTTCAAAAGAAATTGAATCAGGAATTCTGACTACATTTTTTGCAGGAACAGTGCAGAATTCTGCATAACCTCCGTGAATGTGCATTCCGAAGTATTGCCAATTGAAACATAAATGATTTTCTTCAGGTTTATTAATGCAAATCGGGCAATTACCACACGATATAATTGGAAGAACCATTACCCGTTCACCCACCGAATAATTGGTAACATTCTCACCGATGTGGTCAATAATTCCGACAATATCACCGCCAAGAATATGAGGCATTGGAATTGATAATCCGGGATAACCGTTGCGAACTACCGTATCCGCGCGGTTCACGCTTGTAGCTTTTATGGCAATGCGAATGTCATCTGCTCCGCATTCCGGTATTGGAAAATCTGTTGTGTACTGTAAGTTTTCAGTGCCGCCATGTTGAGTTAGAAAAACTGCTTTCATAGTAAAATTAGGGAGGTAATTAAAAAAATAGAATTACAAACTACGAAAATAACAAAAACCATCGGAGTAGGAAAGGACGGCTGTTTTTAGAGATTTTCGTATTTTTGTGGTGAATTTACTATTTGAACAAAGGAGAAGTGAATGAATATTCTTGTGTGTATTTCCCAAGTCCCCGATACGACAACTAAAGTAGCTGTTGGAACTGACGGAAAAACGATTGAAAAAACCGGTGTGAAATTTATATTGAATCCGTATGATGAATTTACAATAGAAGAAGGATTGCGCCTCCGTGAGAAATTCGGCGGTAGTGTTACTGCGCTCACTGTGGGCGGTGATACTGCAAAAGAAATTCTCCGTACAGCACTTGCAATGGGAGTAGATAAAGCAGTTTTTGTGAAAGATGACAACCGTGAAGACAGTTATAGTGTTGCCGTTAATATAGCTGAAGTAGCCAAATCAATGCAACCGGATGTGGTTGTACTTGGTCGTCAAAGTATTGATTATGATTCATTTGCAATGGCTTCGATGGTTGGTGAATTACTTGATATGCCATCAATTTCGGTGGTATCAAAATGGAATATCGAAGGAAATACTGTGATTGCCGAACGTGATATTGAAGGCGGGAAAGAAGTTGTCGAAACAACACTTCCTTGTGTGATTTCAGCACAGAAAGGACTCAATGACCCTCGGTACCCAAAATTACCGGATATTATGAAAGCAAAGTCCAAACCAATTGAAGAGCGTACTGGAGTGGCAAGTTCATCACGCGTTCAAACATTTTCTATGGAACTTCCACAATCTAAAAGAGTAGGGAAAATTCTTGGTGACACCGACACAGATATATCCGAATTAGTTCGCTTATTGCACGAAGAAGCAAAAGTTATCTAAAGGAAATAATACTAAAACTGAACAATTGAATAAAAGGAACATAATACATGAGTACAATAGTAGTCTATTTAGAACAAAAAGGGAATGAACTGAAACGCTCGTCGTTAGAAGCAATTACAGCGGCACTTGGAGTTACAGGTTCGACAGTTATCGGGTTATTAGTTGGAGGAGATGCCCCATCAGTACAATTAGCAGGAGAATATGGGCTGAAAGAATGCGCTGTTGCAAACCATGATTTACTTCAAGCATATTCTTCAACAGCAGTTTCAGCAACGATAGCTGAATTTGCTAAAAGTGTTGGAGCGACTTCGGTGTTTTTTGGAGCAACTGCGGCAGGAAAAGAAATTTCGCCACGAGTATCGGTAAAATTAAATGCCGGCTTTGTACCGGATTGCGTAGCACTCGAAGCAAACAGTGGATCAATAGTGGCATCACGTCCGGTGTATGCCGGTAAAGCTAAAATAAATATGGCAGTAACAACAACAGTTGGCGTGTATAGTTTACGTCCGAATGTCTTTACTGCAAGAAAAGTTGATAATCCAACAGCAGTTTCAGTTCGTGAATTTACTCCGACACTTTCGGCTCATGATTGCCGAATGAAAGTGACAAATGTACTGCGAAATGAAGGTAAATTGGATGTATCCGAAGCAGATATAATAGTTTCAGGAGGACGCGGTATGAAAGGTGCCGAGAATTTCCATTTAGTAGAATCTCTTGGTAAAGTACTTGGTGCGGCTGTGGGGGCATCGCGTGCAGTCGTAGATGCCGGCTGGAGACCACATGGCGAGCAAGTAGGGCAAACCGGTAAAACTGTTTCACCTAATTTGTATATTGCTTGTGGAATTTCGGGTGCGGTGCAACATTTAGCAGGTATGTCGTCTTCTAAGGTAATTGTAGCAATAAATAAAGATAAAGATGCTCCGATATTTAAAGTAGCAGATTATGGAATTGTGGGTGATGTGTTTGATGTATTGCCTAAACTTACTGCGAAGCTAACTCATTAATCAGAATACAATTATTTTGTCGGTATTGAAAGGAAATTACCATGACAAGAGTACAATTGGAAGTTGCAGGTTTGACACAAAATCCTGCGAGTAATGGAGCTTATGCTCTTATTCTAAAGGAGATTGATGGTAATCGTCGTTTGCCTATAACTATCGGTGCGCCCGAAGCGGGTTCTATCTACAATGAACTAGAGGGTATCAAAGTGCAACGCCCATTGACGCATGATTTAATTAAATCTATGCTTGATGCAATTGGTGCCGCAGTGGTGGAAGTTTTTATTCATGACTTACGTAATGAAACGTTCTTAGCTACAATTATTATAGACACAGCATCTGTCGAGATTGATAGTCGTCCCAGTGATGCTATTGCGATTGCTTTGCGGTGTAATGCTCCTATTTTTATTGCTGAAAGTTTACTCGAAGAAGTTAGTTTCCTTCCTGACGGAATGGACGAAGAAGAAGACGATGATGACATCGAAGATGATGATTTGAAAGAAATTAGAGAAAAAGCAAGTAAAGAAGACGAACAAGCAAAACGTCCACGTTCTAAAGTCGAACTTATGGAGCAATATTTAAGTAAAGCTGTTCGCGATGAAGATTATGAACGAGCAGCACAACTTCGTGATGAGATAGAAAAATTGAAGCGAAATTAAAAATCAGAAGGAAATTCTACGCTTTTTCCGTATTTTTGCGCTCCAAAAATGTGTGCCGAAGTAGCTCAGGTGGTTAGAGCAATGGAATCATAATCCATGTGTCGGGGGTTCAAGTCCCTCCTTCGGTACAAAAAAAAAATCCGTTACTAAGTCTATAGTAGTAACGGATTTTTATGTTTAAGTTTATGCTTTATCCAATAATTATTAAATCTTACCGAGTAATTATTACCGATTTATGTTCAATTCTCGAACTTGTTCTTACTTCTAAAGAATAAACTCCAGAAGATAAACCTGATGATTCTAAAGAAGTACGATATGCGCCGGCTTCTAACTGCTTATCTACAAGAGTCCGAACAATATTTCCAAGTCCATCTATCACTCTAACTAATGTTGGTGATTGATGTTGTATTGAAAATTCAATTGTTGTTTCTGATGTAAATGGATTAGGATATGCTGAAAGTGTAGATTCGCTCGAAGTTGGTAATTCCTGCACTTTCACTAACCCTGCAAAATCATTTGTTGAACGAGGAACTAACTTGTAAAATTGATTGCCACCGAATATTAATCCACGAACATAACTAAATTCACGACCAACTTCGGGTTTTATACGCCATGTAACTTGTGTAATAGAATCATGAGTAGTATAATACAAAGGACTTGCATCAGTTTCAACTCGTAAAAAAGCAAACGGATTACCAGTCTTATCTTTATCGGCTATAGAGAATTCTCCACCATTAGGTTGGGTAGGAACTACTGTATCCATAATTTTAACATCACGGACTTCTACCAGCATCGAACGCCAGCGATGAACCGAAGTATCACCAACAAATTTGCCTCCAATATCAGAAGTTGATACGACGACTGCTAGTGGATTATTTCCACTCGAAAGTACGATTATAGTATCAACAGTTCCAAAAGTAAGAAAACCAAAAAAGTTTTGGAGAGTTCCTGTTACTCGGATTTTATCTCCACGATGAAGAGCAACTCCCTTTGATAAAAACGATTGCGCACCAACTACAAATCCGGACCATGGTTCTGGACTGTCTTGCATTGTTATCAGTGATGGATTTTGGAATCCATTACCACTTCCCGGAAAATCTTTGTTGTCGGCTGTAATGGTTGCATCGAATGTTAATGAAAACCCTGATAGTTGAAGAGTGCCATTATACCCATAAATAGGAGTCTGGAAATCAGCTATTCGTGCTGCACCGTCTACAACTTTATAAAGGCTCGTACCAATTACAGGATTAGAAATCGAAACATTCTTTTGGTCAGTTGCAATAACTTTAAAGCCGACGATTGAATGATTCGGGAGTGGTGGTATGCTTCCGGTATAACCAAATTGACTTGATTTAAAAGGAGCTTCTTTAAATGTTTTACCATCAGTTGTATAAAGAAGTTTAATTCCTTCGGGACGGTCGAGAGAATTATCACCTTCCACAACATCAAATCCTATTCTAACAGTATCACTTGAAGTAGGGAATAATTTGCCGCCTTTGCGCTCAAGTCCTGAGATTTGAGGTGGTAAATCATCCTTTATTACATCAGCAGGAAGAGCAGGAGCAATCGAAAATATCTGGAATATTTGCATCTGACCTCCACCGCCGCTACTGCCCACAAACGAATATCCTGCTACATATCCTGCAAGTTTCTTGATTTTTTGACCAAGAATAGGTGAACGGAAATTAAACTCTTGGATTTTTCCTAAATAATAATTCGATTGATTATTCATATAGATTGAATTGCCCGCTTCATCCGACAAAATAAGTGTAGGGCTGGTTTCTATAACAGAAAGATTTGATAATTCAACTTTCATACCGATATAACGGGAACCCGTAACATTATTTAACGAACGATTTTCTGCCCCCCCAATATAAAAATCAGTTATAGAAACAGGAATTATTTGTGGTAAAGTGTTTTTAGAGCTAATCGTTTTAACAGGTCTGCTTTCGGCATCAGTGATCACAGCAGCAGCTGTTGGAAACTGGCGATTAAAAGCCGGATTGTTGGTAATAGGATATGAACCGATACGTACTAAAACTTCAATAATATCTCCGGTTTTACTTCGTTCAAATAACGTTGATTTTACAGACGTATCTGTTTGGATAACACTTATACCGGCATATTGTTTAAGTGTAGTATCGGTATCACGCAGATAGGCAACCCATGAGTTACCGCCAATAGTCATATTTATTCGTTGGTCGGTTGGATAATTAATAAGAGGCGAAACAGCAACAATTCCTGTAAGAAGAACAGTATCTCCGTGCATTGGAGAACGAAGTGAACCTGCACTAACAGAATCACTGTTTAATGTCATTACATCTTTCACGCTCATCTTGGGATATTCTTTAGCGGAAGATGAAATAGGTAAACAGACGGCAATTGTGGCAATAGTGCACAACAACAACAAGGCAAAACGCTTCATATAAAATTACTCCATAATATTAATAAATATAACATCTTAAATCACGAAAATTCGCAATAAGTAAAAAGGAATACGATTATCTGCCGTTTCAGTTGCGAATTTTAACATTTATCAAAGAATTTAACATATTAAAACAAATAAACGGCTGTTTCAAAGAAAAAAGTTGGTTTTTATGCCGTAGGAGTTGCAATTTTGAATTTGAATTGAGCTAAAAAACGTACACAAATTTGAAATTTTGAGGAAATAATCGTTATGCCTCGTGCACTTATTACCGGAATCACAGGACAAGACGGCTCGTATTTAGCAGAATTTCTGCTCGCAAAGGGATATGAAGTTCATGGTATAATCCGCCGCGCTTCTACATTCAATACACATAGAATAGACCATATTTATATTGACCCTCACGAGTCTAATGCAAAGATGCTGTTGCATTATGGTGACCTTTCCGACCCGGGACTTTTAACCGAACTTATTTATAATATTATTCCTGATGAAATTTATCATCTTGGCGCGCAAAGCCATGTTCGGGTTTCGTTTGATATGCCTGAATTTACAGGGAATATTACAGGATTAGGCACAACACGGATACTTGACGCAATGCGAAGAAGTGGAATTAAATCAAGGTTTTACCAAGCGTCTTCATCCGAAATGTTTGGTTCTGCGCTTCCGCCGCAATCTGAAACTACTATATTTCAGCCGCAAAGTCCGTATGCCGCCGCTAAACTTTATGCCTACTGGCTAACGGTTAATTACCGTGAAGCGTACAATCTTTACGCTTGCAACGGCATTCTCTTTAATCATGAAAGTCCGCGTCGTGGGGAAATATTCGTTACACGAAAGATTACACGAGCAGTCAGCAATATTTTATCGGGCAAACAGCACAAACTATTCATGGGAAATCTTGATGCCAAAAGAGATTGGGGATTTGCACCTGAGTATGTCGAAATGATGTATCTTATGCTTCAGCAAGAAACAGCTGATGATTACGTTGTCGGAACAAGCGAAAGCTATTCAGTCAGAGAGTTTATTAATACAGCATTTCTTTATGCCGGTGTTGAAATCGAATGGTTAGGTGAAGGAATTCAAACACAAGGAATTGTGAAAAGCACAAGCGAAAAATGGAATGACCGCCTGCAAATTGGACAAGTATTAGTAGAAATTGACCCTCGATATTTCCGCCCTACGGAAGTTGATTATCTCAAAGCAGATATTTCAAAAGCACGACAAAAACTCGGATGGGAACCGCGAATTACTTTCGATGAACTTGTGAATGTAATGATGGATTACGACCTGTTGCAAGTAGGAATTACTCCACCTTCCAAAGGGATAAATGCAGTAGTAGCAAAAGGTTTCGGATGGACTAACCATGAATTTGCCAACGCACAAGCACTCAAAAATGATATTGGATAATTCACAAACTATGATAGATACTTCGCTCAAAATTTATGTGGCAGGACATAATGGAATGGTCGGTTCTGCAATTCACCGAATACTTATAAGCAAAGGGTATCACAATATTGTGGTGCGTACAAGCAGTGAGCTTGACCTTCGCCGTCAAACTGATGTCGAAGCATTCTTTGAGAGTGAACGACCTGATATTGTCTATCTTTCTGCTGCAAAAGTGGGTGGAATTATAGCCAATAACACCTATAAATTCGACTTCATTTATGATAATCTTGCTATTGCAATGAATGTCATAAAATCAGCTCATCGTTTTGGAGTAAAAAAACTGCTTAATCTCGGTTCATCATGTATTTACCCGAAGTATGCAGAGCAACCTATGAGTGAATCTGCATTGCTGACCGGCCCGCTCGAACCCACCAATGAACCCTACGCAATTGCTAAAATAGCCGCAATAAAATTGTGCAGATATTGTAATGAGCAGTATTCCACGAATTTTCTTTCGGCTATGCCGACCAATCTTTATGGAATGAATGATAATTTTAACTTAGAAACATCGCATGTACTTCCGGCACTTATTCGTAAAATGATACTTGCCGAGGCACTGCGAACAAATAGAATGGATTGGATTATTCAGGATTGTCAAAAACGTCCGCTTGGATTTGGTATTGACCAAAAAATTAATACAAATGATTTTAATTCCATCAAGCAAGCACTTTCATTTCATGGAATTACAGCCGATGGCGTTACGCTTTGGGGAAGCGGAAATGTTCGTCGTGAATTCCTCCATGCTGACGATGTGGCAAATGCTTGTGTATTTCTGATGGAAAATTATAATGCAACTGATATAGGTGAATTTGTGAATATCGGTATGGGAATTGACCTGTCAATTCGAGAACTTGCAGAAATCGTTAGAAAAACTGTGAAGTTTGAAGGTGAATTACACTTCGACTCAACAAAACCCGATGGAACTCCACGCAAACTTCTCGACATTTCTCGCATGGAAAAACTCGGTTGGAAAGCTACGATTTCTCTTGAAAAAGGAATAGAAAACATTGTTCATAATTATCTGCAAGAATGAAATCTATCGTTATTTTGGGTGCGGGCGGGTTTGCTCGCGAGCTTCTTTGGCTCATTGAATCTCTTGGAAATTGGAAATTTCTTGGGTTTATTCGCTCGGATAGCAGTGGCTCGCTGGAACAACTCCACGGCTACCCGAATTATCCCACAATGCAAGAATTTTTAGCAAATCATGCTTCTGGTGAACTGATATATTATGCTTTTGGTGCAGGTTCGCCGGCTGTTAAAAGGATGATGGACACCGAAGCTCGTTCGGCAGGACTTTGTATTGCTCCGCCTCTTGTGTTTCCGGCGGTACATATTCATCGGAGTGTGAAATTAAATGATGGAGTTGTGATTTGTGCAGGAACGACGCTGACGGTAGATATTGCAGTCGGTTATGGAACTATGCTTAATCTTCACTGCACGGTAGGGCATGATACTGTTATTGGTGATTACTGTACGATCAGTCCGGGAGTTCATATTTCCGGGAATGTGATAATTGAAAATAATGTGGAATGCGGAACAAATTCTTCTATAATTCCGAATGTAACGCTTGGTGAGGGATGTAGTATCGGTGCAGGTGCGGCGGTTGTTCGGTCAATTCCTGCCGGAGTTGTTGCCGTTGGAATTCCTGCAAAGGCGCGCGGGTGATTGCTATCAACTTTCATATAATAAATGGCAAGATAAAATCTCTGTTCTAACCCCAAACTATACATTTACAAAAAAATACTTCCGATTTAACACAACTTTCACCTTAGAACTTAAATGGTAAGTAACGATAATGAGTTCGGTTGGTAACAACCGAACTCATTATCAATTCACATTAAATCATCTGTTATTTCTTTGGAAGACATTACTCTATAATTAACTTACCACTGCTTACAGATTCATCCTTAGCATTTCGAATTATATACAAATACATTCCTTTTGACAATTTGGCTGTGGAAAATTGCATTTGTTGATCTGTAATCTCTTGATCAAATACCTTGTTACCAAGAATATCAATAAGTGTGAATTTTCGTGCTTCAACATTATTATTTATTATAGTAAATGAATGTGAAACCAGATTTGGAATAATAGCAGATTGCAAAACCTCTGGAGTTGGTTTCTCGATTCCAACTGTAGATACAACAGAATAAGTTGCACTCTTAATTTGTCCGTTACTATTTAGGACGAGGGTTGCGACGGGAAAATTTTTCTTAACCCACCATTCATAGGTGGTAGTAATTGTAGTAGTCGGAGGTAAGCCTGCATACATCCAATTTCCTGCCAAAAGATAGAACATACTATCTACTTTTGTTTCTGTAGCTTTAACACGTAAAGAGTTGTACGTACCAATTGGTGTTGTTACATTTCCCCAACCATCTACCAGACTAGAATATGTGATTGTAGAGATTAAACGCGCAGAATCCGGTGGAGGTGGTGTAATCCCAAATTGCATTATTTGTTTTGTCTTTCCTGAAAATGTCGTATTAAAGGTTGCCGGAAAAGTCATTTTAGTATATGCCGGAGAATATGGTACAATCATAATATCCGGAGGCATAAACACACCGCACATACCAAGTACATCAAGTGAGGATGAGGTAATTGAAACATATTGGTATCCGTCAAAATTAGGGAAGACAACGGCATATGTAGCACTCGGAAAACTACTCGAACATCCTACACCAGCGGGACTTATGAACCTCATTGTGTCCTGAACATCTTTACCGATTGCAGATAAATTCCATGTCTGATTAGCTCCCGGATTTCCAGGTGAGATATTGGTAAAATTACTTGTATCCTGTATCTGTACAACATTTATACCATTCAAATTAGTAAAATCATCCCTTGTAATTGTAATTTGTGCTGTAGAAGATAACACCAAGCATAGCATAATGCTACAGAGTAATAATGTAGTTTTCATAGTAGATACCTCGTGTTTCCTACTCGTTTGGCTTTTCGGATAACGCCTCGTTTTTTTAAGTGGTGTCTGAACTCCACAAAAAATACACATTTAATACTTCTATTAGAGATACTTCATTTTCTTTGGATTAATTCCTTATAAGAAAATCTATTGTTTTAAGGCATTCAAAAATAAACAATAGGAGATGCAATAACTATGATTTTTGTCATGATTTTAAATTATATTTGAGGCGCATTAATTGAACTCTGAATCTTAAACTAAATAGTTTTCTTCTTACTGCAATTACCAGCAATATACTTTTTATGCAGTCTACACCTTTTCACCTTCATAGAGGTGACCAATTGGTGGAGAGTACCAACAACGCAAACCGAAGTTTAGAGCTCTACTGGGCGGAATGACAAGCGGGTTGTACTCGTTGACTGCTGTGAGTGGTGGGAAAAGAGCAATTACCATGATAACTGTTGAGGAATAATATTAATACTTATGAATTGGGAGGGAAAATTCCCAACTTTACAACTTTTCCTGTTTTGGTTTGTAGAATCACCGCAACTAACCCAAATTTATGGTTAGTGACGTACGTAATTTTATCAACAACAGGGTCTTCTTTTGTCTGCTCTACTTTTATTACTTTTATCATCAGAAAACCCATGTAATAATCGTCAGTAGTAGATTTACTGACGACGGTTCTGGTTACCTTAATACCCTCACTATCAGTATATTCGTACTTGTCACCAACATTTGCCGAGTACTTAACAATAGTATGAGGATTTGAAAATGTATCGCCGCCGGACATATACTCTTGAATACCTTCGGAGGTAACTTTCATCTTTAAATCAAATTCAAGATGCATCTTTTGTTTGTTCGATGTGTCAAGTGTTGCGCCAAACATTTTCAGATACTTGTCAATGAGTGCCGTTTTAAGTTCTTTAGGAAGTAAGTTTGTTCCTAAATAAGAATCTAATGCAGATATAAAGACAGTATCAAACCCTGATCGAACATGAATAGTAACATTACCCTTATCATTTTTTGTTGTGATGGCTGTATCTTTCAAGTGATCAAATCCGGGAACCCACACATCAGGATATAAATTTGCTACAAATTCACCACCGACTTTTGTGAGATCGAGATTTGTATCACCACCAATTTCATTCGGACCAAGAGCAGATTCACAGGCAAAAAATACAAAGATTCCACTCACAAGTAGAGTGGCAAGTATGCTTCTAAAAGCTTTCATAATATTCTCCTAATAATTAATACAAAATAGTTCAACAACCAACACATTAAAAATACAAAGTTTGCTACTGAAAAACTATGATATAACTCATGTTTTTAAGTGATATTTGCCATTGTTTTTGTGCGTCTATATTCACGTCAGGGCGGTTATCATAACCGCCTTTCAACAATACTCCAAATAAAAATGTAAGTTCCGAACTAGCATTAGATATTCCGAGAAAATTAGCAAATACGTCCGAAGCCGGTAAAGCGATTTCTCTCAAGGGTGGTAGCTTTTGGTATTCAGGTTCTTCTACACAGCATGATTCATTAAGGGCTTTATTACTTTGTCAGCAAGCGTATCTTTTCGGTAATTCAGCACATACATTTATGAAAGCTTCTCAAATAGGTGCAGGTGCAATTGCCAATACATATTTTCATGGAAAAACAGAAACCCAAGTTAAAGAAGCGATAATGTCTTACACTACTCTCAATGGATTAACGAGAGAAAAACTCGCAGATATTGCTGTTACAACTCACGGGGATCAAGGGAATTTTGAATTTGCCACCCGAGTAAGATCGGACGATTCTCTCGGCGCAAACCCTATTTGTTTTAATGCTGTTCGATTGTGGTTGTTTAAAGCTGGCTTTGTATCATTAAAATGGTTAGCTTCCGAAGGATATGGTTTAAATGCCAATATTTTTGTAATCAAATACTTGGGGACGGTGATATCATTACTGCAGAACAGCTTCCTAGAATGCCGAAAGGGTATATGTTTAATTTCCATGCAAGAAAATCTCCTTCAACATGTCATTGGGGTATCTCTTTAGGGGATGGCTATGTAGCAGGTTCCAATACTACTGCTGAAGAAAATAATGGGCAAACACGGGTTACATTTAGAAGTGGCAATTCAGATTATGGAATTTTTTCATTAATAAGCTCGTATGAAGTGTGTCGATATAAATATAAAATGTTGGTAAGTGGTACTATGGAAGACATTGGCGATGTTGTAATTCGACAAATTGACCCTATGGAAGTAAGAACGTTTTTTTTAGTTTAGGTAAATGAGGTTGGTATAATTTCTGTAAGGTCGGTTGTTGATACAACCGACCTTTTTCGTACTATCATATTTGGTGAATGATTTAAGTGAGTACTAAAAAACAAATTTGCTCAAAATGTTTAAAAAATTGTGTAACAACTACCGTGAAAGTCAAAAATTTTAGATTAAAAAAACTCTCTAACCTTGAAATTTATAAATGTCTTAAAAGAAAAATAATACAACTACACTCCAAAAGACCGAAGTTGTACTTTAAAAATCAGCGGGTAATTATAGCTTTTTGAACATACACACCATCTGTTGTAAGCATGCGGATAAAATACACTCCCGATTCAAGAGTTGAACAATCCCAAGTAAGAAGATATTCTCCTGCTATAGTATTTTTTAATGATGAAAGGTTAGCAATGATTGCACCATTCGGTCGAATTACATCTACTTCCAGTATTCCTTGAGTTGTGATTCCAAGCCGTATAGTCGCTGATTGGTCAATTGGATTTGGGTTCGGAGCAGCCAACCATGAGTGTTCGGGAATATTACTTGTTAATTTTTCAACAGCAGATGATGTAGAGCCTTTTCCTTCTTCCAATAGAACAACCGAATTTTTCCCTACATTTATAAATGTTTCCTGAGTTATTTTTGAAGACCAACGAACTTGAACAGAATCAATTTTTGATGCTTCTTCGATACCAAAATGGAGCGTGGTAGGTTTTTGCATACGTTGCCCGCGTCCGGCTGTAACTTCTTGCATGTACTTTTTTCCACCTGCAAATACTGTTACGCGAGAACCAATCCCGTTACGGTTACCGCTACTACTTAGTAAAGAAATAGTCACCGAATTATTTTGTGTAGGCATTTGATTCCGAAATAGACGGAAAAGACCATTATTTGCGAATGCTAAATCAAGACGTCCATCGTTGTCGAAATCTGCAAAGGAAGCGTCTTCTCCAGAGGTAATACCTTCGAGTCCCCAATCAAAAGTAGCATTGGAGAATGTATGGTTTTGATTCTGAACGTAAAAATCTGCATATCGGCATCCATAATACACAGGGAGGATGATATCAGGTAAGCCATCATTATTTACATCTCCAAAATTACCTCCTGAGTGTGTTTCTTCGTATCCAATTCCTGACCCGTCAGAATATGTATTTTTATTCCATGATGTTTGAAATGTATAATTTGGTGCACCTGCATTTTTATAGATTGTAGTTCCTTCAAATCCATTTGCCGCAAGAGCAGGGTGCATGAATTGTGTGAGGAGTAAATCCATATCTCCATCGTTATCATAATCAGCCCAATCACATCCTGTTCCATGATTATAATATACAGGGCTTGTTGTTACTATTTGCTCTATACCTTTAGCATCTATAACGTTTGTAAATTTACCGTTTCCATCATTTTGCCACAATTCGTCATGCTCAAGTAAGTAATTAGTGATAAACAAATCTAAATCACCGTCATTATCGAAATCTACCCATTCCGATCCTCGACTTCTGCGTGATTGTCTGTTTTGCAAAGCAGTGGTATTGTCTGTAAAATCATTAAATCCATTATTAAGTAGAAAGAAACTTGGGAGCAAATCAGGACCGGTTGCCGGGTATTCTGACCAGAGTTGACCTATAAAAATATCTGGCAATTTATCCTTATTAATATCTGCAATGCTGAATGATGAAATCCCTTTCAATAAAGGTATTGAAAGGCTTTTTGCAGTAAATATACCAGAACCATTATTTATTTAAAGGATACTTGGGGGCGGATTATCCTTTTGTGAGAAAAGAAAAAGTATATCCATATCTCCGTCATTGTCAAAATCTGCAAAAGCATTGCTTTGAGGCGTTCCTGAAATGCCAACAGACGATGTAACTTCTTTGAAAGAAGAGCCACGTTCATTATGAAACAAGTGTCCGGAAACTAGTAAGTCCTGAAAACCATCAGAATCATAATCACCCCAAGCAATGGTGTAGTTAGAAATATTGGTCGGAAATCCTAAAGATGCGGTAACATCTTTAAAATACTCAGGAGAGGTGAGGGATGGGTAATCAACAATAACATCAATAAGAAA
Organism: Bacteroidota bacterium; assembly: GCA_018266765.1. GTDB lineage: Bacteria > Bacteroidota > Ignavibacteria > Kapaibacteriales > UBA961 > JADJXV01. The sequence goes on from JAFDZU010000045.1 coordinate 16,350, forward strand.
ACCACTTGAACCAACAGCGAGCTGATTTTGAGCATTGACTAATATTTGATAATAATAATCTCCTCCTGCTGCACCTGCAGTACAAGCAACCGGAAGAGTAGTGTTATCACTTAATAGATACATCCCTGCTGTCATACCTGAAACCATAACCCAAATTTGATTTTGTGAAGTTTTGGTGTTATCCGGCATATTCAAACTGAAAGTTTGAGGTCCGTTTTGAGTTTTTGTAATTGTTGCAGAGCCGATAACATCTCTTCCGTATAATCCAAGAGTGGGAATATGCTCACCAGCTTGATGACCAAGAACAGAAATTGTAACAGCACCAGTACCACCCGTAAGAGTAACAGAAAGAGACTTTATGACGGCAGGTGCTTTAATAGGAAAGCGGGCAGCTTGAACTACGATTTGGGAACCGTCATTAAATTTATCATAGTATACAAACTTGGTTTTCTTTTTATCCCAGTAGCGAAGAGTATCGACTGTGGCTTTTACTGGAATAACTGCAATAAACGGAAGAAAAAGTATTGCAATTATGAAAGTTTGAATTAAATAAGCAGAAATAGTTATTTTTTTCATATGATTAGGTAATAATGAAGATTGTCGGAAACTGTTATTATGTTATTCATTAGTAAAAACATTAGAGATGACAAGGATAATCATGAAACTGCTAAGGATAATCATGAAACTGCTAAAATATAAATAATACAACAATAATTTATCTGAATAATGATTCATTGGATAAAATCTCTGTGTCGATCCTGTCAAGTCAATTATAGTTGTAATCTAAACTTTCCTTATCATAATTATATATGGCATAGACATAAGTGTCGGTTTAAAAAAACTTATTTGACAGTAATATCTTAATTAGGAATCCAGTTTACAACGACTTACTTCTTAGTTATCCTACCCCCCCAATTCTTTTTTCAAATACAAACCGGTATAACTTTCCTTTACTTTGCAAACATCCTCGGGAGTTCCTTCGGCTACGATGCGCCCACCGCCACCTCCGCCTTCTGGACCCAAATCAACAACCCAATCTGCACATTTTATGACATCTAAATTATGCTCAATAACTACGACCGTATTCCCTTTATCAACCAATTTACCCAAGAGCGCGAGCAAAAGTCGAATATCCTCGAAGTGCAGTCCCGTTGTCGGTTCGTCGAGCAAATAAAGTGTTTTTCCCGTGGAAACTTTGGCAAGTTCGGTAGCAAGTTTCACACGCTGTGCCTCACCGCCGGAAAGGGTAGGGGCTTGTTGTCCGATTTTGATATACCCCAAACCAACATCATTAAGAGTCTGCATTATTCGACGAATTTTCGGGATTTCACTAAAAAATTCGAGAGCTTCTTCGATACTCATATCGAGAACATCAGCAATATTTTTTTCTTTATAAAATACTTGGCATGTTTCGGAGTTATAGCGTTTGCCGCCGCAGGTTTCGCACGAAACATAGACATCAGGCAAGTAATTCATTTCTATTTTCTTAATTCCCGCGCCTTCGCAATCGTCGCACCGTCCACCTTTGACATTAAACGAAAACCGCCCTTGAAGATAACCGCGCATTTTAGATTCGGGCAATTGCGAGAAAAAATCTCGAATTTGCGTGAAAACACCGGTATACGTTGCAGGATTACTACGCGGAGTGCGCCCGATAGGAGTTTGGTCTATTTCAATAACTTTATCAATGTGTTCCAATCCTTCAATCTTAGAATACGGCAAGGGAGATGAAATAGCATTATGAAAATACTTAGAAAGAATCGGATAAAGCGTTTCATTGACAAGAGAAGATTTGCCGCTACCGCTCATTCCGGTAATACAGGTAAACGTAGCAAGTGGTAATTTTAGAGCAACTTCCTGAAGATTATTCCCACGTGCTCCGCTTAAAGAAATAAATTTACCATTGCCGGCTCTTCGCACATTTGGCACTTCAATTTGGCGTGTTCCTGTGATATATTGTGCTGTGTTGGATCGTTCAATCAGTGATTTTTTAGCGTTGTAAAGACCCGAAGGCGCACCCTCGAACATAATTTCTCCGCCATGAATACCTGCTTTCGGGCCAATATCCACAAGATAATCAGCTTGTTCAATCATTTCACGGTCATGTTCTACCACGATAACAGTATTACCCAAATCACGAAGATTTTTGAGCGAAGTAATCAGCTTTTGATTGTCGTGCTGATGCAATCCAATACTTGGTTCGTCGAGTACATACATCACTCCTACGAGCTGACTTCCGATTTGAGAAGCAAGTCGAATCCGCTGAGATTCTCCGCCCGAAAGTGATTTAGCCGAACGATTTAGATTAAGATAATGCAACCCGACATCAAGCAGAAATTTGAGTCGAGTAGAAATTTCTTTGAGAATAAGATGTGCAATGCGACGTTCACGGTCGGTCAGTTTTTGTTCGAGTGAATTAAAATATTCGTACCCTTTTGCAATGTCTAATATTGTAGTTTCTGCAATCGAACGCTCATCAATTTTTACGGCAAGGTTTTCGGGTTTGAGCCGTCCGCCGTTACAATCGGGACATTCCTGAGCCGACATATATTCTTCGATATTACTACGAATTTCTGATGAAGTGGTTTGCTCGTATTGATGCCGATAAATTTCAAGAATTCCTTCAAATTTAGTTTTATACTCTACTTTCTTTCCGGATGATAAAGTATAAGTCAGCGTAATTTTTTTGTTTTTAGTGCCAAGTAATAGGACTTTTATTTGCTCCGTATCGAGCTGTGAAATCGGAACTTTTAAGTCAATTTCAACACTTTTGGCAAAAGCGACCACTTTATCCCAAATCCACATTTTACGTTTTTTACCAAGAATAGAAATTCCGCCATCCTCTACTGATATATCACGATTTGGAATTACGCGGTCTTCGTCGAAATCACTTTTTCTGCCAAGACCTGAGCAAGTAGTACATGCTCCAAACGGTGAATTAAACGAGAAATTATTGGGGGCAAGTTGTTCATACGATCTGTCGCAATTAGCACATGAATTTGCTGTAGAATAGAGTTTGTCTGTCCAGCTGCCGTCGGGTTGTTCAGTGAGAATTACAACGACATCTTCTCCCATTTTAAGGGCTGTGTTAATAGATTCAGAGATTCGAGTATCTTGTTCAGGTTCGATAATACAGCGGTCAATAACCAAGTCAATCGAGTGAAGTTTGAACCTCGAAAGCTGCATATCTTCTTCTATTTCAAGAATTTCAGTATCTACTCGAACCTTTGTATATCCTTGCTTTCGGAATTGCTCGAAGAGTTCGCGGTAATGTCCTTTCCGTCCACGTACAATCGGTGCAAGTATTTGGATACGAGTCTTTTGTGGCAAGTTCATTATCGTATCAACAATTTGGTCAGGAGTTTGAGATTGCACCGGAATATTACAATCAACGCAATATTGAATACCAATTTTAGCATACAAAAGTCGAAGATAATCATAGACTTCCGTTACCGTTCCAACGGTCGAGCGAGGTGAATTGCTTACAGACTTTTGTTCGATTGAAATAGCAGGCGAAAGCCCTTCGATGCTATCCACTTCGGGCTTTTTCATCATCCCGAGGAATTGCCGAGCATACGGTGAAAGGCATTCCACATAACGGCGTTGCCCTTCGGCATACAGCGTATCAAAAGCAAGTGAGGATTTGCCAGAACCCGAGAGTCCGGTAATGACAACCAATTGGTCGCGTGGAATTTCGAGTGAAACATTCTTTAAATTGTGCTCACGTGCACCTAATACACTAATGTGAGTACGTTCATCAGCACTATTAACTACGGTTTTTTTAGCCATAAACGAAGTATCTATGCAGGAAATTAAGAGGAAATACGGTAAGTAAGTCCGCAAATTACGAAGGTTTTTTGTAATTTAGGGCAATCTGAACTCAATCTGTAAGCAATTATACACGGTTATTCTCTAAAATTCAGCACTACGTGATAGTTCCTATTGTTTTATAATTTTTAGTAGTTAGATGCCATTTATCCGCTCAATATCAGGTGTTCGTGCCACACTCGAAAATTCATTACCACCCGAAATTGTCAAATTATACGCTGAAGCATTCGCTCAATACCTACCGGAAGGTGATATTATTATTGGACGTGACGGTCGTCCGTCCGGCAAATGGATTGAGCAAAGTATTGCTGAGGTTTTAAAGGAAAAAGGACGTATCGTACATTTGCTCGGTATCGTGCCTACTCCTACCGTTCAACTGATAGTAGAACATACTCCAAATGCCGTTGGAGGAATTTCTATCACTGCTTCGCATAATCCTGCTGAATGGAATGGAATGAAGTTTATGGGAAGTGATGGAGTGTTTCTCGATGAAGAAGAAAATCAAGCATTCTGGAAAATTGCTGACAGTAATGGTTTTACAAATCTGAATAATCAAAACGGTGAAATTTTGTATAGAGCTGATGCAATTGAGCAACACATTAAACGACTTCTCGAACTCCCACTTTTTTCCGAAGAAACTCTCACTAAGATTCGCAGTAAGAAATATAAAATTGTGGTTGATGCGGTCAATGCAAGTGGTTCTATAGCTGTTCCTAAACTTTTGGAACATCTTGGCTGTAATGTAGTTCGTTTATACTGTGATAGTTCGGGAGAATTTCCACATACTCCTGAACCACTACCACAGAATTTATCGGCACTTGCTGAAGAAGTACGCATTCGTAATGCAGATATAGGAATTGCAGTGGATCCCGATGCAGATAGATTAGTGCTTGTTAATGAACTCGGAGAAACGATAAGCGAAGAAAAGACTATTGTTTTTGCAGCGCAATCGGTACTAAAATCAATAAATTATTTATCGAAGTACTCTAATGTAATAGCGATTAACCTCTCAACTTCTCGCATGATAGAAGATATTGCCGAATTGCATAATTGCAAAGTAAACCGAACTCCTGTCGGCGAAGTGAATGTAGTGCGTAACCTTCAGCTCAATAATGGTATTTTTGGCGGTGAGGGAAGTGGAGGAGTAATTCTTCCGGCTTGTCATTACGGACGAGATTCACTTGTGGGAATAGCTTTGCTTCTCAAATTAATGGCAACTGAGGGTAAAATACTTTCGGAACTGTCAGACGAACTGCCAAAGTATGAAATGCTAAAAACAAAGATAAATTTTTCGGGTGATTTTGATGAATTTTCTGCTAAATTGCAGTCGAAATTTGCGGGAAGCTTAATTACTCGAGGTGATGGTATTCGGTTTGACATTGGCAAATCATGGGTGCATGTGCGTAGGTCGAACACGGAACCAATAGTTCGAATCATTTCGGAGTCGGCAACAATCTCCGAAGCAAAATCGCTTGTCGAGCAAGTAGAACTGTTATATACAAATAACAGTTAATTGCAAAATAAAGTAATTATTTATACAAAATAGAACTCTAAATTCATTCATTTATTATTGAAATATATGCGTATTATAACTTTAATTATCAGCATTTCATTAGCGGCACTATTGCCGTTGAAAGCTCAATTTACCCCACAAAGTAAAGTGCCACCGCCAATGACAGAACAGTTCGCATCTCAAGTGCGTGGATACCAGCAAATCATTGATACATATCATTCTACAGCTGAAAAAATAATTAGAACAGCCAAACAAGATAATTTGTGTTATGACCGACTTGCTGAAATGTGCGACACCTATGGTCATCGTTTGAGTGGAAGCGAAAGTTTAGAAAAGGCACTTGATTGGATAATTGAACAACTTAAAAAAGATGGACTTGATGTAACTTCAGAGAAAGTAATGGTTCCGCATTGGGTTCGTGGAACAGAATCTGCCACACTTGTTTCACCTCGTGTTAAAAAACTTGCTATGCTTGGCTTAGGAGGAAGTATAGGTACTCCGGCCGAAGGAATTACAGCTGAAGTTTTGGTTGTAAAAAGTTTTGATGACTTGAAAGCTCATGCCTCAGAAGCAAAAGGGAAAATAGTATTGTTCAATGTTCCTTTTACAACGTACGGCGAAACAGTTCAATATCGAGTGAACGGGTGTAATGAAGCTTCACGTGTAGGGGCGGTTGCATCGCTTGTACGGTCAGTGACTCCTGTGTCGCTAAGTACTCCTCATACAGGAATGCTTCGATATAATGATTCACTCACAAAAATCCCACATGCGGCTATAACAGTAGAAGATGCTGAATTACTCCAACGTATGCAGAAGCGGGGAGTTAAAACAATGATTACTCTAAAAATGGAAGCTAAAACATTGGAAGATTCACCTTCAAGAAATATTATAGCTGAGATTAAAGGAAGTGAAAAACCGGAAGAAATCGTAGTTTTCGGTGGGCATATAGATTCGTGGGATGTTGGGCAAGGCGCAATGGACGATGGTGGTGGTGTTTTTGTAGCTTGGAATGCACTTAGAATTATCAAAAAATTAGACTTAAAACCTAAACGTACGATGAGATTAGTATTCTGGACAAATGAAGAAAACGGACTAAAAGGCGGAACTCAGTATGCGCTTAATCACAAAAATGAACTTGCAAATCACGTGCTTGCAATCGAAAGCGATGCAGGAACATTCAAGCCGCGAGGTTTTGAAGTGAAAGGAAGCGAAAGATCAAAGGTACTTGCAACTGCTATTTCAAGTTTGCTCAATCCAATTGCTGCAGATTTGATTGTAGATGGAGACGGTGGTGCGGATATTGGGCCAATTCTCGAAACGGGTGTTCCCGGAATGGAACTTATCGTAGATGATGCGAAGTATTTTTGGTATCATCACACTGATGCAGATACAATGGATAAACTTAACCCGGATGAATTAAATCTTTGTTCAGCCGCTATGGCTATTATGACGTTTGTTGCGGCTGATTTCCCGATTCGTTTTCCAAAATAACTCAGGGTAAATTTTATATGATTACTCTCACTAGAATTGACTCAACTCCCATTACGATTAATGCTGATGAAATTGAAACAGTAGAATCGTATCATGATACAACGATAACCCTAAGAAGCGGAAGGAGAATTATCGTTCAAGAATCGGCTGAAATCATTATCGAAATGGTAATTATTTACAGGCGAAAATGTCAAAATCCATTACCAACAATTAGAGAGTAAATCGAATAAATTTCGCAAAATAATATGGTTCACAGAATGAATCATCAATAATGATTTCCCTGAAACAGTGCTAATTACAGGAAAAATATTTCTCCGTTATTATTTGATATGTTTAAGTATTGCACTATCATTCGAGCAAGTTTGCGCTCAATCTCTCCCTCCTTCGGTTCAATTGTCAGACAGTTCGTCAATTCCTCGCTCAATTCGAGTTGGAACTGATAAAATAGGGAATATTTTTGCTTTCTCAGGAGATATAGATGCCGCATATTATTTTGAAAACCATCAAGTAGCATTCCAACAGCGATATAGAGGAATTGGTGTTCGTTCGTTTGGAGTGTCGTTTCGTGATGATGAGCAATGTTCATTGCAATACAGTTATGTACTCAGCCCAAAGATTTCACTTTTATCCAATAGCTTTTTCTTGCTCTCGAATGATTCTCGAAATATTGGGCTTGCAAACCTTCAACGACTCAATTCATTACTTGGGGTGAGAACACTCATCGCAAATAAATTCTCAATGGAATTCTTGGGCGGCATTGAGCAATACAGACAACTCGGGGTTAGTGAAACCGCTCCGGCATTTACCACACTCGGAAAATTAAGTCCGACTTTTTTTGATGAGTATTCACTTACCGCAGGATTTAATGGTAATTACACAAGGTTTAATACTGACCGCACTAATGTGGATTTTGCTACTCAAGCTACTATCAGACGAGTAGCCGACGACGGAAATAATTTACAAACAACGGTTGGTTATCGGCTATTGAATCGAGATTTTATTTCCCCAATTGGCTCATCTTCTCAGCTTGCTACTGAAAGCAGATTAGAAGAACGTTTAAATATCAATGGTGGTCTTGTCTATTCGCTTGCAGAATCATTTCAATCCGAGCTTCAATGGACGATAGATAATGGAATAGTTAATCGTCAGTATCGTAGTCCGATTGATAAAATCCCATCAACCGCTGTTATCCGTGAGCTACATGAATTTCAATACGTACTTGTATCGGCACTAACATATCAGAAATCGTCAATTTTACAAAAAATTGGGTTGGAATATTCATCGCGAATTGAACAAAATGGAATTACCGCACATTTTATTATTAACCCACAAGACGAAACATCTCTCAGACTATCTGAAAATCAACGAGATAATTTAGCTGTTCGTACTCGGCTGTTTAATCAGACTGAATGGTTAGCTGGAATTACTGATACACTTCGATTTAATACCTCAATTGGTCTCTTGCGGTATGATACACCTGCAACTCTGAATTATGATGATCGCGATGAACTTTCGTTTTTATCATCGGCAATATATTCTCGAAAGGTTTCTTCGGTGCTTTCAGCATCAATCACAGCACAAGCACAACTACTACATTTGGTCTATATCAAATCCCAACGAAGCGCACTCAATAATTGGAATAGAGTTATACGTTTAGCACCCGCACTCGCAATCAATTCACGATATATTACCATGCATCCTCAGTTTGAAGTCTTAGCTAATTATACAACCTATGATTTTGAATTGCTTGGCGGGAGTATCCAGAGCTTTAGTTTTAGGCAGGTGAGTGTTCGAGATTCAATTTGGATAGGATTAGGAAGAAATTACAGACTTTATGTATCGCTTTTTGCTCGATATTTTGAACGGGGACAGTTTTCGTGGGCTACTTTTTCTGAAACTCCTGTGAGTAAAAACTTCGAGCAATTCCTAAAAATGCTTATTTTTACACCTTTAGATGATGGATTGTCGCTTGGCTGTGGTGGTAGATATTATGCTCTTCGTCAAACGACAGTTAATCAGCCATCGTCTTCAGTGACCGGGGCTGAAGGTATTCAGCAGTTTTTCGGCCCTGAAATTGTACTTTCTTTTCAGTTTATTTCGGGTACTAAAATTTCAATGAACGGTTGGTATGATTTTCAATTTTCCAACAGAAAATTATTTCGTTCTACTCCAACGATGTTTATGCAGGCGACCTTTGCATTGTAAGTTCAGATACCTCAATAATTATTCAAACTTGTTTCATTTGTTGTATTTACAATGGCAACTACATCTTTTCCCAATATTTCATCAGGGCAGTCGCCTCATTTTCTTATTCTGTCTTCTGAGCGGAAAAATATAGGTTTGGTAGAGCCATTTCTTAGTTCTTTAGCGGAATGTCAATTTTTAGATGAAACTCGTTGGTATAATATTTTAATTGCCGTTACTGAAGCTGTTAATAATGCAATAATTCATGGTAATAAACAAAACCCTGAAAAACAAGTAACCCTTTCGGTGGCTAAAAATGGTGAAGATATTATGATTTCGGTGCTCGACGAAGGCGCGGGATTTAATATCGAATCTTTGCGAGACCCACGCGAACCCGAAAACCTGCTTCGAGACGGAGGCCGTGGTGTGTTTCTGATTCATTCTCTTGCCAAGTCGTATGAATATATACAAACACCGACAGGGTCGTTGGTAGTGATGCGATTTTAAGTATATAGAGAAGAAAACCTATCCGTCCCCGTTTGGAGCTGACTTCTCAGTATTATGCTGCTCCAAATTCACACGTTTACCAAAAGAATAGCTGACATTCAGATTGAAATACCTGCTTAGTGGCTTGCTATCAGAGCTTACCGAGAAACCATATCCTGAGTTAACACGTTCACGCCGCTGAAGGTCGAATGGATCAGCCGCCATCAAATTAACTGTAAGAGCATTATCAAGCATTTTATAGATAACATTAAAATTAGAATAAAAAAAAGTAAGTGCTCTTTCCCCGCCAATAGTATAAGGTGAAACATATCTTCCGCTGATATTGAAGGTTAAATCTTTGATTAGCTCATAACTAATCGAACCATTCGCCGAAGCATTTGTGGATTCAGTAGGGAAATCACTTGAAAACGTGCCGCCAATATTCTTATAATTTTGAATACTAAAGTTCATTCTTGCTGAAAAACCTGTTCGGGTACGATAATTAATTGTACCGTCAATCCCTATGGTTTGAAGCCCGTTATAATTAACAAAACGATTGGTATATATGTCGTTTATCAGTTCCGAATTCATTTTAATTTCGTCAACTGTCCGTTTGTAATATGGTGAAATTGTAAGAGTAGTCGAGCCAAGAAACGCATTTGCCGATAGTTCGAACGAATGTGTAAATTCAGGTCTGATATTCGGATTACCGATGGTTTGGCTTGTCGCATTCTCGCGAGTTACTCGTGGATTGATAATGTTTACCCACGGTAATTCTATACTTCTATTATAATTAGCAGTGATTTGATATTCTTGTGATAATTTCCACGAAAGCGATGCACTCGGAAAAAGATTTGGATAGGTTCGATTAATTGTCGTATCTCCGAATGTCGCACCGATGGTAGCATATTCATACCGAGCACCAGCTTGCATAGAAAGTTCATCGGAGAACGAATACCCAACATTAGCATATCCTGCATACGAACCATTTTGAGGAGTTACTGATAAAGTTTGAATTGTATCGGTTTGATACATTCCTGTAACGTAATTAAATCGCTGAACATTCACATCACTTGGATGGTTTTCCGACTCAATTTTACTTCCAAGCTCAAGTGTAATGGCTTTGGTTGGTGAGTATGTATAATCGAGTCTAGCTATAAAAGTGGGATTACTGTCTTTACCGGTGGAAGTTTGCTGTAATGAATTAATAGAATCTAACCCAAAACTTGGAGAATAAATTGGGCTGTTTTTATATTCATTACGATTACTTGACCAATTAGAATGATTGAGGTCAATTGAAATTTTTTGTTCTTCGGAGAATTGATGTTTATAAAGTATTGAATAATTCATCCAATAACCGGAACGATCACTTGATGAAGTATCCTTTAGATATTGAGTAATGGCATTGTTTGCGTCGGCTCTTGTACCGTATCCAATGGTAGAATTGCTACCCGGATTCGCATAATAACCCGCAGAAAATGATAGAACATCTTTCTGCGAAAGTGTAAAATCAATCTGAGGATTGAAATAATATCCTGTATAAGTTCCTTCATTAAAAACTGATTTACGAATATACTTGAGAGAAGGAGAGAGTTCGTTGATTCTTACATAATCTGAATTACTGTTATAAATCCCGTGATAAGTTCCAAGATTAGCAGATGCAGTTATTAATGAATCGTTGTAATAGAAAGTACCTCCGCCATTATATCCATTAATAGTAGATCCGCCAAGATAGAGATTTCCACCAAGATAATCAGTAAGCCCTTTGTCCATAATGATATTAATAATCCCGCCATTGAATTTTGCATCAAACTTTGCTCCGGGTGCAGTCCGCACTTCAATAGATTTAATATTCATCGAGGGTAATTGTTGGAGCATTTTATTACGTTGCTCGGCATCCATTGTAAGTGGACGGTCGTTTATCATAATAATAACATTTGCATCACCTCTTAATTTAATTCCTCCATTTTCATCTACTTGTACCGCAGGAATTTGGTCTAATACTTCACTGACTGTATTTGCAACAATGTTTGGATTGTCTTTCACAGAATAAACATTTTTATCGGGTCGAACTTCGGTAAATTCACGCCATCCAACTACTTCCACATCGCCTGTTGTGATAGCAGTCTCTTTAAGGTAAACCATTGGTATTGTAAGATTTTCATTGAGAGCTGAAATTTCTTTGTGATATGGAGCATAGCCAACTCTACGTAGCTCGAGTGTGTATTTCTTATTACTTTGAACTTCTAATTCAAATGCGCCTTGTGCCGTTGTCATTCCTCCTTTTATGAGTGTGCTGTCGGGTAGGGAACGAACTGTTGCACGAACGCTTCTAATTGGTCGTTTTGTTGAATCGTCGGCTACAGAGCCGGAGATTTTTATGGTATTTTGAGCAAAAACTGGTATTGAACCTACTAAAAATATACTTAGTATGGCAATTAGTGTTCTAATTAAAGTCATGTATTCTCCAATGATTCATTAAAAGTGTAATTCGGTTTGGAAACGCTACGGCAGGATGAAGTGCGAGGTTTCGGTTATTAACATTTCTTTGCAATTGAGAGTCAATTTCATTGAAATTCATCAAATAATTAAGATAATTTAGTATTAAAATATTCTTTCAATTTTCTTTAGGAAGTTATTCCAATTAAATAAATTAACTCAATCATTAGAGCGAAAAAAAGACAGTGAAATTATAAAAGTATTTTAAATTAATTAACCTTTGAGGTCACAAAAACGCTGTTAGTGCGTCATAGTGGGCTGTAAATTTACTCATATTCGGACAACTAATACGTGCATTCTCTATTTTTAGCTTTTTTATCTTTCATTCGAGTTATAATTTTTAGTTTAATTACAGTTTTTACTCTATCGACTTCATTATTAGCCGAATCATCAGATTCTACACTTTCTCCACCACGTCTCCCGGCTGTTCCACACAGCAAAAAAACTGATTCCCTTCGAGCTGTTAGACAGTACACAACCAAACAAGTAGTGGTTACCGGAACACGAAACGAATCACTATTGCGCGATTCCCCTATTAGGGTGGAAGTGATTAGTAGTGCTCAACTTCAATCAACCTCGATGGTAAATGCCGCTGATTTATTGAAGGAGCAAACAGGACTTCTTCTTACAACAAACGTCCGTACGGGTATTCAAATGATGGGACTTAGTTCTGACTATACACTCATTCTTATTGACGGGCAACCGATGGTAGGGAGAATTGCAGGTGTTTTGGAATTATCGAGAATTTCTGTCGGGAATATTGACCGAGTAGAAATTGTAAAAGGCCCAATGTCATCATTGTACGGAAGTGACGCACTTGCCGGAGTTATCAATATTATTACCAAAAGACCGGCTGACGGATGGGGTGGAAAAGTATATTCGCAATATCTTGAAAAGGGAGCGGCTGAACTTCAGCTCGAAGGTGGCTACGGAAGTCACGAGGTAGAAATAACCGGATTTTTTAATAGAAAATCAGCGCAGCCATTTGAATTAAAAAATGATAGCATGACTGTCCCATATTCAGGTTTTACAGATTACACAGCCCAAACGAAAGGTTTATGGAGAGTATCTTCGGAGGTAAATCTAAGTGCTAACGGACGTTTCTTTGAATCCGAAAGTCGAGGTAAATTTACCGAGTCTTTTTTCGGACAAATTGCCTCCAATAGTGGTTCGGTTCGACAGCGAGAGTTCTCGGGAATGGTCGGCTCGGAATGGACGCATGGCAAAGCACGATTAACAGCTCAATTATATGGTTCAAATTATAATGAACGCTATAATTTTGACACAACACAAGGTTCAGCCGGACGTACCGACGACCTCGACAGGCAGATTTGGCGCGGGTATCTTCAATATGATGTGTTCTGGAATTTACGTAATCGCTTTACGTTTGGAATCGAAGCAAATTATGATAATACAAGCGGTTCGCGCTATCCTGATAAACCATTCTATAGAACATTTTCAGTGTTCGGTCAATGGGAAGGAAATCCTACCGAGTGGATTTCGTATTCATTAAGTGCGCGGTATGTAGGTAATAGTGCATACGATAACCCTTCACTTTCCGGTAAAAAAATAGACAGTTCATTGCTTACTATGCTGTGGCTTTCCAATCCCAAACTTGCACTTAATTTTAAAATTACTGATAATTTCCAATTTCGTACTTCTGTTGGAACAGGTTTTAAAATACCAGACTTCCGGCAACTTTATGTTCAATTTTCTAATCGCCTTTCGGGTACGGGAGGGTATGATTTATTAGGTGCACGACGACTTGGACTTGATTTGCAACCCGAGCGCTCTACTGCATTTGATGCAGGAATTTCATATACTTTTTCAACTGAATTTGGTAACAACCCTCTTACAGGCATTGCAGATGTGCGGGCCTTTCGTAATAATTTATCGAATCTGATTGAATATTATTTTGTTAGTCAAGATCCAATAAGTAATGTTTCCATATATTCTTATCATAATCTTGCTCATGTGTATACTCAAGGCATTGAAGCTAATTTGAGACTCGCTTTTCATTTTTCTGAGTCACAACTATTAAGTGTGGATTTCGGTTATCAATATCTTGATGCAAACGATGTTGAAGTATTAGATGCAATTGATAAAAAAGAAGCAATTTACGTTACCGGTGAAATATTAACCCTTAAAAATTACGGTGGATTATGGCTTCGTTCGCGTCATAGTGGAGTTGCAAGAGTTCAATTTGATGAAAAGGAGTTGGGAATTCGCGCTAATGTACGATTGCAATATGTTGGACGATTCGGCGACGAATCCCTTGATAAAAATGGACTTGCAATTGGAAGTCCAGCTCGTAAAGTATTAGACCACGATGATGAATATGTACATGGATATTCAATTCTGAATTTTGCTGTAAGTAAGAGGTTTGAGGGCGAGAATTTCTTGTCAGCTTCAAGTATCGAAACTACGATTGGAGTGAATAATATTTTGAACTCGATGAATTTAAAATCAATTCCATCGCTCCTTGGTCGTCAGTTTTTTGTAAATTTAGCAGTACAATGGTAAAATAATTCATTAACAACTATCGATTTTATACTATGAATAAAAGTAAACGCTACAACAATTTTGCTACTAAGGCAATACATATTGGTCAAGAACCTGAACAAGTTACCGGTGCTGTAACTGTCCCGCTTTTTCAAACGTCTACATACGCCCAAATTGAGATTGGAAAGCATACTGGGTTTGAATATGCTCGCACTCAAAATCCAACTCGATTCGCTTGGGAAGAAAATATTGCGGCACTCGAAAATGGCTTTGCGGCGTATGCGTTTGGTAGTGGACTCGCCGCTGAAGATGCTGTTATGAAACTTCTTTCTGCAGGAGACCATGTCGTTTGTGCCGAAGATATGTATGGTGGAACATTTCGCTTGTTTGAGAAAATCTTTACTCGTTTTGGACTTTCGTTTTCCTATGTTGATATGACAAACTTGGAAGAAGTTCAAAAAGCACTTAGACCGAATACAAAAATGGTGTACAGCGAGTCACCCACAAATCCTATGATGCGACTGACTGATCTCGAAGCCGTTGCAAAAATTGCCCATGCACATAATGCTTTATTTGTCGTTGATAATACATTCGCAACCCCTTATTTCCAACAACCTATAACACTTGGTGCTGATATAGTACTTCACTCTGCAACCAAATATCTTGGTGGTCACTCGGATTTGATAAGTGGGGTTGTAATTACAAGTAAAGAAGAAATTGCTTCGAAATTACAATTCATACAAAATGCGGCAGGAGCAGTACCCGGAGCATTTGATTGCTGGCTATTACTTCGCTCTGTGAAAACACTTGCTCTGCGTATGCAACAGCATGAACGAAATGCACTTGGAATTGCCAGTGCCATCGAAAATCATAAAAATATTCATGGGATTCATTATCCCGGACTTGCATCGCATCCGCAACATGAACTTGCTAAACGCCAAATGAGCGGTTTTGGCGGTATTATTTCGATTGAACTTGGTTCGTATAAAAATGCTCAAACATTTGTTAATAAGCTTGATGTGTTTATTCTCGCAGAATCGCTTGGAGGTGTTGAGTCGTTAATTTGTCATCCGGTTTCAATGACACATGGCAGTATTCCAAAAGAACAACGCGAAAAACTTGGTATAACAGAAGGTTTGGTGCGTCTTTCGTGTGGAATTGAAGATACCGAAGATTTAATCAATGATGTATTGAATGCTCTTGATTACTAAATACAGTACAGTTACAAAAAAAAAGCGATCCGTAATGGAGCGCTTTTTTTGTTTGTTGTAATAACTCAATTATCGCAATAGTGCATACGCCAACATTGTACCAAGTGAAAAGCGAAGGATTTCCGGTGCCCGATTGACATTTTTTTGCAAGTAATCTACCAAATAAATTGTTGTAAGAGTAATGGCGATAATTAACAAAGCGGCAAGTGCTGAAACTTCTAAGCTTTGTGATTTTCCGTAATACCTTCCGAAACTTGAAAACCAAGGTGTGCCATAAATAATAACTAAATGAAGTACATAGACATGAAATGACTTAGCACTCAAAAAAGCATATAACTCACGAAAACGATATAATTTTTTGTGAAACCAAGCTGTAAACGAGAAAAATATAAATATAATTCCAACACGAATTAGCATAAAAGCTGGATTCGACATCATAAACTCGTGGTTTGGAAGTGGTAATTGACCAAGCACAAACGCTAAAACACCTGCGACAGCTAAAATAACTAACCCAATTAGTGCACTTTTTTTAAGAAGAAAATTATCTCGTTCAGCAGGTGCAACTTGTTTAAGGTATGCACCAAAACTAACACCCATGAATAAAAATCCGGCAAAAGGGAATATTGGGAATAGAGAGCCGTGCTGATACGATAAGAATGCACCTACTGGTTCGGGAAGATACTGAAACCAATCAATTGCATGAACAAAGGGCGTAAGCATGAATATTGAAATAGTTATAATAAGTGCGGCAATTCCGAGTGAGCGAACCGAATAGAAACTGCGACATAACCAAACAACAAGCAATAGTGACACACCAACTAACTGTAATATATTTGATTGGAAAAATAATTTCCACGAATCATAATTTAAAAAGGGAAGGTCGAAAATTCTATTGGCCGGAAAAACTAATAAATATCCTACGCTCAGTAAAATTAAAGCCCAGCGAATTCGGCGTATCATTGTTTCTTCACCCATTCTACCGGTTGAATCGGGCTTCATGGCAAATACATGAACTGCACCCGAAACCATTAAGAAAATTGGTGCGGTTAGTCCACGAAAAAAATTCCAAATATTCCATGGAAATTCTGCGGTATTAAGGAATTGCGGATGTACAAGTGCGTCTATTGTATGACCTTGAACCATCATTATCATAGCAATACAACGAGCCAAATCTAAGATAAATAATCGAGAACTTTTGGAAGTAAAAGTTGAATTTTGAGGAGTAGCTCCCATTGAAACAATATCGCCTATAGTTGTAATTATAAATATAATACTACAAAAATCGGAACTCTTATCCTGAAAATCAACTTAATTGTTTTTCATAGAGTTTTAACATTTAATTATTTCAAGGAAATAGAGAAATTGTTAAGTAGATTTCGAGTGTGTGAGTTGGTCGTAATTTCAGATTAAAATAGATGTATTATTAATTATAAAACTATTTTCCATGTGTATCGAGTTTGCGTTTAATTTCATCAAGTAAAAGGAATTGCCTCTCTTGCATTGCAAAAAGGGTTTTAATTTGTTCTTCAAGTAACAAGTCCATTTTTTGATGTAAGCTACGGATTTGCATTTCAGATTTAAGATTTATCAGATAATCATTTTCACTTCTCATTCTGTCCTTTTCTTCTTGGCGATTTTGGCTCATCATAATAATCGGAGCTTGAAGAGCCGCAACACACGAAAGAATTAAGTTCATGAGAATAAAAGGATATGGATCAAATTTCCAATATCCAATTGCAAACACATTAAATGTTATCCAAAGTACTAATAAGATACCAAATAGAATAATAAACTTCCAACTTCCACCGAAAATTGCAACCTTGTCCGAAATTTTTTGACCTCGTGTTAATGTTTCAATAGGAGGATTCAAAAGATTATAAACTATAAGCTCTTCGGCTTTGATAGTTTCGTCCACTATTGTATGTAATTTTCTCAGATGTTCATTCTCTTCTGATAAAAATTGTTCGATTTCTTTTGGCTTCATTGTTGAGTAAGTATAAAAAATAAATTACTTAATAGACATTTTTGTTTTTACAAACCCTGTAGTCGGGCATCCGATCGTGTAATGAATGTCACCTTTTCCCAAAACTAAAAAAGTATGCTGAATCGTGGCTTGAGGAGCGAGCGGTTCGGTAAATAGTTGAATAGCTTTACCCGATAAAATTTTCTGTCCGGGTGCAAGTTCTACTCTACTTTGAAGTGGACGTAATCCTCTGACTTGTCTGCCAACAACAGTATGTGACGGTAATTTCCCAATATTGGTAATCGAAATCGTAACTCTGAATATATCATTTCCAAGTGGTTCAATTTTTTTGGATTCGACAATTAGTTCGGGCATCAATTGAGCAAGTTCAGTTAAAAGGTTTACAGAACCTTTTACTACTGATACTAAACTGTCAGCCGGAGGGTTGTGCAAAGCAAATGGAGCAAAACCACCGATTTCCACACTCATTCCTGTAAAATCAGGATGGTCATATTTTTTCCATTGTATAAAATTCTGCGGTGCAAAATTTTGAATCCATCGTAAAGCACGAATTTCATTATCAACTGAGTTTTTTTTATAATCTGATGTTTTTTTAGGCGATTCTTTCGTTGTATCTGTTTGAATTGAAGGATACATCCACGCTGGAGCACAGAAACTCAAACGACCACCATGAAAGTATGCCCATTGAGCAATATCTCCGGCAGGAGGTTCGGCTTTATAAGAATATTGCAGATGTTTTTTGAGTAATGCGGCAGTTTGAGAATAGGCCACAGAATCGGGAGCAAAGTTATTTCCTGATTGTTGTTCCGGTGTCGATATTTTCCACGATTCATTAATATTATCATAATACTCAAAGGTAAAAACCGCTAAAATATTATTATGGGCAAAAAGAAATTCACCCAAAGAACGAGCTTCCGGAGAAGAGAATGGATAATTTCCGCCATCTGTTTGGTATGGCTTATATTTGAATGTAAAATTCCGATTAACATTAGTGCCACCAATTTCATCTTCATTTACTTTGCCGTCTCGGTCATTATCTTTTCCTTCAGTCAATAATTGATACATACCTAGTTCACCCTTTCGTTTATCTGCCCTTTTCATTAGAGCAGAATCTTCAGGATTCAACATCCAATCTCCTAAAGGATCAATTATGCGCATCATTGTAATTTGTCCGTCGGCATTGAGGTCTTCAGCTCCATCTTCGTCATTTGCACCGTCGTGGTCAGCATCATCAGCTTCTGAATTACCCGGTAACGATATTTTGGGAATTGAGAAATAACCTTCTGCACCGTCAGGTGATAGTCTGGGGATAGCATAAATCGTTACACGAGCCAGCAAAGATTTTAAAGAATCAGCAGTTAGTGAGCGTATAAATTCAGTAGCGGCATACGTTCCAGCAATATCATCAGGTTCTGCTCCTGCTACTACAAGTAGAGCCGGTTTTTCACTACGTTCACCTGTTCCGATTTCGACAGCAAGTATAGAGCGTCCTCCCGCAGACTTTCCAATTTCTTTCAGTGAAATGATCGAGGAATTCTGTCCTGAAATTTCTTTAAGTGTATATTCTAAAACAGAATGAGACTGATAACCGTTTCGCTGTTGAGCAAATGATGTGAAATCTGTAACAATAAGAAAAACTATAACAAGACGAATAAATTTAAACATACATTAACAGTAAATTTTGAATAGTTAGTGTAATAATCGTAGATAATCTTCTCTGCTTTTACTGAGGGTTTTACTGCGATAATTCGTTACATCCCACTGTACATATTCGATAAAACGATACCCTCGTTTAGTGTAATAATCTAATAAGTGATGTGCATTTTCAGATGTGTCAAGTGCGATTTCAGTTGCGCCAAATGCAGTAAAAGCAAGTTGCTCTGCAATGTTAAGTAATATTGAACCTAATCCACTTTTTTGAAATTCAGGAATCACTGCAAACTGACCAAAATGTGATACATGGCTCTGTTCATAGAATGCAGTTCCACTTGTCCAACCGGGGAAATTAACGGTAATTGTTCCTATGATTTTTGATTCTGCGATAGCAACAATACAAAGTGCGTTTGTTAATGCTCTGCTTCGAGTTACTTCTTCATCCTGATGTGTTGCCATAAATCTCATTCCCATTTCTGCAAGTTGGCGATACGATAGATGAAGCATTTTAGTCATTTCTACAAATGAGTCCTTGGGTAATAATAGCCGAACAAGAATTTCTGTATTATTGATATTTACCAAAACAGGCAGTATTTGATCATTGGGTATCATATAAATTGAATAACTTTATTCAGTTGGATTATGAATTTCAAGAATTTCAAGTAATTGTTTAATATCTTTAAGTTCATAATCTGCTTGAGCTTCTTGTGTACCGAATACATCACCGTATCGTGCAAAAGCAGTAAACATTCCTACATTTTTTGCTCCAACCATGTCTCGTTCTGCCCAGTCACCAATCATTATTGCTTCATGCGCATTCACATCTAACTTAGATAAAGCCATTTGGAAAGGTTTCGGACTTGGCTTGCGCTCTCCGGTATCATCGAATGTAACAACAACATCAAAAATATGATGAAAATTCATATAACAGAGTCGCAACCATGCTTCACGTGCAGGAGCATCCGATACAACTGCAAGTTTGACATTAGATTTAACTAATTTCATAAGTGTTGCCGTTACATGAGGGTAGGGTTTTAAAGCGGCTTCTCGGGCACGGCGATAAGCAATTATTCCTGCTGATAGAATCCTAAAATCAACATAACCGAATAATTCTTGTAGTAGTTGGTCGAATACTTTTTGGTATTCGATACCCTGCTCGTTATAGATTTTATCAATATGAGATTTAATCTGTTCATGCGTAAGTTTCATTCCTGCATCCATCATTGCACCGATAGCGGCATCAACTGCTTGGCGTTTCATTGCCATGAAATCAACGAGTGTATTATCAAGATCGAAAATAACTGCACGAATCATAACTAATTCCTAATTAAATGTGTTACGTATCTAATTTATCCAAAGTGAAAGTTTTCTGTAAGCAAAAATAGTGAAGAAAATTGGTTTGTACTCTCACTTTTTTGGAGGTAAGAAAATTGAAGTAGTTGGTGAGTATAAAAGTCAAGAAAGGATGTAATTGATACTATAGCCGTTGAAGCATTTTTTTGGCTCTTGGAACATATTCACTAGTAGGGAAATAATCTACTAATTTCTGAAACGCTTTTCTTGCTTCTTCATTTCTTCCAAGTCGTTGGTACGATTCTGCTATCATCAATTGAGAATCATCAAGTTTTGTTGAATTTTTGAACGTATTTACTTTTTGAAAATAGAAAATGGCTTGATCAAATTTTCCTGTTCCAAAATTCGATTCTCCGAGCCAATAATATGAATTTGCTAAAGTTTCAGGATTTTTTTCTGATTTAATAACTTCAGAAAGCAAACCTATCGCCTCGTCATATTGTTTTTTTGAAATCAAATTCATTGCATTATGATAAAGAGAACCGGATTTTATGGGCTTTGAAGCGGTATCGGTTTTCGTTGATTCTGCCTGTTTTTTGAGTTTCTCATCCGGCTTAATTTCGTCCTCATCTTTTGGTTCTACTTTTTGGGAAATAGATTTTTTTTGATGAATTTCAATAGGTTTATTATGTTTAATTGGTTGTTTTGGTGATGATTTCATTGGTGTTTTATAAGCAACCTCATCGGAAACTATTTCATTATTCTCTGTTTTAGCTTTATTTGGAATTCCTGATTTGGCAGTAGATTTTGGCTCGAATGTACCGGAAACACTGTTTTTCAATATTTCTACTTCTGTTTTTACAGTAGATAATTCGCGAGCAACTGAATCAATTTTATTGTCAGTTATAGTTTGATGGTCTTCAAACCGTTGCATTTCTTCTCGTAACGTCAATATTTTTCGTTTGGATGTAGCAGGGGGCTCAATATCTTGTTGAGAAACAACAGCTTGTAATGACGGCATTTCTTGAAGCATCGAAGAAAGTGGAGGAAGTGGGACATGAGATTCTGCATGTTTTGGAGTTGCACACCCCACCACAACGATTGCAGTTAAAATGCAAATTATCAACCACGTAATAATAATTTTTCGTCCAAACATAGCAATTCAAGATATGACAAAGAGTTGTTACTGATATGTGAATGGCAATCAATGTGCCAAGTCGGTTTAATTACTTCTTGATGTGAAAAAATTTACTGTAAAATTTGGTAACAACTTCAATATAAGTGTGGTTACTCATAAAAAGTCAAATTAAGACTTCTTTGTCTATCGGGCTGATTATATACTGCTTCTCAATTTCTGTAGAATATTCTCCAATTTATTGTATATTATAATCTGCAAAGTTTGATGGATAATCTCTTTTATCAATAAAGAAATAGTTAACAATACAATGCGCATATCCCTAATTTTATTTGTTGTACTCTTCTGTACAAAACTTCTAACAGCTCAAACCAAAGATTTTGATACAAAAGGTACGGATTTTTGGCTTACGTTTCCTCCTAATATTCATCAAAACGGAGATGATTCATTGTATATTTATATTGCTGCTGATACAATCACTAAAGGTGCAATTTCTTTCCCAGGCCAGTCAACAAGGACATTTGTTATCACTGATATCAAAAATATTTATACCTATAGAGTAAGCTATAATAATTATGAACTCTTAGACGGAAATTCTTCAGAAACAGCATCAAATCGTACTTTTCATATCACAACCGATAATCAAGTTACGGTGTACGGTCTTAGTAAAGCAGATAAAACAAGTGATGCTTTTTTAGTTTTGCCTACGGATGTTTTGGGACTTGATTATTATGTTATGTCCTATAATTCTGATAATAAGGGCGATCCTATAACTCCATCTCAATTCGCGATTATTGCCACGCAAGATGCAACAAAAGTTACTATAACTTTATCAACGAATCGAACATCTAAAACTAACCTAAAAACTATTACGACAACCCTTCAAAAAGGTCAGTCTTATTTAGTACAAGCAAATAGTTCATCTAATGATGATTTGACCAGCTCGCATATCTCATCCAATAAACCAATTGCGGTTGTTGGATCTCAACAACGAGCGGCTATCCCATATACAAATACTTCGGCTGCCAGAGATTTTTTGATTGAACAAATGATTCCAGTCACGACGTGGGGCTATGATGCCTTTCTTGTTCCATTCCCAGAACCAACTACAGGTACAGGTAATACAAATAATGATATTTATCGAATAATTGCGGCACGAGATAACACACAAATAACATTGAACGGTATTAATCTAACTACTCTTAAAGCCGGACAAATGTATCAAGGAATTCTTACTCAAGCGGCTGCAATTTCTTCTTCAGAGCCAATTATGGTTGCATTATTTAAAAAATCAACAAACAGTTTCGGAAATTTTAGTTCAAGAGATAGCGATCCTTTTATGATGCTTGTTCCACCTGCCGAGCAGTTCTTAAAGTCATATAAATGGATAAATTCTCAAGCTTATATAACTAACGGATGGCAAACAACTACAGTTTATAAAGAGCAGTTTGTTATAGTTGTTGCCCCAAATTCTGCAATCCAGTCAATACGCCTCGATAATAAAGTAACTTCAGTGAAATTCACAGCAATTCCAACTTCATCATACTCTTATGCAACTATTTCTGTAACAGACGGTGTACACTCTATTTCGGCAAATGAAGGGATAGGAATTTACGTTTTTGGATATGGCCCCGCTGATTCTTACGGTTACATTGGAGGAATGAACATGATTAACACAGCATATATTACTTCAACTGTTAAACCACTTGATATTACGGCTTCACCGGGCGAAGTTGTGAATCTCCCACTTATTTTAGATTCAGTAAAAGCAAAGCCAACAATACAATCAGCAGGAGTTGACCATTTTACTGCCAAACTTCGCTTTAATGCTACACTTCTGACCTCACTTGAAGAATCGCAACGAGGAATAATAGAAAATGGAATTCAAACTATTACAGTAACAGGCAGTTATACCGGACAAACTAAAGGTGATACACTTGCTGTAGTTCCACTTGTCGCGGGACTTGGCGATTCTGAATCAACACCAATTGATATGCTCGAATTCCATTGGTTCGGCATTGCAGGAGATACAATTGCCTCAACAAATGGACTCAAATCTGCAGTTTTTACACTCAAGGATGTATTTAATCATCCCAAAGACGGAAAACGACTCATCAACCCCCAAGAAGGTTCAATTTCACTTAGTATCGAACCAAATCCATCTTCAACTTTGCCGGTTTCAATTAATGTTGGTGGAGATATTTCAGCAAATGCAACGCTTATTATCTATAATTCAATCGGTAGACAAATAGTTGATATTTCTAATCAACTTCGGACTGCTTTTACTGGAGCAAATCCTACTACTTCATTTCAATTTACCCAACCAAATCTCCCCAAAGGATTATATTTTGTTCGGCTTGCATCGGACATAAATAGTATTGTGCGTCCATTTGTATTTGAATAGAATCAATTTTTTAGCTTGTTTTTAAGCTTACTATCAATTTTTAGTAAAAATGTGTTTTAGTAAAATATTTCTTTTAAGAGTGTTGTTTTAAGTTTGCAATAAATCTAATTCCCGACCGTAAAAGCCAGTAAGTTTTTGTTTCAAAGGAGATTTTCATGGCTTTGCGTTTTTTAATAGTTGGGCTGATTTTCATCGGATTGACATCCTACATTTATGCACAGCAACCTCTTTCTAAAGTAGGCGATAAATTCAAACTCGCACAATCGTATGAACAGAATGGTGATTACCGTAATGCCGCACGCGTTTATCAAGAACTGTATGCAAATTCTCCTACCGACCAAAATTTCCAAGGTGTTGTGCGCTCACTTATGGGATTACAACAATATTCATCACTTCAGCCGCTTGTAGATGAACGCCTTAAAAAATTCCCTTCTCTCGAACTCTACTGTCTCGAGGCACAATTATTCTGGCGAATTGGTAAAACTTCAGATGCAGAAAAGTCTTGGGAAACTGCAATTTCAATGGCAACAAAAAATCCTTTTGATTTTCAATACATTGCTTCATCTCAAACTGCACTTCGTCTTTCTGAAAAAGCAATTACAACACTTCTTTACGGTCGAAAACAACTTGATCGGCCTACTGTATATGCAGATGAATTATCACAACTATACGCCGCAACTGGTAACTATGAAAAAGGAATAAGTGAAGTAATGACAATTTTCAATGCTTCAAAAAATACAGCTCTTGCTCAAGGGCGACTCTCTGCGCTTATGGCTACTCCAAAGGGAAAAGAATTTGTAGGTTTAGCGTTAGAAAACGCCGCTAGTTCGGGTGATTATGCTACTCAAAAACTCTACTTGTGGTTCTTGCGAGAATCGAAAAACTACAACCGTGCTCTCGAAGTTT
This sequence comes from Bacteroidota bacterium, assembly GCA_018266765.1. GTDB lineage: Bacteria > Bacteroidota > Ignavibacteria > Kapaibacteriales > UBA961 > JADJXV01. The sequence goes on from JAFDZU010000045.1 coordinate 41,439, forward strand.
CTGAAAAAATTGACAGGACAAACTCCTTGCAAGGTCGTGAACTCCTTGAATTTGCAGAAATTACTTCGCGAGATAATCAATATGATATTTCTCTTAAAGCATTTGGGATTGTTATTGATCGAGGTAAGAACACACCCAATTTTCTTCCTGCAATGTATGGCTATGCCCGCACTTTGGACAATCGTCTTCAAAGTTCAAATAAACTCTCAGAGACTGATATTAATGGAGTTATAGACCGTTACCGCACAATCATAGCTCAATTTCCGAATAACCAAATGTCTGCTGATTGTCAGTATCATATTGGTGTTTTAGCGTTTGAGCGATTAAATGACTTTTCACTTGCTGAAAAAGAATTGAAGAGATTAATCCAGAATTTTAAAGGGTTTCCGATAGTTGCATCGGGAATGGTGAAACTTGGCGAACTCTATGTTATGCAGGATAAAACAGAAGAAGCTGAAAAAATATTTGCGCAAACTGTTCGAGATTATACTAATACAAACCTCAGCCAAGCAGATAAAGCGGCTTTCTTACTTGCTGAATTGGAATATTATCGTGGGGCAATAGATTCTGCAAAAGAACATTATATGGTACTCGCGGCACGTACAGATGCCGATGTCGCAAATGATGCTTTAGAAAGACTTACTCTTATTGACCAAAATAAAAATACTTTGGACACTTTAAAAGCGTTTGCCGCCGCCGAATTTAAAGAACGTCAACATAAAGATAATGAAGCAGTTACTTTGTTTAAGCAAGTAGTTGATTTAGCCCCTGAGTCTGACCTTGCAGAGCAGAGTTTGCTTCGATGTGCTGTTATTAATTCTCAGCGAGGTCAATTTTCGTCTGAACGAGAATTTTTAACAACTCTTCTCACTAAATATCCCGATACTATTTATGGTGACAAAGCTCTGCTGAGTATGGGAGATTCTTATGCCCAAGAAGGAAATAAATTAGCGGCTATCCAAGCTTTAACCGATCTGTTAGCCAAGTATCCTCGTTCAATTCACCTGAATGAAGCCCGCGAGAAAATCCGCAAATTACGTGGGGATGTGTAGTATTACTTAAGTACTGAAAATTACATATTAATCTGTAATTGATTGAAAAATCTTTAATTACGAGTTTATTGATTTAAATTATATATGGTAAATATCACCTGTGCCCTTACTATTAACAAATTTTTACTTGACTTTTTCACTTATGATGTATTAATTTTGTAAAAATATTAGCACTCTGCAATAGAGAGTGCTAACGTACGTTAATAACGTATCAAATTTATTACATTACTGTATTAATTATTCATTTTATTTATCAATTATAGGAGTATTACAATGACTGTAACCCCATTACACGACCGCGTACTTGTACGTCCGGCACAACCTGAATCTGTTACCGCAGGTGGAATTATTATCCCAGACACAGCCCAAGAAAAATCTATGCGCGGTGAAATTGTTTCTGCAGGACCAGGTAAAACAACTGAAGACGGAAAAGTTATCAATCTTCAAGTAAAAGTCGGAGATATAGTACTTTATGGTAAATATGCCGGTTCGGAAATCAGCGTAAACGGCGAAGACTTGCTTTTGATGCGTGAGAGCGACATCCTTGCAACTGTTGCGATGTAAATCATCAATATTGAGAATTGGTAATGATAGCTCAATTGAGTTTATTCCATTGTAAAGCTATCAACCAACAATTATAAATTTAAATTTTATTCTACTTATTTTTTTCAGGAGAAAACTATTATGGCTTCAAAAATCATAACATTCGATGTGGAAGCACGCACAGCCCTCAAGCGTGGTGTTGACCAACTTGCAAATGCAGTAAAAGTAACGCTTGGACCTAAAGGTCGCAACGTTATTATTGACAAAAAATTCGGTTCACCAACAATTACTAAAGACGGTGTAACTGTAGCTAAAGAAATTGATCTCGAAGATCCGATTGAAAATCTTGGCGCACAATTAGTAAAAGAAGTTGCTTCAAAAACAAGTGATGCCGCAGGTGACGGAACAACAACAGCAACGGTTCTTGCACAGTCTATTGTTCACGAAGGACTTAAAAACGTAACAGCAGGAGCTAACCCAATGGATTTAAAGCGCGGAATTGATCTTGCTGTTAAAGAAATTACTACTCGACTCAAAGAAATGAGCCGCAAAGTAACCAGCCAAAAAGAAATTGCTCAGGTTGGAACAATTTCTGCAAATAACGATGAAACAATCGGTAATTTGATTGCCGAAGCAATGGAAAAAGTAGGAAAAGACGGTGTTATTACTGTTGAAGAAGCTCGTGGAACAGAAACAACGATGGATGTGGTAGAAGGTATGCAATTCGACAGAGGATACCTCTCACCATACTTCGTAACTGATGCTGAAACAATGGAAGTAGTAATGGAAAATCCATATATCTTAATCCATGACAAAAAAATTACAGCAATCAAAGATTTACTCCCAATTCTCGAAAAATCTGCTCAATCAGGTCGTGGATTGGTAGTTATTGCTGAAGATATTGAAGGTGAAGCACTTGCAACACTTGTTGTTAATAAACTTCGTGGTACACTTCGCATTGCAGCTGTAAAAGCACCGGGATTCGGTGACCGTCGCAAAGCGATGCTCGAAGATCTTGCTGTTTTAACAGGCGGAACTGTCATCAGCGAAGAAAAAGGTTTTAAACTTGAAAGCGCAACTTTGGCATATCTCGGAACTTCAAAGAAAATTACGATTGATAAAGATAATACAACAATCGTAGAAGGAGCCGGTAAAACAGAAGACATCAAAAAACGTATTAACGAAATTAAAGCACAAGTTGAAAAAACTACAAGTGATTACGATAAAGAAAAACTTCAAGAACGTCTTGCTAAACTTTCCGGTGGTGTTGCAGTTCTTAAAATTGGTGCATCTACCGAAGTTGAAATGAAAGAAAAGAAAGCACGTGTTGAAGATGCTCTTCATGCTACTCGTGCCGCAGTCGAAGAAGGAATTGTACCGGGTGGTGGAGTTGCTTATTTACGTGCTGTGAGTTGTTTGGATAACCTCAAAGGTGAAAACCATGATCAACAAACAGGTATTGCAATCATCCGTCGTGCAATTGAAGAACCGATTCGTCAAATCACTGCAAATGCAGGACTTGAGTCGTCAGTTATTGTTAACAATATCAAAGCCGGTACTGATTCTTACGGATTTAATGCCCGCACCGAAGTGTACGAAGATTTGATTGTAGCAGGTGTTATTGACCCAACGAAAGTTTCTCGTGTAGCTCTCGAAAATGCCGCATCAGTAGCAAGTTTGCTTTTAACTACAGAAGCGACAATCGTAGAAAAAGCTGAAGAAAACAAAGGAATGGGCGGAGGAATGCCTCACGCTCACGGTGGAATGGATTATTAATCCAAACGTACCGTAACAAAATATAAAATCCCGCTTTGGAGAAAATCCGAAGCGGGATTTTTATTATATAAGTATTTTGTAAATTTAAAACATAGAATATTATAAGCATTTTTTTGTTGATTTTAACTTCCGGTTTAGCTTCAAATAGAAACTTTTCTTCAGAATCCAAGTATATCATCAAAATTAAAATCAAAAAGCAATAAAACAGGTATTGAGCACTTAATATAATCCTTAACCTTTGCTTAACATTAATTAGGATTTATTCTGTAAAATAGGGTAGTATCTTTGTAAAATAAATCCTTGATTTAGTTTGATTTCCCCATCTTAATCTATTTCTGTAAGCTTTAATTTATGAAACATTTAATTCTAATTTGTATCGTAGTATTCACTACATTGTTTTCAATAGAACTTTCTGCAAAAGATGATGAATCCATTCAAACAGTAAAGCCGTTTACTGCTAACCGTAAACCAACACTCACAATACCTCGATTTAAAGAAGGTTCTATTATAATAGATGGAAATTTAGACGAACCAATGTGGAAACAAGCTGTAAGTGCAAGTAATTTTTGTGAGATACGACCTGGTGATAATACTTGCCCACCTGTCGGAACAGAAACATTAATAGGGTATGACGATAAATATTTATACTTGGCATTTATTGCAAACGATAATCCGGCTGATATACGCGTTTCGTTGCAAGATCGTGACAGAATTTTCAGAGATGATTTTATTGGAATTATCCTTGATACATATCAATCATCATCGTGGGCGTACGAACTATTTGTAAACCCAATTGGAATTCAAGGAGATTTACGGTGGACAAATGGAGGTGATGAAGATGAATCTTTAGATATTCTTTTTGATTCTAAAGGTATAATCACCGAAAGTGGTTATCAAGTAGAAATTGCCATACCGTTCAGTAGTTTGCGATTTCCTGATAAGCCGATTCAATCATGGGATTTTACAATTCTTCGGATTCAACCCAGAGAAACTCGTCGGCAAATTTCATGGACTGAAACAAATCGAGATAATTCTTGCTGGCCATGTCAATTTGGTACTATGACAGGAATTTCCAATATTCATTCGGGGTCTTCGCTACAACTTCTTCCTTCGCTTGTCGGTTCACAATCAAGCAGTCTTACTAATTCCGGTAATCCAAATTCAGGAATTCAGAATAATCCGCTAAAAGGTGAATTTGGGTTGAGTATTCGATATCCATTTAGCTCTAATTTATCTGCTGAAGCTGCTTTCAATCCTGATTTTAGCCAAGTGGAATCTGATCAAGCTCTTATTGATGTAAATTCAACATTCAGTTTATTCTATCCCGAACGCCGCCCTTTTTTTAGTGAAGGAGCTGATTTATATCAAACATGGATTAATGCTGTTTATTCTCGTTCGATAAATAATCCGATTGCGGCAGTTAAACTAACTGGTGGCTCTGGTCATACAAATTTTGGGGTACTGTCTGCTGTGGATGAAGAAACGGCTGTCATCGTACCACTTGAAGAGAGAAGTCTTTACGGTTCAGCCGGAAAAAGTATAACGAATATTGCTCGACTCCGACATTCATTTACGGATGGCTCAAATCTTGGAGCTATAGTTACCGATAGGCATTATGATGGTGGTGGTTTTAGTGTAAACGGTGGAATTGACGGAATGTATCGCTTTTGGGATAATATGCAATTAGAGGGGCAATTTTTGGTAAGCTCTACTCAAGAAGGAAACTTGCCGTTAGTTTTTTCGAGTACTCAAACATTTGATAAAGGAAAATTCACAGCAAACTTGGATGGTGAAAAATTTAGTGGATTTGCCTCGTATTTGGGGCTAAAGAGATACGGACGTAATTTTACAATTGAACTTACTTCATGGCAGATGAGTTCCGGCTTTCGTGCTGAAACAGGATTTGAACCAAGAGCTAATCAACGAAAAACAACTATTTGGACTGCTTATAAATTCTATCCAAACGGTCAAATAGTCGAGAATTGGCAACCCGGTTTCCGTGGAGGAAGAATATGGAATTTTGATGGAACTATCAAAGATGGATGGATAGATCCAATGCTCAATGTGCAATTAAGCGGGCAAACATCACTACGGTTTGATTATCTGATGAGTGCTGAGTTTTTTCGTTCAACGTATTTTGATGGAATTAAAAGATTCTCAGGAAGTATCAATACTCAATTTAGTGAACTTTTTCAAGGTGAATTGTATTTCACAGTAGGAAGAAGCATTGCTCGAAATACTGAAGTTCCCGTGCTTGGAAAAGTACTTTCGGGAGGAGGCAGTTTTACACTAAAACCGCTTGACAGATTAAATATTCAACAGAGTATAGATTTTTCTCAATTAGATTATCCAACAGGTGAAAATATTTTTAAGGGAGCTGTATTACGAACACGACTCAATTATCAGCATTCTCGAGAATTATCTGTTCGTATCGTGGTGCAATATGATAGTTTTAGTCATGATTTGAGATTTGAGCCCCTTATTTCTTATAAGCTAAATCCATTTTCAATATTTTATATTGGCTCGACAAATCGTTGGCATAATTTCTACGAAGAGCATGTGCCCGGAAGTAACGAGTATTTTGATGATGCTCTGCATCAATCTTCGAGGTCATATTTTTTTAAGTTGCAGTATCTTTTTCAAGTTTAAACGTGTGAATAAACTCAAATTGGTATTTCTTTCAACTGGAAGTAGAATATTGAGTTAATATTATTATAATTATATTTTTCGATATTTACTAAAAACATTGCATTATCGTCTAACAATGACAAAATACTGTTATGTTTTTAGTTTATAATTTATAATATCGAAATGACCATTAAAGAAAATCTGTTTGAGCCACTCCTCAATAAAAAAGTTTACGAATCCGGACAAATCAAATCGTTTCCTGCTGATACAGTAATCCTTAATATTAACTCCTATATCCAATCAATTCCAATTGTGCTTTCGGGTAGTATCAGAGTCATCCGAACCGACGAAGAGGGTAGAGAAATTTTGCTGTATTATATCAAACCCGGCGAAAGTTGCATCATGTCTTTTTTGGGTGGAATTCATAATGATACCAGCAAAATAAAGGCAATTGTAGAGGAAGATGTCGAGTTGCTTTTAATTCCTGTCAATAAAGCAAGTGAATGGATAAAAGAATTCCCTGAATGGACTGACTTTATTTTTAATTTATATCAAAAACGTTTTGAAGAACTTCTCGAAGTTGTGAATGCAGTTGCTTTTCAGAAGCTAGATGTTCGCCTGCTTCATCTACTCAATCAAAAATCCTCGTTATATCACACCAAAGAAATAGCAATCACTCATCACCAACTTGCCGATGAACTCGGTGTTTCCCGCGAAACCATCAGTAGAATATTAAAACAAATGGAAAATGAAAAATTAATTTCACTATCCCGAAATAAAATTTCGCTTATGTGACTTATATCACGTAAAGGGGATTTTAGTAGTTGTAATTTTGTAGTAAGAGTAATCAATAAGTGCACGAATTCAGATGATAAAACAATGCTTATGGGGTTATACTCTTATTTTTATACAACTAATTTTCTAATATCATGAAAACAAACGTAGGAACAGTTGATAAAGTAGTGAGAATACTTATCGCTTTTGTAATGGCAGGTTTATACTTTACAGACCAAGTTTCGGGAGTTGTTGCAATTATACTTCTAATACTTGCTGTAACAATGATATTGACAAGTTTTATGAGTTTCTGTCCTTTATACTTGCCTTTTGGTTTTTCCACCAGAAAAAAAGAAAAGTAAAATGGAACTTCAGAGTACAGTTATAATAGCTTTAATTGGTATTGCCGCAGGACTTCTAAGCGGTATGCTTGGTTTAGGTGGAGCAATAATTATTATCCCTGCTCTTGTAATGTTTCTTGGTTATTCTCAACAAATGGCTCAGGGTACAACACTATTAATGCTCGCAATGCCTGTAGGATCACTTGCGGCTTATCAGTATTATAAAGCAGGTCATGCTGATATTAAAACAGCATTAATTCTTGGAGTGGCATTTTTTATAAGCGCATTCGTAAGTGCTAAATTCGTAACTAATATACCGGATAATATTTTGAAAAAAGTATTTTCGGTTGTCCTTGTTGCTATAGCACTTAAAATGTGGTTTCAAAAGTAATTATACGAATATATTATGAGTAATTTTTGGGATGAACGATATGGTGATAAAGAATATGTGTATGGCACAAACCCAAACCATTTTCTTAAAGTACAGCTTCATAAATTTCCTAAAGGAAAAATACTTTTTCCTTGTGATGGCGAGGGAAGAAACTCCGTTTATGCAGCTAAAATTGGTTGGCAAACTGAGTCTTTCGACCAGAGCATAGAAGGAATGAAGAAAGCGCAATTACTCGCCAAACAAAATAATGTTGATATATCATATCAAGTTGCGGACGCTCTTGAAATTGAATTTATCCCAGATACTTTCGATGCTGTTGCACTACTTTATACTCACTTTCCTAAGGAAATTAGAAGCATAATTCATAAGAAAATTATTAGCTGGTTAAAACCCGGTGGAGTGATAATACTTGAAGCATTTAATCCGCTTCAATTAAATAATACATCCGGTGGACCAAAGGATATAAATATGCTGTATTCCAAAGAAATAATACTCAAAGATTTTAATGAATTTAAAAATGAATTATTAACGGAAGAAACTATCATTTTAGATGAAGGTAATTATCATCAAGGAAAAGCAGATGTAGTAAGATATGTAGGAATTAAAATACAATAGAAAATAATAAAGATTATATAATACTAAATAGTATAATGAATAAGGATAAATAATTATGGAAATTAAACAGATTTATACTGGTTGTCTTGCTCAAGGAGCATACTATATAGAAAGTAATAACGAAGCCGCGATTATAGATCCGCTTCGAGAAATTCAACCATATTTAGATTTAGCCAAAAAACGAAACTCTACTATTAAATACATTTTTGAAACTCATTTTCATGCAGATTTTGTTTCGGGACATATTGATTTGGCTAAGGAAACTGGTGCTACTATTGTATATGGACCAACTTCAATGCAAACAGGATTTGAAATGCTAATTGGTCGTGATGGACAAGAGTTCAAACTTGGGAATGCAACGATTCGGCTGATTCATACTCCGGGTCATACAATGGAAAGCAGTTGCTTTCTGATGATTGACGAAAGTGGCAAAGAACAAGCAATCTTTACCGGTGATACTTTATTTATTGGAGATGTTGGTCGCCCAGATTTGGCTCAACACGTGATTGCAGATTTAACCCAAGAAAAATTAGCAGCACATTTGTATGATTCATTGCATAATAAAATCATGACACTTCCTGATAATTTGATAGTGTATCCGGCTCATGGTGCCGGAAGTGCCTGCGGGAAAAATATGAGTAAAGAAACTTTCGATACTTTGGGTAATCAAAAAAAAACGAATTATGCACTCCGTGAAAGCTTGAGCAAAGAAGAGTTTATAAAGGAATTGCTCATTGGTTTGACTCCGCCTCCAAGTTATTTTCCTAAAAATGTGTTGATGAATATTGGTGGTTATGATAGCATTAATGATGTGATGAAGCGTGGTTTAACTTTTCTCACTGCTAAAGAATTTGAAGCGATATTATCTGCAAAGAAAGCAGTTGTTATTGATACTCGTAGCGCGACAGATTTCAGCAAAGGGTTTATTCTGGGAGCAATAAATATCGGTATTGATGGAAGTTTTGCGGTGTGGGTTGGAACGCTTATCAAAGATATTAAACAAGAAATTCTTTTGGTAGCAGACGAAGGTCGAGAAGAAGAAATTATAACGAGACTTGCCAGAGTTGGATATGATAATGCGATTGGATTTTTGAATGGTGGAATGAAGTCTTGGACAAATGCTGGATTTGAAATTGATTCTATTGCTACCGTTACTGTGAAAGAATTTGCAAATGCAGAAACTGAAAACAGTGATATTAATATTTTGGATGTACGGAAAAAAAGTGAGTTTGATTCCGAGCATATTATTGGAGCAATCAATACACCGTTGGATTACATTGATGACAATATGAGTCAAATCCCAAAAGATAAAACTTATTATGTTCATTGTGCAGGCGGCTATCGTTCTATGATTTTTATATCAATTTTAAAATCAAGGGGATATGATAATTTGATTGATGTGAATGGCGGATTTACAGCTATAAAAGAATCCGGTTCTTTTCAAATTTCGAACTACATTTGTCCTACTACTTTACTCTAAATCAAAATGAATTTTCTCCTTAAACACAAATTTACAATCGTCGGTATAATCGTAGGTGCAGTTGGCGGTTATCTCTATTACTATTTTGTTGGCTGTGCAAGCGGCACTTGTGCAATTACTTCAAAACCCCTGAACAGCACTTTGTACGGTGCAGTAATGGGTGGATTAATTCTGAATATGTTTCGTCAGGAAAAATCCAATTAAGGTTGTAATAAAAGAGTTTATAAGAAATGATAAATATTTGATTGAAAATAATATTACCTTTTAGGATTTTTTCAATCTTACAAAAGGCAGTAGAAATCATTTACTCTCCTTTTAAGATTAATTCATAAGTTCAGGAGGAACATACTCTTCACAATATATTACTCTACAAGAGCTAGTAGTGATTGTAAATAATCCTAATGAAACATCATCGTGAAGAAACATCATCGTGGTAATTGTCTCTTATATCAAAAATTTAGGGTGAGATATATGTGTTCACTTGTTTTGGAATTATCATGAATAGAAAAGAATTTATCAAGCTTTCCGGAATATCAACTGCCGGATTATTGATAGGAAGCAGTTCTCAATTTTTATCATCCTGTTCGATGAGTACAATGGGTGATATGAATATGGGGCAGTCGGTTTCAGTAAGTGAAGGAAGTTTTACAGTACCATTGTCAACACCGCAAGTTGTTGGTAATACAGTTAATCTGACTGCACAAAATATATCGACCGTCATTCAAGGTTTCGGAACTGTTAGTGGGTTAGGGTATCAGCCAAATAGTATTCTTGGACCAACAATAAAAATTAATAGCAGACAATCTGTAACAATTAATCTATTAAATCAATTAGGTGAAAATACAAATACACATTGGCACGGACTTAAAGTTCCACCTATTATGGATGGACATCCTGAGAATGTGATTTCGGCAGGGAGTTCATTTAATTACAATTTTACAATAAATCAGCGAGCTGGATTGTATTGGTATCATCCACATGCGGACGGTACAACTGCAAAACAAGCTTTTCAGGGTTTAGGAGGATTATTCGTAGTAAATGACTTAGAAGAATCAGCATTAAATTTACCATCCGGCAGTAGAGAATTGTTCCTTGTTATTCAAGACAAGAGAATTTCATCCGGTAGGATTTTGTACTCGCCTACAATGCATGAGCAAATGTCAGGACTAATGGGGCAATATGTACTCGTCAATGGGAATTATTCTCCCTTTCATTTAGTTGAAACTGCTAACTATAGATTTAGAATATTAAATGGCTCGAATGCAAGAATTTATAATGTAGCTTTGTCAAATGGTAAGCCGTTTACCGTAATAGGAAATGATGGCGGATTATTGGCAACTTCCAAAACTGTAAGTAGTTTAATGATTTCTCCCGGCGAACGTGCCGATCTCATTATTGACTTTGGTGGTTTGACTTTGAATTCAGAGTTATTTTTAATCAGTAAAACATTTGATGGTGGAAATTCTCAAGGCAATCAAGAATTTAGAATTATGAAATTCAAAGTAAATTCTGAAATTGTTGATACTTACAGCATTCCGAATTCACTTAGTTCTATTGCACCTCTAACTGAAAGTATGTCAACTAAAACTAGGCAATTTGAAATTTCAAACGATCACATGATGGGTGGTGCATCAGGAATGATGATGCATACAATCAATAATAAGTCTTACGACCCTAATAGAATTGATGAAACTGTTACGAAAGGTGCTGTAGAAACGTGGATTTTTGATAATACGTACGGAAATGAACCACATCCTATGCACTTACACGGAGTATTATTTCAAATTCTTAGCAGAACAGGTGGACGAAATACGCTAACAGCGTTAGAAAGTGGTTGGAAAGATATTGCATTATGTATGCCGGGAGAAAAGGTGAAGGTAATAATACCTTTCGATGGATACAGCGGTAAATATATTTTTCATTGTCATAATTTAGAACATGAAGAATCGGGTATGATGGGACAATATCAAGTGGTATAATATTTTAATATATACTTAACTAATTAATAAAAAAAAAAATATTAGTATTTTAATAATTTAAATAAAATTTAATAAATAATTATTTATATGAGTAAAACTATGAATCCTGAACAATTAATTAAAGAAAAGCAAGGTACAATTGTAGATGTTCGTTCTCGCGGCGAATTTATGGGTGGGAACGCGATTGGCTCAATCAATATACCATTGCAGGAAATACATCAACGAATTGATGAATTAAAATCATTGCAGTCGCCACTCGTATTATGCTGTGCTTCTGGTAATCGAAGTGGAATGGCAAAACAAATGTTATCTCAACAAGGTATTGAATGTTGTAATGCCGGCTCGTGGTTAGAAGTGAACTTTTTTCAATCTCAAACATTATAAAACATGATTCAAACATTAAAAACCTTACTTGGAATTGGCCCTAAAGTAGATTATGCAGAATTAGTAAAAAAAGGTGCGATTATCTTGGATGTCCGCACTAAATCTGAGTTTGCAAGCGGAAATATTCGTGGTTCGATAAATATCTCAGTAGATCAATTAAGTAATAATTTATCAAAACTTAAAGATAAAGACACTCCAATTATCACGTGCTGTGCCTCGGGAATGCGAAGTGCATCTGCTAAGAGTATTTTAAAATCCAATGGATTTACGGATGTTCACAATGGTGGTGGCTGGCAAAGTCTGCAAGGAAAAATCAAATGATACAACAATCTCTCTTTACAAATTGGCATTTCATGCGGTGGTTGCGCTTGGTTTTGGGAATATTCATTGCAATTCAAGCAGTCCAAATGCAAGATACTTTTTCAGGATTCATTGCGGTATTCTTTTTATTTCAAGCCGTTACAAATACTGGATGTTGCGGGACAAAAAATTGTGCACTTCCTTCGACCACAGAAAATAATAAAACTACAGAAGTAGAATTTGAAGAAATTACTATAAAATAAATATGGAAGCTCATTATTATACAATAGATATAAATTGGAATCAAGAACGCAAGGGCATTATGTGTTCACCTGAACTGAATATTTCAGGGAGCGATGTTAGTAGCTGTATCGAAGTTGCAACTCCTCCTGAATTTCCAAAAGGAATACCCGGTATTTGGTCACCGGAACATTTATTTACCGCCTCAGTAAGTAGTTGTTTGATGACTACTTTTTTGGCAATTGCAGAAAATTTCCGATTAGAATTTACTAGTTTTAGTTGCAAAGCAAAGGGTAAATTAGATCAGGTGGATGGGAAGTATTTAATGACTGAAATAATTCTTGAACCAACGGTCGTTATCGTCAATGAAAAAGACCGCGAAAAAGCTGAACGAGTATTAGTAAAATCCGAAGCGGCGTGTTTAATATCTAATTCAATTAAATCAAAAATTTCAATGTATCCAACAATAAAAATCTAAAATTATGGCAAAAAAATTTTCAGAAATCATAAGTAGTGACACTCCTACTTTAGTAGATTTTACAGCTACTTGGTGCGGCCCATGTAAAATGATGGCACCGATATTAGATGAAGTAAAATCATTGGTGGGAAGTAAAGCAACAATATTAAAAATTGATGTAGATAAAAATGAAAAAGCCGCACAAAGCTACCAAATTCAAGGAGTACCTACTTTGATTTTGTTCAAAAACGGTGAAATAAAATGGAGACAATCGGGTGTGGTTCCTGCTAAAAAACTTGAGCAAGTTATCAACCAATATTCCGAAGAAACCGTATGAAAAAATATATAATTATGAGCTTTGCAGTTCTTGCCTTGTGGGGTAATAGCTGTACCGGTGAGCAATCTCAGACAACTAAAACTAAACTTGCAGTTACCGAATTTGCCGAGAAGATGAAAGCTATTCCCAATGCTCCAATTGTAGATGTTAGAACCCCGGATGAATTTTCAAAAGGACATTTACAACATGCAAAAAACATAGATTGGAATGGCGATAGTTTTGACAGTCAGATTTCTTCGCTCGACAAATCAAAACCTGTGCTTGTATATTGTTTGAGTGGTGCTCGAAGTGGAGCGGCAGCAAGCAAAATGAGAGCAGATGGATTTAAAGAAGTCTATGAATTACAGGGCGGAATTCTGAAATGGAAAGGTGCTGAAATGCCAATAACTACAGAAAATTCAACAACATCTTCAGCAGGTATATCTAAACAAAAGTTTGATGAATTGATTAATTCAGATAAATTAGTTCTGATAGATTTTTATGCCGAATGGTGCACACCTTGCAAAAAGATGAAACCATATTTAGAAGAAATTGCCAAAGAAATGTCGGCTGAAGTTGTCGTTATTAGTATCAATGTAGATGACAATCTAACGATTGCAAATGAGATGAAAATCAATGAAATTCCTCTCCTACATCTCTATAAAAATAAAACTCTTGTATGGAATAATACCGGTTTTATAGATAAAGAATCAGTTCTCAAAATTATACAATCTAAAAAATAGTATAGTTGAGATTTTTGGGAGTAGAATAAATATCCACAAAAGAATACGTATTAAAGCATCAAGTAAGTCCTGTCAGTTTAATGAGAATTGACGGGACTTTTTTTATTATAAAAGGTACGAATTCTTAGAATGTTTGGTAGTTTTGCAGATTATATTGAAAAATAGTAACGTATGCAATTTCCATTCAAAATCGTATGAATAAGACGACAAATGCTGTCATTTTTTTAATTATTACTGCCATTCTTTGGAGCACTGGCGGGGTACTTATTAAATTTATCTCGTGGAATCCTATTGCAATTGCTGGAATGAGAAGTGCAATAGCATCGCTGATAATGATAGCAGTTGTCGGAAAACCGAAACTCACATGGTCGAGAGTACAAATAGGAGGTGCAATTGCATACATGGCTACGGTTGTACTTTTTGTTTTGGCAACTAAATTAACATCAGCCGCGAATGCTATTTTACTGCAATATACAGGTCCAATTTATGTAGCTCTCTTCGGAAGATGGTATTTAGGAGAAAGAACTTCTCGATTAGATTGGATTACTATCGGAGTTGTTATTGCAGGAATGACTTTGTTTTTTATGGATTCTCTAACAGTAGATGGGATGCTCGGAAATTGTATTGCGATAGCAAGTGGAGTAGCATTCGCTTGGCTTGCATTATTTTTACGGAAACAGAAAGCAGAACGCCCGGAGGATTCTATAATTCTTGGTAATTGGCTCGCGGCTTTGATTGCTTTGCCGTTTATGGTGTCGAATGGAATGCCTTCTATAGGAAGTTGGATGGGACTGTTACTGTTAGGTGTAGTTCAACTTGGACTTTCGTATATTTTATATGCTCGTGCAATTCGTCATGTAACTGCCCTTGAAGCATTACTTATTCCGGTTGTAGAACCAATTTTAAATCCTGTTTGGGCATTATTGCTCATTGGTGAAAAGCCCGGTAAATATGCCATAATAGGCGGAATTATAGTACTTTCGGCTATTACTCTCAGAGGAATCCTTGTCCTTAAATTTCAACCACGAAATGTTCCAACAATTCAATGACATTAGAACAAAAAAAAGAAATCAACCTACTTCATGAACGTACTTGTGCTCGCAATGAAACAGAATACCGAGACCCAATGACAGGGTATATCGTTTTCACAAGAATAAAACATCTTCAACGAGGTTCTTGCTGTGGCTCGGGATGCAGGCATTGCCCGTATGAACATATAAATGTGAAGAATAAAACTTAAAATTTATAAATAAGTCCTATTCCTCCAAGTGTAGGATACAACCGAAATTCTGAAGTGTGCGTTTTAGCTGTAATCTGACGATGTTCCTCTGCCGAAACGATGAGTTTACCGGACAAATAACCAATTGCCGCGCCAAGAAAAACATCACTTGCCCAATGTTTGTCGTGATACATTCGAGAATAACCGGTAGCCGCCGCCAATCCATAAAGCGGAATTGTAGCCCACCAACGATTGATTTGCGAAGCTAAAACCGTCGAAATTGTAAATGCAACTGTCGTATGTCCGGAAGGAAACGATTGAAAATCATTACTCGATTCCAACCATTGAAAATTTGTACTTCCGGTATTCATATAAGGGCGAGCCCTACCGAACAAAACTTTCAATGTACCATTCACTAAACCTGATACTATTAACCCTTCTGCCACAAGTCGTCCTGTGGTTCGTACTTCCTCTGAACCGAAGAGTAATCCTCCTGCATACAATCCACCGGCAACTCCGACTATAGAATACGTTCCTCCGAATTCTCGTACTGCATTATTAAAACTATCCCAAGTCTTTGTATGTCCTTCGGATGCAGTTGTGCGTAATTGCTCGTCTTCAATTGAAACTATATACGATCCTGCGCCAACTGCTGTCAGAATTGCTACAGATTTCCACGATAAACTGCCTACTTCACCCACAATATAACTAGCATTGTTTCCCGCACTACTCATGTCTTTTTCAATTGTTCCAATCAGATTTTGATCTGTCGAATCCGGCTGCACTGCACTGCAATTACTCCATACTATTAATATGAGTATGACAACGTATTTGTTCATTTTAATTTACTGTCTAAGTTGTTTAATAATTTTGTGTACTAATAAAGAGCAAACTACTACAATATCACATTTCAACAAAGGAAATATTGTGAGCATAGTTCTTATTCACTGAAAGCCAATTGTAATCCAAATATTAGCGTTTCTGCCTTTATCATCCGAACAGGAAATTTTTACTTGACCTTCGGGTGGTGCAACGAATACTTTTGCACCGGCATCAGCCGCTTGGAAAAAGCGATCGTTAATGTACCAATACACAACTTTCACTTCGTTATCTGCCGAGCAAGTGAGCATAATTTTCTGATCTTCTCCGTGTTCCAATAAATATGTTTTGCCATTTACAGGCGATGAAATTATAGGAATCCTATCTGAAAAAATCCTCGAACACACAGGATTATGAGGTGGTATTTTCGTATAACCAATATGTTCGGATTCATAAAAACTAATAAGCTCGGGCGGAAGATTTGGATATTCTTTGCGTTTATAACCATTTGCCGGTAAACAACTTGTGCAATATGAAAAATCTTCGTCAGCTGAAACAAACACAGTTTTGAGATGTTCGCATTTTCTATTGGAAGAAACTGTCGGTATGAAATAATCAATAATTTGATTTTCACAATAATCATTTGGCGGTAAACCCGATTCAGAACAAACTAACCGAAAATCAACACTCGCAGGCCGCTCGAACCAACTATTATCAGAGTTGTATTCTATACTATTAAATATTTCAAATAAAAGGGGAGTTGCAGCATCTGCCCCTGTCAATTCGGGTGCTCCGGCTCCGTCGAAATTACCTACCCACACACCTATTGTATATCGTTTATTATACCCGATACTCCATGCATCTCTTCTGCCGTAAGAAGTGCCTGTTTTCCATGCAATTTTAGGAACATGAATACTGCTTTGCGATAAATTCGGAATATCAGGGCGAGTCGGTTGCGTTAATATTTGAGTAATCATATACGCAGAACCTTCGCTGATAATCTGACTCTCTGTAGTTTGAGGTGAAGAGGTAATCCATTGCAAAGGACGAAATTTCCCACCGTTTGCAAACATAGAATAGAGATTTGTCAGTTCATCCAAACGAACACCACACCCGCCGAGCGCGGCAGAAAGTCCGAGTTGTTTACTGTCTTTTCGGATTTGTTCAAATCCTGCTTGCTGTAATTTATCTACAAATAATGGGACTCCTAATTTATCAAGAGTTTTGACTGCAGGAACATTTAGCGAAAAGGCAAGTGCTCTCTCTGCAGAAACATTACCGTTGAATGTTCGATTGAAATTCTCGGGTGCGAATCCATTATAATTCACCGGTACATCAGTAATAATTGTTTTAGGAGTAAGAAGACCTTTATCAATGGCAAGTGCATAAATCAGAGGTTTAAGCGCACTACCCGGCGAACGAACTGCTTTGACACCATCCACTTGACCTTGATGGTCAAGATCATTAAAATCAGGATTACCGATATAACCTATAACTGAATTAGTTTGATTGTCAAGTATCAAAACTGAGGCATTATTCACACCCATAAATCTCATTCTTCGATTGTAATTATTGGCAAGTTGTTCGATGCGCTGTTGAATCGGATTGCGAAGTTGAGTTTTGATAATCGGTTCGTTGGGATACATCATTTTCATTCGAAGAGCAAAATGAGGAGCAATACGAGGTGGCTCACGTCGAATT
Organism: Bacteroidota bacterium; assembly: GCA_018266765.1. GTDB lineage: Bacteria > Bacteroidota > Ignavibacteria > Kapaibacteriales > UBA961 > JADJXV01. Next base: position 59,197 of record JAFDZU010000045.1, read on the forward strand.
GCGTCGAGAGGTTCAGCAAGTGCATCTTGAATTTCTCGGCTTGGAAACACTTTCTTGCTTAGAAAACGTTTGAGCCATTTATTGCGTTCTTGTTCGATTAATTGGTTATTCTTTCCTAATGCAAGGGAAGTAGGACGATTGGGAATAATCGTCAGCGTAGTGATTTGAGCAAGCGAAAGATGATCAGGCAATCTTCCGAAATATAACAGCGAAGCCGCCTTTACACCTTCGACATTCCCTCCATACGGAACAAGATTAAGATACATTTGGAGAATTTCATCTTTAGAATAATTCCATTCAAGCTGAATTGCTCGGAATGTTTCGATGAGTTTATTGAGAAATGTTCGGTCTTTGGGTTCAAGAAGCCGGACTACTTGCATCGTAATCGTGGATGCACCTGATGTAGTTCGTAAGTGAATGATATTATTAACTGCGGCACGAATAATTGATATGGGATTTACACCATAATGCCAATAAAACCATCGGTCTTCTTTGGCAATGACGGCAGTTTTAAGTGCAGGAATAATTTCGGGCAATTCGGTTTTCATGCGCCACTTATCATCTGGCGAAAGGAAGGAATACAGAACCGTTCCGTCTGTTGCAGTAATAATCGTGGAATAACGGATATTCACCCGAACTGGGAAACTTGAATCAACAAATAGAAACGACAAAAAGAGAATAAAAACAAGTAATACAAACCTGAAAAAGATAGGATACTTTTGACGAAATGCAGGAAGCAAGTGTGGTAATTGAGACCAAAAGGGAAGTCGCATACTTCGTCATGAAGGCAAATTTGAGGAAATAATTGTAAAATTACTAAAAATAATGATGAAGTGACGTAAATTTTACTGTCGGAGAGACTGTTAATAATAACGTCCACAGTAACGGTATATAATGCAATGTGTTAAGTAAGCTCTAAGAAATATATTAATTTAAAAAATAACTAAGAAGAACTAAAAAAGACAGAAAATCTATTATACAAGACTCAAATTTTTCTTATTAGGAATTACTTTTTTGTGAATATTGACAAGTCCTAACGAGCAAGATTTGAGTCCTAATGAGTAAAATTTGAGTCCTAACAAGTAAGATTTAAGTCCTAATGAGTAAAAATTGAGTCCTAATGAGTAAAAATTGAGTCCTAATGAGTAAAATTTGAGTCCTAATGAGTAAGATTTGAGTCCTAATGAGTAAAATTTGAGTCCTAATGAGTAAAATTTGAGTCCTAATGAGTAAGATTTGAGTCCTAAAGAGCAAAAAACGGTTCAATATAAGATTTCAAGTTGTCCAAATAAGTGAGTGTAAACTATTTTCCAGTCCGACGGTTGTTGCCAACCTAACTGTTGATTTACTTATTATTGGACTTGATTCATAATTTTTAAGCTGATTGAAGACCAAATATCGTTGCATTAACAGATTAGACTTTGGATTTTCTTCTCTTTAGTAAAAGAAAATAGTTGTTGTTGATACATCTTGCATGTCTACCTATTCTACGAAAAGGTGAAGGGGAATTGATGAATATAATAAGTTAAAAATACATTTTTTATTTATATAACTTTCTTTTAGATTATGATGTTACTTTAATTTGAAACTTTTTACATTTTTTTATTCTCATTGTTGGAAATGTGATTCAAGTGATTCAGCGGTATTAAGTAATAATTCTTCATTTCCTGGTTTTGTAATTAATTGAATTGCCGGTGGACTACTTAGTTTATCTTTTTGATATTTCCACACCGGAATCGTAATAGAGCTCAGATTTAACACATTACAAAAACTTATAGGCGTAATGATTTCTATCACACCCGGTTTATTAATTTCTGTTCTGAATTTATTATGCTCAGGTGCAAGGCTTCCAAGTGTTGGTAAAATTAATACGCCATTGCTTCCTAATTGAGAATAATATTTTGTTCTGAGATCTTGTACTTTTGTTATAAGTTTTTCAAGTTTAGATGTAGATGGTTTCAACATATTAAATGGTAGTAAAATAGAGAAAATCTCATTTGAAATAGTCTGTTTTTTTAGTAAACGATTAAACAATTCCTTGATAAATGAAAGTTTACTTCCATTTTCAGTAACAGACCATTCATATATTTTATCAGTAAATCCTCCAAATATTAAAAGATTCCAATCCGTCATCAGTGAGCCCGATTCTGGGATATCCATGTCTTCATACGATGCGGTTTTCGTTTTGAGAAAATTAATTGATTCATTTAATGCTTTCGAAATACTTTCATCTTTAATTTTTACTTTAAAATTATTTGAGGAAAAGAAATTAGCATTGCTTATATCTGTATTTGAATTCAAATGTTTGTCACCCAATACATTATAAACTAACCGTGCATCTCTTACCGAACGGGTTAAAATACCCGGTGAATTCATTGATTCGATAAATTCATTTTCTGCTTTTGGAAAAATCCCTGTTTTATCTATTTGACCGGATGCCGGTTTAAAACCAACTATACCATTAAATGCAGCAGGATAGCGACATGAGCCACCGAGATCTGTCCCTATACCAAAACTTACACAATGACTTCCCACCAAAGATGCATCACCACCACTTGACCCACCGGCAGTCAACGCAGGATTGATGCAATTATTAGTAGTGCCGTATATTAAATTGTCGGTTTCTCTTCCTAATAGAAATTCTGAAGTGTTACCTCGAGCTACAATAACTGCACCGGCATTTTTAAGTTTTTTTACAACCTCAGAATCTTCTTTGCAATTAATGGGTTTCATGCGCATAGAGCCAGACCTGATGGTTTTTCCCTTAATTGCATAACATTCCTTAATACTTATTGGAAGACCGGATAATTCACCGGTTGGTAGATGATTCAGCTGAATTTCAGCATCTGTCCTTAAAATCTCCGCAGTAGTATTAAGTCTTTGATTTGTTGATTCAATTTTTGTAATTGCATCTAAAACCAATTGTTTTGGAGTTGTTAAACCTGAATTAATATCTTGCAATAAAGATGTTGCATCTACTAAATTTATCATAAATTTAAAGGATAATTTGAGATTGAATTAATACAAAGCTATTTTTGTTTTCGCATATTATACGTTATAAATGAGCTGTCGGATTTCTTTTCTATCATTAAAAAAAAAATTTATACATCACAAAATAAAATTTCTAGAATATATATGAAACTAATAATTTCTATTGCTAGCACTACAATCACTATTATAAACAATCGGAGTTACCTTTGTATTGCCATATCGAAATTAAGGATAATCTATTTAAAATGCAAAAAAAAGTATAGTATTAATTATTTTCGGATATTTACCTAAGTGGTCATATAGGTTGGTTGTTATTTTAACTAAAAAGATGTTTCTATATATTCGGTCGATTATTACCAATTTACTTTTTTCATGAAATATAAAATGAATACAAGTTAAAGATCTTTGTTAATAAATACTTTGAGTGAGAAATGCTGAAAAAATATACATCTGATAAAACCACAAAACTGTCTTCGTAGCACTAAATCCCACCTATTACGAATGTGCTGTGATTGCCAGTTTTTCATTCGGTCGTCATAGCTGTTGTCGCATAATTTTGTTTAGTTCATCCGCTTTATTAAGTGTCATTAAGTGTCCACCGTTTTTTATTGTCGAGTTGCAATTTACAAACTTAAAAGGTAAAATTCTGTCGCTTGTTCCGTGAATATGAAATATGTTTTTTGTCTGAGTTTGGTTTGTCCACCGTACAATTTTGTCAATAGCCCAATTCAAAAAAGTAGGGTCGGTGTCGATAAGAATTTGTTTTAAAAGTTGTTTGTCAAAAGTTGAACTTGTCCCGAAAAACCAGTTTAAAATAAAGTTTGAACTTTTTAAAAGTATTGTCGGCAAAAGGTTGTGAAGTCCAAGTTGTCCAGCAAAACGATAGTAAAATGGAATTTCTATTTTGGTCTTGGCAGAAGCAATTAAAATTACTTTTTTGGTTTCGATTTGTTTAGCCACTTCTACAGCAATTAGTCCACAGAATGAAAGTCCGATAAGAGTTGGCTTTGTTGTCGTGATTTGGTCAAGAAGTCGGGTTGCGTAATGTTCAATTGTTTCCGTGTCTTGCGGAACAATCCATTTTATAAAAGTTGTCGAGAAGTCAGAAAAGTCAAGTCGTTGAAAAACTCTTTCGTCTGCTCCAAGCCCACTAAATATATAAAGTTCTTTTGTCATGTTGTTGTCGGTTTGTGGGGCGTCCTAAAATAGCACATAACTTACTTGTAGAGGAAACTATTAGTCCAAAAACTTCCTCTCCAACAAAATCCTCAAATAGGAGGAAGTCCAATCACAATTTTAGTTTCCAATTACTTATTTGAGAATCATTTATTCTTCTATAAAATACATGTCAACTTCACCTTTGCCTTTTGCTGTAATCTTGCCTCGATAGGTAGAAGTAAAGGTATGTTTTACTAATTCATAGGTAGTGCCGGAGATATTTACTTTACCAATTTCACCGCTATTTTCCATTCGTGAAGCAAGGTTTACTGCATCTCCCCAAACGTCGTAAGCAAATTTCTTTTTACCGATAACACCGGCAATTAGTTCTCCGGTATGGACTCCGATACGTATCTCCCAGCTTTCCAATCCTCTTTTTGAACGCTCGGCATTCCATTCTTTTACCCATTTATTTATTTTTAATGCGGCTGTAACTGCATCTACAGGATTAGAAGTATTTTCTGTCGGAATACCACCGGCGCACATATATGCATCGCCAATAGTTTTAATTTTTTCCAAGTTATGTTTGCCGATTATATCATCGAAGGCAGTAAAACATTCATTGAGTGTTTGAATCAATTCCAAAGGACTGATTACAGAAGCTGACTGTGTAAACCCTTGAAAATCAGTAAAAAGCACAGAAACCATTTTGTAATACCGAGGTGTTGCTTCTCCGTTTTCTTTTAGTTCGGAAGCTGTTTTTTCGGGTAGAATATTGAGTAATAATTCATCACTTTTTGCCTTTTCGTTTTGTAATTCGTATGTTCGTTCCGACACTAACAACTCAAGTTCTTTATTATGACGTTCAAGCATTCTATTCTGTTCTTCGAGTTGTTTTTCTTGATAAAATCCTTTGAGAGCTTCCCGTATTGTCATAATCAGGTCGTTGCCTTCCCACGGCTTTGAAATGTAACGATATAAGTTTGCATGATTGATAGCTTCGGTAACAGCTTCAAAATCAGACTGACCTGTAAGGAGAACCGTATAGGTAGAAGGTGAAACCTGATGAATAAGTTTCAGTACTTCATGCCCTTTAAGTCCCGGCATCAACTGGTCAGAAATAACTATAGGAATTTCATGTCCTGTTTGTCGTAAATCTTTTATTAAACTAAGTGCTTCTTCACCGCTTTCAGTAAGTTCAATTGAGTATTGTGAGCCAAATTCTCTTCCCAATTGAGACTGAAGGCCATTAAGCACAACTCGCTCATCGTCTATACAAATAATTACTCCATTTTCCATTATATTAATCTTCTATTAGTGCAATTAAATCTTTTTCGTTCCATGGTTTATAAATACATTTAATCCCTTTGTCGGATTTTTCAATCTCCTGAATGACTTTGCTGTCTATATGACCTGTAAGTAGAATCGTTTTTACATTATCCACTTTTTTCCGCACCTCAATAAGCAATTCATCTCCCTTCATGCCGGGCATTAGCCAGTCAGAAATTACAACATAAATCATTTCATCTTCTTCATGACACAAGTCATCAATAATATCTAACGCTTCTTCGGCAGACTCGGCAAATTCATAATTATAGTTGTTGCCAAAGTTTCTTGTCAGTTGGGAGTTTAGACTATCGAGGACTATTTTTTCATCATCAACACAAACAATATTTAGTATTTTTTTCATGATACAGCTTTATTTAATGAGAGTTTAACATAAAAAGTTGTTCCTTCCCCTTCAATAGAATGGAAGGATATTTTAGCATTATGATCTTCTACAATCCGCTTGATGATATCAAGACCTAACCCGCTACCTTCACCTGAATTTTTTGTAGTGAAAAAGGGGTCGAATATTTTAGATTGAATTTCTTTGGGAATTCCTTTGCCAGTATCTTTAATACTTACCACAACGAAATCTCCCTCTCTTTTAATGCCAATACTGAGAATTCCATTATTATCCATGGCTTGTACTGCATTCACGATAAGGTTTGTCCATACTTGATTAAGTTTATCAGGATTGCCGTAAATGTTAGGCACATCCTCATAGTCTTTTATAATTTGTATTCCTTGCTTTAACCTATTGTGATAAATAGTTAAAACCATTTCTATATTATCACGAAGGTTTATTGAAATCATTTCATCACTTTTGGTAGTGTGGGTATACGCTTTGAGTGCTTTTACAATACGTGATGCTTTATCAACAGCCAGTAATATGGTTTGGTTACTACGTTGTTGATTAAGGAGGTTATAGGTTAGCAACATGAGTTTGTCGAAATAGTGTGACTTAGTAATAGTTTCTAAGGCAGGAGTAATTTCATATATGCCGACATGTACTAATCTGTCAGATATAAGTCGAGTATTTTCAACTCCAAGTTCATTGAATCTATCTCGTATATTTTTCTTAATCTCCCTTTCCTCCTTAGTTGATAAAGTTTGGTTGGCTGGAGTTGAGTATAAAAGGAATTCCATGAAAGCGTGTTTTTCATTTTCCGGTACTGTATGAGTAAACCAAGAAAGGTCATTAAGAATTTCAGAAAAGGAATTGATAGATTCTTCAGACGATGATTTAATAGCACCAAGCGGGGTGTTTACTTCATGAGCAATGCTTGCTGAAAGCTGCCCGAGAACAGCCATTTTTTCAGACTGAATAAGCTTGGATTGTGCGCTTTTTATTTTGCGTTGCTGAAACAAAATTACTCCTAAGCCAATCAGTACAATAGCTAATACACCTGTTAAAGAATATTGAAGTTGCTTTTGATGTTTTACCTCATCTTGATTTTTCTGTATTTCTGCAGTGTGTCTTTCAACATCTATTTTATGTTGTACACCCGATAGAATGATTGCATTCCGTTCTTTCTGCCATGCCTCATTGGCAATGTATGCCGAATCATAATATGCATACGCTAACTTCATGTTTCCATTTGCGGCATAGACTTTTGCAACATTAGGATAAATTCTGACAATTAGGGAGTAGTTTAGAAACAGATTTTTTTGTTTAATAATCTCTAAAGATTTTAACTCCATTTCTAATGCCTTTTTACTATCTTTTTTAATCAGCAACAACTCTCCGTAACGGCTGTATGCTGTGGTTAAATCAATCATTTGGTGATGCTTTTCGCTGATGGTGATATTCTTTTCAATTAAAGCAATTGCCTCATCATACTTCTGTTGTTTCATATAATTAGTTGAAAGGTTACCACAAATTATACCAACCCACACCTCGTCGTTATTTTTTTCTGCAATTGCATTTGCCTTGTTAAAATAATAGTTCGAGGAATCAATGATGTCCAAACCACTATAAGCAAGGGCAAGAGTATTCAGTTTTGAAACGTTGTTTGGTATTTGTTCTGATGGTATGGTACGCCACACTTCCAGATAATACCGCTTGGCAGTTTCCAAGTCGCGGAAGTGATAATATCTGTTTCCAAAATCATAGAGGAAATCTGCTTTGTGTGGAAATTCATCAATTGAAAAAGGAGAATAAATATGGTAAGCATATATATAATGCTCAAGTGAGGGTGGATAATTCTTGTTTGTCCAATAATATTCGGCCAGTAACTGATGCGCTTCTGCCTTAAGAATATACAGTTGTTTTTCTTCAAGTTCATTTATCAAAGCTGAAATGTTTTTTTGAATGGAAGAATCTGCCTGTATGTTGTAAATTTTGAGGTAATAATGTTTAATAGCGAACAAATAATACAATTGGAAGTCTCGATTAGACAGGGAAAAGTTTTCAAATAAATTAAGAATAGAATCAGGAGTTTGGGAGTGCTTATAGAAAATTTCGTCATAAATTGAATCAACTGTAAAACACTGAATCTTATAACTTTTATGAAGAACATTCTGAGGAAAAATAGTTGGTCTCTGCTCACCAAAACTCTTACCAAATGCAAGCGCACTGAAGATGATGAAGAGCAAACATGTTACTGCCTTGTTCATGCGGTCTTATTTACAGGAAGTTTAACATAGAATGTTGTTCCCTCGCCTTCGGTAGAATCAAAGGAGATAGTTGCACCGTGGTCATTAACGATGCGTTTAATAATATCCAAACCCAGACCACTACCCTCACCTGAAATCTTGGTCGTGAAAAAAGGATCAAATATTTTAGATTGAATTTCTTTGGGAATTCCTTTACCGGTGTCTTTAATTTTTACGACCACAAATTCGCCCTCACTTTTTAATTCAATTGTCAGGATACCCTTGCTATTCATTGCTTGTACAGCATTTACAATAAGGTTCGTCCAAACTTGGTTAAGTTGGTCCGGATGACCGATAATTTCCGGTACTTCTTCATAATTTTTAATTACCTGTACGCCTTGTTTCAAACGGTTATGGTAGATGGTTAGAACAGTTTCAATATTATTACGGATATTGATCGGTTCCACCTCGTCTTTTGCAGAATTATGAAGATATGTTTTCAATGCTTTTACGATACGGGAAGCTTTATCAACCGCGAGTTGTATGGTTTGATTATTTCTCTGCTGGTTTAAAATATTATAAGTAATCATCATTAACTTCTCAAAGTGTTCCAGCTTTGATATTCGTTCCAAAGCAGGTGTTACCTCATAAATTCCAACTTGTACTAATCTATCGGCAATAAAGCGGGAGTTTGTTACTCCAAGTTCATCAAGCCGGGCTCGTATTCTTTTCTTTATTTCCCTTTCTTCTATCGTGGATAATGTTTGAGTGCTTGGGCTGGAAGTGGCAACAAATGCAACAAACATATCCTTGTCTTTATCACTAAGCGACTGAGTAAGCCATATAAAATCTTTTAATATTTCTTCAAATGCTTTTGATGATTCTTCTGCCGACGATTTAATTGCGCCTAATGGTGTATTTACCTCATGAGCAACTCCGGCAGATAGTTGACCGAGTACAGCAAGTTTCTCAGAGATTATGAGTTTACTATATGTTTGCTTTACAATTTCCATGTTTTCCATATTTACTGTAACGAAGTATAAAAACAAAAGGAGTATCATAGAAGTAACAGCAACTACGTTCGATATCTGAAATATCTTAGAAACATTAGCTGATACACCCATATTAAAGTTATGGACAAAATAATCGTCAAACCAAAATGAAACTCCTATAAGCGCAATGTAAACAACTAACCACAAAATACTTGATTTGAGATTTTGATATGAAATAGAAACATACAAAGCCAGAATTGACCAAAGCATGACCCCACCTGAAACTACAAATCCACCAAGAGTCCATTGCAAAATGAATGGTAAAAACATACTGATTACTGTCTGAAAATTGCTGGCAAAGGCAAAGTTTTTTGTCCGATAAAAAATGTAGAAATTAATAGAAGTAAGAACAACATATCCATAGGGTGTTATTGAAGGGAACGAGTATCCGAAAAAAACTAAAAGACTACCCCAAAGAATCCCTCCTAAACTCATACCAAGTCCTTGGTAAATCATGAACTGTTTTCTTAAGGTGATATTCTCATCATCACCGAGAATACTTCCGATGTTAGAAATATCTTTTAATAGACTCATAGAATTTTTAGAGATAAATGTGAAATCACTTATGTTAAATATAAACTAATATTTAACTTCAGCGAAACTACGGATAATATCCTAAATCACAACAAGAAAGAATTCCCCTATTGTTAATAAAATTCATTGTCCTATTCCCGACTTCGATTAATCTTCGAAAGTCGGGAATTTTTGTTTGAACTTGGAATAGTGGTTTGAACTTAGAATAGAGTATCTATTTCTTAGAAAATCCGAAATATAGAAAGGGAATATCTGGATGAAGGTGTAGCCCAATTTGGCTTGGTAAAAACAGTGATTTTTACTACAAACTATTTATAAGAAGAGCTAAACTGTTTCTTTGCTCAGTCACCTTTATGTGCGGTTTTTGTCTTTTTACTTCAAAGTGTTTGTTTTCGCAATTTTATTTATCATTCCGCTAAAAATTAGTCCATGAAACGGAAGTACCGAATACCAATACAATCTACCTAATAAGCCAAGTGGTCTGAACGTTGCTGTTTGAGTAAGTTTATTGTTTTTATCAATTTTAAATTCCAACCATGCCTCACCCGGAAGTTTCATTTCGGCATAGAGGAGCAGGCGATTTTCATTTTTGTCTGCTAATATTACACGCCAAAAATCAAGAGCGTCACCTGAAACTATTTCTGTATCACTTTTTCTTCCTCTTCGCATACCAACACCACCTAAAAGCTGATCTAAAAAGCCCCTTATTTCCCAGAGCCAATTGCCGTAATACCAACCTGTTTTACCACCGATTGTCCATATCTTTTCGAGTGATGCTTCACTGTTTTCTACCGTAAGTGAACGAATATCTTTAAAGCATCCGTTAACAGGGACTTCAATAAATTTAGAAAAACCACCGCTGAATATAGTACTTGTTTGCGCATCCATCCAACTTGAAAGTACCTGGTTTTGTTCTATGGTATCAAAGGCAAGCTTTATGGATGTATCATAATCAATCAATTCTATACCAAGCATTGATGATAAATTATTGGCTTTACAAATCACTTCGATTTTCATGCTATTTACTAAATTTTTTGCAAGTGCAAAGGATGTGGCAGTAACAAAATATAACCAGTAAGAAGAAATTTTTGGAGTCATAACCGGTACAATAATGATACGTCTTTTTAAGCCACGTATTTTTGCAAATCGCAAAAGCATTTCTTTATAACTGACGATATTTGGTCCACCTATATCATAACTGTTATTGTAAGTTTCTGTTTGACCAATGACACCAATTAAAAATTCTATCACATTGCGTATAGCAATTGGCTGACATTTAGTTTTTAGCCAACGGGGGGTAATCATTATAGGTATTTTCTCAACTAAATCGCGAATGATTTCAAATGAGGCACTTCCCGATCCTACAATTATTCCGGCTTTTAAAGTGGTGAGTGCAAAATTAGAACCTGATAAAATGGTTTCTACATTTTTTCGTGAGGATAAATGCTTCGATAACTCTTCAGCGTTGCTAATCCCACTAAGATAAACAACTTGTTTAGCATTCGTTTGTTCAATGCAATTTCTAAAATTCGTTGCACACATCTCCTCCATATGTTCAAAGTCACCACTTTGCGTTGACATGGAATGGATTAGGTAATAGGCAACCTCGATATCTTTTGGAATCTGCTGTAAACTTTCCTTGTCTAAAAAATCCGCCTCAATTACTGTGAGATTTGAAGTAGAATAATTTTTTTTATTGAACCTGTTTTTATCTCTTACACAACATATAACTTCATGTCCGTTTTTCAATAAAACGGGTAATAATCTCTGTGCAATATATCCGGTTACACCGGTAAGTAAAATCTTCATATAATAAATTTCCCAAACCTTTTTTCTAAAGCAACTGCTCTATAATCAAATATTTGTTTTAGTTGATTTTTTATAATTAACGAATTTGCGAGTGCACCTAATATACCCATTGGAGGTTGATAGGTAACAATATCTGTCATTAAAACTCCACCTTCAATGGCTACAATTTTATGCTGATGATGCCACATTGAATAGGGGCCTATCCTTTGCTCATCTACAAAATATTCGAAGTCTTTAACATGGGTGATTTCTGTCATCCAATTTAATTTTATGCCAAATAAGGGACTAACCTTGTAGGTTATAATCATACCCGGATACATTTTTTCTGCTCCGGAATTGCTGGTCACAATAAAACCCATGTGCTCAGGTGTTATTTCTTTTAAATTATCCGGAGATGAAATAAAGTCCCAAATTTCGCTAATGCTTGCAGGTAATTTTTGCGTTGTAATTAATTGATAAAAGGCCATAATTGTTTTAAGTTTTTAA
>JAFDZU010000046.1:0-15969 GCA_018266765.1 Bacteroidota bacterium
TGGTCTGCACGGTCGAGCTGTTCCTCGTAAATCCACCAATCCACTTCTGCTTGGATTGATTTTTTATAACAATCAGCAATACTTTCGCAAGCAAGTACATCGCGTAAATACACAAACGGCTCCGCTTGTGGAAGCCGTGCGATAAGATGTTTTTTTAGCTGTTCAATTTCAGTTTCAAACATTATTTCTACTCCGATTACAGTCATTATGAAGGAGAGTACGTTATTGAGATGGGCTTATCAAGTAGCGGTAATTCCACTATTATACCGCTATAATACAACGAAAAAAAAACATAGCCAAATATAGTATAGAATAAATATTATTTATGTAAAATAATTCGGCTCGGCTGATATGAAATCAGCCGAGCCGAATTGTATGCTATAGACCGCATAAAGCGGATTATGGCTTATCCCACCATACACGACTAAATAAGGAAACTCCGGCACTTACTTTTTCAAGCTGAACTCTGTTGCGAGTGCGCTCACTTAACGGATACGGGAAGCGACGAGGAACTTGGCTTCCTGTAATTGGAGTAAGAGTAGGGAAGCCGGTTCTGCGCCAGTCCGTCCAACTTTCTGCCATCGTAAAGAGTGCAACATATTTTTGTTCCATAATCTTTTGAAGTGTAAGATTTGCTTCACCAGGATCAATTTTTGGCATTTTGAGAAATGCTGCAATTGTTACGGAGTCTGCGCCTGTTTTGGCACATGAAGCAGTTATTCCCTCAACAAATGCAGTATGTGCTCGTGCTTTGTTACCTGTTTGAAATGCGGCTTCAGCTTCAATAAACTTCGCCTCTGCATACGTAACAAAAGGAACAGGGGAATTAATTGAAGCGTAGAAAGCTCCGGGAGCTGATTCTTGTGAATATTTTTTTGTAGCATCAAGTCCTGCAAACTTTGGAAGTCGTGGATCTAATGTATCCATTAAAGCTATAATAACCGGACCCATAGAAATATCACCACGTTGATCCATAAATTGATACAGTGGATTTGCTTCGGTTTCTAATGAGCCAAATATAAACTGAGCGTCATCAGCATTACCTGCAAAATTTTTCGCATCGAGTGCTGCAAGTGCTTTTGTATATCCTGCCGCATCTTGTTTAGCAAGATGAAGTGCATAGCGAGCTTTGAGTACACTTGCTGTTTTGCTCCAATTTGCCATCTTGCCGCCAAAGACTAAATCGTCTGCACCCGGCTTGAAATTGCTTGCGGCAGCTGAACAGTGTATAAGAGCAGAATCCAATAAATTTTGAATTGCACTATAAATTTCCTGCTGTGATTGATAAGCAGGGGTTAGATTTCCGTTCCCTTTGAAACAATCTGCATAAGGAATATCGCCCCAAAGGTCGCTCATTGTACCAAGCGAGTATGCCATTAATACTTCGCCTACACCTTGATAGTGAGGAGCACCTGTATTACGGGCAATTGTAATAATGTCGCTCATGTCTTTCATACAACCTGCGTACATATTAAATTCCCAAATATTATTGTCATCCGATTCGGTAAAGGTATAGCCATAATAGCCGGCTGATTGGCGAGATACACCTGTGTAATGTTGATTAAACAAACCTACATATCTTCCAATATCGCCACCCATTTGATACGCCAAGCCGGCTTCGGCGGTTGGCAATATTACTTTTAAGGAAGCAGAAGTGAGATTGTTCGGGTCAACGTTTATACTTGAATCAATCCACTTATCGCACGAGCCAATCATGGCACAAGTTGCTAAACAAAGTAGCCCTGAAATTATTTTTGTTTTCATAATATTAGTAAAGTTAGTTGGTAATTATTAAATTTAAACCCAATTAGAAATTAACACGAAGAGCAAAAGTATATGTCTTAGTGCCGGGCATATTAAAATAGTCAATTCCCTGTGCATTATTTGCTCCGAGCAAACTTGTTTCGGGGTCAACACCTTTATAGTTTGTGCTTAACCATAAGTTTCTACCCGAAAATGATATTTCTGCACCCGAGAATGGAGTACTTTCCATAATTGACTTTGGCAAACGATAGCTGAGTGTTACTTCACGTAAACGTGTCCATCCGGCATCTTCGATAAAGTCTTCGGTATTATCTCCAATAAATCCATTACCGCGTCCGGCTGAATACCAGCTTTGGTCTAGCGTAACTTCCATCGTATTGGGTTTACCATCTATCACAGGATTTCCGTCTGCATCAAGATGACCTGTTACTCCTGAATAAACTTTTTTAACACCGCGGTCAGCAGTTCCGTCAGATGTACCGAAATAGTAGAGAGCAGAGCGTGTACCATTCCAAAGAACTCCACCTTTTTTGATGTCCAAGAGTACTGATAGTGTAATTCCTTCATAAGAAAATGTATTGCGAAAACCCATTGTCCAATCGGGAGTAGCACTGCCGAACGCTTTTTCTTTGGGGTCTAACATCGGGAATCCGTTATTGGCATCATTGGTATCATTGCTGATAACTAAGTTGCCATTTGCATCACGTAGGAATCCTTTGCCAAAAATTGTTGCATACGGAAGTCCGGCAACTGCACGAACCGAAGCACCTTCAAATCCGCCTAAGAATATATTTTCTACACCTTCGGTCAGAGCAACGACTGTATTAGTGTTTTTAGCAAAATTAATTTGCGCATCCCAATTAAATCCAGCTGTATTTATAGGATTAGCTGTTAACATAACCTCAAAACCTTTGTTCTCCATTTCACCTGCATTCATCAATACAGCATTAAAGCCGGATGAAGCGGCAACAGGCACTGAGAAAATCTGGTCAACACTATTTTGTTTATAATAACTAATATCAAGCCCTAATCTGTTCTCAAAAAATTTAAGATCGAGACCAACTTCAATTGCATTTGTTTTTTCAGGTCTTAGAGTTGTACTACCCAAAGTATTACCTTCCATATAACCTACTAAACCGCCAAACGGAAATGAAATTCCGTTTGTCCAGCCATCTCCATACGTTCCTTGATTGTACGTTGTAACAGTTGAATAAATTGGAGCATCTTTACCGACAACAGCAAACGAGAGACGGAATTTACCAAAAGAGAATACGTCGCTTTTATCCATTAATTCAGTAAATACAAAGTTTGCACTTCCTGAGCCATACATAAATGAATTATTAAGAGGGTCGGGCAAAGAAGTTGACCATTCATTACGAAGAGTACCATTCACAAAGAGCATTTCTTTGTATTTCAAACTCAAATCTCCGTAGAAAGCCGCTGTACGTTTTGAGTTGAATGATTCGCGAGAAATCTGACCCTGTGTATTGGATATATGATAAAAATCTGGCACAACTAAGCCATCGCCTTGTACATATAATTGACTACCTGAGGTTGCAAATACGTTATTACCGATTAACAGAGTACCGGTAATATCATCATTAATTTTTTTGTTAAAGGTAACGATTAAGTCTGATGTTATATCACGGTTATAGTATTCATCGTAAGAAACTTGACCTTGTGGAAGAGTTCTCGAACCGATTGCAAACGAACCGTCACGACGGTCGCTGTAGAAATCACCACCAATTCGGTACATAACTTCTGCCCACTCGGATGCAACATAATTTAGCTGAACATTACCGATTAATCGATCCACATCATCGCTAAAAGCATTTTTATTTACTGTCCAGAAAGGATTGTCATATCCGCCGCCGCCACGATAATTGCGCTGTCCGCGTGTATCGGCAAATTGATAGGAACTCTCAACATCTGCCGCTGCTTGTCCTTTTCCATTACCGTTTGTATTATCAAATGTAGCGGGAGTACGAAGCATACCAAGCATTACACCGGAAGTATTAGAACCTTGTTGGATTCTCTGTCCACCGGAGTTCATATAGCTCAATGAACCGGATGCTTTCAAACTTGCCGCAATTTTTGCATCACCGGCAATTTTCATTGTTGTTCTGTTAAATTCATTATTAGGTACGATACCGTATTGTTTCAAATTAGAGAATGAAACAAAATATGAACCGCCTTCGCTTCCACCGGACATGCTGAGAGAATTGTTATAAGTAGTACCGGTAGCAAAGAAATTATCGAGATTATTGTAGGGGGTTACTTTAATTTTACCGTTAGGGTCACTTGCACCGACAATATTACCGTTTTTGTCAAAACGATATGTACCTTGATCCCATTTAAGTGTATCTATCAATGCTCCCCAAGAGAGTGCATTACCTGTATTTGGTGCACGATATTGGCCTCCGGTACCCTGTGAATATAATTTCTGTACTCCCGGAAGTTGGCTTACTTGGTCAATACCAATAGAGGTATTATAGTTAATGTCAATTCTATCACCTTGGCTTGAAGATCCGCGTTTGGTTGTAATAACTATAGCACCACCGGAGGCACGTAAACCGTAAAGTGCAGTTGCCGCAGGTCCTTTTAGTACTGTCATCGAGGCAACGTCTTCGGGATTAATGTCAATAGCACGATTCGAATATGCAACACCTGCAAGGAGGTTATTACCACCATTATCAGGATTTCCGCTATATTGCTGCGAGTTGTCGATAGGAATACCATCAATAACAAAAAGTGGAGAATTATTACCCGTAATAGATGAAGCACCCCGAATAATAATATTACTTGAAGCACCAGCCACACCTGCTGAACTGTTAATCTGAACACCTGCCGCTTTAGCAGAAAGTGCTTGGACAAGATTGACTTCACGGGACTGAGTAAGTTCTCTTCCACCTACTTCTTGTACTGCGTAACCTACCGCTTTCTTTTCTCTTTCCAAACCAACTGCTGTTACAACTACTTCATTAAGATTCATTGCATCTTCTTCGAGAACGACGTTAATTTCGTCACTTTGTCCGATAGCAACTTCTTTTGTTTTCATACCGAGTAATTTAACGACAAGTGTATGAGCACTTGCAGGAACCATCAATTTATATCTACCGTCGGCTTTGACATAAGTACCAATTGTAGTACCTTTTACAAGAACTGTAGCTCCTGAAAGGGGAGTTCCCTGTTTCGAGGTAATTTTTCCTGTAATTTGTCGGTTGTCTTGCGCCGATGCACCTAAAACGGTGCATATAACCAAAACGATACACAAAGTAAAAATAGTTTTCATATCATATTTAATAGTTTATTGAATAAATAATTTTACTGAACTAAGTATATTAAGACACATACTATACTGTTTTGAAACAGAATTTATGTGATTACTTAGCTATCAAAATAAAAATTTAACACGAGAATTTGACGACTTTTGCACCAAACATGAGAAGATTCGGCTTTTGTAAGGTGCGACTTAATTTAATAATTATACTCTTTATTATAAGTACAATACCCCAAATATAATATCAAGCGCATCAAGGCGGGCTTTCTGCAAAACAAAAAGTAACGAAGTAGAATCGGCTCATACATCCTCCTGAAATTAGTACAACAAGAAAGCAACTGTTATGTTGCATATATTAGTTTCGGCTATTCTATTGTTGTCGGTCTTTGCGCCACTATGTTACTGAATCAATCCGAATAATTGGTGTGATATTTCTCTGTGGAGGCGAGGATACGGCAAAGACTATCTATTATCAAAAACTTAAATTAAATCTTCTCTAAGACTATTTTCCTTACAATACAAGAACAAGGTTAATATTATGAAAATTTATAATTGTGAAATTAAACAAAAATATTTTGTGATGCAAGTGTTTTATGTCAATCCTTCATTTTCCCAATAAATCTATACTAAAAATATATATATAGACTATAGGTGAAGTCATCAAAATACTATCAAAACGGTCGAGAACTCCACCATGTCCCGCAAGGATATTTGAGCTGTCTTTCACGCCGGCATCACGTTTCAAAAGCGACTCGGCAAGATCTCCTGCTTGCCCTATAGTGCCAACGATGATACCTAATGTTGCTGAATGAACCATCGGTAATTCCGGCAATAACCATGCAGATACTCCAATAAAACCACCGACTGCCGCAACTGCACCTGCAATTGCACCTTCCCATGTTTTGTTAGGGCTTACTCGTTCAAATAATTTGTGCCGGCCAATCGATTTACCAACAAAATAAGCGGTTGTATCACAAAGCCAAATCGCAATAAACATACATAAAATAAAATATCCGCCATGTAGATTTTGCACACCCAAAATGGAAGGAAGAGTACGAATTCCAAGTAAACAC
This sequence comes from Bacteroidota bacterium, assembly GCA_018266765.1. Lineage (GTDB taxonomy): Bacteria > Bacteroidota > Ignavibacteria > Kapaibacteriales > UBA961 > JADJXV01. The sequence goes on from JAFDZU010000046.1 coordinate 6,118, forward strand.
AACAGGAATCCGGCTACATACATAACGCCCCCAATCGTGACCGTTATATTCAAAAAAGCATTCGGCTTTCCGCGAAACATTTCGGCTAAAATTGTAGAAACTACGAATAACAAAAGTGTAAAGACAACATTTAACATCGATGTGAATAATCCGAATTTATCCATACTCGGAATAAAAAATAGTATGGGTATCATTGCACCAAAAAATATTCCGACATATTTATTCGCCGAGATACCTTTCTTTTCCGCCATCAAATAGAATTCCCAAAGACCAATTGATGTAATAATTACAATCAATCCACAAAACAACGCCCCTCCTTGCAAAATAATATAGATAAGCGCAGGAATTCCTAAAAGTGCCACCAAAACCCTTGATGTAAGATTATTCATAGAAATATTGTAGTAGAAAAGTATGTGTTAAATTTAAGATGAAACGAGAACTGTTTTTCAGGGAAGGAAATTATAGAATTGAAACAAGAATTAGTTAAAACTAGAAGTTCACTACTTGTACCAAGCATTCGCTTGCCGATAACTGTCACCGGTCACATTCAAGATTTTAAACATTCCCTTGGTTCGATCTTCGTATCGCATACGATTTGCTTTACCGTCTCCTACAAACATTTCGTACATCAATTCATCATAATTTTTATTGCTGGTTACAAACACCCTTCCGCCTCGGTCGTGAGCATTCAAGACCACTTCTTTAAACAGTCGTGAGGACAAATGGAAGCCGGAATTCATATCATCAATTATCCATACTTGACCTGGGGTGAGAACTGTGTTTTGTTTTAAGCGATAATGTTCAGCTGTTTGGAAATTCGGATGTAAACCTCGCAACATAAATTCCTTGCTAATGCTTATAGCAACGTGACTTTTGCCAATTCCGGCCTCACCGAACATATACAACCCGGCACCAACACTTTCATCCTGTAAGGCAACAAGCTGACGCGCATATTTGAGCAGTTCTTCTTGAGATTCGTTTTTAGGATTGTAATTATCTAATCGTGAACAAATATTTTCTAAAGGGAGCATTGGATTTTGCTCAAAAAACCTCATGTCGAGGAGAAAATTATCACGTTCGGAGTAAGTTAAGTCTGAAAGTTGGAATGTGACTGTGGACTCACTACTTGTGTTTTGAAGAGTAGGGTAATGTTTCAGGAGTTTTGAGATAACAGCAGGGCTTATAAGTGATTGATTGAGAATCAATATATTTCTGTCGCTCATAAGCATTTTATTGTAAATGATTTTAAAAGATAAATTTACACCCCAAAAAGCAAATATTAGCTTGCTTTTGGATAGTCAATTTGGACGTCTCAAAATTCGACCGTACTGCAAAACTACAAAAATTTATAAAATATGGAATGAATTGAATGGTATATTCATCAAAAACAGTTGTAATTCATGAAAAGATTCCGGTTGGTTTGGAAGAGTATTGTGAGAGTAGGGCGGTGGTGTATAGGGTGAGTTTTTAGGGAGCTAAATGAATACCGATAAAAACTTTATTGCTTTTTCAACTCGTTAATTTTTTCCATTAATTCACCCATAAGATTCGTATCGAGAATCAAGATAAATTCTAATTTAAAGTTAAGCTCCACCAGTGGTTTTTTGACGAATGCATCTACAAGTAATTCTGCCGCGAGATCTAATTTTCCAGATACTGCCATTACTTTCGCAAGTGAATAATAACCTTGATACCAATCGGGCATAAGCTCGATTATATGCCTAAAAGCTTCACCTGCATCGTCAATTATTCCAAGTTCGAGGAGGGTTAGCCCGTAATCATGCCAGCATTCCACATCCTTTGGGGCTAGTGAGAGTGCTGTGCGATAGCAATTAAGAGACTCTTGTTGTTGTCCGACATTATAAAGTGCATCTCCTTTGGCATACCACACATCTGCATTTTCAGTTTTGATTGCAAGAGCCGCATCATAATTTTCGAGTGCCAGAGTATAATTTCCAATTGAATCGTAACAAGCACCGCGACTAAAATGAGAATCAAAAGCATTACTATCTATTTCAATTGCTTTGGTAAAATTAAGAATTGCCTTTTCAATATTACCCAATTCTTCATGAGCACTCCCCAAGTTATGCCACAATTGTGAATCATTAAATTTATACTTAGCCGCTGTCTCGTACCCTTGTATCGCTTCTTGAAACCGACCAAGTGATGCATTGGCATTAGCCATATTAAACCAAGCAACGGCAAATGTTTCTTTGAGAGCAATTGCATATTCAAAATTTTCTATTGCTTGATAATATTGCTCCAAATGACACAGAACTACTCCACGATTGAACCACACTGTCTCGTCGAAAGGATTTGCATCAATACTTTTTTGATACATCTCCAATGCTTTCTCATAATCTCCCGAAGAATCATAGCAATAAGCTAATTCAGCGAGAGCTTCTTTCCCGAAATGTTCGGAATGAAGCAAATATTTCAGCAAGGAAATCGCTTCTTTATACTGTTCAGTTTTTTCGCAAAGAAGTGCTTTGCCAAATAGTGCATCTTCATTGGTAGGAAACATTTCGAGTACAAAATTATAAATTGCGAGTGCGTCGTCTGTTCGTTTACATTGCTCCAATGCCATTGCTTTAGCAACCTGCACCTGTACGTCAAACGGATTTATTGACAAAGACTTATCAAAAGATTCAATGGACTCTTCTGCCCGCCCCAGTTGTACAAGTGAAATTGCTTTCCACATCCAAGCATCCGAAGAATATGGTGTAAAAGCAATCAATGCATCAGCGAATTCAAGTGCATCGGCAAATTTTAGTTTTTCAATGCAATATTGAGTAAGTAATTCCAACATTTCGGGAGATGCTTCACGTTGTATTCCGCCTTCTCCTGCGAGTTTTCGATAGCGTCGCAGATGCTCTTCCATCTCTTGGGAATTAAATTCTTCGGGTATTTCATCATCAAAATTAAAGTCGTTCATTATACTTTCGTTATTCTATACTAAATTTTCAGGTGTGATTTTCTATTCTAATCAAACTACCATTTTAAAAGGTTTGATGCAAACGGTTAGCAGAAAGATTTATTGACACGAATTTTTCTTGCATAATAATAATAATTGCAATATTTTTGTGAATGAGTGTTCATTCAGTGTTAGATTTTAAGTGTATTTTTTTATAAAACTATTAACGATAACTACAATGGAAACAAAATCTTCCGTCCGTGAAAACAGCCGAGCAAAGATTGTTGAAACTGCCTTAGAGCTATTTGCCCGCAATGGATATGACCGTACTCCAATTTCGATGATAGCCCGCATTGCCAATATTGCACAAGGGTTAATGTATCGCTATTTCCCAAGTAAAGAAGCTCTGCTTACAGAAATAATTAAAGAGAGTATGGCAGATGTACAAGCATCATTCGATGTAAATAAAGATGCCTCACCACTCGAAAAATTAGAAGAATACTTAAATAATGTTGTTCGTATTATCAAAACTAACAGACATTTTTGGTCAATGTTCTATGCACTCAGGACACAGCCGTTTTTACAGGAACTGTTATCAGATGAACTCGCAGAAATGTACGTCAATACAATAGCAACACTCGAAACATTTTTCGACCCTCGTGACCCTGAAGCTCAGCATAATGAAGCACTTCTGCTGTTTTCTATTGTAGATGGAGTTTGTACAAATTATGTGCTTGCACCCGAATCTACACCTTACCCGATTGAAGAAATCAAAGAATGTATTATTAATAAATATAGGTAATAATATGAATACGCTTCCTGAATGGGTTGATAAAAGTGAATATCCGTTCAATTCACAGTATTTGAAACTGCCCGCCGGAATGATGCACTATGTTGATGAGGGGCAAGGGGAGACTGTTGTTATGGTTCATGGAACACCGACGTGGTCATTTCTTTATCGGAAAATAATTAAAACTCTCTCAAAAAATTATCGTTGTCTTGCACCCGATCATTTGGGTTTTGGTTTGTCGGATAAACCGGATTATTTTTCATATAAACCGGAACATCATGCCCGAAATTTAGAAAAATGGATTGAAGATTTAAACCTAAAAAAGATAACACTTATTGTTCATGATTTTGGTGGACCAATTGGATTACACTACGCATTGAATCATCCCGAAAATGTAAAAAAACTAGTGATTATGAATTCATTCATGTGGTCACTCGAGAACGATAAGCATTTCAAACAAGCAAGTCAACTATTGGGTAGTGCTTTTGGACGGTTTCTCTATAAACGATGGAATTTTTCGCCAAAAGTTATGCTTAAAATATCTTTTGGTGATAAATCAAAACTAACAAAACATATTCACAACCATTATCTAAAAGCATTTCCTACACCACAAAGTCGCACCTCGACAGCAGTTTTGGCAAAAGAACTAATTGGTTCAAGTAATTGGTTCGATTCACTTTGGAAACTTAGCTCCAATATTACCAATATACCAACTTTGCTCTTGTGGGGAACGAAAGATACAGCGTTTCGCGAAATAGAATTAGAAAAATTTGAAGGGTTATTTACGAAACGAACGGTTGTTCGTTTACCTGAATGTGGGCATTTTGTTCAAGAAGAATGTGAAGAAGCAGGAACAATTATTAAAGAGTGGATGGAGATGTAGTTGCTCGACAGTTTACAGACAATTTATATAATATACTAATTTGAAACAAGTTAGTACGGTATTATAAAATTGATAAATCAAACTAACAATGCTCACAACAATGTTCACCTGCTTGAATTGGCGGACACTTTACTGTTCCGAAACTGCAAAATACACAGCAATCACCTTGATTTGGTTTTAATAGTGTTTTGCAGTTTTCACATTTATAGAAGTAAACACAAGCGTCAGTCGGCATAATTTCTTCTTTCTGATGTCCGCATTGTGGGCAAGTAATGGTTGAATTGACTGTAATAATTTTGCCATTATGTATTATTTTAGTACCCATATTATTGTTCATTTTAATTTGATGTTGTTATCGTAACAAATTAATTAATTGAATACTTTCATTACATTCCTGCTAATTTTCTAAAACTACAAAATATGAAATTCTGAATAGTATCAAATGGTGTTTTGTGGTCAACTGTAATACACTTAATTTTTTCAAAATAGGTTTTTAGTCGCTTTGTCATTGAAGACTCAGAATATTGTTTGATTTCTATTCCACTACATTTTTTGGGGCCTTGTTCTGAAAATGTTCCAATTACTAAAACACCGCTTGGATTAATATTTTGTTGGACTGTATCAAGATAATCTGATATTTCATTTTCCTCAGTTAGAAAGTGAAAAGCGGCTCTGTCGTGCCAGAAGTCATATTTTTCAGTAGGTTTGAACGTTACTACATCAGCAACTACCCATTTTACGTTTGCGGCTTTGTTGCCAAGTCGTTGTTTTGCTCTACTTAGTGCCTGTTCTGAAATATCAAGAATTGTAATATCTTGGTATCCTAATTTGAGTAAATTATCAACCAATAAACTATCTCCTCCGCCAATATCTATAATCTTTGCAGTTTTAGGGATGTTAAATTGTTGAAAGAAATTTAGCGATGTTTCCGGTGTTGGCTCAAACCAACTTACTTCACTGAGTTTTTTTGTCTGATAGATATTCTCCCAGTGTTTTTTTCGGTCAAGAGTTTCCATTGTACTGTAAATTAATTGATTGATTTACCCGGCAAGGACAGTTTTCCTCATATCAATATAAAATTACGTCAGAACGCCAATTGGTGTTCTGACGTTCAGTTTGTTATTTCTTCAATTCTGTACCATTAGAATCATAAAAATACTCGACTGTTTTACCACTAATTTTAATTTCAACTTCATATTTAGTAGTACCTTTTGAAGTTTCAATCTTCGCAACACCGTTTACTTTCGTTCCTTTGTGAGAAGTAGTAAATGTTTGCTGTACTTTGTCGGGTAATTGAGCAAACGTTACTTCGCTTTCCGTTTCTAACCATTCACCCTTATCGCTAAAATTAGCAGAATATTTTTTACCATTCCATGTAAAACTTGCCTCATATTCATGAGGATTCTCTTTGTCCCATTTTACATTAGTGGCATTCGAAAATTTTTGATTAAACGCTGAAGTTACAGCAGACGGAGCTTTCCTTTGAGCAAAACTTGTTGCACAAACACAGAGTAGTAGTGCCATAGCAACTGAGATTGATTTTTTCATATATTTTTTTAGATTAATATTTGTGTAATAAAATGATAGTTTTTTCTTTAAAATTAAGCATTGTATTCTTTAAAACTATCTTTAAATCTTGGGGGGGTGGAATATTTTAGAAGTATATTCCGATTGAGTGAAGTTGTCAGAACAAAAAGAATCTTTTGTTCTAACAACGATGGTAAGGTTTTTGGTTAAAATATAAGAGATTGCAGGTTGATAAACTATTATTTGAGAATGATGTAGGGCTGGGATTTGCCGGTGTGGTTTCTGTCTGTCTCCGTTATCGTGTTTATCAAAAATGCCATCAACATTAATTACATGGTCGGTAATAAAGTCAAGCGGTGTCATGTCTTTATCTTCATTGTATTTGCAATGCCGGTACATTTCCGGTAAGTCTTTTAATGCAGAGAAATCACCCTTTGGCAAACACAATGTACCAAACAGATAGAATATCAAAAGAAATATATTGGTTGCTTTAATCACAATGTTGTGCTGTTAAATAGAATGCTTGATTCGTAACATCATACGAGACGTTGTGCTTCCTTGTAAAAACGGTTTGATTTCAATTATAGTTTGGATATCATTATGTTTTTTGAAGCGGTACAGAAATGTTCGTCATTCTAATCAATGACGGCAATACAATTAATAATAGTGGCAAAGCAACTATAAAACCACCAATAACTGCAATTGCAAGCGGTTGGTGAAGTTGAGCCCCTGCACCAATGCCAAGTGCTATCGGAAGCAGGGCAATTATAGCACCGAGTGCCGTCATTAATTTAGGGCGAAGGCGCGTTGAGATTGAATAAATTATTGCTTCATCTTTTGATTTTCCTTCTTGAATTGAAGTACGGAACTGAAGGAATGTGAATATAGCATTTTCGCTAATTATTCCGGTAATCATTATCAATCCTGTATAACTTCCGACGTTTAAGGGCGTATGCGTAACAAGTAAGGCAACTAAACTTCCGGCAATTCCAAGAATTGCTATAACTAACACCAATAGTGCTGTTTTAATCTCTCTAAATAAAAATAGAATAACAGCAAACACAAATAAACTTGAAGTAATTAATATCATCAATAGTTCTTTGAATGATTGTTGCTGTTCGGCAAAAGCACCACCATAAACAACATGATATCCTACGGGCAAAATGAGTTTTGATACTTCCTTCTGAATATCATTCATCACACTTCCCAAATCCCGATTATCCAAACGGGCAGTTACGACTCCCATGGATTCTAAATTTTCTCTGTTAACCTCGGCATCACCTGAATTAATAGTAATACTTGCCAAACTTGAAATTGGTTTTAATTTTCCATTCGGTAAAAATACCCGTTGATTCTTTAAATCTTCAACACTTAATTTGTGGTTACCCGAATAAGTCATTCTAATATCTGTTAGTTGATTAATTTCATTTACTGTTCCTACAACGGTACCTTCTAATGATGTTTGAATTTGCTTCTGGAGATTTGCGGGAGTTATTCCAAATTGCGCAAGTTGGATATCTTTGGGTTCGACATTTATTGACGGGCCGGCAATTACAATTCCGTCAAATACATCAGCTGTTCCTTTTACATTTTGGATGATGGAAACAGTCTGTTTAGAAAGTTCTTGGAGTTTCTTTCTATTATTTCCGAAAATTTTAATTTCAACGGGTTGGACACTTGCCATTAAATCCCCAAGTATATCACCTATAACCTGACCAAAATCAATCCGCAATGATGGCTGTGATGCTTCCACTTTCGAACGAATATCTTGAATAACATCTTCGGTAGTGTGTTTCCTGTTTTTCTTTAACTGTATTAAATAATCGCCCCGATTTGGCTCTGTGATAAAAAATCCCATTTGAGTTCCCGTTCGTCGAGAGTAGGTTGCTACATCCGATTCAGCGACTATTATTTTCTCTACTTCTCTTAATATATGGTCAGTTTCTTCTAAGGATGTTCCGGGTGGGGAAGAATAATCAAGTACAATACTTCCTTCATCCATATCAGGAAGAAAACCGGTTTCTAATTTAGGAATGACAAGAACTATACTAAGTATAAATGAAAGTATAATGAGAAAGCTTATCCACGGTTTTTTGATAAAATACTCTACCCAACGTTGTTGCTTGCCAATTTTTACTTGCGTTTCTTTGACTATTACACTATCTTTTTTAATTAATAATAAATAAATGACCGGAAGCAAAAGCCATGTTACTAAAAATGAACAAATCAACGTAATAATCATCGAATTTGTCATTACCTTGAAATATGCACCTGCTACTCCTGTCATAAATATAAATGGAAGAAAAATTACAATGGTACTGAGTGATGAACCAATCATTGCAGGAAACAAATAACGAATGGCTTTGCCAACCAAATCTTTTGATTGAACTTCAGGATGCTCTTCATGGGTACGATGAATTTGTTCTACAACAACTATTGCATCATCAATGATTAACCCTATTGAAGCGGCAATAGCACCAAGAGTCATGATGTTAAACGTTTGACCTGTTGCGTAAAATATAATTATGGTAAGAAGAAGTGTGACAGGAATTGTAAGTAAAATGGCAACACTAGCTTTCCACGAACGTAAAAAAATCACAGCAACAATAATTGCAAGAAGCAATCCAATCCACAAACTGTCAGTTACACTTCGAATTGATTCAGTAACAAAATCAGCTTGAACGTAATAGGGTTTGATAGTAACATCTTTGGGTAATGTATGTTGTAACTCAGCTACTTTTATCTCCATGTCATTTGAAAGCTGAATAAGGTTTACATTGGGTTGTTTAATGATAGCTATTAAAATACCATCATTTCCATTTGCATTGATTCGGATATATTCCTTTGCTTCTGATATTTGCACTTCGGCAATATCTTTCAGAAGTATGATTCTTTTCCCGTTGTTGCTGATAACAAGATTTTCAAGCTCCGATTTATTTTCTAATGCGGCATCGGTAATTGAGAGATACATCATGCGATAATCGCTCAGATAGCCATTGCTTTTTATAAAACCTGTATTGCTGATTGCAGTACTAATAACTTCCGGTGTGATGCCAAGCGAAGTTAATTTTTGAATATTAAGTAAAAGGTGATATTCTTTTGATTTCCCTCCAATTACTCTCACTTCACTTACACCATCTACCTGCGACAAAAACGGCTTTACTGTATATTGTGCAAGTATCTTCATTTCTATCGGCGACCGAGAATTACTTTCGAGGGTGTAACCGCTTACCGGAAGAATACTCGGATTCATTCTTTCTACTTGCAGATTTACATCGGGGGGCAATTGATTCTTTATTTCATTAATTTTTGATTCAATGCGCTGTTGGTCAAGGTCAATATTGCTGTTCCAATCCATAAATGCAGAAAGTTCGCAACTGCCACGACTGGTTGTACTTCGCAATAATTTTAATTCCGGAACCCTTTTTATGGCAAGTTCAATCGGTCTGGTAACGGTCAAAATCATTTTATCAATAGGCATTTGTCCCGCATCGGCGATGATTTTTATTTTAGGAAAGGTGATTTCAGGAAAAAGCGAAACCTGCATACGGCTATAAACAAACCCTCCCGTTAGGAGGATAATAATAATAACGACCGTAAGCGGGCTTTTATGAGAATGGAAGAATTTCACTTTTTATTTTGATAGAAAAACATTAGCTGTGTCAGATAATCCATAATTTCCGGTAATGAGAATTCGATCGGATTCTGTAAAAAGAGGAGAAAGAATTTCTACTTTAT
>JAFDZU010000046.1:16031-18917 GCA_018266765.1 Bacteroidota bacterium
TTCATTACCCAAAATTTATTTTGTGTTTCATTAGATAGTATAGCTTCTTTAGGAATCGCAGTTACGTTCTGTTTTGATGATTTAACCAATAAAACTTTTGCAACTAAGTTTTCGGGAATCATAGAATTATTGTTTGTTGTAATGACATAGTTCTGAGTTTGTGAAGTTGCATCAACTGTTGGTAAAGATTTCTCTATAATTCCATTTAGTTTTGAGGAATCGGGTAGAATAACCAGTACATTTTGATTTGATTTCAGAAGCGAGGTAAGTTCATAAGGAAGATCTAAAATAAATACAAAACTTTTAGAATCACTTATCATTGCAACTTGCTCGCCGTCTTGTACATAATCCTTAGTCTGAAAGTTAAGTTGAGAAATATATCCGTTGCCGGGAGCCGTAATATTAATTTCACCTTTAAAATGAAATGATGTGTCAATAGTATTGATTGTTCCACCGATAGCTTGTGCCTCTTTTGTGATAACACTCATGAGGATTTCACCCTTTTTTACAAAATCACCTTGTTTAATTCTCACATTTTGGAGATAACCATTTGCAGGAGATTTAACGGGTGTTTTAAGGAGGAATTGAGATGTTGCGTTCAACTCTATTGTTTCTTTCAGAGAACTCTTGCCTACTGATATTACCGTTACGGGAGTACCAATCTTTAGGGCGGTTTCCGGTGTTTCTTTTGTCTTATTCCCGCAGGAAGACAGCACCAAAATCATCAACATAGATGAACATATTTTTTTAAGTTCGTGTATCATATTAATAGTTCAAATAGTTGAGTTGATTGATTAGTTGCATTCGATTAGAAATAAGTTGTTGAGTAGTCGCTTGAGAAGAAATAAAGTTTGTCAATGATAATATATAATCAGCAATTCGTACATCACCTGTCTCAAGAAGCTGATTATTGGCTTTGAGTAGAGTTTTAGATAAATATAATTGTTCTTGTGCAGTAGTTATTAACTTTTCCATTTCCGAAATTTGATGTTGTAACTGTTGTTGTTTTATAGTTAATTGTTTTTTGAAAATGTTCAAATGATTCAACCGAATGTTTTCATTAAGAGTAAACTTCTCCAACTGTAGATTTTGTTGATTCCCGTCATAAATAGGGATGCTCAAATTAAGTCCAATACTTGCGCCAAAATTCTTTTCAGCTTGAAATAACAAGGATGAATTAAAGCCAACATCACCAAATAAACTCAGTTTCGGATTATACTGATAGTGTAATTGTTCAATCGAATTTTGCAGTTGTAAACTATCAAGTATAAACAGCTTGAATGATGAAGTCTGTTCTATGTTTATACGTGATGAACCATTTAATTCGGGTTCGGCTAAATAAATAGTAGTTGTATCCGGAATACCACATAAATAATTAAGTAAAAACAAGTCGTTTTTAGTTTGTAATTTTTGTTGATTATACGAAAGTTGCTGTTGGTTGTAATTGACAAGAAAGGAAAGATAATCAGTCTGGCGATAGATACCTTTCTCTGTACTTTTTTTTAACAGTACGTTTTCATTCCGAAGAGCTTCCAAGATTTTTTCTGAATTAAAAAGGGCTTGCTGTTCTCCATACACTACTATATATTGTGCAGTTACAGTTTGCTTTAAGTCCCGTTCGTTAAGTTTTGTCGTAAGCTCCAAAACTTGTTTTTGAAGTCGAAGCGACTGAAACTGATTATTGAGATTATCAGCTCCGATAAATGAATAATTTGCACCTAATAATGCGTCGTAATTTCCTCTGTTGGTAATTACCTCATCATAACCATATCCATTTATCACCGGCGCAAAATAATTATTGCTTGTAAAATTTAGTTGAGGTTTCAGGCGTGCGCCGATAAGCAGACTGTCAACGGTAAGTGCATGTATTTGATTTGTATTATCACTAAAAATAGGACTGTTTTTTAATGCAACTTGCAAATAATCATTCAGCGTATTTTGTCCAAATGCAGTCGAAAAGCAAACTGAACATAATAGACACAACAAAATAAATTTCTGTAATACAAACAGTTTTATTTTAGATGTTCTCAGTAACACATACATTTTTATCGTAGTTAATTTTCACGTTTGAGTGATGTCAATAATTATAACGTTTGTTATTTATCACTCACTATTTTATGAAACGAATCGAGAAGTTGAATTATTTCAATACGTGTTTTATCATCTGTAATTACACAATCACTATTGATTTTAGTTTTAGCAAATGGAATTAATAATTGCGTCTCATTTGTAATCATTGCTTCAATGATTTTCAGGGTTTCCATAAGTGAGCTATGTCCTTTCTGTCCAACTGATGAAGCAGTAATTAACGCTGTCGGTTTGCGAGAAAACTCCATTGATGATACCGTCCAGTCGATAGCATTTTTTAATGTTCCGGGAACTCCCATTGCATATTCCGGTGTACAAATTAAAATGCCGTCAAATTTTCTTAATGTATTTCTAAAGTTGGTGATTTGTTCGGGTGGTTGGGCGTTGTCGAGGTCAGGATTAAAATGAGGAAGTTCGGTAAGCCCTTCAAATATTGTAATGTCGAATCTATCAGTTGTCAAGTTTGCAATTGCTTTTATCAAATTCAAGTTTGTGGAACTTGCACGAGTGCTACCTGAAATAGCGATTATTTTTTTTAGGTCGGTCATAATGATTGTTTCTTTTTGTACTGTTTAAAGATAATTCTTCGGTCTAAGAATTTCCGCGAATAACACCAATTTGGTTATAAAATTTTTTAGTTTTGTACGTTAGTTTGAAAATTAAAAACACTTATTAATTTTCAGGTTAACTACTTGATAATAAGTATCTATTTTATTAACCCTAATAGGTTAGAAAAAACGGCTGTTCCAATCTAATGAAACAGCCGCATTACAAATTAACTCACCTTACGCAGAATTT
>JAFDZU010000047.1:0-15997 GCA_018266765.1 Bacteroidota bacterium
TATGTGTTCAAAACATGCGACTATGAGATAGTTATATGCTATTTTAGAAGGACACACCGCAAACAATGACAGATAACAATTTTGACATAAAAATATTAGACCTTCATTGGATAAAGGACGTTGACGAACCAACAGACCTTTGTGCACACGGACACGTTTTTGTAAAAATTGGAGACGAAGTTGTTGCAGACAAAGACAGTTTAGACGTGACAGTAAGTGCAACAGCTTTGTATTTAATGCGGACACTAAAAGAAAATTATAAAAAAGACGACTACGCAAGTCAATTACTTCCTTGTTGCGGACACTTTATAATCGCAGACGATGAAAAAGACTTTGTAAATATTTGTGGTTGCCCAAGCGGAATTGATTGGACAATTATTCATACAGACGACAATAAAATTAAGCACTTAACTGACAGCGGACAAGAAGCAACTATTGACAAAGACGCTTATAAAAAAACAGTTCTGGACTTCGCAGACCAAGTTGAGAATTTTTATAAAACAAGTTTGCCAAAGACAATTCCAACAGACGACTTTGACAAAAAAGGTTACTTGACATTTTGGAAAGAATGGCGACAATTACGAGACGAATGGAAATAAAAACAGCATATAACAGCACCTACCCAAAAGGCGGGGTTTCGTGTTTCAAAGACAGTTTTGTGGTTAATGGAAGTTTAGTTTTTCAAATCAAGTTTTGTGGTAAAAGTCCCGCCCTTCTTGTAGCTGCAAACCGTTATAGGGCATTTTAAAAGACGACACGAAAACAATGGCAATATTAGGACGACCAGAAGGAATTTTTGACTTAAATGACAGCGACAAATTTTCAAACAATACTCCAAATAAATATATATGTAAGTAGGTCGGTTGTAGGAAGCCGACCACACGGAAAAATTGATATCTTTATTGATTGTTCTTAAGCTGGAGAAGCTGTTTATTTACTCAAAGAAGTTAATTCTGCTATTAATCGACGAACAGCTCCTTCTGTTCCATCTTCCACCATCGTATCTTGCGAAGGAAACCAGAAATAAGAATTCCCCATGTTCGTATCGTGAGAAGTAGAAATCAACAATTTTCCGCTTTTATCATATAGTTTCATAGCAACTTCGGTGTCAAGTGCTGTTAACGAAGAAACCACATAACCAATAGCTCCCGTTCCGGATTGATAACTTCCAAAACGCAGTTGTGATAGTATTATTCCATCAATATTCTGAATAGAACATAGCTCTCTTATCTTGGTTGTATCGGGATTGCTAAAAGAAAAGAAGTGATTGCTAAATCTCAAACTATCGAATCCTTTTTCTTTAAAAGAAGCCATAATAGTTTCGTTGAATACGTTCTTTGTATTCGAATATTTTTTGGGAATGACTCCATGAAGACTATCGATTGAAAGTTCGGTAAAACCAAAATTTCTACTAGTTGTTTTCTCACTTGTTTTGTAAAGCGTTTTTGTTCCAAAAGCTGCACAGCCACAAAGGAATGAAGTTAGCAAAAGTATATTGAGGTATATTTTCATTCAAATTCCGGATTGATGTTACAAGTGTCTTCAATTATTTGCTAAATATGAAGTTATGTTGAAGGTCGGTTGTAAGTAGCCGACCGGATGGTAAATGTTCTGTTTGTAGCATCGGAAAGCAAAACAATGTTCTATTCTATTGAGTGAGAATAAAATAAATCGCCAGAATAAGCATAAATGTACCGAAGATTTGTTCGAGTGTTTTCCCGCGCAAGCGAACAGCTAATTTAGCCCCTAAATACGAAAACGGAACAACCATTATCATGAGAATAATCATGGTTTTATTATCAATATGTCCTAAGATATAATGATAAATACTTCCCGGAATCGCCAGAACAGCTATACAGAATAACGAAGTAGCAAAAGCTGACTTTACTTTTAGTTTATTAATCTTGATAAACAACGGTATCATAATCATTCCCCCGCCAATAGCAAGAATTCCCGAAACCAACCCCGTTAGTACACCTGTGACCAACGACCACCCAACCGACCGTTTTACTTCTTCGTCGGGAGCTTCTTTCAGTAGCCATCCGCGCACAAAAAAGGTAATTCCAACTAAAAGTATAAACCCGCCGGTGAGATACATCAGCGTAATGGGAGGTATTATTTTTGTGGCTCTTGTTCCCAGTATATTCATTGGCAACGCTGAAACAAGTACCCACATTGCTAATTTATAATCAATTAATTTAAGCCGGCGATAGACGATTGCACCCGAAATAGCCGATGGCAACGTAGAAGGAAGCGGCGATGCAAGTGCCAGCAGAGGCGGCAAGCCAAGAAATATTTTCAGCAGTGGTGTTGCGGCAAGCGCGCCCCCCAACCCCAACATTCCCGAACTTGTTCCGATAAAAGCACCAATAAGAGCAGTAATTATTATATCATTCATAATGTTTGGTTAGCCGACAATAAAATTGACTAATTTGCCTTTTACCGATATAACTTTGCGAACGGTCATCGTACCGATATGCTTCTGAACATGCTCGTCCAATAATGCAATCTGTTCGATAGATTCTTGATGTGCGTCTGCCGAAACAATGATTTTCGAGCGGATTTTGCTATTGACCTGCAAAACTATCTCAACCGTAGATTGAACTAATTTATCTGCATCCCAAGTAGGAAACTTCTCCAAACAAACTGATGTTGTTTTACCCATGATTCTCCATAATTCTTCGCTGATATGCGGAGCAAACGGCGCAAGACACAGCACAAATGTTTCCATTGCTTGACGTGGTTTTATCTCAGTTTGGGTAAATTCATTCACAAAAATCATCATTTGCGAAACTGCTGTGTTGAATCCAAGACTTTCAATATCTTCTTCTACTTTTTTGATTAAAGAATGAACGATAAATTCTTGTTTTGGAGTCATTTGGATGTCTTGTACATGCTCCGAGAGTTCGTATTCTTCGTTAGCAATCATTCGCCATGCACGATTGAGGAATCGCGAAACACCTTCCACACCTTTGGTAGCCCACGGTTTGACAGATTCGAGCGGCCCCATGAACATCTCGAATACTCGTAGTGAATCTGCACCAAACTCACGAACAACATCATCGGGATTGACAACATTTTTCATTGATTTCGACATTTTACGGTTGTCTTCGCCGAGTATCATTCCCTGATGGAATAGCTTTGCAAACGGCTCTTTGGTAGAAACCAAACCGTAATCAAATAACACTTTATGCCAGAATCTCGCATACAGAAGATGGAGCACTGCATGTTCGGCACCGCCCACATATAAGTCCACACCGTTATCACCCATCCAATATTGTTGTTTTGTGAAATCACAAAATGCATTGGAATTATGAGGGTCGAGATACCGTAAGTAATACCAGCACGAACCGCCCCATTGCGGCATCGTATTCGTTTCTAATCGTGCGTGTTTTCCTGTTTTTTTGTCAATGAAATTTACCCAAGAATCTACAGTAGCAAGCGGTGATTCACCTGTTCCTGCCGGATTATAATTTTCTACTTCGGGAAGTACAAGAGGTAATTCATCTTCGTCCAATGATCGTTTTGTCCCATCATCAAAATACATAATCGGGACAGGTTCGCCCCAATATCTTTGACGTGAAAACAACCAATCACGTAATCTGAATTGAACTTTCCGCTCTCCAATTCCGGTTTCTTCGAGCCAAGCAATTATTTTTTCTTTTGCTTCTTGAGTCGGCAAACCATCGAGAGAAACTTCATTGTTGAATGAATCTACATTAAATCCATAATCAGTAAAAGCTGCTACGGTAATATCCGGCTCATTATCATTTACTAATCGTTCTTCAAAATATCGTGGATTGCTTGTTACTACTCGGACAATCGGAAGTCCGACTGCACTGGCAAATTCATGGTCACGCTCGTCATGTCCGGGAACAGCCATAATTGCACCTGTTCCGTAATGTGCCAAAACATAATCGGCAATCCAGATCGGTACTTCTTTTTTGGTGGCAGGATTTAGCGCGTATTCACCGATAAACACACCTGTTTTTTCTTTAGAAAGCTCTGTACGTTCTAAATCACTTTTGAGAGATGCTTGTTTGCGATATTCATCGACAGCTATTCGACAATCGTCAGTTGTAATTTTCTCTACCAAAGGATGTTCGGGCGAAAGTACGATGTATGTTGCACCAAAAACAGTATCAGGACGAGTAGTAAATACTCGAATAGAATCTTCTTCCCCTAATACAGGAAACGAAATCTCTGCACCGACACTTTTTCCTATCCAATGCTTCTGCATTTCTTTGGTAGAAGTAGGCCAATTCAACGGTTCTAAATCTTCGAGAAGTCGGTCGGCATATTCTGTAATTTTAAGCATCCATTGGCGCATCGGACGACGTTCTACGGTGTAGCCCTTGCCAGTCCACTCATCTACTTCTTCATTGGCGAGAACAGTTCCTAATGCTTCGCACCAATTCACAGGAATATTTGCGATAAACGCCAAACGATGTTCATCACGATACTTATCAATTTCAATGTCATCTGTTAATTCTGAAGGAATTGGAAGTTCGTCAATCGGACGAGCTTTGTTTAATACTTTATCATACCAAGAGTTATAAATTTTCAGGAATATCCATTGAGTCCATTTGTAAAAATCGGGATGAGTAGTATTTACTTCGCGCGACCAGTCATAATTCAAACCGAGCATTCCGAGTTGGCGTTTGTAGGTTTCTACATTTTGAGCTGTCGCCTCGATAGGATGAATACCGGTAACCATACTATACCGTTCGGTAGGCAAACCAAAGGCATCAAATCCCATCGGATGCAGAACATTAAAGCCCTTCATTTTCTTATAGCGAGCAATAATATCAGTGGCAACATATCCCACAGGGTGCCCGACGTGCAGACCTGCCCCACTCGGATATGGGAACATATCTAATATATAATACTTTGGCTTAGAAAAATCATCTTGGGTTGTATTGATATGGTGTTCTTGCCAGAAATTCTGCCATTTTTGTTCTATGTCTGCGAATGGATATGCCGCCATCTATAATCCTTTTAATTGATTGTACTTTTCACAAATATACGAAAATGCGACGGTAAGGTAATGTCGAGGGTGGTGGATTTATACAGAATCAACAATTGGAATTACTCACTTTCAATGTTTGTCGGGATTATCGCGAAGGACTTGCAATCCAATTTTGGTAATTTGCCAGCCGGCTATGAGTCCGTTATCACTTGTCGTTAGATTTCGCCCGCGCGTTTCGATAAGTTCCAATGGAGAAAGAATTTTAACATTATATTGATATGTTTCGCCGTTGTAAAATTCACGAAGTGCTTCGATTACTTTTTCAGGATAGTTCATTATTTGAGGGTGATTGTGATTATAAATATAGATTTCCACCTCACAACGTCTATGAAAAGGATTGATTGCAGTATCAGCAATAATAAACGTAAATGCCTGCAATTTTTACTTTAAGTTGTTATTCTCAATAATATTAAGGAACAGGAATATCAATCGAAATAACTACCTGAACATTCTGCCCGTTAAATTTTGCTGTAAGGGCTTGCTCTTTGTTTGTATTAAACACAAAATCTGCTGTAATGAGTTTATTTTTACTGTCAATATGCGCAGATAACGTTGGAGAATAGAACGTATTACTGATGGTAATTGGTTCAATTATATTACGGATACTGGAATCGGAATTGGTAATGGTATTCTTAATAATCCGCACTAAAGTATCCGTTCTAATATCAAATTGATGTGGAGGTGCAAATGGGTTGAATGAGAATCGAAGCGTATCATCCACTACATTCTGATTGGTAATTATGCGGTTAATCACCAAATTTTCCAATAACATTGTGTCGCTTGTATCTTTTCTAAACGCGCTTTTTTGAACAAATGTTGTATCAGATGTTTTTCTTGAAGAAGTTACTTGTGTAGTAAACAGTAGTTTTGAAGCGAGTGAATCTTTGGATGTAATTATTCCGCTCAGATTTATAATTTTTCCGTCAATTGGAACTAAACCAGTCCGAAAGAATACAGAGTCGAGACGATAGGACTCAGTATTTTGAGTAGAAATATTTGCAATACTACATTCAACATTAATTGCAAATGTCGTATCAGGAAAACTGTAAAGCATTATCTTCGATACGTTTGGGATAATTTTTGTGGAAATATTTGTTGAATTTAAGGAGGCACGTAAACTTGCATTTGCGGTTTGGTCGGTAATTATCGGTGTTCCTTTGTTAATTACCACATCTACTTTACGTGGTGTGACAATAGATTCAGCACCACCACATCCGATAATCAACACAGCACAACCAACTAACAAATTAATATTTAGAGTCAAGATTTTTTTATTCATAATTGCCTCAAAAACAAATATTTATGCTATAACTCCACCCGACTTTTTGGGTAGAATATTGAAGAGTATAGGCAGAATATCGAAGCAAAGTCCAATCTACTCCTATATTCATTGAAACTATATCGAGTGGTGCAAAACATACTCCGGTGGATGTTCGTAAATAAGCACCCGATTCAGCCAACCCGCCACCAACTTGTGCATACGGATAGAGCGTTTCATTCCAACCTAATTCAGGAATTTCCCCTCTAAACGCCGCACCTCCCCACCACATCGTTGGGTTTTGTTTGATAAAATCAGTTGATGAATCTGTTTGGTGAGTATATTCTTGGTAGAATGCTTCGCGCCCTGTTTCAAGACCAATTGCAAAATGTTTGTCAACTTTATAGAACAATGCGAGTGCTATGTTATTTATTCCTAGACGATCGTTTGATGCAATATCACCGGAAGCAGGTACAGACTGTAATGAACGAAGAGAAGTAATAAAATTTTTGGTCTGTGGAAGTGTTGTTATAGATTCTTGTTCGTAAATATCAGGTTGTTTAGCCGCCGTAACCGAATTAATTGAATAATGTTCCGAAATGTTCGGTTGTTTGGTTGCTGTTGTACTAATCTGCACTTTGTTATTATTGTCAGTCTCTTCATCGTGAACATCTGATTGAGGCGCAGAAGTATTAGATTTATTTGGTAATTGCTGATTAGGGATTAATAGAAATTCTGAATCTTCTCTTTTTCGATTGTTCAATAGGTTTTCAGCATTATTCTTGTTTTGTGAATGTATCATTTGACGATACGAACGATGACTAAATTTTTCTGCTTGCAACGAATTTTGTGGTGAACCCAAAGATTGATTCGTAGCCACTGAATTACTAACCTGTTGTTTTTGTTGAAATTGTTCACTTCTTGAAGCAGTTGTGTTGCTTGTAGAATTACCCCAATGATTCAGTAGAACGATGAATACACAGCCTACAGCAAAACTAAGCAGATACCCTCCAACTTTCATAAAATTTGAAGTTTGAAGAGCGGGTGCTATTCCAACTGATGTAGTACCCGAATATCCGACCGCAGAAAAGATGCTGTTAGTCAGGTCAGCAGGCGGAGCTTCTGCAAATACACTTGCTCGTACTGTATTTCGCACAAGCATTTCATCATTAAATTCCTGACGCAATACGCTATCATCTGCAAGAGCCGAAAAGAATACTTGCTGTTCTGCTTCGCCAAGCGTACCATCAAAATATTGATTGAGAAATTCGTTGTTATTCATAGTTTTATAATAAGAATGAACCGATATTTTCTGATTGTAATAAAGCCGTCCATTAACCTCTCCATAATTTTATGACGACGAAAGTAACGGTGCAAGATACGTCCGTATATGTTTACGTGCTCTCCACACTCGATTTTTGAGAGCGGCTACGGTCGAGCCGGTAATTGCTGAGATTTCTTCATACGGCATATCATCAAGTTCGTGCAGTACGTATGCCTCGCGGTAGTCATCATCTAATAAGTCAAGAGCGCGTTTGAGCATTTCTACTACTTCAAGTTGTTCCATATTTTCGAGTTGATTTGCCTTCGAGCTAGAATAAACATCCTCGTAAGTAACTATATCTATTTGACGTTCATTTTTTTTATTAAGATAAAGATTTCGAGCTATCCTGAAAATATATCCTGCTACATTTTCTACACAAGTTTGTGTGGAAGTCGCTACTGAGTGAAACTTAATCCATGCTTCTTGAAAAATATCATGTGCATCTTGTTTATTCCCCGTTATTTTGGTACAGTAAAGATAAAGTCGCCTCGAATGACGTTTGTATATTTCCCCAAAAGCCAATTCCGCGCTTGAAGCTCCCGACATCAGGACTGCAAATAAGGCAGAATCAGTATATGTAGAATAATCGGGGAGCATACAACTCTCTTAGAAATATTACCGTTGTTTTCTGTGGAAGAACTAATTTTTATAAAGAAAAATTACACATTACCATTCATTTGGAACACCACTCTATAAAGACAAAATTACTATGCTTTCGTCTCAAAAAATAAATAATTTCAAGATTATTGATTGATTTTTGAGACGCAAGTGAGATGAATCTGTCTTTCTCATCAAACGCTCTACAAAAAGTAATTGTTTCCCCAAATTGGAATGATGCAGAGCAACAATACTATTTTTCAGGAGGATTTATGAAATCGTTACGTTCTATCTTTTAGGTAAGCATTCTCTTTGCTCTTGTGTGGTCAGGTTCTTTGGTTTCGATGATAGCGCAAGCACCAAGTCCTGCGGTTATGTTTCATGTTTCAAATGTTGGCAAAGGAGAAACTCCAACTACCTATACTGTTACTCTTTCGTGGCAGAACGGATTAGTTTCGGCTGAGAATCCTATAGCAGAAAGCTATACTATTTATCGTGCATGGGGATTTGGAGTAAATGACTCAGATTATACACTTGTAGGGACAATCAATACTCCGTCAATGACAAATTCTTCTCAATGGAGTTTTATGGATAAAGAAGTAAAAAAAGGTGTTCACACCTATTATGTGCGCGGAGTTGCTTCTGCTCAAGAAGGTACACGTTCTCCGAATTATTATGCTGTGTGCCCTTCTAATTATTGTGTTGGGCCTGACCAACGGTTTGAATTTACCACTACTCCCCCAACATTTGCATTACCCGGTAAAACATATACATACAATGCAGTTTCAGAGCATCCGAGTGTTCGGGTGTGGGGATTTATTCGCTATGCAATGGTAGAAGGCCCCGAAGGAATGACAATTAATGAGAAGTCCGGCGAACTCAAATGGGATATTCCTCAAGATGTATCGGGACAAATCACCGTAAAGATTACTTCATATATGCAAAAATACCAAGCAGATACTACCATCTTATATCAAGAATGGACTCTTAGAATCGCCGAGCCGTTCGAGGTTCAGCAATTGGCTTCATCGGTAAAAGAAGAAGCTGTCAAACAAGTATCAGTTTTCCCGAATCCTACCGATAGCCGACTTCATCTGAGTTGCAGTGCAGAATCAGGACACGTCTCAGTCAGTATTCTATCAATGCTCGGCTCACCAATCATGAGTGAAGCCCGAGAGCTGACCGGAGGGTTTAATTCTTTTGATATTTCAACATCGAATCTTCCACAAGGAACTTATTTTATCAGAATAACTTCCGGTCAAAAGCAATCAATTCTACCATTTGTTATTGCTCGATAATTTCCCCTAATCATCTTTCAAATTAAGATGAGAACAAGCGCGGCTACAAAGTCGCGCTTGTCGTTTTTAGTAAAGAAATATTCTAATGAACCTCAAATTGATTAAACTCGTATTGGTATAGATTTGAATTATTCATGTAATTCATCAAAAAATAGTAGATTGCATTTAATAATTTTTCTATTTTTGGGTAATGAACATGACTATTGACCAAATGCGACATTATTGCCTTGCAAAGAAAGGTGTTACCGAAGAATTACCGTTTGGTGACAGTGTTCTTGTGATGAAAGTTCTCGGTAAAATGTTTGCTCTCATTCCTTTAGGTGTAGAAATTCCTCGAATTAATGTAAAAGTTGAACCCGAAGTAGGGTTAGAACTGCGAGCAAGTTACGAATCGGTTCAACCCGCGTTCCATATGAACAAAACACATTGGATTACCGCTACTGCCGACGGTTCAATTCCCGAACGCGAACTCAATCAATGGATTGACACTTCGTATAATCTCGTAATATCGAAATTCACTAAAGCAAAAAAACAAGAACTTGAAAATTTATAACATTTCCTTAATTAATTATATCAGAGAGAATTACAACTATGACAGCAGTTTCAGGAATCAGTCGTAACTTTACGTTTACACATAGAATAACAAACAGCACTCTCGAAGGGATTTCCCAAGAAGAATCGCTTTTGCCGCCTCCCAATGGCGGGAATTGTATAAATTGGATAATGGGGCATATAGTACATACTCGTGATGTAATTCTCAAACAATTAGGTGAGCAAGAAGTGTGGACAGATTCAGAAGCTAAAGCTCTTTATGAACGCGGCTCGAGTCCACTGACTGAAAGCGGGAATGCTTTGAAATTATCCGTATTGCTCGAATTATACAACCAAACTCAACCGCGAATACTCGAAGGAATAGAACGACTTGGCAATTCTCCTACTTCCGACGGAAAGTTAGAAGATACCATCGCTTTTTTCAATTTCCACGAATCATATCATCTGGGTCAGCTTGCCATTCTTCGAAGGATTTTGGGTAAGGATAGTGTTATCAAATAGAAATTATGAACGTCAAGTTCAATTTACTAGTACAACTCGACTTCAATTACTTGCCAACTATGATGCTATGAAGAATGTCAGCTAAAACTACCGACAAAATAGGAATCCATTATCTAATAATGAAAGACATAAAATCATTCACCGAACTTGAACATAAATTGTAAGCTAACAATTGAAATTTATATCCATTCTTTGAGTCAGATTGTTGAATCTGAGTGTCTTTTTGCTCAATCAACGGGAACTTTTTATGAAAATACTTCGTAGATTGCCGTTCGGGTCTCGTAGATTGCAAAAAAGAGTCGTAGATTGACGTTCGGGTCTCGTAGATTGACGTTCGGGACTCGTAGATTGACGTTCGGGTCTCGTAGATTGATGTTCCGGACTCGTAGATTGCAAAAAAAAGCCGTAGATTGTCGTTCGGAAAATGTAGAAAGACCAACCTCCATCGTATTTTACCTATCAACCTAATTCAATTTAAAGTCAAGCCAGTTGTTCAACCGACTTCAAACATTTGCATTCCCTGCCGCACGGTGGGCAAAGTCAACACCATTAATTAAAACACAAATTTCAGTTAGAGTTATTTACATTCCTTTTTGCAATAGTGCTTTTAGGGTTGCATCTATTTTAGCAGAAACTTCTTCCAAATGAGCTTTGGTATAAACATCCGCTTTCTTTGACTTTGCTGCCGAATCAACTTGTTTTTTCAGATAGGTTGCATCAGCACGAGCAAGTGCTATTGCATCGTTTGGAGTTCCTTTTGCAGGTTTTAATAATAGTTGGGTGAGCATTTCAAGATGGTCACGTTGTAATTCACGACGATAACTATTGATATTCTCACCTTTAGAAAGCTCACTCCAAATTGCATCACGAACAGTTTGGAACATTTCAGCCATTGTAAACGGCTGTTCACCGGCTCCAAATTTTACTTCATTATCCTCTAATCTTGTCAGAACATCTACATTGTAAAGCGTAGCAAGCGGTGAAGTTTGAATATTATTGACAATAGAATGCACAGGATAATCCAAACGATTTTTCCATAAAGAACCATTAAAATCTTCCATTCGTTCCACGGCAAGTCGATTTAATAATTCAGGAGGAAAATTGAAAGCATCAGCCGCAAATATTCGTGTGGTCAGTAGTTGTAATGCCTTGCGTTGGTCAGCCGCTGAAACAACAATATAGGGTTCTTTGCCGCCAACATCGCCAATATGTGAACGGTTTGTGTAGATTCCCCCGACAAAGCGTGGTATTCCTCGTGATGCACCGAAATATTCCCCAATTCCCTGCCCGAATGCACTGCGATATTGCTGATAACGATTTCCCTTTTTATCAAAATTTTTAGGAATATTCCGCCAAAGTTCTTGTGCCATATCCATTCGCTCTGCGTAATAATCAAGTGGTGTACTGCTCAGGTCAAATAGTGTTGCCATAGGGTCAATACCTTTGGTAGAATTGCCGAAACAATCCTCATCAGTTCCATAGGTAAGTTCGGGGCGCGACGATTTACCGGCAATAGCTTCGAGCATAGCTTCTTCGGAAGGATATTCATCCGGATCATATGGTTTATAGGCGTATTCAATTGCCCAATAGTCATATTCGCCCAAGACAAGATGATAAAAATCGCCTTGAGGTTTGCCTTTCGGGGCTAAATTCACAGCATGATAATCCATCACAGAACCCGAAGTTCCATGTAAACGTGTAAATTCAGGGTTGTGTAATTGATCAAGTGAATAAATCGTACTTGCTTTGAAATTATGACGAAGCCCAAGCGTATGCCCAACTTCGTGAGCCACAAGCGAAACTAAATATTCATGAACATATTTTTTCTTGAGTTCCGGAGTCAAGTTCTCACCACGAACTGCGAGCATATTCAGTCCAAAATTCAACTCAGCGGCTCCGCCTTCGGCATATTGACACATATTTTTCATTTCCGGGCGATAGACAGAACTATTATCGGAGTTTGAAGTAGCAGAGTACGACGTTAGCGGCTGAATAAATTCTTGATATTCATGGTGCATAAACCGCATAAAGTCAGCACTGATACGAATATCTGCATCATACAGTTGTCCTGTATAAGGATGCGCTCTCGATGGGCCAACAGCATATCCGCCACCGGGTTGGATCATCCAACGAATTGTATTATACCTTGCATCTGCAGGATCCCAATCGGCTGAATCCGGCATTTGACGCACTTCGATAGCATCTTGGAAGCCAATTCTTTCAAACGCACTATTCCACATCAACACACCTTCTTTCACCCAGTCCCTATATTCTACCGGAACAGTGTTTTCGAGCCAATAGACAAGTGGTTGTTTCGGTTTCGAGAGTTTTGCAGTTGGGTCAGCTTTTTCAAGATGCCAACGGTTAATGTATCGTTTATAAGGAGATTCGAGCATGAGGTCGCTATAATCTTGATAAATTGTCGTGAAATGACCGACTCGATCGTCGGCAACTCTTGGTTTAAAATTTGGTTCTACAGGAAGTGCAGCAATACTATAATGATAGCGATGAATCATACTTCTCGAATCAGGAAGAGTTGAAATTTGCTGTGGCTTTGTAGATTTGAAATGAATGCTGACTTCAATCTCGGTATTAAATGGAAAAGACTTGGTATCAACAAAGAATGAATTATCTTTATCCATCGTAAAGTTCATTTTCATGAGTTCAGTTGTAGAACCGACAAGTGCAACATCTTGAATAAAAAATGGGTCAGCATCAACCAAAATTCCGCCTCCTGTTGGATTTGGTGCTATGGTGATTTTAGAACTACCAAAGAGTGAATTTGAAATATTATGCCCGATTGTTCGAGCAGTAACTTCATTACTATCAGAACGAAACGACACATTTTTGTTAATAAACATCACTTTGTTTCCCACTTTCTGGAATACAAAAGGAAATTCGCCAATTTGAGAACTTCCGTCGAAAAGTTGTCCATCACCGCTTTGGCGTGTTATATTACAGAGAAAGGTTGTTCCAAATTGTTCGGGCTTAATTTCAACGAGCAATTTACCGTCTTTTTCATTCCAATAGAATGTGAAAAGTCCTTCGATTTTTTTACAATTTTCGATTGCATCGGCATAGGAAATTTCTTTGGGTTTTTTATTTGTTGCATCACCCATCGGTGGCATCGGTTGTGAATATAAGCTTTGCACCAACAGCATTATACAACCAATTACAGTAGCTATTCTGCCACTAATTGTAGTTAATTTCATAATTATTCCTTTGAAAGTAAATTGAGAATTTGTTGAGTTTCGTGCGGCAAAAATACACAATCTCACTAACTAAGTTTCCTAAGAAATTGTTAAAAGACGTAAAGCGAGATGATTTTGGAGATTAGTCGGCTTGAGAAAGCAGATTTATTGAAGATAATGGGTATTTAACTATTTCACCGAATCACAGTTTGCTACTGCATTGTATTGAGAAGCCGGAAATTCCTGACGGAACCTTGCAAATGCTTTGGTCGCTTGGTCGGTTTTTCCTAAGCCGCAGAAGACATGACCGAGCCGTACAAGGGCACGTTCCATAACTCCGGGCGGTATATTTTTTTTTGTTGAAAGCATAGTGAGTATTTTCTCGGCTTTATCCAATTGACCAAGTACTGACGCGCACTCTCCTTGCATGAATTGTACTTCATAGATAAGTGGGTCGTCAGCTTTTAATAATGTGGCAAGTTGGTTGAATTTTTCGCCGGCATCCACATATTTTTGATTATTAAAAAGTGTCGTTGCTTTCTCGAATTCATCAGTTGTATTTGTTGCGGTTGATTGCTGTTGAGGTAATTTTACGGTTGAATTCCCGACTGCAATAGTATCTTCAAAACGGCGGGTAGCTACTTTAGAATTGGTCGTTTCGACAGGTGTATCTGTTTTTTGTTTTTCTGGGAATACACTTCCACGAACAGGACGCTGAGAGAAAGCCGTATTTACGGATAAGAATAGCAATCCAAATAGAATAATGCTATATTTTTTCATAATGAATTCCCTTTTTTCTCGCACAAATTTCTCAATAATTTGAAATATATAACTCTTTGCCGACTTGAGTATTTAATTTCGTTACATTTCTCATGCCGTACATCAAATTCCATTCCTGAATATTTGCAAAACTAAATAATTCTTTGATAAACGGACTATTGTCGTAGGTAATTAACCAGTTATGTTTGCAATTTTTCATCACTTCAGCGAAACGATTATGGTCAAATGATGTATGTAGCTTTCCATTTTTTCCATAAAGAGCTGATTTTGTAGCAGAATAATACGGCGGATCTAAAAATATCGCTACTTTATTTCCTGTTTTTTCAACAACTTCTTGATAATCTACATTTGTAATTGTGGTATCTGTCAGTAATTTTTCAATACCGCGAAGTCGTTGAATGCTTGATTCGGTAAATCGTCCTGAAAATGCTTGTTCGGAGAATCCACCACTTTGAGTAGTTCCGGAAAATGTGATTCGATTAAAAATAAAAAATGCCGCGGCAGTTTGAACTTCATCAAATCGAGGCATTGAATCAACCAAGAACCTGTGTAATTGCTTACCCACTGTAAATTCATTCCGCCACATTATTATCTGATTAATAACAGATTCACTGTTAATTTGCATCTTAGACCAAAACAAAAACAACTCTCGGTAGATGTCATTAATCCAAAATTCAGCATCAGGGAATTTCTGTTTTGCAAAAAAGAAAACTGAACCGCCGCCTACAAATGGTTCACGATATTCATCAAATTCAGGAAGCAAATCGCACAAAAATTCTGCCGCACGACTTTTTCCACCCGGATACCGAAGCGGGCTTTTTAGCATTACCACGAAACATCTACTGAATCTTCACCGCCGTCAATTCCAATAACTGTTCCGTTTATCCAACCAGCTTCAGGTCTAACCAGTAATATCATTGCATTTGCAACATCTTGCGGAGTTGTTAATCTATGAAAAGGGTTGCGACTGCGTGCGTTTTCAATTAAAATATCATTTCCCGGTATTTTACGAAGTGCAGGAGTATCGGTTACACCTGCCCTGATTGCGTTGACGGTTATTTCCCACGGAGCAAGTTCTAATGCCATTTGGCGAATATATGATTCCATCGCTGCTTTCGCCGCTGAAACTGCACCATACATTGGTAAAACTCGATGACTACCTGCACTTGTCAATCCAAAAATTCTACCGCCTTTGCCAAACAATCCGGCAGTTACAACATCTTGAGTCCAATAGACTAAGCTATTTGCCATAACATCCATAGTCATTTCGATTTGCTTTTGGGAAAGCATCGCCGCAGGTTTTGATGCCACAACAGGTAAGAGTGAACCAAATGCGAGTGAATGAAGCAAAACTTTAATTGAAGCATTTTCGTGGCTTGAGCAAACTTCTGCTATTGTGGTCATTACTTCTTTCCTGCGGTCAGCATCAGCGGCATTTACATTAAAGAAATGTATATCTACACCCAT
>JAFDZU010000047.1:16057-51269 GCA_018266765.1 Bacteroidota bacterium
GCGAGTGTACAAGCTCTACCAAAGCCGCTTGATGCACCAAGAATTAAAGCATATTTACGTTCAGATTTCATAACTACATTTCTCCCGATATTAATAATTTGTGGCTGATTGTTTGAGTACAAAATTAGGAAAGAAACAACTAAGTCCGACTATTAAAAGTCTTGAACAAATGCGAACTAGCAATTTTTACCTTTTATAGACTTTGTTTTTTGGTTATATATATTGTTTATTCTCTCGAAATTTATTCTACATAAAACATCGTTGAATTCAATGTCAAGTATATGGGTTAAAGTTTATTAGGATACCATCAAAGAAATTCAACTTTAAAGTAAGTAAATATGTGGATTTTCAATTTTCAATAATTTACGTTAATTTGCAATTACACTCGTCATAATAAACAGCATTTAACAAACTCAATAACGGCTGTTTTTTCAAAATACATCACGGTGAAAACTAAATTTTTTTTCAACAATATATCTCTATATTATGAATATTCAACACTTGACACAAGAAGAAATTAGAATTGAGCAAGCTAATTTTATTAATAATGTTTACAGCTGGATGACAGGCGCATTGCTCCTTACCGGATTAATTGCTCTTTGGGTATCATCAACTCCCGAAGTTATTGAATTTATCTTTGGCAATCGGATAGTTTTCTACGGATTACTTATAGCTGAATTTGGGTGCGTCAGTTATTTAGTTTCTGTCATTGGAAAAATTTCATCGAATACAGCAATTGCTGTATTTCTTGGGTATGCTGCACTCAATGGACTGACGTTAGCCAGTATTTTCTATGTTTTTACGAGTGAATCAATTTCAACCACTTTTTTTGTAACCGCAGGAACCTTCGGGGTTATGAGCGCATACGGATATTTCACAAAAAGCGACTTAACTACTTTTAGAAATTTAGCATTTATGGGGCTTATCGGATTAATTATTGCATCAGTTGTCAATTACTTTTTTCAGAATGAAATGCTTTATTGGCTAACGACGTATGCAGGTATATTAATTTTTGTTGGACTGACTGCCTACGATACTCAAAAAATCAAAGAAATGAATATAATCGGTAATCAATATACTGAAGAAGACAGCAAAGAAGCAATTTTGGGTGCACTGACACTTTATCTCGATTTTATCAATCTCTTTCTATTTTTATTGAGAATTTTTGGAAGAAGAAAATGACCCAACCTTCATTCTCAATAAATAGATATAGTATTTACTTACAGTTCTTTTATTGACTTTATATTTGAATTTATTGGCATTAAATTATTGCTTATATATCAAATAGTAATTCAGATTCGTAGCTTCTATTTCGTTTATTGATAAAAAAGCCGTATTTTTGCGCCAGAATTTTAATACTATTCTTTCGTTGAAAGGAAATACATGAGCAGCACCTATATTGTTAATCCCGTTGAAGTTCGCATGGTCGAATCTGCCAAAGGGAGTATCTATCAATCCATCGTGGCGATGGGTTTTCGTTCTCGTCAAATTAACGACCAAATCAAATATCAGCTCACACGCCGTATGGAACACGTGGAAAATGATGCTGATGAGTCAGAAGGTCCGAATTATGATAAACTTGCAATTAGTCGTGAGTTTGATGTTCTCCCAAAACCGACATTTCAAGCAATGAAGGAAATAAGCACAGGTCAACTGACGTATCGCTTGCCTGATGCTAAAGATATACGATAG
The DNA here is from genome assembly GCA_018266765.1 of Bacteroidota bacterium. Lineage (GTDB taxonomy): Bacteria > Bacteroidota > Ignavibacteria > Kapaibacteriales > UBA961 > JADJXV01. The sequence goes on from JAFDZU010000047.1 coordinate 17,750, forward strand.
TTAGACTTCGTTTAAGCGTACTTCATCTGAAAACCTAAATCAAGCCATTGAGCACCGCTTAATGGCTTTTTTATTAGCATACTTTTATTGTGAATATGTTACAAGGAAAAAAAATAATCATTGGTATAAGTGGAAGCATTTCAGCGTATAAGTCACCGATGCTCGTTCGTGAACTTATTAAGTCGGGTGCGGAAGTTCGTGTAGTGATGACACCATCGGCATCAAAATTTATTTCACCTCTTGTGCTGACTAACCTATCTAAGAATCAAGTTATTATCGAAATGTTTGACGAAAAAGTCCAGTTTGGTGGTTCATGGCATATTCATTTAGCAACATGGTGCGACGCAATGATAATTGCCCCTGCATCTGCGACTACACTTTCACGGCTTGCTAATGGTAATTTCGATACAGCACTTTCAGTAGTTGCCTCCGCTCTGCCACGCTCTACTCCGCTTGTGGTTGCACCGGCAATGGATTCTGATATGTGGCAACATCCCGCTGTTCTTAGAAATGTAATCCAGCTTGAACGTGATGGAGTTACGATAGTACCTCCCGCCGAAGGCGAACTTGCAAGTGGACTTTATGGCGTTGGGCGACTTCCTGAAATGGATGTTTTGCTCAATTCTCTTCGTTTTGCTTTAGGTGCTAAATCTCCGTCGGCTGGACAGAATGGAACGACTGATTCAGGTGGTTTTCATTCTCAACTTCAAGATTTTCAGAATTTTAGTGATGAATATCAAAGTTTAATAAATGGAACTGACACTCAGAATGAAAAAATTACCATCACAGAATCATTAAATCATCCACTAATTTCAATTGAGGATGCTATTGAAAAAGATACTTGGACAGTTGAATTAGAATTTCAAAAACTTAAAGATTCACTCGGACACACATCAAAAAGTAAACTCGAAGGTAAAACAATTCTTATAACTGCTGGCCCGACGTATGAAAAAATTGATGACGTTCGATTTATTGGCAATTTTTCTTCGGGTAAAATGGGGTTTGCGCTCGCAACAGAAGCTGTAAAATCAGGAGCAAATGTTTTATTAGTTGCAGGTCCGGTTTCACTTCCTACTCCAAATGGTGTTTTGAGAATTGATGTGCAATCGGCTTCTGAAATGTATGACGCTGTTATGCAACATTTTTATAAATCAGATGTTGCAATTCTTGCAGCGGCTGTTGCTGATTATTCGCCTACTAAGAAAGTTTCAGGAAAAATGAAGAAAAAAGACGTTGGTGATAAATTAAAACTCGAACTTCACTCCACAAAAGATATTTTGGCTTCACTCGGAGCAGTCAAAACGAATCATCAAGTACTTGTAGGTTTTGCTCTCGAAGCAACTAATGAAATTGAAAATGCACGCAAGAAACTAACTTCGAAAAACTGTGATTTGATAATTCTTAATTCTGCTAACAAACCACAAAGCGGGTTCGGTGGTGATGATAATACCATAACAATAATTTCTGCCGAAAAAGAAGAAGCTTTCCCACCTATGACTAAAAATGCTTGTGCGGCAATAATTTTAGAACATATTTCTCTTCAATTACACGATGGAGAATAGCCCTTTCGAGTCAGAACTTCGCACAAAAGCCGAAGAATTTATATCTGCATTACCCGACGAATTTTCAGGTGTACTCATTGAAACTTCGTTTCGACAATATCATGTAAAAATTTCTATTAGTGTAAGCGGAAATGAACTTGGTAAGGTTTCGCTGTATTATGCACCCACAAAAAAATCTTTTACATTAAAAAATGCGGGACTTGCAGATGATATATTTTCAAAAATAGAAGCAATATTTTCGGGTAACTTTCAAACAAAAAATGAACTTACATCAGCAACTACACAATCAAACGACATAGTACATATTTATGTGGACGGTTCTTTTATACGAGGTAAAGTAGGTTATGGGCTGATTATTCTTCAGAATAACAAGGTTGTCGGAGAATTTTTTGGCTCGGTTGAGAATGAAGAATATGTGGCAACACGCCAAGTTGCAGGCGAACTTTTTGCAATGGGGAAAGCAGTACAATGGTGTAAGATTAATAAAATTAACAACATAACTGTGTTCTATGATTATCTTGGAATTGAGTGTTGGGTAACGGGCAAATGGAAGGCAAAACTTCCGCTTACACAACGATACGCACAGTTTGTTCGCTCAAGTGGAATTAAAATTCGATGGCAAAAAGTAGCAGCACACACGGGAAATTTCTGGAATGAACGAGCAGATGAACTTGCCAAACAAGGTGCGATGAGCTGATGGTATTTTGTAACTTTCGGGTTAATTTTGTGTAACTCAAGTGATAAAAACGACAATCAAATTTACAACATTCAGAACCACAATATCTCATCATATACTTATGGCACTTTACGGATTAGTTTTCATCGGCGGTTTGATGCTTGCCGCAGGATTTGCACCTCTCGAACTTTCAATTTTCTCAATGGTAGGATTTCTTCCACTTCTTTACGCGCTCGAACACTCAAAATCTCGAAAACATACTTTATCAATTTTATATGTTTTTTTCTTCGCGTTTCACGGTCTTGGCAATTGGTGGGTGAGCAGTTGGCAACCCAATGCTGACCCGTATCTTATGGCTTCGGGAATTGCTCTCTGGCTCGGACATCCATTCTTTTTTATGGTTCCTTTTGTTGGATATCGGTTTATCCGACGAAAATTTGGACTTACAACAGCACTTTGGTTATTTCCTTTTTTGTGGATAGCGTTTGAATGGCTCCATAGTTTGTCTGATGTGGCGTATCCTTGGCTTTCGCTTGGTTATACCCAAATGCACTTCCTTAATTTAGCTCAAATTGCTGATATTACAGGTGTATGGGGAGTTTCTTTTATTGTTATTCTAATTAATTCAATCATTGCTTTTTGGCTCTTCAAATATCGCGGAATGATTCCTTCTTTTACTCCTCAAACTTGGAAACATGTAGTCTCATGGGGAGCTATCTCAATTCTCGCTGTACTTATAGTTCCGTTTTTCTACGGTCAAAATCAAAGTGCATATTATTCCGGCAAACATTCAATTACTTCACAAGCTATAACAGTCGGGGTAATTCAACCGAATATTGACCCTTGGCAAAAATGGGAAAATGACTCATATCGCCAAGTAGAAATCCATCAACAAATCCAAGATTCACTTCTTAGAACACAACCTATTGACCTACTTATTTGGAGTGAAACGGCAATCCCATATCTTGGAATGAATGTAAGTAGTGAGCATAATTTCAGTTTTCTTCAACGAAGTCTTATTCCAACTCATACTGCTCTTCTAACAGGATTCTCCGAAATTGTTACGTTTCCACCTTCTCCAAATTTACCGGCAATGGCAAAACCATTACGCGGTACTAACAACTATTATGCGGCAAATAACTCAGCAATTCTTTTACTACCTGATACTTCGAAACATGAATTCCCTATTCACCGCAAAATGCGTCTAACGCCCTTTGCAGAATATATTCCATTTGTAGAGGAATTTCCATTTTTAGTGAAATGGCTCGAATGGGGTGTAGGAATTTCAAATTGGATGAAAGGCACAGTCCAAAAACCTTTACCGCTAACATTTACAAATAACAATAAGTATGGTAGTGGTGAAGCACGAATCGGATGTACAATTTGTATTGAATCAATTTTCCCTGATTTTGTACGGAACTATTCGGTACAAGGTGCTAATATGCTTGTAGTTATAACAAATGATGCTTGGTATAATCATACATTCGGGCCATCACAACATTATGAAATAGCGGCAATGAGGGCAATAGAAAATCGGCGTTCAGTTGCACGATGCGCTAACACGGGAATATCAGGATTTATCAGACCTTCGGGTGAATCGTATTCAGAAGCACCATCATATAAAGCATGTGGATTGGCACAAACAATTGAACTTTTATATCATAAAACAATGTATGTTCGATTGGGTGATTGGTTACCGGAACTTGCATTTGGCGTCTCATTTTTTACAATTCTCATCGGATTTGTGAGAAAGAAGAAGTAACAAGGTTTATTCAACACTATTGTGAATACTTTGCATTTTATAGTTCTTATCTTATATTATTTACAATAATCTTTCAGATATGGCGTTTGCGTTAATAGTTTGCAAAGTAAATCACAACTTTTAGAAAATTTCATTTTGCAAATTTGCCTAACCATACTATATTTGTGCTATGAGAATTAAAACAATCATAATCGCCCTTCTGATTTCTTGCACTTCTTTGTTCGCTGCAGAAATTTCGCTCGACTATCTAACAGCAAAATCTGATGGCAAAACAATTACAGTAGAATGGAAATCCACAACCGAACGCGGAATTGCACGGTATGAAGTAGAACGCGCTTCGAGTGATCAGCAATACCGTTATGTCGCGTCAGTTGATGCGACAGGTGCTTCAAGTTTGTATCATTATACAGACGAAGATGCTTTTATGAAACAATCAGGTGAAACACCTTCAATAACCCAACTTACGAAATATTCTTATCGTTTGAAATACATTGGAAGCGATAATTCGACAAGCTATTCCAATTCAGTTAGCGTAGCCCATAATGTAAGCGGAGTTCGCAGAACTTGGGGTATGATTAAAGAAATGTTTCGCTGAAAAACTCCACTTCACAATGAATATTACTTTTTCAAAGGCAATTGTTTGTTCAATTGCCTTTTTTTCGGTTCTAACTTTTCAGATGTTTGCTGCTCAGGATGAAATCACCTCAAAATGCGGTACATATACTCCTGAAACAATATCTCGTTTTCAGGCAATAACTCAAGGGAAAACTATCACAGCTGACCGTCCAACACTTCAAACTTCTCATTCCTCACCGACCGGTAAATTTCTGATTCATTATGACACAACGGGAATAAATGCGGTATCACTTACAGATATAGACAAAAATGGCGTTCCGGATTGGGTGGATTCCACAGAGATTTATCTTGAATATGCTTATCAAATTGAAGTTTCCGAGATGGGTTTCCCTCCACCTCCTTCGGATGGTAATGCAGGTGGTACACCTCAATATGATTTTTATATTCAAGACCTTTCAACATTCAATACTTACGGAATTTATGGTATAACATTTCCCGAATCAAGTGTTAGCGGTGGGAGTTTTCCTCGTTATACAAGTTTCATTCTCTTAGATAATAATTTCAGCAAAACGGACATTCGCACTAATGGCAAACCTGTTTTTAATACTTATGGTTATGATGCTTTAAAAGTAACGACAGCACATGAATTACATCATGCGATTCAAATGGGAGTCTATGGCGTTCCTACTCAATCACTTGATGCATCAGTAAACGAAATGACAAGTACGTGGATGGAATATCGTGTTCATCCTGATATGGTTGATTATGTATTTTATCTTAATCCATTTTTTACTCAAAATGGAAATTACTCTTTCGGTAGAAGCGATCCTGATTATGGATACCGATATGCAATCGTTCTGGAGTATTTCCATAGTTTATATGGCGATATGTTTATCAAGAGAATTTGGGAAATTATCGGTACAGGTGCGACTCCCTACCAAGCTATCGAGAATGCTTGCATTGAAAGAAATACAACACTTGCTGAAGCGTGGTGCAAATTTATGCCATGGATGTATCACACCGGAAAAAGAGCAATTCAAGGTAAATATTTCACAAAAAGTTCCACGTTCCCTGAACTCTCAATTATTCGTCAAGGGGTTTATTCTCCACCTTCTTTTACTACTACAAATTCTATTCGTCCATATGAAATTCAATTTACACAATGTAGATTACCCGCAGAAATCGCAAGTTCTACACCCGATACTGTTGATTTTATCATAACTTATCCGAGCACAACAGATATTATTAATCATTACGACCGTCCGGGAGATTATACTCTTACTTGTTCAACTGAAGCATTGCCGTATTTGATTGAAGGTACTCGATTTAAATGGAATATTACTTCACAAAATCCCGAAATCTGCCAGAATCATATTCTTACAAACGGATTTTCAGCGGCAACGAGTGAATTTGTCTATCCTAATCCTTTTCATGTGGACACTGATGTTTCTCTTTACTTCCCAATTCCAACCAATGCTAATTATAATGATAAAATTATCCTTACTATTTATACTCTTGAATGGCAATCAATTTTTTCAGGTGAAATACCGGCTAACATTTATCAAAATAAACGTTTAGTACAGTGGACTCCGGATATCCATCTTCTTCCTTCTGGTGTGTATCTTTATACATTGGATATACGAGATGTAACAACACTCGGGAAATTTACTGTCATTAGATAACATGTTGTATAATAAGATAGTTCGTTTTATTATTTAAAATTCTTATCATTATAATTCTACTGCTGGTGTAACCTTTTCTTTGTGTACCACACTTCCATAGTACTTGAGCAGATAAAACATTAATTCTAAACAATACATGAGCATCAATGAAACGAAACAAGACCGTTTTCTCCGTCTGCTTGCTCCGGTGCAAGAGTCGCTCGAACGTTTTGCATTGTTTCTTACTCGCAATCGTGAAGATGCCCGTGACCTCGTCAGTGAAACGCTTCTTCATGCTTATTCAAAACTCGAATCATTACGCGATGAAATAACATTCCAGAGTTTTATTTTTACAATTGCACGAAGAACATTTTATAATCTCAAGTCGAGAACTCGCAGGTTTGAACATATTGAACACAATGAAATAGACGAACTTTTTTGTGGAGGTGGAATTGCTCCCGATGTTGCGATTGATGTTCAATTTCTTTACAAAGCTCTGGATTCACTATCAGACGTTCAACGAGAAGCAGTAATAATGGCAGAAATCATGGGATTCTCTCACAAGGAAATTCAAAAAATTCAAGGTGGAACAGTAACCGGAGTTAAAGTTCGCATTTACCGTGCAAAAAAACAATTAGCTAAAATTCTTGGTGCTGGGATAAAGCCCGACTCCCTTTCAGAAGAAGTAATCGAAGGAGCATTAAACTATGAATAATAATCTACAATCGTATTTCGATTCTGTCAAAAATGTCAGGAATAAACAGTCGCTTCTTAATAACGACGAGATTATTTCTTTGGTTGAAAAGAATGCACCAACAACTTCACTCAATGCGCCTAACAAATCCCTTGCTTTGTTAATGTCAGTAGCCTCAATTATTACAATAGTAGGAGCACTTGCAGTAGTCAAATACTCTTATTCCCCAACAACTTCAGTTATTACTCATTTAAAATCAGAGACCAATACTTCAAACAAAACAAATCCGATTTCAGATAACATTAATACAGAACCAATCGAACAAAATAATGTAACAGTTGAAACTCCATTACAACCGCATAAACAATTTAAGAGCAAACAATTATCTCAAAACCAAACAAGCAATAAATTAAGCCCCGTATCTGCACAAGTACCCACAATAATAACACGAAAAACTACAGAGCACAAAGATATCGAAGGACTTAAAGTTATTGAATTATCTGAAGATGAAGCATTCGTACTTGCAGCGTATTATCCCAAATTATATACATGGCTCAACAAAAATTATTCTGCAACTGATACATGTGATATTACACTTACTCCTGTTTCAACGATGCAGGATAACACCATTTCCGAACTTCATTCGGTAGTTTTTCTTAAAATTAGACGTGAGAATCAAGAACAAAATCCTAAATCTGAAGAATTTATTTTATGGTTTACACCAACAATAGAGTTTGCAGATGCACTTCCCGAACGATATAAACTACCCTTTCAAAAAGAGTTAAATGTACGAGATCAAGTTGTTACAAATTGTGTGCCCGCCGAACGTGCTTGCAAAACTATGAAAGGAAGCTCTCCTTTTTTTGATTTATGTCGTCGTGAATCAGGCGCTCTTTCGTCTGTCACTATTTCTCCAAATCCTGCTTCGGAATCGGCAGAATGTACGTTCTTGCTCCAATCTGAGCGAGATATTTATATTTCACTCCATGAAGTTTCAGGGCGTTTTGTAAAAACAATGATTCATAACGAACCAAAATCTGCGGGTGAACAAAAGGTTCCACTCTTATTACAGGGAATTCCTGCAGGTGCATATTTAGTGGCAATTAGTACTAGTCGTGGCGAACAAGCCGTTATTCAATTGATAATTCAACAATGATATGTAATCTAATTGATTTTTTGATATTAAATCAGTTACAGTCAGTTTATTTTATTCATATAACTTATAATACTTACATGAAATCCTTTATTTATATTACTATTCTCTTTTTCGCAATAGCTTCAACTATTATGACTGCCCAACCTAAAATCCAAATCGTTGGTGGTGATACCCATGATTGGGGCAAAGTAAAAGCTAAAGATTCTCCATTGAAAACAGTTGTTCGATTAAAAAACATTGGGAATGAAATTCTGAAAATTACGGATGTGCATCCGGGTTGTGGCTGTACAAAAACTGCCGAACTTGATAAAAAAGAATTAAAGCCGGGTGAAATTGCTTCTACAGAAATATCACTGAATTTTGGTGCGGCAAGCGGCCCATTAACTAAATCCGTTACCATTACAAGTAATGATCCTACTAATCCTTCAGCGAACTTGATACTTAAAGCAGATGTCATACGAGATATTAATCTCATTCCAACATCTTTTTTTACATTTAGTGATATGGTAGTCGGCAAACTTGCTACTGCATCACTTACACTTCAAAATAACTCAACCGAGGATATTACAATTACCGGAGTAAGTGCGTTAAATGGGGCATCCCTTAATCTTAAAAAAGGTACAATCCTTAAAAAGGGTTCAAAACTTGAAGTTATTGCCTCGATAACACCAAAAGTAAAAGGATATTATTCAACTTCTTGTAGAATTGAAACTTCACATCCTGATTATTCGGCAATGGAAATTCCTGCTTATGGAAATATTAGAGATGAAAATGAATCTGTATCTATTCCACATAATCCTCCATCTCTTCCAATAGTAAGTAATGAAAATGCGGGGACAACTACCGGAACCGGTGTTGCTGTTTATAATAACTCCGAAATACCTTCCCAAGCTTTGGAGGTTAAACCATCGAGTTTATTTACATTTACAAATTTATCAGTCGGAAAACTAGCAAAAGCTTCAATTACTCTCCATAATACTTCTAAAAAAGATGTTATACTAGATAATGTAACGACTTCTAATGGTCTTATTGTAAATATCAAGAAAGGAACAGTAATTAAACGTGGTGCAAAAAAAGTTGTTATCGGTTCTATTACACCTACTACAAAAGGAAAAATCAATGCAATTGCACAAGTTCATGCGGCTAATAATGCAGCAAATCTTCTGCTTGTAGCTGTTGGTGAGGTGAAATGATTATAGTAATAAACTGTATTTTTGAGATTTTTTATTTTCTTAAATACTTCATAATTTTCTCGTTTTATTTTTATTTTTTTAATTAATTTATAGGATTACTCTTATGAAAAATGTCAGTCTCTTTGCTGTTTTATTTTTAACAGCGGCTTCGATTGCCTTTGCGCAACCAAAAATTGAAATTGTTGGCGGTGATACACACGATTGGGGAAAAGTAAAAGCAAAGGATTCTCCCTTAAAAACTGTCGTAAAGATTAAGAACATCGGTGACCAAGTATTAAATATCACTGATGTACACCCTGGGTGTGGGTGTACAAAAACTGCCGACCTTGATAAAAAGGAATTACAACCGGGAGAAATCGCTTCAACTGAAATTTCATTAAATTTAGGAGCGTCAAGCGGCCCAATCACAAAATCAGTCTCGATTACAAGTAATGATCCAACTTCTCCCAGCAAAGTTCTTATGCTCAAAGCAGATATTACTCGTGATATTAACATTACTCCTTCTCCGTATTTTGCATTTTCAGGGTTAACGATTGGAATGCCTGCTACAGCTACTGTGCATCTCCAAAACAACTCTCAAGAAGATGTTACTATCGGTGAGATAACAACAACCAACGGACTTATACTGAATATAGCAAAAGGAACGGTTATCAAAAAAGGAACTGAAATTGAAGTAACTGCTAATACTGTTCCAAAAGAAAAAGGGTATTTCACAGCAACGTGCAAAATAAACACGTCAAACACAGATTATCCGACAATTGACCTAACTGCGTATGGTGATGTTAAGGAAGCAACAGTAGCAACTCCTACTCCAAATAAAAAATAATAAAAGTAGGTAGATTTTTATTTGATTATTGATAATTGAGTTGAATATGCTCCGTAAGGCAATACAACTGTTACAGTGTATTTTCCGGACACTAACTCTTTTGTATCATATAAGTAAGTATTATCGCCGAATTTTGTGGACAAAGTTTTTGTTATTAGGGTTTCTCCCAATGAATTGACAACAGTCATCATTGCAGAACATTCGCCCGATGAGACAAGAACAACTTGCATTTCAGAACTGGCCGGATTGGGAATTATTCTCAACTCCGGCTGTTCTTTTTCTTGGCCGGATTCATCTACAGATGTAATTTTTGTTGTTTGAAGCAATGCACGAAGTGTTGGTCCTTGGTTAATTACCATTGAAGTAAATCCCAGAGTATTATCTACTGTAAATGTTCCTTCTTTACCAACCAAATTAAAAACTTTTGTGGTGAGAATTTCACTACCTTTCAAAAATGTTATCTCAATTGGAACATTTACAAAAAATTCATTGCTTGCTTGTACTTGCTTTACCATAACTGTTGTTCCTGCCGTTGTGGAACTCGGGAAATAATCAACATTTAATTCAGGCCAACCCTTTTTATACACCCACTGATTAAAAAACCACGACAAATCATGTCCTGAAACTTCTTCAAATGTTTTTTTAAAAAGTTCTGTGGTTGCTGTCGAATATTTATATCGTTCGAGATACAATTTTATCGCTTTAAAAAAAAGTGAATCTCCCAATTCATACCGCAACATCCCCAATACAACTGCACCTTTGCTGTATATCGTTACAGGATAATTACTGCTTGGCTTAGCTCGCGGGAAATCGTATAATGAGAATACACCTTCAGTTTTTGCTTGTGAGAAATAATCTTTCATTTTATATTCTTGAGAGGCAATATATCCTTTTGTTCCACCCAATTCTTCTGCCCACAACGTTTCGCAAAATGTTGCGGGTGATTCGGTTAGCCATACATGACGAAAATCTTCGGGACTGACGGCATCGCCAAACCATTGATGTGCAAGTTCATGCGCCGCAGTAGAATTGATAGTGTCTTTTCGTTGAGATAAAAAAGTAGGAAACGAAATCATGGTTTCATGTTCCATTGCACCTGTTGGTGTATTGACATATCCAACCTTTTCAAAAGGATATTTCCCAAATAGTTTCTCAAACGTACTCACCATACGTGGCAACAGTTTGAAAGAAACACGAGTTGAAGCTGTATCTGTCAGTCGAGAATAGACTACCATCGGAAGTTCAGGACTTCCAAAGGATAATGGAACATAAGAATCCACGGCAAACGTATATAAATAAGTAGCGCAAGGAACTTCATGCCGCCAATCATAAATTGTTGTATCACCACGCACTTCGTTTGTTCCTATTCCAATACTTGCTACAGTTTTTCCGTTTTTAACTTTAAATCGTGCATGGAACGTTGCTTTGTCAGACGGATGGTCATAGCACGGTAACCAATGCCGTGTAGTTGAAACGTAATTAGCTACAAAGCCAACACCTAAAGCGTATAATGTTCCACTTTGGGAAGTAACTCCTCCGCACCAACTTGATGAGCCGCCTGTTTCACACGTCATTTTTCCACTGTAATAAATTTTAACGAAGGATGTATCACTTTTGTTTACGGTGAAGGGTGCGGTCACACAATATGAGGTATATAACGAATTTGGGTCTGTGTGTAGTTCAAACGTCGTTTTGGTAGAATTAAAAAAAACCGAATCTACCGTAAGCCCTTGTAAATGAAAATAGAAACATTCGCCGGATGGTTTATCGCTCACCCATATAAGAGTAGTTGTGCAAATGCCTGTCATATCCGTTGCAGGCGCGCTCATGAGGTTTAAATCTGCATCATAATGAATGACATCAAATGGCTGTTTAATCGTAAAAACAGGCGAAGAAGGTTCGGTAATCAGAGCTTTTTGTGAATATAAAGTAGCCGAGCTGATTAAGAAAAGAAGTATGAATATTTTCATAGTAGAAGTTTAGTAGATTTTTGTAGTCACTTCGAAATCATGGTAGTAACATTACATCAACCGTAATGCACGTTTTACCTTCTCTTTTAAAGATAAATTAAATATAGGAGGTTTCATATAAACAGTATCCGAACCGTCATAATACCAAATCTCATAGCCCTGAGATTTCATCCATTCTTTAATTTCCCGTAAAAAAGGATTCACATAATGTTTTGTTCCTGTTTCAATTGAAATTACCATCGGACGACTTATCATATTTTTAAGAACATACCAATCACATCCTTCGGTGTCTATACTCAGAATATCAATTGTGCCATCATCAATTTCATCGAATAGCACTGCTTGGACTGTAAACGTATTAGCTTTATTAATATCGAACTTATCATTGGCAAGTGCAGGTGACATCGGTACTTCCCGAACGAATGTGGATGCTTCTGCTTTGCAGAATTCAAGTGCTTTATTCTCAAAATAAACAGCATTTTCCACTATGCGAACATTACAATTTTTTTTAAAAAATGCTTTAAGCTTTTCATTCGTTTCTGGGTCTGCTTCTACGAGAGTTGAACGAATTTCGTCACGTATAAACCCAAGTATATTCGAGGTTTCCGGCAGATAAACACCGACCTCACAAACATGAGAAGCAACGATATTTTTTTCCTTACAGCGCAAATACAGTGTGTCGTTCATCTCATTCCATTTTGTTGTTAATTGATATTCTCAACTGCTTTTCGGTTATACAATTGCCACAAAACTACGGAAATTCACCACATAAAGGAACAAACCTTTGCTGAGTGTTGTTCTTGATTAAGATTATTTGTAGTTTTGCCTTTGAGAAAGGTATTTTTCACTAAAGTATATTAGCTTCCTAAATAATTTCACTATATCTGTTGCACAACTATAAATATAAATCTAGGGATTTTTTGACAAACAGATACTTGGAGCTTATAAAAACATCAACAAGATTTCATATCAATCTAAATTATTACTCTATAAATAATATGGTTATGCAACAAGTCTACTGTTCTCAAGTTGAGTATTACTTTAATTAATAGCGAATACTACGACATAAAAATTTAATTTTTTGCAGAAAGAAATGATACAGATTGAATTACAATGAGCTTGAATATATGCTAAATCCCCGCAATTAATTAATAATTCAACTGTCTAATATTATATTCAAATATGTCAACAAAGTTTTTTACTAATAGCGAAGAGAACACCCTTATCAAGAAATTTGAAGGGATTTTTACATACAATCCCAATATACAATACTTTGACGCATTAGTAGGTTACTTTAGGGCATCAGGTTATTTTCGTATTAGACCATTTTTAGACAAAGTTCCAATCATTAGAATTTTGGTTGGCATCAACATTGACAAAATGCTTGCAGATGCACAAAGGGAAGGACTTGAGTTTTTCAAGAATCACGAAAAGACAAAAGAGGATTTCATAAAGAAAATACAAGAGGACATTGAAAAAGCCAATTACGACAAGGACACGGAAAAAGGAATCTTGCAATTCATTGACGACTTGATTGAAAAGAAAATTCAAATCAAAGCTCATCCTGAAAAAAAAATTCACGCCAAAGTTTATATTTTACGACCAGAGCCATTTAACGAACATACTCCTGCAACAGCAATTACAGGTTCATCAAACTTGACAGACGCTGGACTTGGTGGCGGTAATTTTTACAATTATGAATTCAATGTGCAACTTACCGAATATCCTGATGTGAAATTTGCGACAGAAGAATTTGAAAAATTGTGGGCTGAATCTGTGGACATTCTGCCAGTTGACATTCAGAACATCAAAAAGGAAACGTACCTGAATGAAGAAGTAACGCCTTTTGAACTATATATAAAACTCCTAACAGAATACTTCGGAAAGAACATTGATTACGACCCTGATTCAATAAGCGACTTACCGCAAAATTTCAAAAAACTATCTTATCAAGTTGATGCCGTAAATGAAGGTTTCAATATGCTTTTAAAACACAACGGATTTTTATTGGCTGATGTTGTGGGTTTAGGCAAAACCGTAATTGCCGCAATGGTGGCGAAAAAGTTTTTGATGCAAAACGGTAGGGACAACACCAAAATATTAATCGTGTATCCGCCAGCAGTGGAGAAGAACTGGAAAGACACATTCAAAGATTTTCAACTTGACAAATACACCAAGTTCATTACTAACGGTAGTCTTGAAAAAATACTAAATGGTCATCAAGATTACTGGAATAAAGAAGAATATGATTTAGTAATTGTTGATGAAGCTCATAAATTTAGAAATTATACCACTGGCGTGTTTCAGCATTTACAATTGATTTGCAAAAGCCCAAGAGCAAATAAAGGGCAAATTGACGGCTCGCAGAAAAAAGTAATTTTAGTTTCGGCAACGCCTTTGAACAACAGACCTGACGACATTTTCTATCAAATTCAAATGTTTCAGGATGCAAGACAATCAACTTTGCCAATAACTAACCTTACCTCATTCTTTGCTCCATTGATGGAGCAATACAAAACGCTAAAGCGTTTTGACGAATTAGATGTAAACAAGCTAAGAACCATTTACGGTAAAATTCGCAAGAATGTAATTGAACCAATTACCATTCGCAGAACACGAACAGACCTTGAAAATATTCCTGAATACAAAATTGACTTAGACGAACAAGGCATCAAGTTCCCGAAAGTTGACCCACCTAAAAAAGTGGAATACCTGATGGACGAAAAACTGAATGAACTTTTTCATAAAACTGTTTTCTATCTCACTGACGAAGACAAGCTAAAATACAGCCGTTACCAAGCCATTGCAGGACTGAAACAAGAAATTCAAGACAAGTATTATGAAAATGCGGAAACGGTTTCTAAATCGTTGGCATTTATAATGAAAACCCAATTGATAAAGCGATTGGAAAGTAGTTTCTATGCTTTCAAAAAATCATTGAGCAATTTTCAAATTGCTACCGACAGAATGATTGAAATGTTTGAAAATGATAAAGTGTTTATTGCTCCCGACACCAATATAAATAAATTGCTTAATGATGGTTGGTCACAGGAAGATATTGAATCCTACATCGAAAAACTAAGCGAAGAAAATCCTAAAAACCAAACTTTCAAAGGTGCTGACTTTAACGAAGGATTTATTGAAAGTTTAAAAAAGGATTCTAAACTTTTGAAGGAATTAATAAAAGGTTGGAATGCGATTAAGAATGACCCAAAGATGGATGTTTTCATTGCTCAACTCAGCAAACAATTCCTAAACAAGAAAACCAATGTAGAAGGCAAATTAGTCATCTTCTCCGAATCAAAAGACACCGTTGACTATTTGGCAAAGGCATTAGAAGATGCCGGAAGAAAAGATGTATTGGTTATTTCTGCCGCCAACAGAAAACAAATGTATGACACAATAGTAACCAACTTTGATGCAAACTGGGCTACCGACAAACAAGTGAATGATTACAACATCATCATCACCACCGAAGTATTGGCAGAAGGTGTGAACTTGCACCGTTCCAATGTAGTTATTCACTACGATACGCCTTGGAACTCAACTAAATTAATGCAACGGATTGGACGTGTAAATCGTATTGGAACAAAAGCAAGTGCTATTTACAACTATGTCTTTTATCCTTCGGCACAAGGCGATTCGCAAATCCAATTAAATAAAACCGCCTTTATGAAAATACAGGCGTTTCACACAGCTTTTGGCGAAGACAATCAGGTGTTTTCTATCGAGGAAATTTTAGATGAAGTTAAACTCTTTAGCGGAACATACAAGGAAGAAGAAGATGAACGATTAAAATTTTTATACTTCTTACGCCACTTCAAAAAAGCAAACCGAGCTTGGTTCGACAAGATTAAAAAACTGCCTTTGAAATCAAGAGTAGGTCGAGATTCAGCCAACATAATCAAACCCGAACTGCAAAATGGAACAGCTGCATTTTTAAAGACCGATAAAAAGTTTGAATTCTATTGGATTGACAGCAATAATCAGCCAAAAGAAATCACACCTATTGAAGCATTTAAAATATTTGAAGCCAACCAAAAGGAAAAAAATGTTGCATTGATAGAAACACACCACGAACACGTAAACAAAGCATTGGAACATTTTGAAACGCTTGAACATAAAATTGCACAATCGCAAACTGACCCCGAAGCTTTGGGCGGTGTAGCACAAAGAGCAAAAAAATTCTTGTCCGTCTTAGTGAAGTATCCGCAAGTAACTGAAAAGCAAAAAGAAAACATTAAAAAAATTATCGTGCTGATTGATATTGGTAAATACACTAACTTACCTACTGAAATTGACCGTTTGCAAAAAAAGAAGGTAAACCTGAATATTGCTTTAGCCGAAATTGATAAAATTGCGGTACAATACAATATAGATTTAAGTAATGCTCAAAAAGGCAAAAAAAGCAAAGTTGAAAAACCTGTATTAATTATTTCAGAATCCTTTGAATAAGTATGAACGTAGAGATTTCTCAACATCATTTTATAGCAGATATAAAGCGTAAAGTAAGGCAAGCTCAATACGAAGCTTTAAAAGTTGTAAACACACAACTCATTAATTTATATTGGGAAATTGGAAAATCTATAGCTGAAAAACAATCAGAAAATTGGGGCAAAGTTATTGTACCTACCTTATCAAAAGAATTGCAAAATGAATTTCCCGGTATTGGTGGTTTTTCTGTTGGCAATTTATGGCTGATGGCTCAATTTTATACTGAATATCAGTCTGTTGAATTTCTCGTACCACTGGTACGAGAAATTAGTTGGAGTAAGCATATTACTATTTTAAAAAAATGCAAAAACAACCAAGAACGCCAATTTTACATCCTCTCTACAAAAAAATTCGGGTGGACTAAAAATGTGTTGATTCATCAAATTGACAACCAAACATTCCAAAAATACCTGCTCAATCAAACCAATTTTGAAAAGACACTCCACGAAAACATCAGAAACCAAGCTCATTTAGCAGTAAAAGATGAATATACTTTCGAATTTCTAAACCTTTCGGACGAACATTCTGAAAGCGAATTAGAGCAAGCACTCATTCAAAATATACGGGCATTTCTTTTAGAACTTGGGCACAATTATACTTTTGTGGGTAATCAATACAAAATAACAGTAAGTGATAAAGAATACTTTATTGACTTACTGTTATACCACCGCCAATTGCAATCTCTTATTGCTATTGAATTAAAAATTGGCGAATTTTTACCCGAGTACAAAGGTAAAATGGAATTTTATCTTTCTCTACTAAATGACACTGTAAAACTTCCCCACGAAAACGAAGCCATTGGTATTATTATTTGCAAAAGTAAAGACAGGACTATTGTTGAATATTCTCTTAAATCAAGCACAATGCCTATTGGTGTGGCGACTTACAATACCTCCACTATTTTACCTAAAGAATATAAAAACCTGTTGCCAAGCAGTGCTGAAATTTCCGATAAAATCAATCAATATTTTAGTATAAAAACAATTGAACTATGACATACGAACAAATTCACAACCTATTTAAGCAACGCTACAACCAAAACAATTGGAAACAATTTCTGGGTGGAGCATTTGCCGATCCTCAGTTGCTGGCAACTCCCGAAATACTTATGGGTATTGACAGCAATGTTGCCTCACAAGTACAAAAATTGGGATACATAAATCTCGACGAAAACGGCTTTAAACGCCAAATTGCCGTGTATGAAGTTACCTTGGCACAAGGCATAATTTTAGAACGTAACCGTGTTGGTCTCCGAAATTTGCTTCGCAAATACTGGAAAGATATGGATGCCGCTTTTATTGCCTATCATAGACCTGAAACTCCCAATTGGCGTTTCACTTATGTGTCGGAATCACCTGGATTTGTTGACAAAAAACAGGTAAAAATCGAAACCGAACCAAAACGCTACACGTATGTTTTGGGTGAAGGCGAAAGCACTCGAACAGCCGCCGAACGCTTTACAGCAATAGCCGCCAAAGGCAGTAAGGCAACTTTAGATGATGTAAAAGATGCCTTCTCGGTAGAAAAACTTTCCAAAGCATTTTTTGACGAATACAAAAAACACTATGATATTTTTTGCGATTTTATGGTCTCTAAGCCAAGCATTCGCCAAACTATATTCAACGGTGACGAAAAAGGAATTCGTGATTTCAATAAAAAACTTTTAGGGCGAATTGTATTCCTATATTTCATTCAGAAAAAAGGGTGGCTCGGTGTGCCGGTAAATGAAGATTGGGGCAAAGGCGATTTTAATTTCCTTACCCAACAGTTTGAAAACTTTAGAAATAAAGACCTTTTCTATCAATCATTTTTATCGCCTTTGTTTTTTGAAACTCTCAACCTAAAAAGAGAAAACGATATTGCTTCCTTTCTCAACAATCAAACAAATCCTGAAAATCACAGTACAAACAATTTAAAAATTCCCTATTTGAATGGTGGTTTATTTGAAGAAGAAGACAAAAAGCACCGCAACCTAATTTTTCCTGCCAATCTATTCAAAAATCTATTCGACTTTTTTAATCAATACAACTTTACCATTTACGAAGACGACCCTAACGACCATACAGTAGCGGTTGACCCCGAAATGCTGGGACATATATTTGAAAACTTACTCGAAGACAACAAAGACAAAGGTGCATTCTACACGCCGAAAGAGATTGTACATTATATGTGTCAGGAAAGTTTGATTGAATATCTTACCACATGGTTTGAGAATAAAGGATATGAAATTGTTGGATTTACGAGCTTGGGAAACCAAAACGAACCGGAACTTTATCCTATCAATGACAATAGAAATGGACAGTTGCTCATTGAAGTAAAACTTGAAGAAAATACCAAAAAAATTGACCGCAGTTTGATTGAAAAACTACTGAAAAAAAAATTGGACGATGACGACAAAAAACTTGTCACGTTACATTCTGCCGAATTCCATAATGCCTTAGATACAGTGAAAATATGCGACCCTGCCATTGGCTCGGGAGCTTTCCCTATGGGATTGCTCCACGAAATATTTACCGCAAACAAACTCTGCACACCTTTGAACACGGCAACACCAAAACCTTTGACGCTTCGGCTGTAAAACTCAATATAATTCAAAACAGCATCTACGGTGTGGATATTGAACGCGGTGCGGTGGATATTGCTCGATTGCGGTTTTGGTTGAGCTTGATTGTAGATGAAGAAAAACCGAAGGCACTCCCCAACCTCGATTATAAAATTGTAGTAGGCAATAGCTTAGTAAGCAAACTCGGCGATGATATTATTGATATTGATTGGAATGTAGATACCACAAAATCCGGTGCATTTGCTCAGAAATATTTAGAAGAAAGCAAAGTTGTGCTAACTCAAATAAGTAAAGAACAAAAAGAGTTTTTTAACCCGGAAAGCGACAAAAAGAAACTGGCAGAAGATATTCGAAAACTGAAAATTGACTTGCTGATTTCACAATTGGAGATGATGGTGAATACCAAAGGTATTGAAAAACAACCAGTTGGAACAGGAAAAACTACAGCTAAACAAACTGAAATATACCTCCAAACTATGGGGTGGAAAAACTCTATCAAAGACTTACAAAAACTCAAAAACAAACCCGAAGCTCCGCTTCATTTTTTTGATTGGAAATTGGATTTTCCTGAAGTTATGAATGAACAAGTTACAACCAATGTTGGGTTTGATATTGTCATTGGAAATCCACCTTATGGAGCAAAATTTCCTCAAGAAGATAAAATATTTTTCAGAAATAGATTTAAAAGTGCCATAACTATTTCTGGAGTTCAAAAGGGATCCTTCGACACATATTCATTATTCATTGAGAAAGGGTTCCAATTATTAATATCAAAAGGTTTTCTCATGAAAATTGTGCCTATTTCTGTCTGTTCTGGAGATTCAATGACCGCATTGCACAATTTCCTACTTGTTAACTGTGGCGTAATAAAATTCTCATCATACTCGGATAGACCTCAACAAATTTTTTCAAGTGCAGCGCAAGCTGTTAGTATATTCAGTTTCAAAAAAGATTTTACAGTTAATAAATATATTTATTCAACTAAGATGTATCGTAAAGACGCAACAACTTCAATTAAAGAGATTGTTGATAATCTTCGATTCACTAACTCTAAAGGATTTGAATTAGTTGGACGTTTTGCTAAGATTAGTTTAGATATCGAAAAAGCTATACTAAATAAAATATTTAAGTCATCATCAAGTATAGGTAAACTGTTAAAAAGTAAAGGCGTTAAGATATATTATAGAATGGCTGGCGGACGATATTACAAAGTGATTACTGATTATCCAGCTAATCTTTCTTCTGAAAAACATTTGGTCTTTGATAAAAAAATTGCAAAGTGTTTAGGCGCATTTTTGAGCAGCAACCTATTATGGTGGTATAATCAAGTTTACACCAGCTATCCGAATTGGAAAGCATACGAAATAGAATCATTTCCTATTCCATTAGATGCATTAGATAATGAAAAAATTGAACAATTAGAGAAGATTTTTTCTGAATATTTAAAAGACATAGAAAAGAATGCAAATGTTAGAGAAACGGAAAAGTATGCAAATATTGATTCTTTTAAAGAGTATAAAATTGGAAGATCCAAACATTTGATTGATAAAATTGATGATATAATTGGACCTCTTTACGGATTGACGAAGGATGAAATCCATTTTATTAAGAAGTATGAGATTAATTATAGACTTCAAGAAGAATAGAAATCGACAACTTAGTTTACAAACTTTACGAACTCACGTATGACGAAGTAAAAGTAATAGACCCGGAATTTAGTTTAACCGAAGCGGAATACGAAACGATGTAAACAGACTGTTCTTATTTTCTCACTAACTACATATTCTTTACCATTCCGATGCTGTAGAAGCAGTCACAGCCGGCTCAGGTGGAGCGGACATTGGCGGCATACCGAGCAATCCAAAGATTGCATTTCGGTCATTCGGGTCGAAAACAAGTTCGTTCAGAAGTTGAGGCAAGGGCATATCACCCCACGAGATTGCTCTTTTGATAAGATACGGAACAGGACTATGCGGTTCATTCTTTAGAAGGAAATCAGCGGCTTCATTAAGTCGTCTGTAAGCATCTTCACGCGTTCTTACTGTATTGGACATATTTTGCATAATTTTCCTTTCTGTTTCCTGCACACGAATCGGTGCTGTGGCTTGTTTCACAGCATTTTTAGGAGATTCATGCGCAGTATAAAGAGATGAATTGTCATCAGAAATACCTGATTCTTCATAATATTCAGTTTCGTCTTCTGTAATTTCTTCTACTTCAATTTCGGGTTCGGGAACGATAAGTTCGGCGGCACGTTCTTTGAGAATATCACTGGTAAATCGTTCAATTTTACCGATAACATCGCGGAAAAGTTTAAAACTTGGCGATTGTTTTCCGCATTTTTCATCAAGGAATTTCTCAAAATCAGACAGTGTTTGCTGAATATGACCGAGTATTTGACTAAGATTTGTATAATACTCAATTGGAGTATTGAGCATACTCTCACGATATTTTTCACGAGTAAGCCGATTTTCTAATTCCTCGGGTTCGATTGAAAAAGGGTTTTTTCGCAATGTATTTTCGAGTGTAAGTACGCTTTCCCAATCAATAAAATTATAAGAAGGAATATCTCGAGAACGTGGCTTTGTACACTGAATACTTTTGGGTTTGTGAAATAGCTTTTCATTGAGCCATTGAAGTGGTGCAGTTCGATATTCGACATCATGTTCTTCGAGAGCCGGATATAACGTATCCCAATATTTATAACAAAGTTCGGACGCAAGAGTAATTCCATTGTCAATTCCCTCGAATCCACGGATATTCATCCATGATTCAAAGAGCCAAATAGCAATTTGAAGGTCTTTGGATTTGGTAAGCAATGCTTCGGAACATAGTTTTTGAGTGAGCGTCCAGTCAGCTTTTTTAAGAGATTTTTGCCAAACCCCTTGGTCAAGTGTTGGATCGTCCTCGCGGCGTGCCTCTTGGATATTATCATAAATTGCTTCGTAGCGTAACCATTCACCTGTTGGGTTATCCTCCGAAATAGGTTCGAGGAATGGTTCAATTACAGCAGAAACAGTAGAATTTTCCATATTAATTTACTAATATAAGTTCATAGTATCATTCAAGGTTTAGGCGGTTCGGGTATTAGCTTCGGAGCAGAAGCCGGAAATATCGGAAGAGCCAATCCCATTTTCTTTTCGGGAGAAAATAGATTCAGCTTTATAAATATTTTGGCTACCGATGGAAGTGCTGCACTTCCGCCTGAAGTTGTCGGAACAGCAAATGCAAGAATATTTTGATTCGAGAGATTATCAATATCATCATCTTCCGGTGTATGCACTCTATGTTCTTGAATAAATTGTACTAACGACCAAGGATTTGCAAATTCAAACACCGCAATTTTTGCCTCAGATTCAACATGATAATTTGCATTCGGAACAGAAGGTTGCGTTGGGAAATTTGGAGCATCTTTAGCCCATCGAAGTGCTAATTTAACAGGACTTCTCCAGAACCATCTTCCTTTACGTTCAGCATCACGATTGGTAATTCGAGTATTTCCGAGAGTTAACGCCCATTCTATAATTTGTTCACCGCCGGCATCTTCATTTCTATTCGCTCTGAATTCTACATCTGCATCATAGCTCAGCACAGGATTTTTTTGCTCACTCGCCAAAAATCCATTAAAGAACTTGCGAACACCTTCTATTGTACTGATAAAACGCGCCACATCTCTACGAGAATCGCTTGTATAATAGTTGTTTTGGCGGATTGCGTCTTTGCCGTTTCCAAATCGTTCGTAGTATTTATAGAATTCACGTACTTCTTCAGGATCTGCATTATACGATTCTTGCGACATTACAAATCCTGCCGGAACAAATGGATATTTCCCTGATAGATGTTGATTAAAATAATCTTGCATTGATTTATAATTTGCAATTGCTTCTCTATCGGCAAGCTCTTGAGCACGACGATAAATCGTTCTTTTCATATCTCTTAATTTTTCAGAGAAGTAATCATTATCACTTTTTGAAAGAGACTTAACTGAAGTTTTAGCAACAAAATTATCAATTGAAATGCTGTCGATGTCAATGAGGATAAAGTTCTCTAATGCAGTAAGTGAACTTCCCGGAATCTTATTATCGTAATAGTCAATATGAGTTAGAATTTTCGACCATTTATCATAATACGAACTGCCATCTCCATTACTCCGAACAGATGGATTTTTCAAGAAACTAAGAAGTGGCTTGGCATTATAAGCAAAGAGTTTTACTAATCGTTGTTGTGCTATCACAAAATCGTTCAAATCACCTTCTTGACGTGCATCGAATACTACATTTGAGAGTGTTCGTCCGCGCCCTGTCCATGCTTGAATTTTACTGTCTTCTATAGTATAAATTCTCTTGCTTTCAAGCTGACCGTCTATCGTACCGAGAAGTATGTTTGCTTGTGAAATCAAGTCATCGGCGAGCCACTTTTTGGCACTAACCATTCTTTTTTGTTCAAAAGTCGTGAGCAATTTGATAAGTATTCCCGAAGCATCACGGAAATTATCAATTTCATTTTTAACGCTTTCCTCTGTTCCAATCGAATATGCACCATTAGCAAACTGTGACTGAACTATACGATTGCGTGCATCAGTTTCAATTTGATACATTGCAATATTTTGGATAGGCAATTGCAGAGCAAGAGGAAATTTCGGTAATTCTTTATTTACAAATTGTGTTGAAATCTCGATTCGATTGCTTACTTCTTCTAATAATGGAACATTCCAACTGATATTAGCAACACCGAGAGCTAAATTTGGTGCCGGAGCTGTTCTCATAAAATCTTGACCAAGCAAGTTTTCAAGAAGTGTTCTGAGTGCTTTTACTTCCTTGGAAAGTGTTATTTTTTTGTCTGCCGCCGTAAAAATTAAATCGTTATATGCAGTTTTTTGTGCCAGCAAATTATTTTTAAGCTGTTGAAAATCAGCATCAGCATTTTCACTAAATCGTTTTGCCTCTGAAATATCAATAAATTGTGAGTGAGCAAGTGTTTCTGTGATTTTGGAGTATTTAGGTCCTAGGTTAAGTGCATCAGCAGTTATCCAACTGATTTCGGGACGTGCAAGTGCAGTTTCGAGTTCCCCCAGAATATCATAAAGCCGAAGTGTAATCAATCCGTCTTTTTGCTGACTTTGTCCACTTGTACTAAAGTTTCTGATTGCATCAGTTAGCTCACGTATTTTTGCACAGCGCATTATGAGCGGATTACTGCTAAATGTACTCGAAAAAAACTTAAGTGATAATTGGTCGAGTTTTGCTTGTGCGGCTTTCTGATAGTCAAGGGGATTAAAAAGTTCTGCCTTCGCTTGTATAACAGCTTTAGAAAAATAATATGCTTGGTCACTTCCGAATGAAGTTGATAAATCTATTTTAAATAGATACTTAATCAAATCATTCACATAACTTAAATCACCTTGTCCTACTTTACTTAAATTATTATAATCGGTACAATTCTTTTCAAGGAGTGAAAGTTCATCAATATAATTTTTAAGTGCTATGAAAGCCGGGAACTGGTCGACTCTTTGTATTGGTTGAAGATTTTCAGCATTATCCTCTGAATTCGATGAATTGTCTGTAATCAGTGGAGTGCCGAAGAACGATAAATTCGGTGCATTTGAGCCGGTCTTTTTAGTTAAGAGAAACACCTCGTTTGCTCGCTTATCTAATCCATATCGTAAAACTCTTAATATAAATTTATCATACTTTTGAGTCATACATTCAGTTATTTTACCGTGAATCGGACTGAACCACGAACTCGGAATAAAAAACGATGAAAGACGCTTACCATCATTCGTATTAGCATAATTAAGAAAAGCATTCACTACTGACTCGTTGATTTCGGATTTATCGGGAAGTACGGGGCTTATTGGCTTTGGCATTCCCGAAGGTAAACTGTTTGACACTGTTATTTCAGTTTCAGATAGCACCTTAATAAACGGATACAGAATATTTTTACGTTCATCGAGATTATTATAACCAAAGTACATCCCTAATCCCCACGTAACAGCTACAATTCCAAGTATTACTTGAGTAATAAGAATAGTTCTATTACGCGAAATTGCTACTTTCGTTATCGGGCGAGCAATATTAAATTCAGGGAATATTTTTTTCTCGAATAAATCTTTGAGAAAAAATGGAATAGCAGTTCCTGAAGTATTGTAAGCAGGAGCTGCTAACATTTCAGGTGACATCATCGCTGCGATTTCGGGATGAGGTTGTGTGGATGGAGTACCGTCACCCGTAAAATACACTCCTCTAAAAAACAGCGGTTCATGATAAACACTTTGTTTGAATAAATCTGACAAATATTCTTGTAATGGAAGTACCATCTGCTCAAATTCAGATGCAAACATGAATAATTCATCTGGACTATCTATCATCTTTTGAGTAGAAAAGACTTCGATTTGGGTTTCGTATAATTTACCTGAAATTGATGTAAATGCCTCTTCGACCCAGCGTGGAGTATAGGCAGTTTCGAGAGAATATGGATTCGACCAGCCAAATATCTGATCATGATATTGTTGCGGCAATGAACTTGCAAGAGTTCTAAATCCGCTAATAGCATCGCATTTAGTAACAACAACATACACAGGCACACATAATCCTAAGATTACTTGTGCTTGCATCAGTTTCTTGTAAATAGCATCTGCTTTGACATGCAACATTTCTCTAATGTCTTCGATTGGAGCAAGAAGGTCGGTCGCGGGGATAGTCAGAACAATCCCATCTATCGGGCGTTCCGGACGGTGTTTTTGGAGCAGTCGGAGAAGTGATTTCCACAATCGCTCGTCAGTCGGGACACCATCTTTACGAAGAATTGCACCACCGTCTATATCGAGCATCAAACCTTTATCGTAATAATACCAATCACAGACGGATTTATTCCCGGGCTTGGATTCAGATTTACCGAGCGTCAAATCTAACCCGACATTATCTAACATTGTAGTTTTGCCTGAGTTTGATTCGCCAATTGCAAGAAGCCATGGAACTTGATATCGCCAATTACGTCCACTTGTTTCAGATTTCAGCATCCGAATAGCTTGTCTGAATGACCGTGCTAAATTAGTAGAAAGAATCTTTTGTGAAGCAATTGCTTCTTTTTTTGCTTTTTTTGCTGAAACTATCTCATTTGTCGCCTCTGCTTGACGTTGCTTTTTCTTAGCAGCCACTATCAGAACCACAACGTATATCACTAATATCAGAATCAACACACCGATAACAATAAGTATCAGTGGTAAATACGGCAAAAGTGAATTAATTATTTCCATAGTAACAGCTTTTTAAATAATATAAATATTTAATTATTTAATATTAAAATTAAATTAATGAAATCCAAGAATAGAAGTTATTATGGGATAAAAATCCCCCGTAATATCCATCCATAATAAATGAGAAATAATATAATAAACAACGACAGTTCCGGTGGCAATTAGAAACCATTTTTTAGGGTTAGGGAGACGTTTGCCTGTTCCTTTAGTCACTGTATTTTCATACGTTGAAGGAAATATTTGTTTTGATTCTTGTAGTAATTCCGGGTCTCTTCGAAATATAAAAGTAAATAATTGCTGTTTATATTTTTCGAGAGATGCAATGTCGTCGTGCCCGCGAAATTTACCTTGAAAACCAAGCGATAAAGCCATAAAATAAACAGATGCAAGCTCTACACTCATTGCGTCACGTGATTGCATAAGGTTATCTAATCTGCGGAAAAACTCTTCACCTGCTATATGAGATTGAAAAAAGTAAGATTCAAGCAGTTTTTCATTCCACTGTTCTTTACCTTCCCACGATAAAGTAAGAAATACTTCGTCGGCGAGAGCGGCCATTACATACATTGTTTCTTTGTATATACTTACGCTATAATCATTTCCGCTTCGACTTGCGGCTGAAGCTTGATGTTCTAAATTAAATACTAAATTCTGCCATATCGAATTTACCATTGAAGATGTGGTTGGTTGGCTGTCGGTTCCTACCATGCTTTGGAATTTAAGCACACCCGCGGAAGCAGTTCGTTTTAAACGAATAACCTCACGGTAGAAATCACGAAATTGTCGTAACAAAAATGAACTACTATGAACTGAAGAAGTAGACTGCTGCACGAATTCCCCCCGGATAATAACAACAAGCTTTAAAATTTACTATTTATAATCCATGAAAACCCACAACAATAATGCCAAAAATTGCCCTTAAGAAACATAGATTTTCATTTAAAGTTAATACATAAAACTATTTTTTATCTGTTCTTTGATATTCTTCCATAAAAATAGCATATTTACTTTCAATATAAACATTATTTAAACATTATTTCATAATTATCAATATGTTATGCAATCTACTGTAGTGAATTTCGCACTTGTGGCACTTGGAGGGGCATTTGGTTCTGCTGCTCGATATGGTGTTGCAATTGTTTTTTCTCGGTACGGATTTCAATTCCCGATGGGAACATTTATTGTTAACATTCTTGGCTGTCTAATTTTAGGGGTAATTAGTCAATTTGCAGTTAAGAATCAGTTTTTATCACCTGAAGTTCGATTATTAATAGCGGCTGGATTTTGCGGTGGATTTACTACTTTCTCCACCTTTATGCTTGAAATTTCAAATTTACTCGAATATCATAAAATAATAACTGCGGCACTATACGTGGGAGCAAGTACAGTCGGTGGATTGTTCGCAGTATTTGCAGGAATTTGGATTGCAAAAGCTTTGACATGAAAATAATTACACGAACTATCCTTTTGCTCTCTATAGTCAGTTTATTAACTGATATTTCCAGTGAAATGCTGTATCCGATAATGCCGGTTTATCTTCAATCACTGGGATTTTCTGCCCTACTCATCGGAATTCTTGAAGGAATTGCCGAAGCAACTGCCGGACTATCTAAAGGTTATTTCGGTAAATTATCCGACTCGTACCAACGGCGACTTCCTTTTGTTCAATTTGGCTATGGAATGAGCGCTCTTTCCAAGCTTTTGCTTGGATTATTTACCTCTATAGGTTGGGTGTTTGCCGCTCGAACTCTCGACAGACTCGGTAAAGGTGTTCGTACAAGTTCACGCGATGCACTTCTATCATCCGAGACCACTCCCGAACACAAAGCAAGAGTATTCGGTTTCCATCGAAGTGCCGATACTATTGGAGCGGCAATCGGCCCGATTGTTGCATTAATTTTTCTCTATTATTACCCTGCCCACTACTCTGCTCTCTTTATAATTGCATTTATTCCCGCTGTATTGGGAGTAATATTTACAACATTTATTAAAGAGAAACAAACGATAAAACCACCCAAATCTCATTCTTTTACAAATATTTTTTCATTTTTTCAATACTGGAAAATAGCTCCAAAAGAATTCCGTTCAATTGTTTTTGGATTAATTATCTTTGCTATTATCAATAGTTCAGACCTATTTATTTTATTAATTATTAAATACCGAGGAGCTACTGATATTCAGGTAATTCAAGCATATATTCTTTACAATTTAATTTTCGCATTATCTGCTTATCCACTTGGAATTATTGCAGATAAAATAGGAATAAAAAGAATGTTTACCTTTGGAATAGGAATATTTGCTTTCGTTTATTTTGCAATGGCTATAACAACAGATTATACGCTGATTTGTATAATACTTGCATTATATGGAATATATGCCGCTTCTACCGAAGGTATAAGTAAGGCATGGATTACGAATGTTGTTCCCAAAGAACAAGCGGCAACCGCAATTGGCTTTACAAATGGTTTTAGTAGTCTCGCTTCATTGGTTTCGGGAACACTTGCAGGGTTATTATGGAGTATATTTTCGCCGGAAATACCTTTTTATGTTTCTGCTTGTGGTGCTGTCGTTGTGCTGCTCTACTTTCTCATTCGTTTTAAATCTATTAAAAGAATTGCTTAATTTTTCCTTCTAACTATACTATATTTTTAGATTTACTCACCAATTTCAATTGCTTGAAAGAAACCGTGCTCAATCCAACTTTGAAACCATTCTGATATTTTGGGTTGAATTGATGTTATTTCATCAGGGAATTGTTCAGCAATTAATTCAAGAGATTCTCCAAGTGTTTTTCCTGAAATTAGAGATTTAAGAACTACGAATGAAGAATGTTCGAGCGTCATTCTCCATGTTTGATATTCATACCGAAATACAACGATAAATTCCTTCTTGCGACGAATGGTTTTTGGTGTAGGTTTGTTTGAAATGAGATAATTCAAATATGAATTAGCCGGAAATTCATGGCTTAGAAGCTCAATTCCCACAATTGGAATTAATTTCACATCAGCCCATTTTTCATTAGGAACGGAAGTAATTGATTCAAAAGAAAGTACCGGTGATTCTTCAACGTCCATGAGCCGACTGATAGTATATTCTAAACGAGCTAATTCCACCAAAAACTCACGTTTTTGAAGAGTCAATGTTTCTAAGAATTCAGGAAAATGAGCACCTGCCACATTTAATGTATAACTTTTAGACGGGTGTTTTTTAAAATAACTACGAGAAATTTCTTCAAACTGTTCATCGCCAAGAAAATGCTTAACTGCTTCGTAATCACTTGCAAGTGCGTCTTCGAGACGAGCGAAATACGCATATTGATATGCTTGCATCCGTTCTTTTGGTGTCAGGTACTTAGATGGTAGAACAATTGATTCGGCAATTTCCGTTGGTAGTATTGCAGTCGCTTCGGGTGAAGTCCACGCATCATCATAACTCCCCGGGAAGGAAATTACTGCTTTCATCCACTGTTGGAACTGTTCGAGAGTTAGGTTCGGCTGTTGCATAAAATTCAAGTTAAATATATTCCTTACTACAAGCATGCCTTTATTATTTGTTGACTATCACCACAACTTACTAAATCTAAATATTATTTGCAACCAAAAGCAAACATCTTATTCATTATTTAAACATACAAGTCTTAATTGCACCAGCTACTTCTTCAAACTCAACTCTGCGTCCAGCCGCTTGACTTAAGTTTGCGCTATGAGCAATAATTGTAGAACGAATTTGCTCTGAATGTGTCGAACTATGCTTACTGACATCAGCAAGTTGCTCGCCTCCTTCACCCAATAAAATAGAACCATGCTGAAGTAAAACGTTCCCCAAAACCCGTTGAGCACTTCCTACTACTTTACGACCTTCACAGATAATTTCATACCGAGCAGAACTTGCAAAACAAGCAACCGTTTGCTGTGGCTTTTCTTTATACAATTCGCGAAAATTCGGTTGAGATTTCTCAAAATCTAATGACGGAGCTATCGTTTGCAATCCCAAAAGCAATCTCTCGTGTGTAATACGATACCATTCTTGCGACGTATTATTTCCAATCGGTGCAACAATAGAATAGGTCAGTTCATCGGCATGAAGCACTGCCCTTCCACCGGTTGCCCTGCGAACAAGGTCAAATCCTTTTTTTTCTAATTCAACAAGGTCAATATCACTTTCTCTTTGATTAGCTCCAAGCGAAACTGCCCACGGTTTCCAACCATATACTCTCAGCATTGGAAGTGCACCACCACTTGCAACAAGTCGCACTCTGTCTTCATCAAACCGCATATTCTCACCTCCTGTAGAATAGCCGGAATGAACCCATTCTATTGGACTTGAGAATAAATCACGAATAATCGGCGAATCAAGAATTTCAGTTTGCATAATGAGTATTGACTGCTATTGATACACAAAAAGGGCAGGAATCCCCGCCCTTTTCATAAGGTTTACTTCATTTTTTAATTCAATTATTTGAATGCTTGAATACCTGTTATATCTGCTCCGAGGATGAGCGTATGAATATCATGCGTCCCTTCATAAGTTCTTACTGATTCAAGATTTGCAGAATGACGCATAATCGGATATTCGTCCAAAATTCCGTTTGCTCCATGAATATCCCGTGCTATTCTTGCAGCACGAATTGCAATATCCACATTATTTCTCTTGGCAAGTGACACTTGATTCGGATTCATTTTGCCGGCATCTTTGAGTCGTCCGAGATGATAACAGAGCAACTGACCTTTTGTTATTTCATTGAGCATCCACACTAATTTTTCTTGAACAAGTTGGAAACTTGCTATCGGTTTATCGAATTGAATCCGTGATTTTGCATAATTAAGCGAAGAATCATACACGCCGATTGCAGCGCCGATTGCTCCCCATGAAATTCCATACCGAGCTTGAGTAAGACATGACAGTGGCCCGCGTAATCCCTTCACATCTAATTTGTTACCTTCAGGAATTTCTACGTCTTGGAATATAAGTTCGCTTGTTACAGAAGCACGAAGAGAATGTTTGCCTTTCATTTCGGGAGCGGAAAATCCTTTCATTCCTTTTTCTACCAAAAACCCACAGATTTCACCGTCTAACTTTGCCCAAACTACCGCAACATCAGCGAGTGAACCGTTTGTAATCCACATTTTCGCGCCATTAAGCAAATAACCGCCGTCTATTTTTTTTGCATTGGTTATCATTCCATTGGGGTTTGAACCAAAATCCGGCTCGGTAAGTCCAAAACATCCGATTGCTGTTCCACCAGCTAATTTTGGAAGCCATTTCTTGCGGATTTCTTCACTGCCATAGGTATAAATCGGATACATCACCAGCGAACTCTGCACACTTGCAAAACTGCGAACGCCCGAATCGCCGCGCTCAAGCTCTTGCATTGCAAGACCATAACACACATTATTCATTCCGGCACAACCATATTCTTGAGGTAAGGTAATTCCAAATACTCCCAAATCAGCAAGTTTGCCGACTAAATCCATCGGAAAAGTACCTGCTTGATAATGTTTCTCGATAATTGGAAGAACTTCGTGATCTACAAAATCCGATACTGTTTCGCGTACTAATTTTTCTTCTTCGGTCAGAAGGTCATAAACATTATAATAATCTACCGGTTGAAAAGCCATGTTGTAATCCTGATATTAATGAATTGATGCGATGTTTTTGTATTCTTTCCACAAAATTACGGAAAATCGGTGCGGTATGAAAACGAAGCTCTAAAATCTCATACTTTCTTGTTGCGGTTTATGGAGATTATCCGTAATTTCGCTGAAATAAAATGATGGGAAATTGAAATTAAAAAGAAACTTCCTCCTATTTGTGAATTTTTGTATGGTTGAGGAAGTTTTTGAAGAAATTGTTTTCTATAAGAAATTTATTTGTTATAATTCCACGAAAGTGTGACTTTAAAACGAAAGTGGAATAACTATTTTTTTTCTAAATTAAATTAACATAATAATGAAATTTACTCTACCCCACACTATTGAAAGTGGCCTTGGTGAAAAAATAATTTTCAAAGAAATCATTAAAGAACCAGATGGTAACAAAGTAATAATTGAAGGGCACTGCAAACCGAAAGCCGGACCAACTATGCATGTTCATTTTAAGCAAGATGAAGCAATAACTGTAGTTAAAGGCAGAATGGGTTGTCAAATTTTAGGACAAGAACCTGTGTATTATTCAGTCGGACAGACGGCTACTTTTCTAAGAAATGTTCCGCATCGCTTTTGGAATTCAGGTGACGATGAACTTGTAGTAAGCGGTTGGGTTAAACCTGTAAATAGCATTATATTCTTTTTGACAGCTTTATATGCTGCACAAAAAAAGTCGGGAAGCGGGAGACCAGAGATGTTTGATGCATCCTATTTAATGACAAGATATAAGCATGAATATGATATGCCTGAACTCCCTTCTTTTGTCAAAAAGGTTATTATGCCGACAATCTATCTATTTGGGCGACTGTTCGGCAAGTACAAAAAATTTGATGGTGCCCCTGAGCCATTAAAATAGAAAACATCCTTTAACATGAAAATGCACAAGTAAAAAAAAAGTCTATAATCTAGAACAAACTTTGATGTAGACTTGAACAAATGTATCTTCGAGAAAAAAGTAGTATGAACCCATGACATCGGTTTGGAAATATGGCGGTTGAAGTGTTTCTATTCCCGTCAAGGCAGGAATTATAACAGCCCTTCAACAATAATCTAACTAAAAATCTATATCACGAGAACAACACCTTTAGAGCCCCGTCAGGGGTGAAATATTGGTAGAAAACAAAGCCATCGCTTCACTTCCAAGAGTTCCGTCAGGAACGTAATATCGCTTATGATATATATTCTGCCACTACGTGGCTTGATCAAGACCGAGACATGATTTTCTACCGATATATTCCCTACGGGAAATAAGAAATATATGATGATTATATTTCTACAAACAGTGCGCTCGTGACGGAGCTTGAATAATTCCGTAGGAATGTTCTGTTTGTAGTTGAGTGGCGTAGAACCAAAGACTTTAATTCCGTAGGAATGACCTAATTATCAGTCACGGAAGAAAAAATACAATCCATTCCACCCAAAAAATCCTATAGACCTATTAAAAGTCAGTTAGTAACAACTAACCCGACGGGAAAAAATAATCTTTT
>JAFDZU010000048.1 GCA_018266765.1 Bacteroidota bacterium
AGATTATCCGTAGTTTCGCTGAAAGAATAACAAACAACAGTTAGTATTCACGTCAAGGTGGGTATTATAACCGCCTTTTAAATAATACTCCAAATAAAAAGTAATGAAAGAAGGTCGGTTGGTAACAACAGACCAGACGGGAAATCCTTGCCTTGCAGAATGTATGTTTTTTTTTTCTAAGGTATTATCTGTAGATTCGCAGTATAATCAACAGATGGGAAGCTGAAATTGTGAGAATATTTTTCCCTTCATACAAGTTAGAAGTGATACTTTAAACGTCATAAAAATGAAATTAGGAATTTTAAACGAGACTGTAATCCTTATTGATACAGATTTTCTTAATGAGCGGATTAACCATAATTTGACTTTCTACCAAAAGTTGTATCCGAAGAAGAACTTTGAAAAAATTAAACTTGCTGATTTGCTTTACAAATTTGCTATTAATGCAAGGGTAGAAGAAGCAGGACATAATGTTGATATTCTTTTTGCATACACATTAGACAACAGCATACTGACACATTGCGACCCAGATAATGTATTTAATTTTATTGATGTCAAACAAGTTCAAATGGAAACAGACAAAGGTACATTTATAATTCGTTCATTTTTTGGAGATGAAGACGAAACATGTAGTGAACATTTTGTGATTATGCTTATGAAGGTTATTAATAGTCCAAGTGTTTCACGCATTATTATGGTTGCTGACAACTCAGATTTAAATTCTGAACTTGAAATCTTGAATGAACAAAATGAGAGAAGTCTTTTCATGCTCAAAAAGTATCATGACTCAGAAATTGAAGTTCCTATTAAATATGTAAATATTGACTACCCAATTGCATATGCTTTAGGACTTCGTAAATATGAATTATAATGTTCTGGGAAAAGTGCAATATAGGATATTTAAATTTTGGTTCTAAAGAGCTTGTAAAAATTAGCGGACTTGAAATTCAGAACGAAAAGCCTTTCTGGGTTTATATTTCAAAGAAGGCATTTATCAATTTACAAAATGGCACACCTTTAAAAACTGCTTTAAAAGACTACTCTCTTGACATAAGGGAATTTTTAATTTCCGGATTAGCCCCAACAAATAATTCTATATTTAGTTTTCAAAGAGAACCAATTCAAATTGCATATGTAACAAATGCAGTTGCAGATTCTGTAGTATTTTATGCAATGACTTATCTTAACAATAAAGTGTTAAGCCAAATTGAAATTAAAAATTTAAGGAAAAGATATTCATTTGAAAATTTAGAAAAACGTTTCTTTAATATGGAAGAATTAAAGAGTTCTTTCGTTAATCAAAGTGCATTCTTTCTAAATCTTTATAAAGAAATGAATGAAAATGATAGGTTTGAGAATTTTGCTAAAAATCTTGAACAGCAAAATAGATTTAGGGATATATTCAGAAATTACAACGACTTTATTTCTTTAAAACAGCAATACAACAGACGAGTTTTTCACGACAAACTTGAATGTGAATTTATGCGTTCTGACTATAGTGAGGAAACATTTCATAAAAATACTGGTGTGTTTTCTGAAAAGGAATTGATTAATTACTATACTGTAGATAGAGTTTATTTAAATGAACTAAATATGAGATTATGCAAGAAATGTGGTAAAGAATAACTACTGATATAGCAGTTTTACAATGGGTTTCATTCTTCGTAGACAGTTTTGTGGTTATAGAAAGTTTATACTCCGCATCAACATTCAAAGTCCAGCCAGGTATTACAATTGGCTTCAATTATATACCAAACATAAAGTAATGAAAAAGGTCTTTTGCAACAACCAACCCGACGGAAACAACTCCATCAGCCCCGTCAGGGGCGCAATATCGGTAGAAAACAACCCACCGCTTCGCTTCCCAAGAGTTCCGTCAGGAACGTAATATCTTCTTTGAATTGTTCCACTCTTACAGGGCTTGAATTCAGACCGAGAAACAATTTCCTACCGATATGTATTCCCTACGGGAAATAAGAGTTTTTATGTTTGTGTTTCTCAAACTTGACGCTCCTGATGGAGCTTGGTTTGGTTTGGGATGTTCACCTTCCTACAAACAGTTTGCTCCTAACGGAGCAATTATAATTCCTCTGTTTGTAGCACAACTTATAGGTTTAAAGTGTTACTCTGAAGCAAGGATACGCTCACAGTTATCTATTTTGGCTTGAATTTCGTCAGGTTTCGTTGAAATTGACAATGCTTCCCGGTAGAATTTGAGAGCAGAGGCATAATCTTTCTTTTTCTCGCATAATGCACCGCCAATCATCATTCCATCGTGGGTTGGAGATTCCATCATTAATTCAGCGTATTGCAAAGCTTGGTCAAACTTTCCGCCTCTTAGTGAACACTTAATAATTTCGGTATAAAGTTCGCCTTTGTGAATAGAAAAATATTGCTGAGTGAGCATGTTTGAATCTATAGTGAGAAACTTTTTTTCTGCTGCTTCATATAATTTATCATCCAAATCTACAAGTGCAACGATATATTCAGCTAAAGAATTACCATTCATTAACCGCATAGCTCGTTGAGCTTGCATTTTTGCTTGTACCGGTTTCTCTTGCAAACGATAAATTTCTGCAAGAAGCGACATGATGATAGACCGAGTTTCAGGGTTAATCTCGCGTGATTGAGTCGTAAGAATTATATCGAAATACTGTTCGGCTTTGTGGTAATCTTTTTCTAAAAATAACGAAAGTGCAAGATGAGTTCGTACAAAAGAATCAGTTGGGTTTTTGTTAAGTTCAGCTTCAAAATTTCTACGATTCCGAATGCGGCGCAATGGATTTACATCGGTAAAACCATAATGATGAATTTCTATATCAGATTGCAGTGGCATTAAAGTTAGTTTACGTAGCGATACATCTACAGATTCATGAATTCTTTCGGAATAACTTAAGCCAAGGTCACGACGAAATAGACGTGTAGAATTGATTGGCAACAATGATTTTATTATTTGATATGGGAAGACATTTAAAATTGTACAAGAATATGCCTTGCCTTGTTTAACCATAATTTGTTGTATACGTTCAGTATTTTCAGGTGTGATTTGTTCATCGGCATCAAGCATCAGCACCCAATCTTTGGTAGCATAACTTAATAATTTATTACGCATTGCACCAAAGTCATCATTCCATGTTGCAGATTCTACTCTTGCACCAAATGCTTTTGCAAGTTCAATAGTAGCATCAGTCGAACCGGTGTCCAAAATGATAATTTCATCAGCGATATCTCTAATACTAGCAATCATTTTCGGTAAAAATGATTCTTCATTTCGAGCAAGGCAACAAATCGAAAGTGTGGACATTAATATTCCTTAAGTGTTGTTTTGTTGAATATAACTACAAGACATATATCAAACTCCTTCCATTATTTTTTGGCAATTCTCTATTTTTAGTGCTATATCCGATGGATTATTTGAAAGTGACATAGCACGTTGGTAAAATTCAATTGCACGTTCATAATCTTTACGACGTTCAGAAAGTGCACCACCAATAATCATCCCGTCATAGGTAGGAGTTTCCATCATAATTTCAGCATATTGCAGAGCTTTATCTTGTTTGCCAAGATGCAATAAACATTTAATAATCTCGGTATACAGCTCACCTTTATTTACTTTATAAAACTGAGATACAAGCGTATTAGCATCTAAATATTCGAGTTGCCTTTCGGCACTGTCAAACGATTTAGAATCTAAATCTACCAAAACAGAAATATAATCAGCAAGTGAATTATCGGGCATTAATCGTTTAGCCCTAAGAGCTTGAAGTTTTGCTTGAACGGGTTTTCGTTGTAATCTGTAAATTTCTGCAATAAGGGCCATGATAGTTGAACGAGTTTCATTTTCAATTTCATTCGTTTGGGAAGAAACTGCAATCCAAAATGATTTCTCGGCTTTACCAAATTCTTGATCTATAAAAAATGATAATCCGAGATGAGCATGTATCCAAAGTTCGTTTGGATTTCTTAGTAATTCAGATTCAAATATTCTTTTATTGCGAAAACGTCTGATTGCCCTACCTTCCGAAAATCCGTAATGCATAATTTCAATTGAAGATGAAGAAATTTCAATTGACTGCTTTACAAGTGAATGAAAAATACTTTCATGAACCCGACCGGAATAGAAAATTGATTCATCGTTTCTAAATAGTCGAATTGAAGCCAGAGGCAACAATGATGTAAGTATTTTATAGGGGAATACATTCATCACCAAACATTGAAACGCTTTGACTTTTCTTGTGATAGCATATTTAATTCGTTCAACATCTTTTGGTAAAAGAATTTCGTCAGCATCTATCATCAGCACCCATTCTTTGGTTGCTAATTTTAATAATTTATTACGCATTGCGCCAAAATCATCTTCCCATTCAACAGATTCAACCTTAGCTCCAAATTCTAATGCAATTTCAATAGACCTATCAGTAGAACCGGTATCTAAGATGATTATTTCATCGGCAATATCTTGTAAGCTCGCCAACATTTTTGGCAAGAATGATTCCTCATTTCGTACAAGACAACATACCGATAACGTTGGCATTAGTGATTCCTAAATAATGTTTACCGACTTGAATTGAACAAATTTAGCTAATTAAATTCATAAAGAATCTAAATTTGCCATTACTTTTGACAATGCTTCTCTGATTCCATCTAACTTTTCTTGCTCTGATGCTACTACGGTAGCAGGAGCTTTAGCAAGAAATCCCGGATTTGTTAGTTTTGAGTTGAAGGACTTTTCGAGTCCTGTCAGTCTTTCCAATTCTTTCTGTAGTCTACTTCTTTCTTTATCAATATCTATAGTTCCGGCAAGTTCTAAATAAATTTCAACACCACGAATAACCGATGATGTGGACTGTTCCGGCTTAGGAAGTCTGACTCCAACTGAAATAGCAGAACACTTAGCAAGTGAAATAATAATTTTCGATTGTGAATTGAT
Source organism: Bacteroidota bacterium (assembly GCA_018266765.1). Classification (GTDB taxonomy): domain Bacteria; phylum Bacteroidota; class Ignavibacteria; order Kapaibacteriales; family UBA961; genus JADJXV01. The sequence goes on from JAFDZU010000048.1 coordinate 4,931, forward strand.
AAAATCACTCAATTCAGTAGTTTCAGTTGAAAAAGTAACAGGCAATTTTTCTTGAGGAGGAATAGTTGAATTACTTCTCAATTTTCGAATTTCCTCTACTATTTCCTGTAATAATTCAAATTGAAGTTCTACCTCTTTGTTTATAAGGTTGAGTTCGCATTTCGGGGCTTGTTCAAGTGAAATACTTGCGTTATTATCTCTTTGAGAAATGGAAAGCCACAACTCTTCAGTAATAAAAGGCATTACGGGATGGAGGAGTCTGAGTATTCCATCAAAAATATCAAGAGTAAATGCAGATAGTCCTTGCTTGTAATCAGTAACATCTTGAGAAGCAAATTGGACTTTCATTATTTCTACATACCAATCACAAAAATCTCTCCAAATAAAATCATAAAGAATCTTAGAATACTCTGTAACTTTATAATTTTCTAAAGCTTCAGAAATAGAATCTATTGTAGAATGAAATCTTGATAGAATCCAGCGGTCAGCAGTTGAATAGTCACTTTCTTTTAGGTGAACAATTCCTTCGCCCGCCTCAGCTTTCTTCATGAGTATAAATCGTCCGGCATTCCATATTTTATTGGCAAAATTTCTTCCAATTTCTATTGAAGGAACATCTTGAGTTTTTTCATTGACTTCAAGACGAAGATCGAGTCCCATCGGTGCAAGGTAAATCATCGTAAATCGAACAGCATCTGCACCATATTTTGCGATTACATCCAGCGGATCAGGTGAATTCCCCAACGACTTAGACATTTTCCGTCCCTTACTGTCGCGTACTATACTTGTGAAATACACATTTTTAAAGGGAATTGATCCTTTAAATTTTATGGAAGCCATAATCATCCGAGCAACCCAAAAGAATATAATTTCAGGAGCAGTTACCAATAGATTAGAAGGAGTAAAATATGCTAATTCTTTAGTTTCTTTCTGCTTGCCGTCAGCAAGCCAATTCATCGTAGTCATAGGCCACAGCCATGATGAGAACCACGTATCTAACACATCTTCATCTCTTCGAAGTGATATTGAATCACTAATCCCGAGTTTTTGGCGGGCTTCTTCTTCAGAATGTGCTGCAGTATAATTGCCGTCAGGAGTATAATAAACGGGAATTTGATGTCCCCACCAAAGTTGACGTGATATGCACCAATCTCTTATTCCTTTCATCCAATGTTCATACGTTTTTACCCAGTGGTTCGGATAAAACTGAATTTCTCCATTCATAACAGCCGCAAGTGCAGGTTCGGCAAGTGGTTTCATTCGCACAAACCATTGATTACTCAAATATGGTTCAACTTGTTCCCCACCACGTTCCGAAAATCCTACATTATGAGTATAATCTTCTATTTTTTCGATAAGATTAAGCTCTTTGAGTCGTTCGATAACTTTCCTGCGAGCAACAAAGCGGTCGAGTCCTTGAAATTCACCTGCTAATTCGTTTAACGTTGCATCAGGATTGATTGCATTCGGTTGTGCTAAATTATGTCGCAAACCCACTTCAAAATCATTAGGGTCATGAGCAGGGGTAATCTTTACTGCACCTGTTCCGAAAGTTGGGTCAGCATAATCATCAGTAATTATAGGAACGAGTTTTCCAACAATAGGAACTATTACATTTTTCCCTACAAGATGACGATATCGCTCGTCATTCGGATTAACAGCTACAGCAACATCACCAAAAATCGTTTCAGGACGAACTGTAGATATTGTCAAATATTCACGAGAATCTTCAATATAATAGCGAAGTGTGTACAGGTGTTCTTTTACTTCTCGAAATAAAACTTCTTCATCAGATAAGGCAGATTGAGCAAGAGGTGACCAGTTGATTATTCGTTTACCTCTATAAATCAATCCTTCGTCGAATAAACTAATAAACACTTCACGCACAGCATTAGAAGAAGATTCATCCATGGTAAACAACGTACGAGACCAATCGGCAGATATACCAAGCGTTCGAAGCTGTTGGAGGATAATATCACCATACTTTTCCTTCCAAGCCCACACTTTCGCAGTGAATTTTTCTCGTCCCAAATCATGGCGAGTCAATTTTTCTTTTCTAAGTTCTTGTTCTACTTTTGTTTGTGTTGCTATTCCTGCATGGTCGAGCCCGGGAAACCAACAAACTTCACTTCCGGTCATACGATTACGGCGAATATAGATATCTTGGAGTGTGTGATTGAGTACATGACCAAAATGCAGTATCCCGGTAACATTAGGCGGAGGCATTAATATTGAGTACGGCTTTTTGTCGGGATTTACCTCTGCTCTGAAAATGTTATTTGCCAGCCAAGAAGAATAGTGTTTTGCTTCAAGAACTTGTGGTTCATATGATTTAGATAATTGAGACATTCTTACTGTATCGCTAATATATAATTAATAAATCTGTTTTATTACCCAAAAAATACGAATTTTTAAGGACATTTTATGAAAGTGATTTCATTAAGGTGAGTTAAACAGATTAAATCGTTGTTTTTCAATTGATAAAATTGAACTCATCTATCGTTCGGTCATTTTCACATCCGAAGGAACTTTGAATTTATCCTGTGGGATTTGAACATTTTCTTGAAGTTTGGTTGTTGTTACTTTGGTAACTAATCCACCCGTTTCTGTGGTTAGACTAAGTGTCAAATTCTTCCAAACAGCAAACTGTCCTTTCATATCAGCCGAATTCATTGAATACATATCGCAGTTTTTACCAAGAATTACCGACGTTCCTATTTTTTTAATATCAAACTGCTTTTTCATATTTTCAGTTAGTCCAGCAAAACTAAATCCGCCGGTCATTACTTTAGGATTATATTTAGTTTTCGTTCCGATTTTTGTAATAAGATTTATTTGATAAATATAACCATCGGAATTAAATGACATATGATGTGATTGATTAGTAACTCCATTCCCTACATCAACTTTATTAATAATTTCCGTACATTCTTTATTACCATAATCATCAAAATATACGGTAGAATTCATCGGAGTTTTCATTCCGGTTGCTTCGGTTTTCATGGAAAGTATTCCAGATTTAATCAAGTATTTTTTATCAACCGCCGGAATCACTGTATCAACAATTGTATTTCTATCGGCTCTGTTATTTGAGTCATACAGCATTTGGAGTGGAGCATCTTTCTTTGAAGATTCAACTTTAATCGGCTTATCGTTTTTAGCATTAGAACAAGCGCAAATTACTATCAAATTTAACAGTAACAGATATTTAATACATAGGTTTTTCATGATTGTTTTTATATAATAAATTGAACTATTTTTGTTAACATAAATGAATGGTTTAAAAAAAGACCTTGACAGAGAATGTAGAGTTATGCCCGTCCATACAATTTGGTCATTTCCAGTAAACTTTTAAACTTACTTTTGCGAAGAAAAGATTGTTCGACTCGCCATTGCCAATTATTTTTTGGAGTTGAAGGCGTATTCATGCGCGACTCTTCACCAAGCCCAAGTACATCTTGAAGTGGAATAATTGCCTGTTTTGCAACTGAACTAAGAGCTAAACGAATGATTTCATTGTTAATATTTTTTGCATCCGTTTTTTGTCCGATATAATTTTCAATTAACTTCTTCATAGATTTGTTAATTTCACTATCATACCAACCACGAGTTGAATTATTATCATGAGTTCCTGAATATACAACAGAATTTTGATTGTAATTATGCGGTAAATATGGATTTTCGGAAGAATCTCCAAATGCGAATTGAAGTACCTTCATCCCCGGTAAATTGAATTGTTCCATAATATTTTTCACATCTGGAGTGATAGTACCTAAATCCTCTGCTATAACCGGAAAATCTTTAAAATATTGTGTAATTGTCATCAAAAAATCTTCAGCAGGTGCTAATTTCCATCGGCCATTAATTGCTGTTTTTTCTTTTGCCGAAATTTCCCAATACGCAACAAGTCCTCTAAAATGGTCAATTCTAACAGCATCATAATGGTTAAAATTATGCTCTAATCTCTTAATCCACCAATTATAACCACTTTTTTTGAGTTCCTCCCAATTGTATAACGGATTTCCCCACCGTTGTCCTTTGGGACTAAAATAATCGGGTGGAACTCCTGCTACTGATATGGGTTGTCCATGAGAGTCAAGGTTAAAAAGTTCAGGATTTGCCCAGACATCTGCGCTGTCGTGACTACAATATATCGGTGCATCTCCAATTAGGAAAAGGTGTTGTGCATTACAATACTGTTTTAGAGTGCTCCATTGTTTAAAAAACTGAAATTGAAGGAATTTTTCACGTTCAATTTGGAATGAATGAACTGATGTTGCTATCATTAATGCAGTCGGTTCTCTTTTACGAAGCGAATCTCCCCAATGACACCATGCTTTACCATGAAAATGCTGTTTCAACGCCACAAAAAGTGCGTAATCATTGAGCCATGAAGCATTATCAAAGCAAAATTGTTCGTATTCATTTTTATGATTATTTGAACTTTGAAAATTATAAAATGCTATGTCAAACAATTGATTTTTATACGTATACACTGAATTAAAATCTACAAAATTGTTTGGAAATGTAGGACAATTTCGTAAATCTTTTAGAGCTAACAATCCATCGGTACGTAATAATTCCGGACTAATAAATAGAGTATTTCCTGCCATTAACGATGAACTGCTGTAGGGAGAATTGCCACTTGATTGGTCAGTTGGGGTGAGAGGCAGAAGTTGCCATAAATGTTGGTTTGCATGAATAAGCAAGTCAGCAAATTGATACGCTCCCGTTCCAAAATCTCCAATTCCATACTTTGAAGGAAGCGAACTTATATGGAGCAGAATGCCGCTTGAACGTCGAGAAAGTATCATCAAAAGAGTTATATTTGTGTGCGTATCGTTATGAAGTCGTCGTCATTCAAAGACAATTCATTTCAAAAATACAAACAATTCCCCGTTTACTCTGTTCATTTACGAGTTTTAATGCATGCAGAAGACACCTACTCTACTTGAAAGTTTTAATCCGAAGCACAATAGTTTTGGATTTTTACGATTTACGTTAGCCGCGTTAGTATTGATTTCTCACGGACTTCCTCTCGGTGGTTTTCCCGATGATGACCCATTCATCCTTTATACGCATCACGGAACGACTCTTGGTACATTATCTGTTGCAGGTTTTTTTGCTCTAAGTGGATTTTTAATTACACGGAGTTATCTATCTACCGGTAATTTATGGAAATATATGTGGCATCGTTTTCTACGTATTCTACCGGCTTTTTGGGTTTGCTTGGCTATAACTGCCTTCGGTTTTGCACCGCTTTTGTCGTTAATTGAACGAGGTAATTTAGATGGATTTTTAACTAACTATTCAGACTCGCCATTCAAATATATTAGTGCTAATTTTTTTCTATTGATGCGACAATGGAGTGTGTCGGGATTACCACTAAACGGAAGTCATATTTTCAATGGTTCATTATGGTCGTTAATCCATGAATTTATTTGCTATTTAGGAATTGGGTTGTTTGGAATGCTTGGTATTCTCGCAAGGCAACGATGGATTGTACTTTTTGGAACATTAATACTGTGGGTTTTACAATTTATTCGCCTTCACTCGCCTGAAAGCGTTCCAATGATCACAAATCATTTGTTTATAGAGAATTTTCTGAGATATGCTCCATTTTTCTTTATGGGTTCAGTACTATTTCTATTCCGTGATAAAATTCCTTACAGTGGTAAATTAAGCTTGTTTTTGGTACTGATTTATATCATTGGTAGTGGATTTGGGTTAATACAATCAGGCACTACTTTTACCAAAGAACTTGAAGCTCTTACTCTTCCTTATGTTATGATTTGGCTTGCACTTAGGTTACCATTTCAGAATTTTGACAAGCACGGAGATTTCTCGTATGGGTTTTATATTTACGCATTCCCACTACAAAACATAATGACAGCACTTGGCGCAAACCACTTGGGATTCACAGTTTATACTATTATTTGTCTTTTAACTACATTAATTTTTGCAATTCCCAGTTATTTTTGGATTGAAAAACCGATGCTTGATTTAAAACATTATTATGGAATGGATGCGGTCAGAAAATTGTTTCGTTTATCAACCAAATAAACTTTTTAATCGAATGCTCAATTTTCTATTTTGTTTAATTATTTCAATAAGCGTTCATTCGGTTATGAATGCTTCAATTATCCTTAAACAAAAAGATGCAAACATTCAAATAATTCACAACTCTGCTGATACTTCACTTCGATTGATAGATATATATTTGAATGATAAAATATTAATTTCAAGTCTTTCGTTCAGAAAAGCAACTTCTTTTTTTTCAACATCATCAGACACTTTACTTAAACTTGATTTAGCACGTTCACCGAGTAACTCTTCAAACGAAACAATATTTTCATCTTCATTTATAATAGAAAAAGGAAAAAATGCTGTTTTATTAATTCAAGGTGTTTATGATACTATAAATTACCAACCAAATCCTAACGGAAAATCAATCTCACTTTCAGTTGATATTTTAGAGAATATTAATTTTTCAGCCAAACTAAATGAAATTTCAATTAGAATAATAAATGGTTGCACTGATTTGAAAGAAACAAATCTTATTGCAAAAGATGTTGCTCCGTTACTTATAAGTATGAGATTACGGTCAAGTATTCCAAAAGAAATTATGATGCCTGCTACTGAATATGATTTTATCTTAGTAGAACCAGCATCTCAAACTATTTTCAAAGAATACAAGGTTAATTTGACGGAGTTTGGTGGACAATCAATGGTGCTTTTTTTCTCAGGATTTGAAAACCAACAGAAAAATCAGAATGGGAAATCACTTGGTATTTATGGGGCTAAATCTGATGGTACTATTATTGATTTTCAAAATCTTACATTAATCACCGAAACCGAATTAATCAATTCAGAAAGTTCAATAATTAATATTACAAAGGGTGAGTCAATTCCTTTGAATTTAGACTGGAAGTATAGTACAGTTTATGATTTATTGGGAAATCAAATAAAGACATTCCAAAACAATTTGACCGATTCTAAAATTTCATTTTGTAATATTCAATCCGGAATATATTTTCTTACTGTTACCAATATTAATTCAAAAGTAAAAATCTATAGAGTATTAGTTTCTGAATAATCAACGTGTCTAACTGATATTGTTACTTCGTGTTGCTCCCCAAACCAATACAGCAATACAAGGCACGATTAATCCTAAAAATAGAATCGGTTCCGTACTAATTATTTCCGGTAAGAAGACAGCTGTTAAAAGTAATCCTCCTAAGGCACCGCCAAGATGGGCTTCATGACCAATATTATCACGACCGAATCTCATACCATACATTGAAAAGCTAACATATATTAGTGCGTAAACCCAAGCAGGCATTGGAATTGGAAAAAATATAATTCCAATTTGGCTGTTCGGCATGAGCAATACCCCCGAAAAAATTATTCCCGATACAGCACCAGACGCACCGACTGCTCGATAATCATTATTGTTATAATGTAATGCATAAGCAATAACATTCCCTGCAACTAAACTTCCGATATAAATTATAGCTGTTGACGCCGAGCCCAGCAATGATTCACTTACTCTACAAAAGTAAAACAAACTAAACATGTTGAACAACAAGTGCGACCAATCAGCATGGAGAAAACCGGACGTAAGAAGGCGATGATATTCATTTTGATAACGAATACTTCCGGTATGGAACAGAAATTTAGAATAAAAACCTGGATTTGAAAATCCGATGAAGGTGAATATTCCATTCACTATGATAAGTAAATATGTAATTGGAGTATTTTCCATAATGATATTAATTTCTTTCAACTAATGATTTACGCATAAATCTATGAGGAATATTTACTTCTTGAAATGGTTCACCAACAACTTCATAATTATGTTTCAAATAAAATTCTATTGCTGACTCACGAGCATGCAGTATCATTATCTTAAACCCCTTTTCTTTCGCTATTTCTTCCGAATATTCTACTAATTTTCCTCCTATTCCCTTCCCTCGCATTGTATTTTCTACCACAACCTGTCTCATTTGTACTGTCATTATATCAATGGGAGTTAATACCAAACAACAATGTAAATTTCCATTTTCATCACTTCCTGCCAGATGATAATCATTACATTCTTTTAAAAGCTGTTCGGATGTAAACTCTAAACCTAACGGACGACGCAATACTTCATAGCGCAAAGCAATCGTCTTAAAATAAAGTTCAGAATTATAGCTTACGATAGAAAATCGAATTTTCATACATTTCTATAAATTTTCGTACACTAAGTCGGATTGTGGTAATTCTACTTTAAATTCTGCTCCTTCTCCAAACGTACTTTCTACCCATACTCTTCCATTCATCGCTTCTACTAATTTTTTAACAATAGAAAGACCTAATCCTGTTGAGCTTTCTCCGGCGGTAGGTCTGGCAGAAAGCCGTGAGAATTTTCTGAATAATTTTTCTTTATCTTCATCTGTCAAACCTTGTCCTTGATCTTTAATACTAAAGATTATTTTTTTGTTCTGGCTTGAAATAGAAACCCATATTTCTTTATTTTTTGGTGAATATTTTATAGCGTTTGATATAAGATTTTCAATTATTTCTTTAAATGCGTTTTCGTCAGCATAAACTTGCGTATCACCAAGTTTTTCAAAATGAATTATAATATTTTTTGAATCTGAATATAATTTTTCAGATTCCAATTCATTCTTAATTATTTTTTCACAGTCAAATGAACAAAGATGAAAAGTATATTTCCCTATTTCCAAAGCATACGTATTCAATAGATTAATAATTATATCATTCATTCTCTGAACAGATTTTTCGATTTCGATTATACGAATTTTAGCTTCTTCAACCTTTTTCTTTTCAAGATACATTTTCACTAGCCCACTTTGCATTAGTATTCCACCAAGTGGATTTCTTAAATCATGTGCGGCGATTCCAAGAATTTCATCCTTCTCTTCGTTTGACACTATTAATTCTTGAGTACGTTTTGAAACCCTTGTCTCAAGTTCATTATTTAACTTTATAAGATCAAACTCTGCAATTTTAAGATCAGTAATATCCGCTTGAGTTCCAATTAGTTCAATAGGAACTCCATTTTTATTAACACTGACAATACATTTAGATTGTAAATATCCGATTTCACCATTCGGCCTGATAATTCGTGATTCCCATAATGCCGGCTGATGTGTTTCTATAAGACTTTTAATTATCTGAGTGACCATTTCTCTGTCTTCGGGATGGACGAGTGCAAAGAATCCTTCCTCTGTTATCGGTAGTTCATTTTGAGATATTCCATGTATTTCATACATACCGGGAGACCAGATAACTTCGTTAGTTCTCATATCCCAATTCCAGTTACCTACATGACCTAATAATTGGGCTTCGATGTATTTTTGTTCGTTAGCTTTCAGATTATTAACAAGTACATAATGATCAGTCATATCTCTTACTGATGCTGCAAATAAGCGTTTTCCTTCTATTGTAAAATAAGTAATTGTTATATCAACATGGAAAATAGTTCCATCGGACTTCTTATGGATACCATGCTCTATTCTAACTATTTCATTCTCGATAACAGATTTAGACTTTTCAATTTGTGTGGATAAATCAAAAATATTAACATTATTAACAAACTCTTCTAATGAATAGCCATACATCGTGCATGCTGCTATATTCGCTTTTAATATTCTCAAAGAATCTTTATCAACGATAAAAAGTGCATCATTTGCTATATCAAAGACACTTTTATATTTAATTTCATTGCTGATTTCTTCATCTTTGCTTTCTAATAACTCCCTTTCGGTTTTCTCAAAATAATGTAACCATCTTCTACAAAATGAATAAAATAAGACTGAAGTAGTGATAACAAAAAATAATCCTTTTACTATAGAATATCCTTCCCAATTCTCAATTTGGTTAGCAATTGCATAGCTTAAGAATTTATCAGATAAAAATATCCATAGACCAGATATTACTGCATATAATATGGCTAACTGTACTATTTTTCTATGTCGGTTCTTTATAATTTTTTCCATATATTACAGCTTTAATTGTCTTTTAAATCAACAAACTCTCAGTATGAGAAGGGTATATTATTATCTATTGAATTCAGATTTAAGCCCTTGCCAACATTCAAAATAATCTAATTGCAATTCTCCGGTTTCCAGTGCGTACTTCGTCGGTCGGCACACAAATCGAGTTTCGAACATAAATGCTAATGTATTATCAAGATACTGTGGTTTTAATTCTGCCGTACTTGCTTTTTGATATGTCGTAGCATCCGGGCCGTGACCTGACATACAATTATGCAAGCTACAACCTCCCGGAACAAACCCTTCTGCTTTCGCATCATATTCACCGAAAATCAACCCCATAAATTCATTCATAAAATTACGATGAAACCATGGCGGTCTAAAGGTATGCTCGGCAACCATCCAACGTGGCGGAAATATAACAAAATCACAATTTGCTGTTCCCGGTATTTCGCTCGGTGCGGTAAGAACTGTATAAATCGAAGGATCCGGATGGTCGAACGTAACAGAATTTATACAGTTAAAATTAGCCAAATCATATTTATATGGTGCGTAATTTCCATGCCATGCAACTACGTTCAAGGGGGAATGGTCCAGTTCAGATTCCCATAATTTTCCTAAAAATTTAGCTATTACTCTAAATTCCCCTTCTTTATCTTCAAAAGCTGCAACTGGTGTTAGGAAATCACGAGGATTTGCAAGTCCATTAGCACCGATAGGTCCTAAGTCTGGTAATCGAAACGATGCACCATAGTTTTCACAAATATATCCACGAGAAGCACCATCAGGAAGCTCTACTCTAAATTTGATTCCGCGTTGAATAACACTAATTTCACCGGGTGCGACATCCAAAAATCCCATTTCTGTAAAGATTATTAATCTTCCCATTTGAGGAACTATCAGCATCTCACCATCAGCATTATAGAAAAAAGTGTTTATCATTGAATCATTTGCGGCATACACATGAATTCCAACACCTGAATGAACTGTAGAATCACCATTTCCGGCCATTGAGACAATTCCCTCTACAAAATTTGTTCTGACTTCTGGTATAGGAATAGGACTCCATCGAAGTTGATTCGGCGGAGTCGTTACTTCATCGAACGGAGTGGAACGGAGTAGTCCGTTTGTAATTTGAACATATGGTTTATGAACTACCGAAGGACGAATTCTATAAAGCCAACTTCTTTGATTTGAATGGCGAGGTGCTGTAAATGCAGTACCACTTACTTGCTCTGCATAGAGACCTAAAGGAGCTTTTTGAGGAGAATTTTGACCTTTGGGAAGTGCGCCTTCGACTGCTTCTGTAGCAAATTCATTCCCAAAACCTGAATTATAACGAAACGACATATTTTTTCCAAAGTATAATTATGAATTATAAAGCTAGTTTTTCTTTAACAAATATACAATTCAACAGTGGTATTGCAACGAAAAATCTGTGGCATTTCAATATTTATTGTGTTTAGATACAATCTGAGGTAATTATAAAAAAATATTCTGTAAAAGAGATAGGTTTAGAAAATGTATTAAACCGTAATTTTTCATAGTTTTGTACAAATTTATATACTCAACATTAAAAAGATTTTAAAAATGCCACATATTCCAACGCCACCCAATACAGCCGGAATCGGAAGTTTACTTTCGTTTCGTCCTGAAACTGCAAAACCATTGATGGAGCTTGCTCAAGCTCTATTGCGTGGTGAATCTTCACTTTCTCCGGGAGAGCGCGAATTAATAGCGGCTTTTGTTTCATCGAAAAACAATTGCGAATTTTGTACACGAAGTCACGCTGCTACTGCTTGGCATTTGCCCGGCAACACAAAAGGGCTTGTACTTTCTGTGCTTGCTGATTTAGAATCTTCTCCAATTTCCACTAAATTGAAAGCATTACTTACAATTGCATCAAAAGTTCAGCAGAATGGAAGCTCAGTTACAAATGAAGTTATTAATCACGCCCGAGAATTAGGTGCAACTGATATAGAAATTCACGACACAGTATTAATTGCCGCTGCATTTTGTATGTATAATCGGTATGTTGACGGTTTGGCGGCTGTCACTCCAACAGACGATGAAGTTTATGACAGAATGGGAAAACATTTAGCAGAAAATGGCTACGGAAAAAGATAAAGTACCACAAGACGGCATAATTCTTGCGAAGAAAACAACTGTTATCAACTCTAAAACAGTTAATTTTGCAGAGTTGATTCCGGTAAACCTCTTATATTTTCATTCCAAAAGTCGTTTCATGTTGTTATTTGTTAAGCACTTTTTATTCCAAGCAATTGTCAGTTCAGCAATTATACTAATGATTGTTTCCGGTTGTAATCCTGTCGATAATTCACCCGAACACCGTGCTCTTATTGTTCGTGATTCATTACTCAAAATAGATTCGCTATATAAACATAGAATTGATTCAATTAGAATAGTTAAAATCAAAGAGAGTAACGAACGATTCCCTATTATTCATTACCGCCGCACTGCTTTGGACAAACATCTTCTTGATTCCATTCGTAGAGTTTATGCAAAATCTCCTAATACAATGGATGGTTATCGAGCATTTACAACTGTAAATCGCAAGGATATTCAGTATTTTCGATATGGAGATACCGTTATGATTCCCGATACTATAATTAAAGATTTACGTGCTTATTCCTTTTTTCCTCAATATTATCCGGCCGGAGACAGCATAAAAAAAATCCTCTTTGTATCAACTAAATACCAATGTTATGCATGTTATGACAGTGGTTCATTAGTTCGATTTGCCGCTTGTAACTCCGGTGAGGAACACAAGCCAAGCTTCTCGGGACGGTATGCTGTAAACTGGAAATCTCGTTTGCGAAGGTCGTCACTCGATAGTAGTTGGGTATTACCATTTACTGTTAATTTTCATTTGCAAGCCGGCAGTGCTTTTCATCAATTTGATATGCCCGGTCGTCCGGTTTCTCATTCTTGTATCAGACAATTTATCGAAGATGCAGAGTGGTTATTCAAATGGTGCAAAGGTGCAAAACTTGATTCTAACAAACAATTCATTCCCTTTACCGGGACTCCTGTTCTAATCTTAGATAATTTTGATTATTCTCGTCGGAGTGGCGGCCCTTGGAGAGATATTACTACAAGTAAAGATGTTTCGATACCATTACCCGAAAAGCCATTTGAAGTTGAAGAAGCATTAATTCCTATTTCTCAGATTCCCCTCACCTCTCGTGGAAGTCTAACGAATAGAAAACGGTATATTACAGCCGAAGATACCCTTCGTGCTCGAGGACTTATACGTGAGGGAGTTTCGCTGCGCGAATCAATTGATTATAATAAATTGCGCCGTCAGAAAGCCCTCGCTAAAGCTCAAGCAGAAAAAGCTAAAAAAGCAGAACATAAACCTGAGCATATAGAAAAAATACCTGAAAAACCTACCGAAAAGCATATTGAAGAAAAGACAGAATTGAAATAGATTCTGATTTCAAAATTTAACATTAAGTCGATGATTAAAACAGTTTATCATTCTATTGTTTTTTTGAGGAAATCAAACCTTCCTCTGAATAAATACCACAGATTATGATCTTAATGAACAAAAAAGAAGCTACTCCCGAATGGAGTAGCTTCTTTTTCACATGACACTTAAGTATAACTTCTAAGTTATTGTATTGCAACCGCAACTGAGTATGTATCAATAAATGCTTGATACCTTTTCACTTTTTCATCAATTACTTCCCATATCATCACCCATTCCGTTTCAAATGTTTTGCCTGTTTCGTTTGCTTTTCCGGTAAAGTACCCTTTTACCACAACAAAATTTCCGTCACAGAGGAACTGTTGCGGCTCAAATCTTGTGAATGCCACAGTTTGGCTCATTTGAATAAAAAAGTTGAGCACTTCTTCTTTTCCTTGGCATTTACCGGCATAAGGAATATGAGGATACCCCGGATCTATCCAGATAATATCATCTGTGAGAAGTTCGAGAACACCATGTGGATTACCTTTACCGAATTCAGCATAACACTGCTGAACAGTTAGAATTTTGCTTGACATGAAAAAACCTTTCGTTAAGAAAAACAAATATTTATTACATAGCAAAATTACAGTAATGTTTAACGGAGCACTTTTCTTAGAAGGAACTTAAATTGTCCGAAAAGGAATTCTTTTCACGTCAGTAGGTTTGATACCGTAGAATTGCATAAAAGCACGGTTGAATGATGAAATGCTTTCATACCCTACTATTAACGCTACTTCGCTTACTTGGAGGTTGGTTGCTTGGAAGAGTTCATATGCTTTCGCTAAGCGCATTTGCTGAAGGTATTTAAAGACCGGTACATTGAATATTTCTTTAAAACCTTTTTTGAGTGTAAATTCGTTTGTACCTGCTTCACGAGCAAGTTTTGATAAACTGGGAGGGTTTGCTAAATCACGGATAAGGAGTTCTTTTGCAAATTGAATTTTATCAATATCTTTTTTAGAAATGGTGAATTGTTTTTGATTCCCTTTAGCGTAAATATCGAGAATAATTGCCATAAGTTCGAGCGATTTACTTTCGATGAAAATACGTTGCGCAAGTGGCGACATTTGAGAATGGAAGATTTGAGTGAGGGTGTTTTTGATAATTGCCTGCCATTGGTAGCTTTCAAAATAACATCGGTCTGAAGTGTGCATAGCATCAAGAAAAGGAAATGGAAGTGCCTCCAAACTTTCGCCGACGAGTTGGATAAACGCCGGAAGGTCTATATATAAAGTAAGAAGTGCAAGTGTGGGATTTAACAATAATTCTTGTGTCACCATCGAAGTCGGCATCAAAAAGTTATTGACTTTTTTGCTATTTGCATGTGCAGTTGGATAACCTCCGGTAAGAGCAAAATTTGTAGAACCTTCTATACAAAAATTAAATCCGATGTGTGGTTTTGTGTTCTCAAATCGATTGATTACACATAAAGAAGAAGAATAATTTGCTTCAAATAAGGATAGATATATATGTTCGCTCACCGTAATTTCTCGGTGATTAATGTGCAATCCGAGGTTTTGGAGAGTTTGAGTATTCGAAAGTTCTATTGGAATTAATTCAACAATCATACGTAGTTATTGAAAGTTGTTCTTCCGTTAATTATATTGAGAGTTAATTCTAATTCAATTGTTTCCCGTCCAATCAGTTCTTATTTTTATCTGAAGGCCGGTTATACTGGCTGTCTTGATAAAACACTTACACATAGATTGTAATAATATCCGTTAGCTTGGTAGTATATCGTGGCGACAGCTTTTCTTGTTTCATCTTCCAGATTCGCTTTTTGTCTTGTGAAGCTAATTTTATGATATGTTTTCCATGCACAGCATTGAGTTTGTCAATTACCTGCATCAAGGGTATATGTCTTGGGTCGCTATTTTCAAAAAACGTGAGTTGAGATTGATCTTCGGGAGTAAAATCCATAACGGTAATCCCCGCTCTTTTGTAATGATAGCCGTGTATGAATATTCGCTCTAATGCTTCCGTTGCAAATTTAGAAAGTTCTATATTGGAATTGGTCGGAAATGGCAATTTAACAACGATATTTCTGCTGTAGCGCGGCAAATCATCCCGATGAGGGTTTGTATGAATAAACAGCATAAACGCATTACAACACGAGTGTTGCTTCCTAAGTTTTTCGGCGCACGAAACAGCGAAGGTTGAAACCCGTTCTTTTACTTGTTCGTACTCGGTGTAATTAGTTTCAAATGTACGAGTTGTGGCGATAGTTTTCTTGGGTTGTGCTGTTTCCAAGTCGAACGTCGGTATTCCTTGCAAGTCATGTTTGAGCCGCAAACCAACAATGGAGAGATGCTGTTTGACCCAATCATCATCAAGCATGGTAAAATCATAGGCGGTTCGTATGTTTTTAGCGATAAGGCGTTTGGCGTGTTGTCTGCCAATTCCCCACACATCTTCAATTTTCAACCATTTGAGAGCTTTAATCCGTTTTTCTTCGGTGTCAATGATATACACGCTTTTGGTGTGGTCGGGGAATTTTTTTGCAATGCGATTTGCTACTTTTGCAAGGGCTTTTGTTGGCGCAATTCCTATGCTAATCGGTATTCCTGTGCATTTTGTTACTTTATGGCGAATTTCATTTCCATATTCCTGAATATTATAATGTTCGAGACCTTTGAATTGTAGAAACGCTTCATCAATACTGTATATTTCCATTTCGGGGCTGTAGTGGGATAAAATATCCATTACCCTTGCACTCATGTCGCCATATAAAGCAAAATTGGCCGAGAACACATGAATCTTGTTTTTATCAAAGAGTTGTTCGTACTCAAAAGCTGGTGCGCCCATCGGGATACCGAGTGCTTTGGCTTCGTTGCTTCGTGCAATAACACAACCATCGTTATTCGAGAGAACAACAACGGGCTTGCCGATAAGATCGGGGCGAAACACCCTTTCGCAAGAAGCATAAAAATTATTACAATCTACAAGTGCAAACATCAGAATGATTTGATAACATGAGTAACAATCCCCCAAATGAGAAAATCATTGTCGGAGGTTACTTTGATAGGTTTATAGTTTTCATTTGCGGGCATCAGCCAGCACATATTTTTTGCTAAGGTTATTCTTTTAATAGTAAATTCACCATCAATATAACAAACAGCAATTTTTCCGTCAATCGGATCTAAACTCTTGTCAATTACTAATAAATCACCATCATTAATGCCTTCATCCTTCATTGACTGTCCCTTGACTCGTCCGTAGAATGTAGATGAAGGGTGTTTAATAAGATGCTTATTGAGGTCAATTGTCAAATCAACAAAGTCAAGCGCAGGCGAAGGAAAACCGGCACTAATCCCCTCTGAAACCAACGGCAATTCTAATTCTGTTTCGGTCAAAGCGGAGTAGATATCCATTGTTGATGATGTATGTAATTTTAATGCCGCCACAGTCGCCTTTTATTCTTAGTTCAAACAAATATAATTCTATCACAAAACTACACATATCTACTCAAATATTGATAGTATTTATTCTCCAAACACAACCCATCGTTGATCGAATGATACGATACTATGCATGATAAATATTATTAATGAAAAACTATGACAAATATCATTTTAAATGAAACTATAAATATTTAATTTTGTACGATTTACATAATAAACATATCAAATATTCTATTTATTTATTATGTGTGATGAACATCACAGTCCATATGACATTTAATAGCTAATTTTAAGTGGCTTGAGTGTCAGAAAAAATCACTTTTTTAATATTTTGAGGTTTAAAATGAATAGGCGAACATCGTTTTTTCGTGTTGCAATCATCGCCGTATGGATGATTGTTGTAAGTGCTACTGTTGCACTTAGTTCAGAGGGTGGAATTATTGGTAGAACTACATCCGGTTGTAGTGGCAACGGGTGTCATGATGCCCAAAGTTCGGCAACTACTGTCAGTCTTCAGGGAGTAAGCGGTACAAATATAACTATGTCTCCAGGGGAGAATCGTTCGTTTACTGTATTAGTAGCTCATGCTACACAGCCGAAGGCGGGAGTCAATATTTCAATTAAAAATTCAGGTGGTACGAATGTTGGTACGTTGGCTGTCGTTGCTTCATTACGGTTATCGGGTGGAGAATTAACCCATACTACTACTCATCCAAATATTACCGGTGCTGGTGCTCCATTTACATTTACATGGACAGCACCGACAACCCCGGGCGATTATTTACTCCGTGCCGCAGGAAATGCCATTAATAATAATGGTAATGAATCGGGAGACGTATGGAATTTCATGAATACAATTACGATTTCGGTGGTGGCTTCGAGTGTTACTGTGAATGCTCCTAATGGTGGAGAAGTTTTATGCCGTGGCTCGCAGACAAACATTACATGGACTCCCACAGGCATTAGCGGAAATGTAAAAATAGAACTAACAAGCGACGGAACTAACTATACTCAAATAGCAACCGTTCCTGCCACTCCTTCGAGCTATACATGGACTATTCCTGCCGCTCAAACAACCGGTAATACGTATAAAATAAGAGTTTCTGACGCTACGAGCGCTTCGGTAAACGACCTTTCTGATGCTAATTTTTCAATTCTTTCTACACCTGTCATTACTACTCAACCAAAATCGGACAGTGTTTGCCCGGGAAGCCCTGCGACATTCAGCGTAGTAACTGATAATCCAACAGGTTATACGTATCAGTGGCGTAAGAATAATACTAATATTACAGGTGCTACTGCTGCTACATATTCTATTGCATCGGCACAAGCCGCAGATGCGGCAAATTATTATGTAATAGTAACAGGATGTACACCTCTTACAAGCTCTGCCGTTGCATTAGTATTAAATACTGCACCGACGATTACCTCTCAATCAAGTGATACAACTATCTGCCCGGGTTCACTCGCAAAGT
>JAFDZU010000049.1:0-40274 GCA_018266765.1 Bacteroidota bacterium
CGAAGCAAAAAAAGAACTTCGTGCTGCAAAGAAAAATAAATAATCTGAAGTTATATGAACAGTAGTTTTGCTTGCAATCAAGTATTTCCAAAGCGTCTCGAATGTATTTCGAGACGCTTTGTTTTGTTGTTAGGATTATTGTTACTCATCTATTATCAAGGATTTTCGGCGAATAACCCATCAAATAAATTTGACACCGAGCAATTTTTACAGTTTGATTTTTCTAAATCCAATGTTTTTGATTCGACCGATATTGATTCTGTAGTAATTGATGAAGATTCAACTGAAACTGAAAGTGATACTACTACAACACTCAGTCCGTCAAATGATGATGATTCTCTATTGAATGAGATTGACTCGACTGACGAAGCTGATACTCTCGAACCCAAATGGTCGGTAACAGCGGGAGTAAATTATAAAAGCCAACAGCAAAAAAACGGAGTAGATTTAAGTGCAGGAAAACCTGTAATTGGCAGTTCACTGGATATTAGCCATGAAATTGGATTAGCATTTTCCATTAATTCTTCGCATAGGATTGAAAATGGAGGTTTGCAATATCAGGATTTGACGTATGGAATTAATTACACGTATTCTGCATCCAACTGGGTGGATTTAGCTGTGGATTACAACCGTTATCACTTTGCTTCTGATTCGTTAAATGCACTTTCAGCACAAACAAGCAGTTTATCGCTCACTGCAGATTTTTATATAAAAAAATTAATACTTGATTTGTCCCTCGATCACTATTTTGGTACAGATAAACAGACGTACTTATCTTTATCGGGTATCATGTTATTACACTATAAAAACCTCAACATTGCACCAATGTTGAGTATCTCTGCTGTATCCTATGAAATAGCAAAAAAACGAGTAAAAGTCAATCCTAAAACTACGCAAGCAACAACCAAAAACACTATTTCGTTAAGCTCTATCGTTGCATCTATTTCGCTCAGATATCCTCTTATTTGGGGAATTTCTGCTACGCTCTCTCCTTCATTTATCTATTCACCGATAGCTGATCTTTCTTCAAAACGTTCACAGATAATTGTAACGGCAGGTCTTAGTTATAATATTGATTTTTAAGAATTAGCTAATGACTAAGGATTCACTAATGCCCCGCTCAGTCGGAGCAATTCTGTTTCAGCAATTTTGGCTTCGTACAGTGATTTAATAGTACGGTTTTCAGCATCTACCATAGTTTTTTGTGCTTGGCGAAATTCAAATTCATTCATATTTCCAAGTTTATAGCGTTCAAGAGAGATATCCACATTTTGTTTTGTAAGAAGCGCATTCTCTGTTTCTAATTGTACAAGCTCGATTGCAGTAATATATTGCTTGTACATACGACTAACATCTGCAGAAACTTGCTCTTTGACGAGTGCTATATTATATTCATTCGACAGCACAAGCAGACGAGTGTTTTCAGATTTTCGGCTCAAATTCCCCCCTTCAAATAAATTTATGGATGCTGTAATTCCATAATTGAATCCGAGTGTCCGCGCTGACATCACCGCCCCAAATTGTGAATTTGTTTTGGCATAATTCAATCCTGAAGAAAACGATAAAGTAGGATACCAATCTGCATTGAGAAGTTTAAGGTCGTTTTCAGCAAGTAACTTATTACTTTTGGCAATTAAGAGTGAAGTATTATCAATAAAAGATTTTTCACGAAGGTCTTCTATGATAAACTTCGGCTTGAGGGCAATTGAATCAGACGGCTCAAACTCAATATCAGCATTTCGAGCAAGTAATTGATTGAGAGTAATTTTACTTCGCTGAAGCGTAGCTTTCTGACGAAGGAATACAGCGCGATCTTCATTAAAATCAATGGTTGCCTGCAAAAGCCGTTGCTGTGAACTTGCCCCAAGTTCGTTTCTGTTTTTGGCTACGTCAAATCGTCTTTGTGATACATAAACCGCTTCTTGGAAGGTTTCCAGGGAGTTGCGTTGGGCGATGACATCATAATACTGACTTATAATCTGCGAAAGAGTGTTTTCGACCGTTCGCCTAAATATTAGATTACCAATGCGTTGAATCTCTTGAAATCTATCATAAGAAGCAAACATCTTAAACCCATCGAACAACGTCCATGTTAGTGCAATTCCGGCATTGAAAGCCATAGATGTAGCACCTATTTTATCTATTGTTTGACCAGAAGTTAACTCTTGATTGACATTTGTGATAGTTCCACCTTCGCTTGCGGTAGCATCGAGTCTCGGTAACATTCCGGCATTTCCCACGCTGACATTATTTTCTGCAATTTGAGTGTCGTTTTTAGAAATACGAATAGAATAATTATTCTCTAAACCGATACGAATTGCAGATTCGAGCGAGAGTGATTCTTGTGCAGAGAGATAACAAGTACTCATCACACAAACAAGCAAACAAACTGAAACTATCATTTTCCAAATCGTCATATTGTTTGTTTAAAAAGTTTTACATGCGAAATATTTAGTTGAGTGTATTTCATATAATTTTCATATATTTACAAAAAAAATCCGTACTCATTAATTATTTTAAACACTCAAATATGCTACCATTACATTCGTTGCAAAACAAACCACTGATAAAGAACGCAATAGTTGCCTTAACTTGTACTTTCTTTGTTGCACTGCCATTTCCATATTTCTCCTATAATTCAACATTTGAATCCGTTGTAGGAAAAATTACAGGTGGACTTGTCATGTTCATTCTCGTATTTCTCACCCAAAACAAATCGAAAGAAGATATTGCTATTTCAATTATTAACATTAAATGGATAGGATTATTAATTCCATTTATTTTATTACTATTTATAATCATTGGTCAATTGCATCTGGATTATTTTGGTCATGCTTTATTCGGAGTTATATTTTTTAATTTAGTCTATTTTAGCAGATTGATGCAAGACTAAACAGTGTCTGTAGTTAAATATTTTTTCAATTAAATAACGAACTATCAATCCTAAAAAAAACTTCTATTTCAATTTTCTATACTAGTAATTACAGAACTATTCTTCTTCTCGCGTGAGAAATAACTGTATAATGCAGGTATTGCATACAATGTAAGAATAAGAGAAAGGAGAAGTCCGCCAATGACCGCAATTCCCATCGAAATACGACTTTTAGACCCCGAACCTAATGAAAGTGCAATCGGCAATGTACCCAAAATTGTCGTAAGTGTGGTCATCACAATTGGTCTAAAACGCGAGGCAGCGGCATCTTTTACGGCTTCGAGTACAGACAATCCTTGCTCTTTGCGTTGATTAGCAAATTCCACAATTAATATTGCATTTTTGGTTACTAAACCAATAAGCATTATAATTCCTATTTCACTGAAAATATTAAGCGTTTGACCAAAATACCAGAGCGAAAGCAATGCTCCGGCAAGAGCAAGCGGAACAGTGAAAAGAATAATAAACGGGTCAATAAAACTCTCGAATTGTGCCGCTAAAACCAAATATATAAGCACCAAAGCCAGCACAAATGCAAACAATAAACTTGACGAACTTTCCGCAAAATCTTTCGATGCTCCGGTGAGCGCAGTTCTAAATGATTCATCTAACACACGTGAAGAAATCTCGTTCATTGCTTCTATTCCATCTCCGATTGTTTTTCCCGGAGCAAGTCCGGCAGAAATAGTTGCCGATACAGAGCGATTATAATGGAAGAGTTGAGGTGGCGTATTTTTTTCGGTAAGCCGAACTACGTTGTCTAATTGAATTAATTTTCCCGATGAATTACGAACATATAGCGAGCGCAAATCCTGTGGGTCATTTCGATCGGAACGTTCAGCTTGACCAATTACTTGATATTGTTTTCCATCGAGAATTATATAGCCGAACCGTTGCCCGCTAAAGGCGGTTTGAAGTGTTTGGGCTATATCTAAAACAGAAACATTCAGGACATGCGCCTTTTCGCGATCAATTTCTAACAGTAACTCTGGTTTAGTAAATTTTAAATTCACATCAACTACGCTAAAAGCAGAATTTTTATTTGCCTCTTCGAGAAATCCGGGCAGAATACTTTTTAACTTATCGAGTGTGGATGTTTGCAGAACAAATTGCACTGGAAGTCCTGCGCCCCCGCCCCCGCCTGCAGAAATGGTTTGCTCTTGAATGACAATTCCTTTTGCTTCGGGTAGTTTTTTGAGAAGTTTGGTAATTTGTTCCGCTATATCTTGTTGCGAACGGCGACGTTCATTCGGGTCAGACAGCATAATGCGCATAAATCCTTGATTGACTGAACTTGCTCCACTAAATCCGGGAGAAGTAACCGTAAGTGATGACCGTTGTTCAGGCACAGAATCATTTATCACACGGTTGAGTTTTGCGATATAATTATCCATAAACTCAAAGGTTGCACCTTCTTGTGCTGTGGCAGTAATTCGGAGGCGACTTTTATCTTGAATCGGCGCAAGTTCTGTTCCGAGTTGGCTACCAAATCCGTAAATTGCTCCAATAGAAACTATCATCACGACAAACGCAAGCCATCGGCGTTGCATAAAACTATGGAGTGAAGAATTATAGATTTCTACAAGTCTATTGAGAAGTCGCTCTGACCAATTAAAGAGTTTGCCGTGCGAGGTGTGCCCTTTAATTAAACGTGAACTCATCATGGGAGTAAGCGTGAGCGAAACAAATGCTGAAATTAGAACCGAACTTGCCACTACAGTCCCAAACTCTCTAAATAGTCTTCCTGTAAGACCTTGCAAAAAGACTATCGGCAGAAATACAGCCGCGAGTGTAATTGTGGTAGAAAGAATTGCAAAAACAATTTCCTTAGAACCTTTATGTGACGCTCCCAGTGCATCCATACCGTCTTCCACTTTGGAATAAATATTCTCCAGAACGACAATTGCATCATCTACGACCAGCCCTGTTGCTAGTACAATCCCAAGCAATGTAAGTACATTAATAGAAAAATCCATTACATACATAACGAAAAAAGAACCAATCAACGAAATAGGAATTGCAACCACAGGAATAAGTGTTGTACGCCAATTTCTTAGGAAAATAAAGATAACGAGTACAACAAGCAGAAAGGCAATTATCATTGTTTCGGCTACTTCAACTATAGATTCTTTGATGCTTTTGGTGGAATCGAGGAGAATCCCAAGTTCAATATCAGGCGGAAGGTCAGCTTTAATTTGTTCTAAACGTTTGTAGAATTCCTTAGCAATTGCAATGTGATTTGCTCCGGGTTGGGAAGTAATTGCCACACCGAACATCGGGACTCCATTACTCTTAAGGATGGTTTTGATATTCTCGGCTCCAATTTCTGCTCGCCCGATATCTTGAAATCTAACCGTATTATTTCCTTCTTGTTTAATTATCAACTCATTAAAATCATCTACGGTAACAAGTCGCCCCATTGTTCGTACGGTTAGCTCCGTGCTTGCACCCTCCACACTACCGGAAGGGAGTTCCACATTTTCACGGTCGAGAGCAGATTTAACATCAATTGCTGTAAGTTGGTAAGCGGCTAATTTCATAGGGTCAAGCCAAAGGCGCATTGCATATTTTTTTTCGCCCCAAATTCTAATTTCACTGACACCGGGAATTGTTTGTAATTGCTCTTTGATAACATTTGTGGCAATATCACATACTTCGAGCAAATCACGGATTTTACTTTGGACAGTAACCACGAGTATTGCATCTGAATTAGCATCTGCTTTTGTCACTACTGGCGGGTCGGCATCCGGAGGAAGTAATCGCAGTGTTCGGGAAACGCGGTCACGAACATCATTGGCGGCCGTTTCGAGTCCGATTCCAAGTTCAAATTCTACAGTAATCGTACTCGTTCCGTCTTTGCTTATCGAAGTCAGTGAGCGCACTCCCGCAATCCCATTGAGAGATTCTTCGAGTGGCTCGGTAATTTTAGATTCTATGACATTAGCATTAGCACCTACATAATTCATGCTCACAGTAATCACAGGAGGATCAACCGCCGGAAATTCACGAACCCCTAAATAAGTGTAACCTATTGCTCCAAAAAGAACAATTATAATCGAAAAAACAATTGTGAGAACCGGACGCTCAATACTTATGGATGAAATACTCATAGATTGACAATGGTAGTATAAATTGACCTTATACAAACTTATAAAAAACCTCTGTCACCTAAGGCATACTGAATGCTTCAAGAAAATTTTTCACTGAATCTTAAGAATTACCCTTTAAGATTCAAATAAGATAAATCTACAGTACTAATTTTAAATTTAGTTTGATAATTTATTTTAATCTCTACTACTTACGACCTTTCCAGTATTCGACGATGGGTTTGAATGGGCCGAATCTATGTTGCTCTTGTGAAAATGTATCGGCATAGGGCGGGAATGGATAGTCCACCGCTTTATCTTTTGAATTTGGATACATAATATTTTCTTCATTAAAATTAGGTCGTGAATTTACTGTCTCATTATTGATATAAGCTGCGATATCATATGCCTGCTCTTCTGTTACGCGTATATGCGTAACGTTCATATCATTTGGCATATTGTTTCGGATAAATGCCGCTAATTTACCCACACGGTGCATACTCGAACCAATTGCATATGAATGTTCTCCCCATACCGGAGGATACGTATAGCCATAACCGCTCGGTAATTTTACACCTTGACCGTCAATTCCATGACAACGAGCACAAAAATTATCATAGTCAATTTTACCTTGCTTCCAATCCGCTTTTCTGTCCATCCATGGCAACGTATTAGGCAGGTCACCTTTTATTTTTAATACATTATTATTTTTATCCCATATCCATTTGAAATACATGGCAAATGCTTTCATTTCTTTGGAATCAAAATCAAGATGTTTTCCGAGCAAAGGACGTTCAAAACAGTTATTGACACGGTCTTGAATGGTAAGTACTGTTCCTTCTCTACCTCTATATTGGGGATAGCGTCCTGCTGTTGTGACCAATGGATTTCCAAAAGGTCTGGTTCCGCCATCAAAATGGCAGTTTTGGCAATCCATTTCATTGCCGGCAATTTGTTTAACAGTTCCTTTTGGGCCAAGATAGGTGTGGGTATTAACAAATAACTCACGTCCATAAAGAATAAATTCTCGTTCCGGTCCGGGTGGAATTGATGCTGTGTCGTAGGTAATGACTGTTGATGTATCTTTAGGGTGTTCTGATGTGGTTAATTCTTTATTCTCGGTTTGTTTGCAACCTATAGCAAAACAACAAATAATAGCTGACAATCCCAAAATAGATATAAATTGTTTCATAACAAACAGGACTCCTTTGGTAAATAATATTATTTAAGAAATGGTGTAGATTGATGCGTTTACTTTTATCTACCTTCGATAGACTTTTTTTTCAGGTGATTCCTTACGGCACTGTTTTGAGAATAACAAACAATGAACTTATCGAAATTACAATCCAAAGAATTACTCCAAGTAGAAATGGCGAGAATCCGACTGATTTAATTGCTGAACGACTCAGTCCGCTTCCTATCAAAAACAATGTAAGCGTCAGTCCTTTTTTGGCTATGAATACTATGATATTTCCGAACGATTGAATAGAAGGAATAAATGTATTAATTGCCATTGCCACCACAAATAAAAAAATAAAATACGGTATGGTAATCTTACGCTTTGATGATTTAAACGCAAATGAAGCAAACAGCGAAACGGGAATTATCCACAAGGCGCGTTCTAATTTTATAGTTGTGGCAATCTTTAGTGCTTCTGTCCCATAGGCATGAGCCGCACCAACGACCGAACTTGTATCGTGGATAGCAATTGCCGACCACCAACCGAATTGCGCCTGACTTAACGTGATAATATGACCAATTACAGGGAAAAGAAAAAGTGCAAGAGAATTTAGCAAGAATATAATACCAAGCGAAACTGAAATTTCATTTTCGCCCGCTTCGATAACCGGTGAAACAGCCGCAATTGCACTGCCGCCGCAAATTGCTGTACCAACTGAAATTAACATCGCTGTTTTTGAGTTCACAGTCAGCAATTTTCCAACTATAAATCCAAGCAGTATAGTTAAGCTGATAGTCGCAATCGTAAAGATAATTGCATCTTGTCCTGCTTTTGCCGCTTCAAATAGATTCATCCCAAATCCCAACCCCACAACCGAAGTCTGCAATAATATCTTGGTTGCTTTAGAGTTGTACTTTTTAAATGGATTAATAAAAATTTGAGAGAAAACTATGCCAAGCAAAAGTGCAATCGGGGGTGAAACAATTGGAGTAAAACAACTTACGGCTAAAACAATAAAAATAATTTTTCTAAATAGTTCTGTTTGGAGCGGTTGTGCAGGCATTTTAATTGATTTCAAAAATGATAATTCGTTACAAATTCATAATGAGACATTGTTACTTTATTATAAAGATAAATATCATCACCGTAAGAATTGCCAAGAAGACCTTTATAGGTAAAAAGACATTGCATATTTAATCCTCGAAGAAACCCCGAAAATTCATATTTCAAACTGATGTTACAATGATTGTATGATGGAAGTCCATATTTATTAAGCACAGTATTTTTTACATCAGGCATATAATAATGCCCGTATATAATTTCTGCATTAAAACCTTCTCCAAAATCATGACTAACCGCACCATTTATCGCATCAACTCCACCAAAGCCATCGTTTTTCTCGCGCGACATAAAGGTAAAGAACGGGTCTCGTCCCCATTCGCGTGGCATCAAATAGCGTCCGTCGCTTGTGATGTGTGTATAATTCAGCTCTACTTTCCATGGTGAAGAGAACGCATAAGCAAGATGTCCGCCAATGGCATACGCAGTATTTCCTTGAGGAAGATATGCTTTTTGAGGTTCGGAATTCCCGCCGTTATTAATTGCATTCTGCATAATAAATTGCAGACCTGTTGAAAACTTAGCTCCGTTTTTGCCGGATGGCTTTTCGGTGTTTAATTGAAATAAAACTGAATTAAAGATATTTTCAACATAAAAATCCCATGCCTGAAAGGTATATTCAGGAGTAATATCGTGAGTAATCCCGGCATAAAAAACTCCTGCGCTCGAAAGATTACCCACATAGTCCGATCTACTTCCATTTGCTGCAAATCCACGCGGATACACTCCAATAGAATTTGCTACCGGAAACCAAGTAAGTGTTCCTCGCGGAGATATTTTGTTTATCCAGCCACCTTCGACTTTAGTGACCGAATTTTTCCATTCTAAAAGTGCGGCTTCTACCATTGTCGGGGCTAATCTGCCATCTTGCGGGTTAATAAACGGAGTTTTAATTAATTGTTTACCAATTTTGAGAATATACTTATCCCATGAATATTTCAGATAAAAATTCTCTAATCGGTTTAAAACAGTATTACGAGGATTTTGAACATCAAACAGCCCAAGTTCGTAGCGATTTGGGGCAAATGTAGCCGAATCAATGAGTGATAAATCAGATGAAAATAGATTTACCATAAAAAAACCGCTGATTCCCACCTGAAAATTATGGTACGGTGCAGACTCATAGCCGATTCCCACTCCAAAGCCGTCGGCATACGCATCCAAGAGTCCGGCGGCATTATCGGTTGCCATCAGAAAATTACGAATATGCCCGGAGACTTTTCCATTGCGCAGAACTGATTGAAGCGTGGTCGAATCAATCGCTTTCTGTGAGAAAGCAGAGGATGATGCAAGAAAAACGAACGAAAGAAGTAGCAAATATCGAATCATAGATTCACTTTTGTAGCAAAGTTATGTATTGGAGGGAAGACTAAATATTAGAGTAGAACCATACAACTACCCTCGAATCTATTTGCAAATTACACAAAATTGATTGTAGTTGAAAATACAACTTGAAACTAAATTTTAGAATTATTTACTTGCAATGATTCATATTATATGTTCAGACATTTCTTGAACTAAAGTAAAAATAAATCCCTATTCCTTCATTTAATCGGAATAGGGATTTATTTAATTCAATCTTAAAGCCGGTATTTATTTCTTAGCTACTTTACGTATTTTCTTCACTTCAGCGGATGAAACTACGCCGCCATTATTTCCCCAAGTATTCATTACATAGGTAATGACAGCCGCCGCGTCATCATTGGTATAATTTGCAGGAAGCGGAACCATCACATTATTAAATTTTTTACCATTAACAGTAACACTACCTTTAAGACCATTGGTTACATTATCAATAATAGTTGCTTTCGGAGTATTTTTAATATAATCCGAACCAGCAAGAGGCGGATAGACATTCGGTAATCCCATACCGGTTGGTTGATGGCATGTTTGGCAATATGCTTTATACACTTCACCACCACGCTTCATTTGTGCTGCTTTATCTTGTCCTTTAACCGGACTCATGCCGAGAATGCCAAAAACTACAATCACACATCCCAAAACCATCGAGGTTCCACGTAAACTCTTCATCGAAATTCTCCTTATAAATATAAAAACAAGCCGTCAGTTTGTTAGTAATACCAACGGCGAAACAAATTTCACAGTACAAAATTAATAAAAAGCAAGCGAAGCATAACTAACAGCAGATTTTTGTTCAACTTCATTCCATTGCTCATAATAGAGTATCTCACCATGTTCGGGCTGTAGAGTTTCGAGCATCATATAATTCGGCGAAAGACCGCAAATCTTCCATGCATCATTTGCCGTAGCTACTTGAGTAAAAAAGCTATTATGATTACAATTCACCAGAGAGTTAAGGAGTGTTTTATCTTCTTTTTTTAGCGTTTGAAGCATTGATTCCGCATCATAACTATCCCCAAATTTTCGCCCGATATGCGCCAAATCTCCACTCGAAATATATACTGCATTTCTTCCAGATTGCTCTACTACACTTCGTACAGTTTCGGCAAATTCTTTCACCGGAGGATGTTCCGAAGGCAAAATTCCCTGCTGTATGAACGAATGAAACGACGTAACGAGTATAGGAAGAATTGTGAAATTCCTTCCCGGAAAACAATGCTGAAGGAAAATTAATTCTAATTCAATCGAATGTTCAGGTTTGTGGGCAATATCATTCGTTGGTAATGCAAAAGGATATGATTGAGTTATGGAACTAAGTAACTCGCGGTCAGTTTCAACCATGCCAAGCGGCGTTTCAAAATCTTTGGTTGTGGGAATAAATAAATCATAGTTTGCATAATGAGATGTAGCGAATATCACAAACAAATCTGCATCACTATTACTTATTGCATTATATGCAGGAGAATAGACCGCACTACCTACTCGAAGGTCAATATGCGGAGCAATGATTCCGCGAGCAGGAATCTCAAATGGCGACATACGTCGCATAATTCCATCTAAAAATTCAGAGAGTTCCCGAACTGAATTTGGATATGCACCTCCCGCACAAACAGCAGGTCGAACCGTTGTGGCACAAAATCTTTGTATTTCTTCCTTCCGACGATAAAACGAAGGCGTTTGCAGATAACCGAGCTCGTCTAAATCCCGTAAAAAGAATGAAAGAGCATCCGGCTGAATCGGCACTTCTGCTGTTTGGTTTATCATAGATACAATCACCGCAATACTATTTGTTCCAGTAAGCAATTCCAAAAGCGGAAGTAGAGACGAAGGCAACGTAAGAGCGTCCGTAAATCCATGCGGACAGTTCAAATACAATGAGTCGTTCCCGTTGGCATCGGTAAAAGTGAACATCTCAATATCACGCCGAAATGCCGGAATCGGAACAGTATAATCAGAAAGAAATTTCATAGTAAATTACGCAGGAAGTTTACCGTACATTGGAAGAATTGCACCACTTATTCCTTTTCCTTCGTCCGAACAGAGCGCGAAAATTGCTGAAGCGATTTCCTTGGGCGGTGTCCAATTTGCTTCTTCGCCTTCTGTTGCCCAAGCAAGATTTGCCGGAGTAAGGATAATTCCCGGAACAATACAATTTGCTCGTATTCCGTAGGGTTTTCCTTCTTCGGCGGCTGTAAGTGTGAGATTAATCGCGGCGGCTTTTGCGGCGGAATAAGCAGATTTATTGGTTTCGGGATGAATTCCGGCTTTTGCTCCGATTGTTATAATTGCGCCGCCATTAGCTTGCAAAGTTCGAAGAGCTTGGCGCACCACCAGAAATGTTGTACGAGCATTAAGCTCCATCATATTCTCGAATGTATCTACCGTTGTTGAAGTTATCGGCTCGCCTGCTTTAATTCCACCAACCAAATGAACAACTGCGTTGCAGTCTTTGGCTTCGCGAAATAACTTTTCAACATCACTCTCATCGGAAAGATTACCAATGCTGAATGTGCAGTGCGGGCTGTCGGGCAAACGTGTTGCATCATTGGAATTCATACAAGCCGCATGAACATTCCAGCCACGCTCAAGAAACAGCGTTGTAACAACAGAACCGAGATTACCGGTAGCTCCGGTTAGTATTAATGTGGGCATAGATTTAATACAAAAGTGATAAAATTGTGCTTTGGGGATTAGAATCGTATTCCTAAAGCGAAACTACGGAAACATCCAGACATAAAAAAAACAGTTTCACAGAAGAATACAATTAGTATGCAGACAATCGGTTAAATTTTATGTAATAGTATTCAGTAATTCTATCAAAATTGTAATGACGCACTCAAAGATTTGAATTTTTTAATCGAGGATTTGAATTTTTTAGTCAAGGATTTGAAAATCTTTGTTCACTTAATTCTAATCCTTCATTACTTAATTCTAATCCTCAATTACTTAATTCTAATCCTTGATTATATCTTTTACTTTTTTGCTATTATCACTACTATTTTGGTGCATAGTATCACGGAGTTTTATAATACCTATTCAATTATTCCTCAATTAGTCTGTAGTTTGGGTTACTGTAATTGTAAGTATGGTATTCAGAACTATTTTGTGGGTGATTGAAGTTCTGTCTCTCGGCGTATTCCAAACAATCTTCTATAAAAATAAAAGATTCGTGTAAGCATTTATTATATTTGTCGGTAAATAACGATGCGATGCTGACCAATTATCAGCAGTAACGACCTAAATAATTACACGAATGAACCTGCCGCCGCTCAAAGGCAAACGCATTGCCGCCTTGGATTATGGAACAAAACGCATCGGACTTGCCGTTACCGATGAATTGCATATTACAATCTCACCGCGCGATATTCTCCTTGCTGATGCGCCTGAATTATGGGATAATCTTCGGAAGTTTGTCGAACGTGAACGGCTCGGCGCACTTGTTGTCGGTATTCCGATTCGAGAAGATGGCACAAAAACAGCAATTGTTCGACGAATTGAGAAGTTTATTCTGAAATTACGAACAGAAATTGCTATTCCTGTGATAGAATACGACGAATCATTTTCTACTCAAGCAGCATTTCAAACGATGATTGCCGGAGGAATGAAACGGAAACAACGTGCACAGAAAGGAATGAAAGATAAAATTGCGGCGGCGGTGATTCTCCGCGACTTTATGGAGGATTTCGAGCGGTTTTTTGTGTAATTCGTCGCAGTACAATGTTATTCGTCGCAGTATATTTTTTCATTACAGCATTTTCTACCATAAAAAAATCGTAGTATTGGAATAATTATGGATAGGAATTATAATTATGATTATTTTGCAATGTCAATATCCAATAAATATCCTGCTATGGTTTCCTAACATATTTAAGCGACTGCTCATTGGTAGCCGAATACGAGATTATACCATTCCGTATATTCTTTTCTTAATTATTATTCTAATGTCCTATGTCATTTTCTTTTATTCTTGATTCGCATTTACTTGCTTCAAACAGCAATGCAATGCGCGAGCAACTTGCTCAACTCATTCATTACTTCACATTTTATTATCGGTGTTCATGGTCTGTGTGGCACGATGGTTCGTTTGGGCTTTATCCGTGGCACGAGATTGTCCCGAGTCCGATTCCGTATCCGGAACTTCAGATGACTTCTGCGCTTCCGTCAAATTGCGTTATAATTACTACTTCGGATAGAGAACAGATAGTACAAGGTGGCGAGCGCACTATCTTTTCGATTGCGCCAACTCCCGATGAAGTCGTTGCAGTACAGCAGATGCTCACAAGAGTATTAAGCGCGAAACTTCTTCCCTTTAAAAAACAACTTGCACCCTCGCAACGGTTTTATGAATTGACTTTCCCGAGCGGTTGGGAAGAATTATTTCATAATAGAACTAAACTTCCGCCGAGTGAGAACATTGATTGTGACAATTATGGCCCATTTGGTTGGTTGCGACGATTAGAATATTCTTGGTCGCTTGCTCAAGTTGATTACCGAGCAGGTTCTTCGATTATTGATATTGGTTCGCTCGAAACGTTTATTCCTCGGTATCTGGCAGAACGTGGATTGGATGTTACTTCGATTGATATTGACGAAGTTGGCGTAAAATTCCAGCAAGGTGTCGCCTCCAAACTTCCCAAACCGTTTCGGGTTGAATTACAAGATATCACCAAAACCTCGTATTCTGATGAATCGTTCGACCAAGCGTTGATGATTTCGACGGTTGAGCATATTCCGAATGATGGCGACTGCCGAGCAATGCGTGAGATTCACAGAATACTCCGTCCGAATGGAATTGTAGCCGTTACAACGCCATACGACCATCATTGGGCGCACGAGGACACAGGGATTCGTCCTCATAATTATTTACAGAGGTATTATTCGATGCAATCGGCGATGGAGCGACTTGCTCCTCAAAACTTATTTGAAGTTGTGGATATTGAATTTATTGGCGGTGAATTACATTCTCCGGGGAATTACACCCCACAGTTTATTAATCCGACCAATGCAGATATTATTGCATTGGCTTTGCGAAAGCGATGATATTAGAAATCCAACTCTCTCATTATTAATTACAATAGAAACTGAGGCAAACGTATAGAATTATGCTCTACTATTTTACTCAATGGCTACGTACAACATTTGATACTCCCGGATTTGGAGTGTTTCAATATGTTACATTTCGGGCGGCGGCGGCGGCAATTACGGCTCTGTTAATAAGTTTTATCGTAGGCCCAAAAATCATTGCACTTCTCAAACGCAAACAAATCGGTGAATCAGCCAAAAGCGAACTTCAAGCAGTAGGCAATCACTCAACCAAAGCGGGAACGCCAACGATGGGTGGCTTGATTGTGCTGACGGCGTTACTTGTACCGACGCTTCTCTGGGCTAATATTTTCAATGCGTATATTGTTCTTATTATTTTAGTTACGGCATTGCTTGGACTTGTAGGTTTTATTGATGATTATCTCAAAGTAGTAAAGAAACTGCGCAAAGGACTTATCGGACGTTATAAAATAATCGGGCAAGTGTTGGTGGGACTGATTGTGGGTGGCTCGCTATATTTCATTCCTGAATGGTTTTCGCCTGTTTTTGCAAAAATTAATACGCTTACAACCGTTCCTTTTGCCAAAAACATTAATGTTGATTATGGGATTTTCTATATTCCTGTTGTTATTTTTGTACTGACGGCTACATCGAATGCAGTGAATCTAACCGACGGATTAGACGGTTTGGCGATTGGCACAGTTGGTATAGTTGCCCTTGCCTTGGCTGTTATTTCGTATATGTCGGGAAATGCTATTTTTGCTTCGTATCTTAATATTATTCACTTACGTGGAGCCGAAGAGCTTACTGTTTTTTGTGCCGCGTTAGTGGGTGCGGCATTGGGGTTTTTGTGGTTTAATTCGTATCCTGCACAGGTGTTTATGGGCGACACAGGTTCGCTTGCTCTTGGCGGTGCTATTGGTTGCTTGTGTATATTAATTAAAAAAGAATTTTTACTGCCGATTTTAGGTGGAATATTCTTTGCCGAGACTCTTTCGGTTATTATTCAAGTAAGTTATTTTAAATATACACGAAAACGCTTTGGCGAAGGACGGAGATTACTGAAAATGTCGCCGTTGCATCATCATTTCGAGAAAAGCGGTTGGCATGAATCTAAAATCGTGGTACGGTTTTATATTATAGCAGTTATGCTTGCTATTGTGGCAATGGCAACCTTTAAAGTTCGGTAGAGGGAAAGAAAGCATTCGAGGAAATAACAATAGAAAAGTACTAGCAAGAATCTAATATCGAAAAAATCAACAACAGACTATTTCAACTTATCTTTTTATGACCCAAACTCTCATTACAGCCGCGCTTCCGTATGTTAATAGTTTTCTTCATCTCGGGCATCTTGCCGGTGCGTATTTGCCTGCCGATATGTATTCTCGTTTTTTGCGGCTTTCTGGGCGTAAAGTGCTGTTTGTGTGCGGCTCGGATGAACATGGTGTAGCAATTACCATCAGTGCCGACAAAGAACACACCACTCCCGACAAGATTATTGATAAGTATCATTTTGCCAATAAGCTTGCATTTGAACGCTTCGGAATGAGCTTTGATATTTTCTCGCGCACTTCCCTGCCCGAACACGCCGAAACTGCCCAAGAATTTTTTCTTGATTGGCTCAAAAAAGGTCTGCTTGTCGAAAAAGAAGAAAATCAATTCTATGATGAAGAAGCACAGATGTTTTTGCCTGACCGCTACGTCGAGGGCACATGCCCAAACTGTGGAAACGAACGCGCTCGCGGTGACCAATGCGATAATTGCAGTGCTAATTACAATCAGACTGACCTCTTAAATCCCAAAAGCGTCGTTTCAGGCAAAACTCCCGTTGTGCGTTCTACGAAGCATTGGTATTTCAAAATGGGTGATTTCCAAGAGCGTTTGGAACATTACATCGAAAGCAATGCAACTCAATGGAAAGATAATGTATTACAGCAAAGTCGTTCGTGGCTCAAACAAGGACTCGCCGACCGTGCCGCTACTCGTGATATGACGTGGGGCATTCCCGTACCAATCGAAGGGGCGAAAGGGAAAGTAATTTATGTGTGGTTCGAGGCAGTTTTAGGGTATATTTCCGCCACAAAAGAATGGGCGAATCTTCATAATTCTCCCGAAGAATGGAAACAGTGGTGGCAGAATCCCGATACAGAATACATTGCATTCTTAGGCAAAGACAACATCGTTTTTCATACGCTCATTTTCCCGATGCTCTTAATGGCAAAGGAAAATTACATTCTACCGACGAATGTTCCGGCTAATGAATTTATGAATTTTGAAGGCAAAAAGTTTTCTAAATCTATGAATTGGGGGATTTTTCTGCATGATTTTCAGCGCGATTTTCCTGGAGCCGGGCAAACTGATGCACTGCGTTATACGATTGCAATGAACCTTCCCGAAACGAAAGATTCTGACTTTACATGGCAGGATTTACAGGCACGAAACAACAACGAACTTGCCGCTATTTTTGGAAATTTCGTTAATCGTGTGGTTCAATTTTTACATAAAAATTTTGATGAGAAAGTGCCTGCTTTGCCTGAGCGTTTTGCTAAATTAACTGATGCTTGGAAATTACTGTTGGAAGATTTTAGCCGAGAAGAATCACGCGAGCAAGCCCAAGAAAAATATGAGAATAAACATCTTCGTTATTTCTCGCCCAATGATGTTGCATTGATTGCGGCTATTCATTTTGGAGCAAAAAAAGCGGCAGAACATTACAGCCGCTTTCGATTTCGTGATGCGGTGAGCGAAACAATGAATATTGCACGTGCGGCGAATAAATATTTCAATGATACAGCTCCGTGGAAAACCGTCAAATCAGACCACGATGAATGTGCAAAAACTCTCTATATTTGCTCTCAAACTATCGGTGCATTATCAGTATTGTTTGCGCCAATTTTGCCGAATACTTGCACCACACTTTCTCAGATGATTGGTGTTCAACCCGAAACCGGCGAGCCAAATTCAGAGCTAATTGACCGTTGGAGCAAAGCCGCTTTTCCGGCAATTGCAGAACAAACACCACTGGCATCGCCCGAAGTATTATTTACAAAAATTGAAGATTCCACAATTGCTGAACAAGTTTCCAAAATGGGTGCAACTACTCAAACGACTGCTGAAATCAAAGCTGAACCATCGGAAATGATTACTATTGATGACTTTAAGAAAATTAAACTTCGCACAGCTCTTGTCATAAGCGCAGAACGAGTACCGAAATCTGAGAAATTACTTAAACTGCAAGTAACACTTGGTAATGAAACTCGGCAGATATTGGCAGGAATAGCCAAATTTTACACACCCGAAGAAATGGTTGGCAAAACTGTCATTGTGGTCGCCAATCTTCAACCGGCAAAACTGATGGGAATGGAATCGCAAGGAATGCTCCTTGCCGCCAATACTCCCGAAGGAACTCTTGCGCTCGTTACACCGGAAAGTATTGTGGGTGCTGGTGCGGAAGTGCGATAATCATATATCATTATAAATTCTCATGTCAAATAATCCTTCAATCGGTGCGGCAATCATCGTCAAGAACGCAGAAGCTACTATTGCTCGTACACTTGATTCTCTAAAAGGATTTGCAGAGCAAATTATAGTGGTTGATACAGGGTCAACCGACCAAACGCCTCAGACATGTTCGCGCTTTGGAGCTGAACTTCATTTTAAGAAATGGACTGATAATTTCTCCGAAGCAAGAAACTATGCTTTGGAACGAATGCGAACTGATTGGATTATCCAACTTGATGCAGATGAAGAGCTTGACGCTGATTCACTTGCTAATATTAATTCGTTACTTACTAATCCAACAACTGGAGGACTTCACACACAAATTTGGAATGTATTGGATGGCGGGATTGAGTCGGAACACCAATATACTCGCATTTTTCGCAGACATACTTCAATTCGTTACGAAGGAGCTATCCACGAGCAAATTGCAGGTTCAATTCGTCAAGCCGGTTTTGAAATTATAGATTCTCCTGTGATAATACGGCATTTTGGATATGCAGAACATTCCCCTGAAAAGATAGAACGTAATACAATTTTACTTCGAAAAGAATTAGCCATAAATCCTTATGATGTATGGCTTAGCTATCATTTGGGGTTAACAGAATTTGCCGCAGGTAATCATTCTGAAGCTGAATCGCTTCTGTTATCCATTGTTAATTCATCGGAATTATCTACCGAGCAACATGAGACAGCTCGGTTGCGTCTCGGGCAAATAGCACTCGCAACAGAGAAATCGGATAATGTTCAATTATGGCTTGACTTTATCAGTTCGGATATTCACCGTGAAGGACTTCGTTTGTTTATTTACGGTGCGATGTTGGCAGTTCAGAAAGAATTTCAAGAAGCACTTGTTTATTTTTCTCACGAAGAAGTTGCTGACTCGCGTTTAGTCAATCAATCAGAGCTTCAATCGTTTATAGAGGGGATTTCCACTTTTCTTAATCGGAGATAAAAACTATGATTTTACTAATTCCATCAATTGACCTTTCAAACGGACATTGCGTTCGATGTATCGTGGGGGAGCCGGGAACAGAAAATATGTATTCGCAAATATCCGATCATCCCTTCGAGCTTGCTCGATTGTGGCGACGCGAAAACGCGAAAACGCTTCATATCACCGACTTAGACAGCATGACCGGACGTGATAATACAGCTAATTACAACACCATTTTAGAAATAGTCAAATCTGTTGATATTCCTATCCAACTTCTCTCGAACTTCCATACAATTGAAGAATGCAGGTTTTGGCTTGAGCATGGAGTTTACCGAGTGATAGTCAATGAATTAATTTATACTGACCCAGAGGGAGTACAAACCTTGGTAGAAGAATTCACGCCGAGTAAAGTAGTTGTGGGGATTCGCGCTAAAAATGGACAGGTAGTTTTTCCGACGATTGACAAAGAAGTAAGCGATACTGAATATGCGTTATTTGCGAAAGAACTAGGAATAAAACGGTTGGTTTATACTGATATTTCGTGGGAAGGTTCACTTACGGGACCAGATTTTGAGATGCTGCGACGCATCGCCAAAGAATCAGGTTTGCGCGTAACCGAAGCAGGTGGGATTGCAGGGCCACAGCAATTATGGAAAGTTCAGGAGCTACAAAAAGATGGTGTAGATTCGGCTATTGTCGGCCGGGCACTCTACGAAAATCGTTTCCCTTGTCAGAAAATTTGGAGGCAAGTGGAAGCTGAATTAGAACCTGAAATTGTGGAAAGAGAAATGTAAGATTTATCATAAATAATCACACCTTTTTTGTTATTTACCTCTCTATGAAATATTAAAGTACATTTCACTAAAACTGAATATTCCAAATTGATTTTGCATCTTTAGCTAATTGTTTTTGTCTCGCTGATATTTTATCTTCGTTCCAAGTAGAATACAATTCAGGTATTTTTCTTGTGATGTTGAGTTTGCTTTTTTCATATATCGTTTTTTTTAACTCATACCCAAGTATCCCTGCATCTTTATTCAAATTCTTTTCGAGTAATGTTAAATTACCCAAACGATAGATAGAGCGAATAACTTCTTCATTTGAAAATTCACCCCATGTTTCGTCAGCACTCTCCGGTAAAATATGCTCAATTGAAAAAATATCACTTTCACGATTTATTTCATTTTTATACTTGTATTCTTCAATTTTAGAAAAAATATATTTTACAATTTTATGATTTCTATTTGCATTTTTGAATTGTTTGGTTGCAAAATCATTTTCAAAATTATTATCGGATACATAAACAGATCGAAAGTCCTTGGCATCAAAAGATTTTTCATTATAAATTTTCTGAGCAATTGAATTATAAACATCTTCCTGCTCATTAGGGTTCAAGCCACCGATGACATTGTAACGAAAAGAAATAACGGAACAATACTTCACTAATTTAGTAAATTTATCTATAGATAAATACTTATACCCTGATAGAAAAATAGAGTTTGTTTGTTTTATTTGGAATAATTTTAGTTCATAAAGAGCATCTTTTATTTCATTTTTACCAATCCAAAATTCATCATTCGGATTTTGAAAAGCTAAATACAAATCAGCACTGTCTCTAAGGTTTCGCAACAAGTTAAATGCATCTTCTTTATTTACTATACTTTTCTTTATAACCTTAAACAGATTATTTTTTCTGACTGTATCATTATAACTATTCCAATAATACCGTAGATAATCTTCAAATTTTTGATTACCCAATTTTCCACTGATACTGCTCCATATATTTTCTAATTCTTCAATTTCGGATTTATGGGGTTTTGTTTCGTCAACAACAGAAAAAAGGTAGTTTTTTAACAAATCGGAAGAGGAAAGCTGAACACCTCTTGCATTAAGTGTTTCAAATACCTTAAAAGCATTGAGTTGGTCACTGACTTTTATAACCGTAAAAAATAATTTATCTACAATTCCATCAATAAATCCCGCTAACTCTTCTCCTGTTTTATATTCTTTTTTCATTTTATCATAAAACCACTGGAAACAATCCCTCATGTGCTTTTCTGAGGTATTTGTATTACGAATTGGGAGTTCTCGTAATAGAACTAAGTTCATTCTATAATATTCATCACTATTTCTATTGAGCTTCAATTTATTATTAGAGATTAGTGTTACAGGATCAATATATCCGATATAACTATTAAGTAATGTATCTTTTCTCTTTTGATTATTCTCCTTATCAATCGAGGCATCCACCAGATTGCTAAGACATTTTAATATGCTAAGTATCATAATACTGATTGTAGTCAGTCGTTGCTGACCATCTATTATAGTGTAATTCTTATTATCTATAGTTTGCAAAACTAAGTATCCCATATAATGCTCTTTTTCTTCATTAGAAGTAAGCATTTTTATATCTTGCCACAAATCGTCCCATTGCTCATTATCCCAAGTATAATCACGTTGAAATTTAGGAATTTCATAGCGTAATCCATTTCCCATTAATTGGCGATAAGTTATATTTGACGTGTCTTGAATACCTCTCATAATTTCTAGCGTATATGATATTATTATGAATTAATTATCTTAATTTCTATTATAAAAATAATTTGGAGCAATTATTCTCTCAAATATACAAATGTTTTTACAATGCTGTGATAAAAGTACTCACAATCTTAATTTGAAATAATTGACAATAAAAGACGACTCTTAAATACAAAAAATGGCTTCTTCCACGACGGAAAAAGCCATTTATAATTTGTTGATTTAAAAACTAAATCAGCGAACAACTGTTAGTTTTTGAGTTGCAATTTTACTGCCGTCTTGTGTTAGAATTTGTACAAAATACACACCATTGGGTAATTCATAAGTTTTAATTCCAAATTGATAGATTCCTTGACTTTGGAATTCACCACTCACAAATGTTGTATTTAATGTTCCAAATGCGTCAAACAATCTGACAGTTACATTCGTTGAATTAGCCAGAGCATAACGTACTGAAGTATAGTCAGTTGCAGGGTTTGGCATAATTTCAACTGCAACACCTTTTATGGCGGCATCTTCCTCTACACCTTTAGGTTGCTGTGGTTTATAGTCTGCATTAATCGGGTCGTAATTAGCCCACGGTAAATCCCAACGCTGTAATCCAAACGCACCACGATAGGTTACTTTCTCGAAAAAT
The DNA here is from genome assembly GCA_018266765.1 of Bacteroidota bacterium. GTDB lineage: Bacteria > Bacteroidota > Ignavibacteria > Kapaibacteriales > UBA961 > JADJXV01. The sequence continues at coordinate 22,333 of JAFDZU010000049.1, forward strand.
GGGTCTTCAATTCCTGTTACCGTACCAACTTTGGCAAAGCTCGCACCCGCAAGCACTGGCGAACCTGCTTTTGGCATTGGATTGAATACAGTTTCATCAAACGGATTTTCAAGTTGAGCATTGTTTGGAGTAGATTTATCTATTACATTTCCGTATTCTGCTTTGGCAATCCAATTTACATCAAATCCTGTCGGTGGCGTGCCACTCGCAGTATTCATTATTGTTGTTTTAATTCCATAGAATGAACAATTTTTTATAGCAAGGGAATCTACTTGCATAGCCGCCATTGTACCCACTGAAGAAATTTCGACTCCGCGTCCCCATCCCATAAAGACTGTATTAAAGATACTTTCACGAGAGTTTCTGCGAATTTGAGCTACTGCTCCAAAACGTGAATTTGGAGTTTGAGAAGTATCTGATAGTGGACCAACTACAGTCATGTTTGAGAAGATTGCAGATGTATATGGTAGATTTGAAGAACCGCTAGCATCATTATCTGATTCAAATGCTTCACTGTTAGACTGATCTGCACGATTTTTATACCGTTGAGATACTCCGAATTGAACTTTTCCACTGAAACCATTGTCGGTGTCAAAATCATCATCGAGACAACCATTTACGATTAAATGCTTTGCATTGACCGAACCGCCGAACCATTCGATACCATCATCATTTGCATAGCTTGACTGAACGTAATCAATCGTTGTACCTCGTCCAACTCCGCCAAGAGTTATACCATTTAATTCTTGATTTGGTTGGAGTGCTATTCCTGCAAATTCTACTCGAACATACTTGAGTGTACCGGAATTATCATCATCATCAGTTCCACCATAATACCAGCGAGTTTTATCATTTACATCAAATCCACCTTCCATTATTGCCTCACCGCCCGGATTATTAATTCTTGCTTTTCCAAAAATTACAAGTCCGCCCCAATCACCCGGTGAACGTTGTCCCGGAGGCGCACTGCTTGTCATTATAATCGGTAGTGTAGGTGTCCCGATTGCATTAATTTTTGCTCCACGATTGATAACAAGTGCAGAATTAATCCCAACTTCATCACCAAGTATTATTGTTCCCGGTTCAATATTCAGAGTTCCACCCGAAAGTACATGAACATATCCTTTTAAACCGTAAATTTTTGTGTTAGAAAGTGTTACATTACTGGTAATTGCATCCTTGAGTAGCGAATCAATTTTAGAAGGAGAAGGTCTTCTAATTTCAACCGGATACTTTGATACGGCTTCACGTGTCGGGTCATCAATTTGAACCATGTGAATATATCCTGTCATTGTTGCTACTAGTGGTGGAAAGAACCCGCCGATAACGATACCACGCTTCATTGTTCCTGATTTATTACTGTCTATTACATCAGTTGCGGCACCGACAATTGGTGTCCATGGACCTTGTGGAGATGTACCAAACTCAAAACGGAAATGCTTACGGTAATTTCCGGTTGTATCATATTTTATATCTATTGCAACGCCCGGACGATATACTTCGCCTTCTGTTCCACCGGGTGTAAGAATTTTGAGATTAGTGGACTGTGCAAATACTGCAACTGTTCCAATTGCAAAAAAAACTGCAAGAGTAAACATCATTCTTTTCATAATTTCCATCCTTAAAGAAGTAAAAAAAATTAAAACTCTAACTAATAAAACTATTAATTACTTGAATTTATAGCTAATACCAACATTAACCGTCGTTCCTTTTATCGCTGTACCACTGACCAAGCCATCTGTTGTACGTACATATTCCTGATTGAAAATATCGCGCACTGCAAGTTTAAGTTCAAACGCATCTGCAATTGGTTGAATGACTGAAAAATCAACAACATCACGCGGTTCTTCATAAATATGAGGGCTTGGCAAAAATCCGATAGCACCAACCTGTACAATTCGCCGTCCGAAGCGGTTATAAGCAACATTCACAGCAGTTTTGTACTCTGGATTAACATAAAACAAACCAACATTGAGAGTATAAGGTGATTGTCCCCACATCGGTCGAGTATCTTCTAATTGACCATACATTACCGTTATTTCAGATCGAATAAGTGAATAATTAACACTGAGAAGGAAGTCTGAAAAACTTTCGCTCAAGAAACTTAAACTCTTACGTCCTTCGAGTTCAATTCCATAATTATATGCAATTCCTTCACTTGTTACTTTGCCGGATGAGTCTCTGCTTTCTGCATTTGAAAATGTCTTTATCCATTCACTTGATGTGGGTTGAATTGCTTCTTCAATAGGATTTTTGAATGACTTATAAAATGCACCTATCGAAAGAACTTCGCCGGGGTTGGGGAATGTTTCGAGGCGAATATCGTAGTTTTGAATAAGAGTTCGCTTTAACTGTGGATTACCGGTAACAACAAATAAACTGCGGAAATCATAGAATGCAAACGGCGCGATTTCTCTAAAGGTAGGGCGTGTAAGTGTTTGGCTCGCCGAGAAACGAACATTGGTCGAACTTGTCGCCTTAAAGAGTATATTCAGCGAAGGAAGAACATCGAACGTATTATAATTGATATTTATCGTATCACCGGCTGTTCCGAAACTATTTAATCTGATTGTGTTATCTTCCAATCTCATACCACCAATGAATCTAAAATCACCGCCAAAAACTTCAAAAGGCATATCAATCATTCCGTATCCGGCAACAAGAGATTCAGTTCCACTATACGAGTCGCTTTTTTTGGAATCTTCACTTATTCCGAGTTGCCCAATGCGGAAATTTTCAGGAACTAATAATTTTTCAGGTGAAAGTGAGAAATCAATGCTGTCAGCGAATCCATTTTGTTGGTTAATGGTAAATGATCGTGCTGTAAACGAACGAGTGCGCTCTTCGGACGAACCACCAAATTTGAGTTTCATTTCTCTGCTTATCGGAATCATAAGATTAGCACCGCCATTGAAAACTTTATCGGTAAGATTCGAGAAGAAACGCCCTGCAAGAGTTCCGTCACCCTGCGGAGTTTGGGAAATATCTGCCATAAACGGTAAAGTTGTGTCTGCGCTTTGGCGTGAATATCGTAATCGGCGAAAATCCGGCTCATCGCGCTCCGAAGTAGAAAGTCCTAATCTCCAGTCAAACAACATATTTTCCCATGGAAGCGTATGCTCGCCACTTATCGAACCTGAATACAATGATTTTTGAACATATTGATAATTATAAAATCGTGTATCAATTCCTTGAGGAATATCTTTACCCTGCGAATAGACCGCCTCATCGTCGCTCGAACGATTATAAAGATTTTTGATGCTTATAGATGATGATGTTCCTATTTTATAGGCAAGATTTATAAGACCTCCCCAATTAACTGAGCGTGTAGATACTTGAGGTGATTGGATTTGGCGATACCTGTCTGATTCGACTGTTCCTGCTTGAATGGGAGTTTCCCGTCCTACACTTATTGAATAACCATTACTATAGGTTAGCGAACCGATAACTCCCAAATCATTATCTGCTACATTAAAAATATTAGTATACGAAAGCCCAAAACCTGAGTTAGGCATTGCAGTAGATGATTTACCTTTCCAGTTATTACTATTCAATCCACGAGCAAAATCTTGAAGTTTAGATTGTGCTTCAGCTTGTAATTCAGGATTGTAAAAATTCTTGGCTTCACGAAGTAATTGATTTATTTCATCACGACTTGAGGGTGCATTTGCAGGTAAAGCACGAGTGCCGTCATCAGTAGCCAGCCAATCTTTCGTACCGCTTGGAGTTGCAAGGAACGAATTATCCTTGAATGTTACATTACTGTTGTACGAAGATGATGTGCTTGCCTTGAGCGAAAAACCTAAAGGGAAATCTATAGTTGTAAGCTGTACAAGTCCCCCTGCAAAATTTCCCGGGAGATCAGGAGTAAATGATTTCGCAACATTAGCATTTTGCAGAAATTCTGCCGGAAACATATCAAATGCAAACGATTTTTTATCCGGTTCGGTAGTAGCAAGCGAAGCACCATTTAATATTGTACTATTATAGCGGTCGCTCACTCCGCGTACATACACAAACTTATCTCCTACAAGTGTGATACCCGAAACACGCTTTAATGCTTGTCCAGCATCAGCATCGGGAAGTTTTGCGATTTCTTCTTCGCTTATTCCGTCGCTCACTTGTGCAGAATTTTTACGTTTATTTAGCATAGCCGCTTGATTATCATCTGTTCTGCGCGCTGTTGCTACAACTTCTTGTGTTTTTTTGATATTAGTCTGTAAAACTACATCAACAGTTGCCGGTTGTCCTTCAATAACGGCTATATTATCAACAATTTTTGGCTTAAACCCTACATAACTTACTCGGATTGAATATGTTCCGACAGGAATAGATTTGACGGTGAATTTCCCTTTTACATCAGAATATGCACCTTTTTTAGTGCCAACTACCGAAACTGATGCACCACGTAATGTTTCACCACTTTCGCCATCAGTTACTTTTCCGGTTATAGTGCCTGTTGAAACGGCTTCAGCATGAATTGATGGCGAGTAATTGCATATAAAACATACAAATACAAGTAGGGTAGAAATTAAGATTTTCATTGATTTTTCGCGTAAGATTATACAAAAACTATGCACAAAACTACCGCCCTAACATTACTTGTATGTTACCGAAACAATATCAAATCATAACATTGATTTTTAGTTTATCGAGCTTGCGCCTTCTAATAGCCGATACTTTAATAATTCATATCTTTACTATTTATAATGATGTTACGTTGTTTATATGCTTCAAAAATTTCCGTCCATTTAGACTTTTGCATACTATGAACTCTATTTTAGATTTTGCCTCTGGTTAAAATTGCGGTAGTACAGAATTTTTCCATTAAATTTGTGCATAGAACAACTGAATACGATGGAATTTGAATCATCTATATCTTTAGATTTGGGAATGAATCCATATATTTCAACACATAACCGTCGTACTTCCCTGCAATTGAATTGAACATAACAAAGGAAACTGAATGAAAGTATTAGTAACAGGTGCAACCGGTTTTATCGGAAGTCATGTAGCAGATTTACTCGTCGAACGTGGATATGATGTTCGGGCACTCGCTCGAAAAACAAGTAATTTACAATGGCTCAAAGGTAAAAACATTGAGATTGTTGACGGTTCGATAGATAATCCGCTCTCGCTCGAAAAAGCAATGAAAGACGTTCAAATGGTCTATCATGTAGCCGGACTGACAGCCGCACGCAATGCCGAAGAATTCATGCGTGGCAATCGTGACGGAACGATAAATATGCTCGAAGCCGCTCTCAAATTTGCTCCAAATCTCGAACGGTTTCTGCATGTCAGTTCGCTGGCGGCAGTTCGTCCTTCGGTTTCACCCGATAAACCTGTTGATGAATCAACTCCAAGTGCACCAATAACTTCCTACGGTCATTCTAAAAAAGCCGCTGAAGATGCGGTTAATTCTTTTGCAAGTAAACTGCCCATTACAATTGTACGTCCTCCGGCAGTATATGGTCAGCGTGAAACAGCAATTCTTGACTTTTTCAAAACTGTGAATAAAGGATTTGTTCCTCATATTGGTTTTGATGAGAAACAAGTCAGCTTGGTGCATGGGCTTGACCTTTCACGTGGAATTATCGAAGCCGCCGAATCAGAAAACACCATCGGAAAAACGTACTTTGTTTCTTCGGAAGAATTTTATACATGGGCACAAATCGGTGATATTACCGCAAAAATTTTAGGTAAAAAAAGGGCAATTCCACTTCGTCTGCCACATTTTTTGGTGTTTGGTGTTGCAGGTTTATCCGAATTTTTCGGGAAATTTTCAGCCAAGCCACCAGTTCTTAATTTTGAAAAAGGACGTGATATTACTACGCCATACTGGATATGTTCGGTCGAACGTGCCAAAGCTGATTTTGGTTATCGCCAATTGATTTCACTTGAAGACGGAATTCGCCAAACCGTTGATTGGTATAAATCTATGGGGTGGTTGTGAAAACTGTTACGCGAATAATCCTTATTGTTTGCTCTGTGATACTCGGATGTCAGCAGGAGAATAATATCCCGCAACAAAAACTTGCTATCGAACAACTCCAACAGCTTCCCACACACACAAGTTGGGATTTTTCGATGGTTATAATGGATTCTAATCGCATTAAATCTACTCTCAAAGCTCGACTCGCGCGCGTTTATGACCAACGCCAAGAAACTCGGCTCGATACCTCCGTCGTGGTGGAATTTATGAATAGTAATTCTCAACGAGTTGGAATTTTGACTGCCGACAGCGCAATTGTGGACGATAAAACGCGCAATATGGTTGCATACGGTCGAGTAAAAGTAGTGTCCGACAGCACACATACAACCCTCCAAACACCGGTTTTAATGTGGAATAATAAAACCAAGAAACTTTATACAACAGAAAAAGTCTATATTAAGTCACCAAAAGAAGTTATTTATGGAACAGGAATGGAATCTGACCAATATCTCAAAAACTACAAAATATTCAAAGTAAGTGGCATTAAAAACCCATAGAATTTATACTCAAATCGAAAGGAAAACTATGAATAGAAAACATATTGTTGCTAATTGGAAGATGAATACTACCATTAGTGAAGCTCGAGAGTTAGCCCAAAATTTAGCGAGCCATGAATTTCCAAATGCTCAAATTGTCCTCTGTCCTCCGGCGGTGAATCTTGCAATCGTCGCAGAATGTATCGAAGGAAGCAAAATTCAACTCGGAGCGCAAAACTGTTACTATGAATCAAAAGGTGCTTTTACCGGTGAGATTTCTCCTGAAATGCTGGTAGCAGTGGGCTGTACCTATGTAATTCTCGGTCATTCTGAGCGCAGACATATTTTCAATGAAACAAATGAAATGATTCAGAAAAAAGTTATAGCCGCTGTTTCTGCGGGATTAATTCCGATTATATGTATCGGTGAAACCCTTGATGAACGCAAGGCAGGCAAAACCTTATCAGTTGTCGAAACTCAACTTCGAGATGCCACTCGGCTTTTGTTTGACAAAGGAATATTCAATATTATTATTGCCTACGAACCTGTCTGGGCAATCGGTACAGGACTTTCAGCAACACCCGAACAAGCCGAAGAAATTCATACATTCATCAGAAATACTAGCACAAAAGACTTCGGAGTCATCACTCAGCAAATTCCTCTATTATATGGCGGAAGTGTGAATGAATCCAATGCACAATCATTACTTCAAAAACCCAATATTGATGGTTTTCTCGTCGGTGGTGCATCACTCAAACCTGAATCTTTTTTAGCGATTTGCGGTGCAGTATAAGTAGTATTTCAAGTTAAATAATGAATAGCTTAGTTTATCGTGCAAATGCTCAAGGAAGCGTCAAGTCAAGTCAGTTTTTAAAACTGACTTTCAATTACTAACCAAAGTTAAAGTTATCACAAAGAAAAAGCCCACGAAAAAACTCGCGGGCTTAAAATCTATGTAACCTATGTGTACCTATATGGTTAAGAAAAAAAATAACACACCTTCCACCGCAAAACTTAGAATGTAATTCCCATTCCAAATACAAAGTGCTTTTTCAACGGTTGCCACTCCTCCTCTGTAACAGTTGACAGAAACGGAGTCTGTATATCAACTTGAAATAGAGTACCGCCAGCCGTTACGGGAATCGCAATACCAAAACTCGGACGAAACGCATAGCCAACTTTCGGTTGATAATAGTTATTAGCGACCACATACAAAAGTGTTCCACTTGAATCTACTTGCCATATCGAATGAAGCCCGAGACCTCCGTACGATAGTTGTAAATCTCTGTCAGTTCCAAAAAAAATTCCAGAATTGCCATTGTTCCACGAATAAATTCCAGTTCCTCCGTATCCATTTATACCAATTTCCGGCAAAAAACCTTTGGTATGAGAAACGGCGTAATACAACCCGAGGCGATAATTTAATAAATCACTGACAGTTGCATACGCTGTTGCATTATCACTAATGCCATAGCCCAAACTACAATTCACGGAGCCCGTATTACCTACTGACATTGACGCACTTTCGCCCCATTCACCTTTTTTTAAGGCGTGAATTGGGAAGGTCGGGGCGCATCCTCCGAGAAGAATGATTCCAAGAAGGAATAGGAATGTTTGTTGTTTCATAATAGATTATTTCATTAGATTCATCTGTTCACCACAAAATTCTTGCTCGTAATACCATTAGCAGTTTTTACAACTGCCATATACATTCCCGGAGCCAAATCAGAAGTATAAACCCTCGACAGCTTATCAGTAGTTTTAACCGTTGTTTCTGATATTTTTACACCCATTTGAGTATAAATCGTTACTGTTGCAACGCTTCCTCTGCCATCAACCTGCATATCTATGTAGTCAGAATTGGGGTTTGGGTAGATATTGTAGATGCGGGGTGCATCATCGTTGCTACTATTTCTTGATGTTCCCGAAGTATCGCTTCTTATAATCATAGCGGTACTATCGGTTAAAATTATAGTACAAAAACTATTTTCGACTAACACAACGGAATCATCCGGTGCATATAGCATAGAGTCGCCTTCGCTAATGACGACTAAACTATCTGTATATAGCAACAACGATGAGTTTATAAGGTAGTTAACAGTATCAGCAGGATCTATAACTCTTGGAATTTCATTTGTTCTTGTCCAAGACGACAGGAAAATCGTATCACCTGAAGTTGTAACGATTGAATTTTTGAAAATGATAACTGAACACTTTGCAAGAGTATCATTCGCTTCTTGGATAATGTTGTCGCTTTTCTTTGCAAAATTCCCAGCAAAATTCCCACTGTTATTGGTATAGGTGCAAGTTTGAGTTGCAAGTGGACACGCATTTTCTATCTTTGCATGAAATGAACTGCCTGATTTTGCAATGAACCCATCTTTGAGTTGGATTTCATCACCCGCCAAGTATGTGAGTGTGCCGCTTTCTACCACCACATTACCTTGTGAGCTAGTCAGGTTTGGATTGACATTTTGCCCTGCTATAATCTTGGTAGATGCTTTGAAAGTTGCATTTTCTTCTGCTGTTCTCACGCCGTAATAGGTGTGGCTTTGCTGGTAGAGAGTTGCAGGGCATCCGACCAGACTCGTCTTCACGGCGAACCAATACATGGCGGTAGCGGTTACTCGGATAGCATAATTCATGAGTTCGTCGGCAGTATAAGCTATGCAATAATTTGTACTGGATGCTGAAGCAAAATTCCAGTAATCTTTTGAAACACCAACTGAACCCAACTTTGCGTAACGTGCACTCACTAACATACTAGTGCCATTTGTAAGCCAATTATTGCCATCCTCATCGGATGAACCAAAATGTGCTGTTAATCGGTTCATTGTGTAAAACATATAACGAAGTGCATCTTTATCAGACATGGAAAATACTTCGAGTAAAAGCCCACCTTGGTTTGCCGCAGATGTCGATGTCCAGTTCTGAGCAAGAAACGATGTATGCTCATCATTGCAACCGCCTTGTAAATTGTCTCCCATTACAAGTTCGTATGTATCATCGCAAGGGTGAGAATCTGCATGAGTATGAGCAGGAACACTCATATCACCAAGTAGATGGAGAATGTGTCCAAATATATTATACCCAATTACTTTCGCTTGCGCATCCGAGAAATAATTTTGTCTATCTTCTGCCAAATAATGAGGTAATCCCAGGTAATAACCTTTGGTAACATTGCAATTTCCGTTTATAATCAAGTCGCATAAGTCTTGGTACTCCATCTGCACACCATTGGTTGATAAGGTCCCCCATGCAAGCGGACCATTGACCTTAAATAAATATTTACCATCTATAAAAAGTCCATGAATTCCTGTTAGATTCAGTCCATTATTCATGTAGTTTCGAGCTTTGAGAAATGCGTTTTCGTTATTAGGAGTATACCAACTATTGAATTGAGTATTGTTGTTATCACCATCTTGAGCGCTCCAAAAATGAGTAGTACCAACATAAGCTCCATCAGGTCCATAATATCCCCACACAGGATCTAAAACATCCTCACGCCAAACCCCAACTGCAAGAGCGGCAGGCAATTCCCAGGGTTTAGGATGATACTTTGCCCAGCCGTAAAAATCATTGCCGGAATTTTGATAATTTACACCTACATAATCTCTTAAAGCAGGTATTGCACCCACTTGTTTCTCAAGATACCGATATGCTTCCTGCACAATATACTGATGCACCCACTCTTTGTGGGCAGAGCAAGGCATAGCGGCAAGCCATAGAACGAAAATTACAAATAGTTTTTTCATAAATTTCTAAATATTTAATTATTCAAATAGTTAATTGTTGATTTATTGTAGCAAATACAGATTGATTGACTACAAAAATCTGATAAAAATTCACCACGATACCTTGAAAGCATCATATGTAAGAACAAAATCAAGACTCAAGTTAACATTTTTGTATTTCATTGAGTTACCTGCATATTTCTTAGTATATCCTGCACTTATTCTTAAAGCTGTTAAATCACCGGTTTGTATTTTCCAACCTATCATTGCTTGCCAATAGTTTGAAGACTCGTTAGCACTTTTGGAAATATAAGTATTATAGAAAATAAATGAAAGTCGTTTCTCAGCAAAAGGTGTAAAAATTATTCCTTCCGATAGTGCCCTTCCATAAGGATCAATGGGGAGAAGAAATAATGTCAATGCCGATAGCGATGCTATTGCATCCAACCCAAACCCAGCTTCCACCGCAATAAACTCATTAAGCTTTATTCCTAAGCCAACTCTGCCGCCATTAAACAATCCAAGTCCTACTATTGGCTGGAATGTCAGCGTTGTTTTATTAGTTGTATCTATTTCACTCGTTTTAGTGCTATCTGTATCTTGAGCGTAAAGACTGCTCGCAATCAATAGACAACACAAAGTAAGTAAGATAAGTTTCATGTTATTTTCTATTACTTATTTGTTGTTGAAGCATCGTAAGTTTATTTTGTAGTTCAATATTATCTTTTTTGAATTGAATCATATAGAGCGTTAGCTCTTCAATCTTTTGGAGTAATTTTACCTGCATTTCACCCACGCTTGAGCCGCCGTCCTCGCTGACTTGTTTCGCACTTGGAATATTTGGCAAATGATGATTCGCTTTGATGTGCGATTCAACTTCGTCGAGCGGCATCAGATTGTAGTTTTCATCAAATACATAATCTGCCCAATAGTCGGCAGTAGTTGTAACGTAAAGCTCTTGGACTACTGCCTTACCCTTTACAACAAGTTTTGCATCCCACACATGCGGGTTATTTGTAGAGACCCAAGAGCCGTTTACCTGTTTTTGCCACCTCATTAAACCAAAAGCTCCTTGGTCACTTGCACCATCCCCGATATGAACATACCCATTAGCAAATACCTGAAACGACGATTTATCTTCTGCTCCGGCAGAAATTAGCGGAATGGACCACCAATAAGGATATGCTCCCCATGATCCTTGCTCAACTCGTAAAGCTACCGGTGCTACACCAGCACGCAGAGGATTTCTTAGAATGGAAAGAGTGCCTTTCTGTCCTTTCAAATTAAGGGAATTATTTGCCATACTACCACCAAGATTTGCAAGATAATTCCCGATACCAACTGACCCTCCCTGTGATTCCATAACCATCATAGTGCCCTCGCCCTGTGGACCACCACCGGGGATAAGACCTGACGAGAAACGCAATTGACTACCGTAGGTGATTGGAGGATTATCTTGGGTGTTAATTCCATAGTTATCAATATGATAATTATTATCTAAATTATTTTTAGGAATGAAGGATATTACACCCGGTACTCTTGTTTGTACAACATCATCAAATCCACCGGTAGATATAGTTCCACGTACATCAAGTGATGCGTTAGAATATGGAAATATGGTTTTAATTCCAACTTGTTTATCCACAATTCTCATAACTTCATGCAAATTTTGTGCATCGCCAAATGTAGGCGAGCCGCTACAAAAAAAGGCAATTCCACCTCTAAATATTCCACCTGCTTGTGTAAGGTCGGGGTCTGTGCCAATCTCCGGCTGATTTATTGATTTTATTGCTGAAACTTGCCACTTATTTAGTACAAATTGATTGCCTCCAATGGGAGCACGATAATCACTATTCGACCAAAACTGTATCTCCGATTGTCCGAATTTATTACCATCTACTCCGGTTGTTGCATTACCAAGACTATGCTGAGTTTGCAGACGTAGTATGGCTGGGTAAAGCGGCCCCAATATATTTCCGGCAGGTGCAATATCTTGAAGAGAATGAACGTGGAGCATGGTTGCAGGATAGAGTGTTCCTATTCCGGTTCTTCCGAGTGGATAAGCAATGTCTATAATTGCAGGAGGAGGATTCGGATTAGGTTGGCTGTTCACCCAATCTTGTAATTGAGCAGACATTGGAATAGGGACAAAAGCAAGTATAGTTGTAATTCCAATAATCAAACAATTACCTAAATAATTCAGAAAAGATGTGCGAACTACGGTCAAGTATTTCATAAAAATATCTCCTGTAAAGTCTTATTTTAGTAGTATTCGAGCAAGCCGAGCATTTATTTATAGCTTGCTTGAGTATTTATGCCGCGTGGAATTGCAGTTCTGCGCGGTTCTTTTTTTCTCAATATCTTGTTAATACTTCTATTTCCCGTTTGCACTGTGAGAAAATAGAGCAGTGAAAACTAAGTACTTGGTTGTGTTGTTTTTTCTTTGATTAATGGCTCCTCATAAAATGTGGATGAAATTTGCTGTCTATATGAGTCCTCACGCAGTGGCAGGGTTTTCGGTTATTGAACGAAGCCGGAATGTACCCTGCCACATGGATTTTGCTTAAAAAAACCTCAATGAATTACAGAAAGTGGCATAACTATATATTCTGAATCTGTTTGAAGTATGCAATGATATAGACCGGAATTCAAATTACTAATATCGAACTTTACTAGTCCATTTCTTCTTGCTGATAATTCTTCAACTACCGTAGCAACTATGCGCCCGTATTGATCACTTACTAAAATCTTCAACGGGCTGGACTGTGATACATTATAGACTATATTCACGATTGACGAAGCAGGCATTGGATAAATATCCAAACTGGCTTGTACTTGTGCCGTGTTATCTAATCCCGTCACCGCTTCGTTTTCTTCCGAAGATTTTGTGAAAGAACGAGAATCTTTGTAAGCATTACTTCCACAAAATTCAGAAAGTCTGCTCTGCGTTACGGGAGGAATTGTCGCTGTACATTCTATCGGAAGTGCTAATCGTAAGGTCGTATTATCCCCAATATCAATATTATCTCCAACAATATTGATTTCTTCGCCTGCTGCTATATCAATAGGTTGATTATTTGATGATGCTATAGTGGTGTTTTCTCCAATAGTGATCTTTGTCCATGCTCTCAAATTACTTGAAATAGTTTGATTTGATAGTGTTATCTCATTTTCAATTCCTTGCCAATCACTTTGCCAGAACGAAGCGGGCTTTTGAGTAATAACCTCTTTCCGAACAGGGTATTTACCCTTGAATAAAACGCCTTGCGTATTTGACGAGGCATCGCTACGTTTGAGACGAACTACAAGACTCAAATATATTCGACCGGATTCTATAAATGGAGAAGAAACTAACCCACAGTTACAACTAGGAGAAGGCATCCGCCAGAACCACAACGGTATATCGGATAAACATATCGGATAAACACCCAAGCGGAACATACTGGGTTCGTACTATTTTGTCACTTTCAACAATTACACTGGGGTCACTTCTTACAATAGTTCCACCTTCGAAAATCGGACCGTCAAATTCAACCGAAAGAGCACCTAAGATTTCAATTTCACCTGGGTCAAAACCTGCCGCAAAATTTGCCGCATATTCAATCTCGTCGTGCAATTTAATCTTTAGGGTATCTGCGTACCAATAAGGATTCCAAGTCTCCTTCTCTGCATAATACCAATCCGCTTTAGGAGTAGTCAATAAATTAAACAACCCAAGTGGTTCATTGTAATAAGGATACTGATCAGTTACCGTAGAAAGATTAGTAATATTTGAACCCGGTGTCCAAAATATTATCTCTCGATAGGGACTTTTCGCAGTAATATCACCGTTAAAACTGCTTGTTGTATTGATTGTCATGGGCATAATTTCTACTTTTTGCGGCTGTGCAGGTTTTGCGCCTCCACCGGTAAAGAAGGAATACATATCCAAAGCGGCACTAACTGCACCACCGATAACAGGAGCATATTTAAGTGCTGTTTGTAAAAAACTAGATTTGCTGATTTCTGTTTCGAGTACATTCAGGGCGGCTGGTTTGAGCTCTCTTCGCTTATTTATTTTATCCTTCATCTCCTGATTCAAGTATGGACCGTACCCATGATATTCATTAACATTATTCAAAGTGGCTGTCGTAAATCCGCTGATAGCGTTATAAATCTCCGCTCCCTTTTTACCTGCATTCAAAGCCGCATTTAATCCCATAGAAAATGTTTTTTCTGTTGGAACAACATCATGCGTTTGGTCAATATTAACAATTGTACCTGTTGTAGTACCACTTAAACTAACTTTGGCGACTGATATAAGATTAACATTTATCTGCATTTGAGACGGATAAGCACAAATACAAGGATCGTACATCATAGGAAAGTCAGCATACATCCATTTGCGGTTTGTATTGAGATAGCGAGTAATTGCAGATAATTCTGGACCCGGAATAAAATCATCCAAAGCGTGGAGTGGCTTTTGTTGCGTTGAAGTAGCAATATCAATAACGGAAGGAAATCCACCACCAGGAGGTTTAGATAGTGTTATTACTATCTCTACTTTGTCAAAATTGCCTACACTAAACACGGCAACAAATACACGAAGCATACCGGTGTATCGATTGTAAAGAATGAGGCATGGATAGTCCACATCTGAAGTGTAAGCGTTGTTTACTGCATCAAAAGGAGCACCCATTTCTTGTTTTATCAATTCCCATCCATCTTCCGGGCGCATATCTTTACTCAGATACAAATGATTAGTGATGGAATTATTTGGCTCATAAAATGGAGAGTTGATATCCACAGAAGTCGTTAGAGACGACCTTATATCGAATAGAGGTCGCCGCCAATCAAAAATCACCGGGCGATTATCGCCGCTATGGGGGCCATTCTGTTTTGATGGTTTTTCGGTATTCACAGCCGCATCAGGATTCGTTGATATGCCTTTATCTTCATTGCATGGCGTCTGTGCAACTGCTATAGTACACATTAAAATACACGCCATGACTACTAAAAAAATACGATGGAAAATAGTCATCGGATTCTCCTTCCTGTAAATACCTTATGGTGTGAAATACCATCACCTGCTCGGTCGGTCTGAACATAATCAATGATAATGCTGTCACGATTTTCAGGTAGAAGTCGCATATATCCTTCAAGTGATAAAAGACCGCACGTTGGTACCGTAGCATAGATATGGAATCCCATAGAGATATTACCAATATCTCGAGCTACAGGTGAAGACACTTTAGTGCAATCATCCATAAATCCACGATTGATGTTGCGAACGGCGAGGAAAATATCCGATTTCCAAAAAATATCTACTGTAAACGTATCAAGAGGATTCTCATCAGTATGATGCCCCAGATAGCTGCCAAGAATTTTAGCATCTGCCGGATATCGGAAGACAATAAAACGATTAGCTGTATCTATGCCATCATCATCCGAGTAGCAGTCTGTGCGTGGCTTCCGCCGCCCTATAAACGTTATGGGCAAAGGCACGAGTTCAGAAACCTGTGTTGGACTAAAGTCAAGAGAAAAAGCACTATCAGTCCTAATGCGGTCATCATAACCGATATGCCACTCGTAGCTATCATACCGCTCATCAGCTGCAAATCTGACGGGGTTAACATAAATAAAAGTGTCAGTTTTGGCTAAGTTGGGTTTAGGGTTATTGTATAAGCCATAGACTATCTCATACGTTGAAAATCGTGCAGTAACTGGCTCGGCACCTGCACATGGATCCACAACGATGTTATCAGGGCATCCGCTAAAAACGACCGCGCCCAACAGCATCACTATTAGAATTATTTTGTTTTTCATAGAATTAGTCCTTTGGTTTAGGTTGTGAAGCATCAAGTACATCCATGCGCTGGCGTAATTGTTTGTTTTCTTGTTCAAGTTTTATCAAATGCAACGTCAGTTCCTCTACTTTTCTCAATAATGTTGCCTGAATTTCTTGGAGGTCAACACCGTTCTTTTGTACTTCTTGTTCGGTAGGAACTTCAGGAAGATGTCCGTTTTTGTCAATAAATTCTTTGACTTCAGAGAGTGACATTAATTGATAGTCAGACCGAAATACATTGTCTGCCCAATTATTTGCTGTTACTCGCACTAATTTTGCTACAACAGCACCATTAACCGACAGGAGAGATGGGTAGTTGCTTCTATTTAGATTTCCGGCAGTGCTGGTGTAAT
Organism: Bacteroidota bacterium; assembly: GCA_018266765.1. Classification (GTDB taxonomy): domain Bacteria; phylum Bacteroidota; class Ignavibacteria; order Kapaibacteriales; family UBA961; genus JADJXV01. Next base: position 38,715 of record JAFDZU010000049.1, read on the forward strand.
CCCACACATTGCCGACGTGAACATCACCGTTAGCGGCAATCTGCATACGTGGCGTACTGTATGTTTTGAATACAAGCGGCTTCTCGTCTATTGTACCAATAAACACTGAATTAGTTCCTACGGTATTCCCACTCAGCGACCATCCACCTGCCGAACCCGATGCCATAACAAGTTCTCCATTAGCATTGGCATAGATAGCACGTTCGCCTGTACCTGCAAGATTATTGATGGTTACTTTGCCATCGTTTGCAATTGAGAATGCCGTGTTCCATGTTATTGGCGAACCCGTCATCCCCTCTGCACCAACCTGCAAGGTAATACCTCCATCACTCATACCGATTGCGGCGGGTTTTTTACCTTGTCCTGTGCTTCCCGACATACGTTTCCACCCATCATTATAATAGGCATTATGAGCAATGACACTCGAATTACCTGCAAAAAATCCAAGCATATCATTAATCTGGAATTGAGATTTCACTATATCGGTACCAATACCCACGTTACCATTATCTTTTACGGCAAATCGAGTTTGTGGTGTTCCTTCGTCATTTGTAACTCGAAACGCATTTTTTGTAGCATCAGATTCTGTCAATCCACGAACTACCACACGGCTATTAGGGTCGGGTACTGTACCCAATCCAATATACCCTTTGTCACCGTTTGTCATTACATCGTTATTATCATTCCATATAGAAATTCCTTTTACTTGATAATTGGGACCCTTATAGTTGACATTCGTCCCTATTTGTCCTGTTCCATTATTGGTAATGAACATAGTATTCTCATATTTTGCGAACATAATACCCATAGTAGGCGATTCACTTATTCGCTTTGTTTGATAAGCAGTATTTTCATACTGATTATATCCAATATAATATTCATTTTCACCAACATGAAATGTGAGCTTTTGATTAATGTGGAGAGCTTCGAGGGGAGTAGCAGTTCCTATGCCGACCTGCCCGTTATCAAGAATAGTCATGCGTTCATTTTGTGTCCCCGCTACTTTGGTTGTGAAAAATTTAATTCTCGACCCTGCATTATTCGTAGAAAGAAGTAAGTCTTTTGCATCACAAGTCGAAACCAAAAACACATCACCAACATCAAAATTTTGTCCAAAGTTTCCGTTGAGTGATACAGGATATAGTCTTGCTGCCGGAAAACCGTCAATGATGAAGGGAGGCATAATTCCGATTCTTCCTGCACGTTCGTATGCACAATCGCCAACTATCCCTTCCACATGGTAAGAAAATCTTATAGTTGGCATCGGTTCAAATCCAATTGGACTGATACCGGCATGAAGTCGCATTCCATCTCCTAAAGGGCTTAGGCATGGAGTGGGTGTTTGGTAAGGACCGAGATTATACATCAGCCCGTTCGTACATGAAATACTACAACCGGCATCCCCACCTAATGGTTGTCCGGTAAGCCGCGTACTATTGCTGGTACACGTTTGCCCGAACAATACAGAAGGGGAAGTTATCATAGCAATTGCAAAAATTATTACAATGCTAAAGCATCGGGTTAGTAGAATAAACCGTCTGCGGTCTGCGGTCTGCGGTC
>JAFDZU010000049.1:40403-87831 GCA_018266765.1 Bacteroidota bacterium
CGACATTTCCAAGAAGTATTTTCATGGAAGAAATATTATGGTAGTTACGCTAAGTATTCATCAAATATTTTTATGCACAGAGGAACATTTAAAGTCCACTTTGTGCTGGTCTTCAAGCACATCACTACGACGGAAAAATAGTATTCCTGTCAGGTTGGTTATTACAACCAAACTTGTTCATATCTTTAACTTTGGTAAGTAATTGAAAGTCAGTTTTAAAAACTTACTTGACAGAGAATTTGTAGTGAGGTATAAGCAGTATTTCAAGCCAAATCAACTCAATTTTGAAATTGTAGAAAACAAAAAAAAAAGCCGCTTGTGAATTGTTTTGAAGTTACGGTTCAAAACATAATCACAAGCGGCTTAGGGAGAACATTTTCTATGTTTCTCATCCCTTTCAATTTAGGAAAAGGTTAGAAAACTATTATCGTTTCAATTGATTAATTTCTTGGAGGAATTGATCGCTCACGGTAATTGTTCGAGAAGCGGCTTCAAAAGCCCGTTGTGTCGTTATCATATCCGTAAACTGTTCTGTCAAGTCCACATTCGACTCTTCTAAAGCACCGGAAGCTATCCGAGTTGAAGGGAAGATTTCAACTGCTGTTCCGACGTTCGGCAATCCACTATTCGGCGAAACGGAGAAGAAATTACCGCCTTCTTTCACCAATCCACCCGGATTTGTGAATTTAGACATTACTACCTGACCTAATAATTCAGATTGTCCGTTCGTAAATGCACCCATGATTTTTCCTGTTTGGTCAACCGATATTCTCGAAATTTCACCGGCAGGATAACCATCTTGCTGACGAGCAGTTACTGTGTTTTGCCCTGCAAATTGAGTGAGTCCGGCAAGCAGTCCGCTCGATTGTGCAAGTGTTACCGTTAAGTCTTTCGGAGTGGTTGCATCGAATGATGGAGTTCCGAGAGTTGTATTCAGATTTGCGGCAGTAATATTAAAATTAAGCGGTGTGCTAAGTGTACCGTCAGGATTAAATGTTACGGTGGTTGGAATTCCCGTTATCGGAGTTGTAACCGAATCAAGAGTTCCTTGCAAATCGAATGTATTTGGTGTAGCATTTTTAGTAAATTTGAGATTAAGAACATGCGGCGCTCCTTGATTATCAAACACTGAAATACTTGTACTGAAAGCATCACCTGTTGCAGTTGTTGCATTCAAATTACCTGATATTTCAACTGCTTGTGTTTGACGTGGAGCTGATTTGAAGGTCGGAGATATTTGTACATTTGAAACTTTTCTGAGTAAACTGTTCGTTCCAATTGCATCTTTTACAACACGACCTGTTGTGTCTGTTTCGAGATTATACCCTTGCACATATGCACCGGAAGCAGAATCTACTAAATTACCCTGATTATCAAACGAAAACGCACCTGCACGAGAGAATAATTCCTGACCATTTAAACGAAGATTAAAGAATCCGTCACCTTGTAACGCAAGGTCAAGAGGACGATTTGTGTTTTGTATAGAACCTTGAGAAAAATCAATTTTTACCGAGCCAAGTTTTACGCCCAATCCGATTTGAAGCGGGTCAATTCCACCGATACCGCCACTGGAAATATTATTAGGCGCGCTTCCCAAACTATATGTTTGGCTGAATTGGTCGGCAAATGTTGTCCGACTTGATTTGTAACCGATTGTATTTGTATTTGCAATGTTATTCGAGATAACGTCAAGACGCTGTTGATGTGCTTTGAGCGAACTTGTACCTGATGTTAAAGAACGTATAAGAGACATGATAAACTCCGATATAAAAAATAAATAAAAATTTGTTGTGCGCATATTCATCTGTCAATCAGAATATGTGCGTTTGTCGGAGAGATTTCATGCCGAAAAAGATAGAATAAATTGTATTTCCGGCAATGTCCAACCTCTCGAAATTGAGAATTTTCGTTATCCTTATGGATATAATATTAATAAACTTACGCCATTACAGCGGAATCAATATTTGTAAATATTTGTTGTTCCGCACCGTCATTCTGCATTGCAGTAATTACGGTTTTATTACCAACACTGACGATAAACGCCATGTCGCGCAATAGTACCAACGACTCGTTTGAGCCCTTCGCTTCTGCCTTTGCCACCGCTGTTTCAATCCGTCCGATATCCTCTTCCGAAAGAGCAATATCACGGCTATTTAGGCGGCTTTGGGCGTGTGCCGAAAACTTCAGCTTGCCAATTTCTTGCTCAAATACATCCTGAAATCGTGTTTTAGGTGCAAATTGTTCAATAATTGAGGGCTGACGTTTTAGTTCACTAACTCCTCCTGCGGGCAGAAAGGGTAGCGATACGCCGTTGATTTCAGCCATCGTTCTCACCTCCTTCCTGATAATTTGGAAACGCTTTTTCTAATTGTCAAAGTACAACCAAGCACTTGCTTTACTGCTTGATATTCAATTAATTACATTGAAATATCTTCAATATCTCCGAGTGGAATTTCAATTCCGTTGACTACCGCAACCGTACCTTCTTGTTTGAACCTTACTGCAGTTATTGCCCCGAAACTGAATGGAGTTGCATTAATCAAACTACCCGAAACATCTTTTGCGACCACATTTATAGAATATTGACCGGATGGAACATTTGAACCATTAGAATCTTTACCATCCCATGTTAGTCGGTGTTCGCCATTCCGTAAATCTGAAGATGAGGCATCTATCGTGCGAACTACAGTTCCTGCCGCATTTTTAATTTCAATCTGAACTGATGCCGCATTCGATGCTAAATTATAGCCGAATTGGGGCGGTTTTGTTCCGTCAAAATTGATTTTATCTGATGCCGCTTTCACGCTTTTACCGATATAATTCGGTGCATTAGCATTAGCCATAGCTTGTGAAAGCAGACCAAAATTCTTGGATTGTGCCTCCAATGCTTTATTAATATTTGTCAATTGCTCAAGCGAGCTAAACTGCGCAAGTTGCGAGGCAAACTCTTGTCCATCTTGTGGCTTGAGCGGATTTTGCGCCTTGAGCTGATAGGTCAGTAATTTGAGAAATTCATCTTTTCCCAAACTCTTCGTCGGCTGTTTGACTGACTTCTGCAAGTCATCAAATACAGCATTGGATGTGCTGTCAATTGCTGTCGTTGCCATTGTATCCTCCTCCGAAAAAAAATTAAATAAACTAATGTGATACTATTTCTACACTTCCGATTTACTATTCATCCTCACGCATAGAATTCTACGCGATTTTTAACAACTGCTTTTTTCTCTTTTACTTTTGGCAAAATATCTTGAGCAACTGTTTCTTGTCTGTCATCACGTCCTTCGGCAAAAGAGCGCAGATACGTTTGCCGTGCTTGCTGTTCTTCCTGCCGAGCCGAACTGTTTTGCTGATTAAATCCCGAAAACATGCTAAAATCTTCACGAGGACGAACCTGAATTTCAATGCGATCGGATGTAATTCCTTGCTGTGAAAGGTGTTCTCGAAGCAGTGGAATTTGCGCTTCCAATGCTTGCTTTGCGGCAGTTGTTTCCACATCAATCCGGAGCATAGCATTTTTATCACGCACATTTACTTGTACAGTCACCGGCCCCAATGCGTCTGGAGTAAGTTGCATCCTGACAGAACCTCCTGTTTGCTGTGGGAGCGAACGAACAAGTTGAGCAGTTGCCGGAGCAAAACTATCTATATCCACTCGTGGCAAAGATTTTTTTGGAGAATCTAAGCTATTGTAATTTTTACTTGTTGGCGTTGTTATCGTCTGAAATAGATTAGCTGTTGTTTGAGTATTTCCATTTGATTCTACCGTAGCTTTAGAGCGAATTGTATCAGCATTCGAGATGCTCTCTTTTGATGGCACAGTTTCATTTTCCTGAACTTCATTTGATAATGAAGCCGCAAATTTTGCTGTATCTACTATAGGTTTTTGTTTCTCATTTTTCTTTTGACTGTCGTTTTGTGGTGATGGATTTTGTTCTTTTGCTTTAATCTGTGTTTGGTCGGCAGATTGAGAAATTGATATTTCACCGAGAGAATCTGTTTTGGCTACTTTCTTCTCAATTTTGGGTTCAGTTTTAGAAGCAACAATTGGCTTTTGAGTAGAGGCAACTGCTGAAATATCTCGAGCTTTAATTGTAGGCGATGCCATTTCAGGTGCAATGTTTGGAGTAGCTTTCTGATTGGTTTCTCTCAATGGGGAATCTATTACTATTGTATTAGCTTTAGTAGTTTCTATCTTTGGACTTATAATTTTTGCTTCGGTTTTGCCGGTCTCTTCTTTCGAAACATTTAATTCCTTTGAAACGGATATTTTATTTTCCACATTAGGAAATTCATTTTTCACAGCTTTACCGATTGTTTCTACTTTAGAAATATCTGACATTACTCCTTTAGATGTAGTATTACTCACTTGAGAAGAATCAATTTTCACTGTATTATCTTTTGTTTCAACTGTTTGAATTTCAGAATTAATTGTTTGTTGATGAATTGATTCTGCAACCGGAACTCCCATTTCTACTGCTTTACTTGACTCTTCAACATTGGGGTTTTCTGTGTTTATTCTTTGATTCATATCCCGATTCATTTTCGGAGATTCTATTTCTACTACTTTTCCCAATGGTTTAACCTTCGGAACTTTTGTGTTGATTGATTGTAATGGAATCGGCTCGATGCCTGACGATTCTAATTCCACTACTTTTCCCAATGGTTTAAGCGTCGGAACTTTTGTGTTCATAGATTGTAATGGAATCGGCTCAACATCTGTAGATTTTATTTCTATTGTTTTTCTTGATGCTTCAACCGTCGGAACTTTTGTATTTATTGATTGTAATGGAATCGGCTCGATGTCTGACGATTCTAATTCCACTACTTTTCCCAATGCTTCAACCGTCGGAACTTTTGTGTTTATTGATTGTAATGGAATCGGCTCGATGTCTGACGATTCTAATTCTACGGCTTTGCTCAATACTTCCACTTTTTCTAAAGTAGGACGAATAATCTCTACTTTAGGAACATCAATTTCTATTGCTTTTGATTGTTCATTTTTTACTTTAGAAACATCAAGAATTGTAGAGTTTGTTTGTAGTTCATCCACTTTCAATTTACTTGGTTTCTCTAACGATTCACTTTTTAAAGCTAGTATTTGTGGAGCATTTTCTTTTTCTGCATCTTTAATTTTTGGAGAATTTAACTCCTCTATTGTTAGCAATTCAGCGTTCTCAACATTATTGTTGAATTGATCCGTAATCTGATTTGATTGTAGAATAGTATTTGGCTTTTTTGCTGTTATATCTTGTTGATTAACAATGACATCCTTTTTATTGACAGTAGAAGTATCTATAATGCTAACATTCTCTTTTGGAATCTCAACATTCGGAGTTTCAACTCGAATTACAAGAGAATTAATAGTAATTCCGTTTTTAGATGAGGCATCTAAAAGTTCTCGTACAGAATTAAAACTTTGTTTTTGAAGCTCTTCTATTATTCTATTTTTTTCAGGAATTATAGTAGTTGAATCACCCTTATCAGGTTGTAAATTTGATACGATAATCGGCTGAGAGACAATATCTTTTAAACTATTTTTGGAAGATTGAGTAGCAATATTTGGCTGTGTAGTTTTTTTAAATGTATCAGTTTTCGAGTCATTCTCTTTGTTACCATCCGGCATAGGAACTACGGTCGAATTATGTAATTGTGGAGTTATGCCGTTTGGAATTGCAGTTGCATCCGTCTTGGGAGTTGCGGACAAACCATCATTTATTATACCGTTAGAAAAGCTACCGGCATTTTCCGGTGAAGACTCTTGAGTCAATGAAGCAATTACAACGGGTTCTTCCTCGGCATTCTCTAAAGGAATAGCCGGTAAAACTTCATTTGTTAAATTTGTGAGTTTCGTTGAAGTATTTTTTAAAATATTTGTTGAAGTTGCATTGGATGTAGCTTCTGGTGACAGTACATTATGCTGTAATTCATCAACCAAGTTTTCGGAAGATTGAATTGTTTCATGAATTGTTTTATCAGCTTCTAATTCAATAGGAACAGCATTTATTTGTTTACCATTACGTTGTTGTTTTTCTGTAGTAACAACCGCTTTTTCAGTCGGAATATTCGGAGTATTGACTGCACCTGATTCATTCAATTCCACATTATATTGCTCAATTGGAAAATTTACTGCAGTAGTAGTTAAAACAGAAGCAATTCGCGCAAGTGTATCTTGACCGATGCCATCCTCTACCATTACATCCTCTTTATCAAGTGCTTTATCAATAGTATTCTTAGATGAATCACTCTTTTCTGAATCTTGTGTTTCACTTATAATAACGTCTTGGTTTTGGTGTTTATCGCTCGTTAGTTTAGAAATTAGATTATTTGTAAGTTCCGTTGTATCTAAAGTATACTCATTTTGCTCCACTTTTAAATCAGTTTTGGGAGCTTCATTTTTTACAGATGAACCATCGTTCACTTTATCATTATTTAGTGGTAATTCGGAATCAATTTCATTTGGCAAGGCAATTCCAAATTTCACGGTTACAGAATTTCCCAGAGCTTTTTGAATTGCATCAATGTGGTAAGACAGTGTTTCTAATAATTGGTGTGTGTCTGTTGTTTGAATTGAAGAAACATCTTTACTTTCAACTGCATTTTTTGGCAAATTCAATGTAATTTCAGCAGAATTTTTTCCTGAAGATTGAAATGTAATGTCAATATTTTCAGACGGAATATTAGTCTGAATTGCTGAATAGACAGATGCAACCACATCATTTAATTGAATAGGCGAATCAGAAGTAATACTTGGTTGAATATGGTTACTTTCAGAATGTTCTTCATCAGAGATACTATTATTGTCATGTTTAGTAGCTTGATGTGTAAATTGATTTATTTTTTTAGTGTCGGATAATATTACTACATCTATTGCATTATTCTTATCTTGAAACAAGTTACTCTTATTTATTGTTTTAATTTCTGAGAACTTGCCATCAATTTGATTGGTCGTAGATTCAACTGTATTATCTGGTTTTAAGGGTAAAATGACAGCACTATTCAAAGGTGAATTAATTTTAGTTAAATTTGACTGGGTTGTGGTAATACCCCCTTCTTTTTGAGGAATATTCTCTCCATTTATTTTTAGAGCATCCGGAGAATCTTGACCTATACTTATTTCCGCATCAAGTATAAAAATCGGTTGATGTTCACCTGTAGGCAACAAAGAATTGTCAGAAGTTGTTGCATCTGAATTTGAATCAATAATTGGAGCTTTTGGCGAAAGCCATCCAAGAGCTTTTTGAAACAATCCGGCGAATCCGAAAGTAGTGTCCGGGCTAGAAATAATTGTCGTTTGCGGCATAGTATCCGCCGACGGGATTGGGCTTTGCGCCCTATTTAGAAGCGAAGTTTTCATAACGTTTGTGCATCCTGCAATTTGTCTAATGTGTGGGCATCCTGCCCAAAACGTGCTGTCTGTTTTTACTGAAATCTTTCGTTTAAGTTTCTTTATTTTAAAATCATTTAAGCGGTTGAGTCGCGCTTAATGTCATGATTGAAGCTGCTTGCACGGGATTCATTTCTTCCAGAACTTTTGCTGCATTTTTAGGTTTCATTGTCTTGAGAATAAATGCTGCATCGCGTTCATCGAGTTCTGCGAGAATTTTTGCAACTTCCTTTGCGCCTGCCTTGTCGTACATTTGAGCAAACAACGTAAAATTCGCCTTGACCAATGAATCTAAATGTTGCGTTATTTCTTTATCCTGCAAAGCATATTTAAGTTTTAGATTCTCAACCTCTTTCATCGCACTTGTATTCATTGTTTTCAATTTAGAGAGAGAATCTGTCGCTTGCGTTAGTTGTTTAGAAAGCGAATCACGCTGATGAATAAGCATCTTTGTTTCGCGTTCCACCGGAGATAAATTTTCGTCTTTTCCCACAGGGTGAACAATTCGTATCGAATCACTAACAGGAGCAATTCCAAGTAATTCCGGTTTATAGACATACACGCTGTACACTCCGGCAAACAGTACCAGAATAACCACGCATGTCACTATTAAAGCCGAGAGAATACTGTTGTTCATAACTTATTTCATTTTCAAATTCTTATTGTTGACGTGAACGTTTGCCAAACGATCTGCCTGCTATTTCATCCAGAAAAATTTGTTCTTCTTTTGCTATACTTTCTCGATATTCAGTTTTTTTTCGTTCTTTTAATTTGTCAACTGTTTTTTCTTGTTTCATTGTTTCTGCAAGTTCGTCACGTTTCTTGTTTTCTATATCTGATAATTTATCTTTTTCACGTTCTAATGTTCGTAATTCGAATTGCACTTCCTGACGATGATGCCAATTTGCTTGCATGTCAATTACTGTTTGTTTTTGATTTTGTTCGGAAATAAGTAGTTGATTAAAATACTGTTCCCGTTCAATTAGCTCGTCTTCTTTTTTAAGTCTGTGTTGCATTGCAGTTGCAAGTGCATTTTTTGCCTGTTCTACTGCATTTGCACGAAGTTTGAGCAAAGGTTCGAGTCGAAATTGAAATCGTTTAGACATACATTAATTAATCATAATTAGCTACTAACTAAACTCTGCTAACTGTTCCACTATTTCTCGAAAATCTGTTGGATCTTCTACTTCTTGCCTAAGAAATTTCCGTGTTTGACTTCGTAGTTCCATAGCTTTATCAACCATGAGATTTGCACCTTTTTGATAAGCTCCCACACTAATCATATCTTCGGCTTCGCGATATGCAGCAAGCATTTCTTTCATATCTTGAGCATTAATTTTGTGCTGAGGACTAATGACATCTTTCATTACACGACTCACGCTTTCGAGTACATCAATTGCCGGATAATGCCCCATTGCCGCTAAGCGGCGTGAGAGAACAATGTGACCATCTAAAATTCCACGAGCGGCATCTGCTATCGGTTCATTCATATCATCACCTTCAACTAAAACAGTGTAAAGTGCTGTAATTGTTCCTATATCCGACGTTCCTGCTCGTTCCATCAGTTTAGGCAACAGGGCAAATACTGAGGGAGTATATCCCTTTGTCGTCGGCGGTTCGCCAATTGTCAAACCAATCTCACGCTGTGCCATTGCCAGCCGTGTAACCGAATCCATCATCAACATTACATCTAATCCTTGGTCACGAAAGTATTCTGCAATTGCAGTAGCAATAAGTGGTGCTTTTACTCTCACCAAAGCCGGCATATCACTCGTAGCTACAATTACCACCGAACGTTTTAGTCCCTCTTCACCTAAATCTTCTTCGATAAAATCCCTAACTTCGCGTCCCCGCTCGCCAATTAGTGCAATCACATTAACATCGGCAGTAGCATTACGAGCAATCATTCCAAGCAGTGTTGATTTTCCTACACCCGAACCAGCAAATATTCCTACTCGTTGTCCTTTTCCAAGAGTAAGCAATCCGTCAATTGCACGAACTCCTGTTGCCATCGGCTCGTTAATTCGCTTGCGTAAAAGCGGGTTCGGAGGTTGTGCATAAATTGACCTCGAATTCGTATTTTTCAAAGAACCTTTGCTGTCCATCGGCTTGCCTAACCCATCCAACACTCGCCCCAAAAGATTATTTCCAACCTCGACCGTAAGTGTAGTACCAGAAGCCGCTATTTCCATTCCCGGTTCAATACTTTCTAATTCGCCGAGCACCATCGAGAGAATTTTATTATCTTTAAAACCAACTATTTCCGATCGACAAACCTCTTCTCCCAAACGATTTCTAAGCACACATACTTCTCCGATTGGTGCTTGCGGCCCTTGACTTTCTAGTACCAATCCCGTAACTTGGGTTATTCGTCCTATCGTTTCTACCGTAGTCGCCGAACGAATAACGGACGAATATTTTTGAAGTATTGACTCTACATGCGGCATATCATTTCGGATAAATAGAATTTTAATATAATCATCGATGCCGACGTAATTTTTCTGCTAATTTTTCAAATTGCGTTTTGATTTGTGCATCAATCGTTCCGAGCTGACTTTCCATAATGCATCCGCCTTCTTCAACTGTATAATCTGATTCTAACTTGACTTTTGGCATCTGCATCGGGTCGGCAAGTAATGTACTTTGAGCTAGTTCGAGCGCATCTAAATCTGCCGGATTAATTCTGATAACAACTGTATCTGCCCCACGCAATGCTTGAAGTGCTTTTCGTGCCTGCGTAATAACTACTGATTTATTTTCTTTTAAAGATTCTTGGACAATATTTTTAGCTAAATCAAGAGCCAATGCAACAATTGAATCTTCAGCTTGAAGCATTAATTCTGCAAACTGCAACTGTAAATTTGTAACGTTTGAATCAAAATTTTTGAGTGTTTCTTGTTGCTTTTGAATTTCCACCATCATCGTTCCGGTGGCTACTTGTTTGCCGTCATTAAATCCTCTATCATAAGCAGTTTGAATCTGTTGCTGGGCTTCTTGTACTAAAATACTATCGGGGACATGCTCTGCTTCTTCAAATTCATCAAACATTTCCGGCACAAATTCCTCAAAAATCGGCTCTTGAATATCATGTTTTGAATCTGCGTGAATAATCTCCACGCGGCGAACTTTTCGAGGTATTTGAACTATAAATTGTTGCATGAATTTTAATGAAACATTTATACGAAAACGTCTTCTTTGCCACGTCCACTGATTGCAACATCACCTGTTTCTACAAGGCGTTTAACCACATCAATAATTCGCATTTGCGCAAGTTCAACTTCTTTGAGTTTGACCGGTCCCATAAATTCAAGTTCTTCTTTGATAACAGCCGATGCACGCTCTGACATATTTTTGAAAATCTTTGTACGAATTTTTTCATCGGTTGCTTTGAGTGCGAGCACGAGGTCTCGTTTATCCACATCACGCAATATTCGCTGAATTCCTTTGTCATCTATCATCACAATATCATCAAATAAGAACATCAATCGCTTGATTTGTTCGGCAAGTCCGGGGTCTTTATCTTCAATATTTTCAAGTAAACTCTTGGCTGTTGCATTATTGCTTTTATTAAGAATAGAAGCAACTAAATGCGCTCCACCAGTTGTGCTAAGATTTTGAGAAAGAACGGCTTCACCTATTTGGTCAACCACAGTTTCTACTTCTTGAATAATCGTTGGTGATACTTTACCGAGCGTTGCAATCCTCATTAAAACTTCTGCACGTAAATCTTCAGCAAATTCGTTCAACACCTCAGCCGATTGATCTGGCGGAAGGTGAGATAATATTAATGACACAGTTTGCGGATGCTCTTTCGAAAGGAAACTTGCAAGTTGCTGAGGATCAGCTTTTTTAAGAATATCAAACCCGCGTATTGCAGTAAGCATTTTGATTTTTTCTGTGATATCTCGTGCTTTTTCCATTCCGAATGTTTTTTGAAGTAGGTTTTGAGCAAAATCCATTCCACCATCAATAACAAAACCGTGTGCTCCCATCAGTTGAAAATATTCAGCAGTTGCTTGCTCAATTATTTCATTTGGAATACTCTGAAAATTACCAATTTCCATTGCAATCTGCTCTACTTCCTTCGGTTCTAAACCTTGGAAAATTCGAGCTGCATCATCGGTTTCGAGTGTCATAAGCAAAACAGCAACCTTTTGCCGACCGGTCATGTTTGCATATTTAAGTTCTTTTTTTTTCATCGTATATATCTACTTTCCAAAGTCAAGTTTACAGTTGTTTTGCCTGTGCTGCCGCAGCTTTTTTGCGTGGCTCATCATCATCTTGTCGAAGTATAAGTTTTATTAATCGAATTGCTTCATCCGGATGCTCGACCATGTGCTCCATTGCCCTAGCTTGCATTTCAATTTTCATTATAGTTTCTTCGTCTAATTCTTGCGTTTGGCTTAGACGTGCTTTAGCGCGTTGCATCATTAATTCTCTGCTTGTAAGTGGTGCTGAAAGTTCAGGTACTTTCTCACTTCCGTCTTCCAATAGTAATTGATCACCACTTGCAGATTGTAATAATGCTATTGGCTCGAATACAGGTGGCGGGCCTAGCACTTGCTCGATACGACGACGTACCTGAGGCGAAGAAATTAACTTCCTAATCATCCAAACTGCCAAAAGCATAGCTATTAATATCAGTACTTTTTCGGCAATTTCATTTGGAGTAAGTGGGAGTTTCAATCCGCGTTGTTGTTTCAAATCTTCTTCCTGTTGCGACGGGTCGAACTGCACATTCACTACCGACACTTGGTCGTTTCGTGTTGGGTCATAGCCGACTGCATTTTTAACAACTTGCGTTATTTTTTGCATTTCCTCATCAGCTCGAGGTTTGTATTCCAAAGTGGGTTTATCACCTTCCGTTACTTTTGTAGTACCATTGATAAGAGTTGCAACCGAAAGTCGTTTTATTCCACCGCCACGATTTACAATTTTTTCAATTGTTTTTGATATTTCATAGTTTGTAACAGTATTCCCTCGTTGGCTTGCTGAATTTACTGCCGGAACATTAAGCGAATCAACAGATTTACTCTGTTCGTCTATTTTTTGTTCACTTCGAACTACTTGTTTGTCGGGGTCGTAATCTTCGATAGTTTTTTCAATTTGGGTAAAGTCTAACTCGGCATTTGCACGAACAACTGCATTTCCTGCGCCCAATACTCCATCGAGAAGTGTTTGTACTTTTGATGTGAGGTATTGGTCAATTTTTTGTTGAAGTTCGTATTGAGTGGACGACAAGCCGGCTATCGAATTTTTATCGCGAGGCGGCTCGGAAATTATTTGCCCTTTTTGGTCAACGACAGTAACCGAACCTGCATCCATTCCTTCAACACTGCTTGCTATCAAGTTTTGGATACCTTCGGTATTGAGGCGGCTGATACTTCTTCCTGATTTTAACTGTAATACTACCGAAGCAGTTGCTTTATTCTGATCTTTATCAAACAGTGCTTTTTCGGGAACAACTATGTGAACACGAACTTTTTGCACTTCGTCAATCGCACCTATAGTCCGAGCTAATTCACCTTCTAAAGCACGGCGGTAATTGAGTTTTTGTACAAAATCCGACATGCCGAGATTTGTTTTATCAAATATTTCATAACCAACGGTACTCGACTGCGGCAAGCCCTCGCTTGCAAGCTGAATACGTGTTTCATGAAGAACATTCGCAGGAACTAAGAGTACACTTCCACCGGATGAAATTTCATACGGTATTTTACGCTCTTTCAGTTTTTCGACAATAATACCGGCATCTTTTTGGTCAAGCTCGCTAAACAGAACACTCATCGAGGGCTGAGATGCTGTATTAACCATCATCACAATTCCCACAATCGCCGCCACTACTACACCTGCAATGGTTAGTTGCTGTGCTCGCGTCAGTTTATTTGCGAATGCTGTCATTTGTTTTGTTATCGGCTCTGCCATACGTATTTTTGTTTATTATTTACAATTTATGTTCAGATATTATACTTGTATTCTGCTGACTTCGCGGTACATATCTAATGCTTTGTTTCGTAATTCGAGAAGAAGCTGAAATGATGTTTTTGCTTTCTCGGCTGAAATCATCACGTCATGGAGATCCACTGCTTCACCTTTTAAGAGTCGGTCTGTCATTTCCGAAGAGTCTTTCTGCAATGAATTTGTATCACCGATAAATTCTTTGAGAGTATTAACAAATGATGCTTGCGTTTGTGGCTCGGCGGCTCCTGATTGGATTCGCTGTTGCTCTAATGGAGCATAACTCTTTCCGACAAGTAAATCTCCTACTACCATAATATTCTCCTAAAAAAAAGATGGACATCCTTGTCCCCGAATTGGTAATACATTCACATTTAAGTTGTTATCCGCGACCATCGAAAATACTTCCTTTTTCTACTCCGCCGACGGCAAGATTTCCTGTTCGATTGAATACGACATGTCGTTGAATTTGTGCGGCACTTTCGGGAAATAATCCAATAAAGAAATCTCGTTCTGCCGGAGAAATCACGGATTGAGCCGAAAGTGTGGCTCTTGCAGGTTCGGATGTTGCTGTTTTTTTAACTTCACCGTCAAATTTATTCGCTACGGCTGTTTCACGTTTTGCCGGAAGATTTGGGCGTAAGCCCGCCGCTTTTGAATATGCTTGTATCGCAGGTATCATTCTGCCTCACTGAAAAAGTACGTTAGTTTTCTATAAATATTATATATCTAATGAATCTTTTGCTATATTTTTTACAGAAGAAATTACTCCTGTGTTTGCTTCAAAGGCACGTTGCGCACCTATCATTTCTACCATTTCTGTTACGATATTTACATTCGGCATACTGACATAACCATCTACATCTGCATCAGGATGAGCAGGATCGTATATTTTCCGTGCCGGAGAATTATCGTGTGCCGTAACTGATGTTACGACCTTTGCATCGGGATTATAATAGTTCATTCTTGTATTTGGCGCATGGAGAGGCGAAGTACCGCCAAGAGAAATTTGCTCTTGAAGTGCATGGTCAAACGCAGATTGAGGATTTGCACGAGCAATCACAACTTCACGTTGATACGGTTTGCCGTCGGCACCTTTGGTTGTATTGACATTAGCGATGTTGTTTGCTACCGCGCTTAAACGCTGACGCTGAACACTTAATCCCTGACCGCTGATTGCAAAAGACGAAAATATATTTTCCATGCTTATATCCTTTATTACAATTAATTTACGAGATTATAAATTTCCCTTTATGGCTGTTTGCATGCCCTGAAAATACCGTGCTGTCATTCGAGAAGCAAATCGAAATTTGATTTGATTCTGTGCGAGATTCGACATTTCTTTATCTATATTAACATGTGATTCGCCCGAAAACAGAATTTCAGGACGAGGCACAGAAGCGTTTTCTACACTACCTGCTATTTCACCATCGGTTCGTGCGCCGATTGGAAGATGATGTTCGTCGGTACTTGCACCACGCTGAACGAGCTGTGCTTCGTTAAATTCTTCTTCAAAACGAACTTTTTCGGGACGATAGACTGGCGAAGTGGCATTGGCAATATTCCGCGCAATTGTTTGCTGGCGGAGTGCGTAGGTATCCAATGACCGATTGAGCAATGGAAGCTTTGTATTAAAAAGGTGGTCTCGAAGTATCATAAATCACTCACTGTAATGTTTTTATTTGTTCACTTCTCGGGCTTTTTGCCGTTACGGAATTCCTTTTTACAATTTGAGTGCCAAGTTAGTACGCCTTGGTTTTTAGCGAAAGTGACAGAGTGAAATGTAATTTTTCATGGCTATTATTGGACGATGGTGAATAATCGCCTGTTGATTTATAGCCATAATAACATTTCCTGAGCAGAATCTCCATACTTTGCTGTTGGATTGGTGCAGGTTTATCCGTAATTTCGCCTAAACCTTACGAAAGTAATTCATAAAGAAACGAACATCAAACACATTGTTTTTTCCTAAAACCATACATTTCAAATAGTTTTATGACCATCGCACAATACATTGACAATATAAATGCTCGCTATAAACTCGGTAATGCTACAGAACACACATTTCGTGGAGATTTACAACAGCTCATCGAAAGTTTAGTGCCTGATATTCGGGCAACCAATGAGCCGAAACGGCAATCGTGCGGTGCACCCGATTATATTCTCACAAAAAAAGATATTCCTCTTGGATTTATCGAAGCTAAAGATATTGGCGATAAAGACCTTGAAGGCGCAAAGAAAACAGGCAACAAAGAACAATTCGACCGCTATAAAGCATCATTAAACAACTTGATTTTTACCGATTATCTCGACTTCCATCTATACCGCGACGGACAGTTTATTACCAAAGTTGCTATTGCTGAACTTACCGAACAAGGCATCAAACCACTCAATGAAAATTTTGCAACATTTACCAATCTGCTCAAAGACTTTTGTTTACATATCGGTCAGACTATCAAAAGTAGTCAGAAATTAGCCGAAATGATGGCGGCAAAAGCTCGGTTGCTCTCGGAAATCATCGAAAAAGCATTGATTTCTGATGAAGAAACTGAACAAAACTCGACTCTCAAAGACCAAATGAATGCATTTAAGCAAATACTTATTCACGACATTACACCGAAAGGATTTGCTGATGTGTATGCTCAAACCATTGCTTACGGAATGTTTGCCGCGCGACTTCATGATAAAGATTTAGATACGTTCTCCCGACAAGAAGCCGCCGAAAAAATTCCAAAATCAAATCCGTTTTTACGAAAACTGTTTGGCTACATTGCCGGACCCGATATTGACGACCGTATTAAATGGATTGTAGATAGTTTGGTGGAAATATTTTTGGCGTGTAATGTTGAGGAAATTCTAAAAAACTACGGAAAATCAACAAAAATGGAAGACCCAATTATCCATTTTTACGAAACATTTTTGAGTGAATACGACCCAAAATTACGAAAGGCACGTGGCGTTTGGTACACACCTGCACCGGTTGTAAATTTTATTGTTCGAGCAGTTGATGATATTCTGAAAACCGAATTTGATTTACCCAACGGACTTGCCGACAATAGCAAAACAAAAATAAAAGTTGATGTACAAGGTAAAAAAACAGAACAGGAAGTTCACAAAGTTCAAATACTTGACCCGGCAACAGGCACAGGAACTTTTTTAGCCGAAGTAGTAAAACATATTCATAAAAAGTTTGAAGGGCAAAAAGGAATTTGGAGCAATTATGTAGAAACGCATTTATTGCCTCGCCTCAATGGATTTGAATTGCTGATGGCAAGTTATGCTATGGCACATTTAAAATTAGATTTGCTTTTAACCGAAACAGGCTACAAACCAACAACAAACCAAAGGTTCAGAGTTTATCTTACCAACAGTTTAGAAGAACACCACCAAGACACAGGAACACTCTTTGCAAATTGGCTCAGTACAGAAGCCAACGAAGCCAATCATATCAAAAGAGATACGCCGGTAATGTGTGTTATTGGAAATCCACCGTATAGTGGAGAAAGTGCTAACAAAGGCGAATGGATAATGAACCTAATGGAAGATTACAAAAAAGAACCGGGAGGAAAAGAAAAACTGAAAGAAAGAAATCCAAAATGGATAAACGATGACTATGTTAAGTTTTTGCGATACGGACAACACTTTATAGAAAAAAACGGAAGCGGTATTTTAGCTTTTATCAATCCACATGGCTTTTTAGACAATCCTACGTTTCGTGGCATGCGTTGGAACTTGCTAAAAACCTACGACAAGATTTATACGATAGATTTACATGGAAATAGTACAAAAAAGGAAACTTGCCCTGATGGAAGTGCTGATGTTAATGTATTTGATATTATGCAAGGTGTTTCAATTAACATCTTTGTAAAAACAGGAAAGAAAAAGGCAAATGAATTAGGTAAAGTGTTTCATTTTGATTTGTATGGTAAACGAGAAATGAAATATGATTTTCTTGTTAGTAATTCTGTTAAAACTGTTGATTATAAAGAATTACCCAATATTGCGCCGAATTACTTTTTTATGAGTAAAGATTTTAATGTACAAAAAGTATATGACAAGGGATTTTCATTGTCAGAATTATTGTTGAAAAATTCATTAGGAATTGCTACAGCCAGAGATGCTTTTACAATTCAATTCTCAGAAAGAAAAGTAAAAGAAACTATTGAAAAATTTTTAAATTTAGATAATGAAACAGCAAGAATTAAATTCAACCTAGGAAAAGATGTAAGAGATTGGACTATTGATTTTGCAAAGAAAGATTTAATCAGTTCGGGAGTTGATTTAAGTAATTTAGTTAGAATATCTTATCGTCCATTTGATTTCAGATTTACATATTATACTGGGAAGTCAAAAGGTTTCCATTGCATGCCTCGTGGAGAAATCATGCAACATTTATTTCATAAAGACAATATTGCACTTAATTTAATAAAAGTTGGAAGAGATTTAGACTCAAATAATTTCTTTGTAAGTAACCACATTACTGACAAAAGTTTAGTATCTTCGTTAGACAATAGCAGTTGTTTCCCTCTCTACCTCTATCCAGAAACCAACACCCAACAAAGCATCGGGCAAACAGCAGAACGCACACCCAACCTAAACACAGAAATAGTAAAGCAAATAGCGGATAAGTTAGGTTTAACATTTGTCCCAGAAAAAGCTCCCCTCCTTTCGAAGGAGGGGCTGGGGGTGGTCGAAAGACACCAAATCAATAATCTTCCTTATTTAAAAACATTCAGGAAAGCCCTCAGAAATAATCTCACACCTGCTGAAGCAAAATTTTGGACACTTGTTCAAAACTCACAATTAGAAGGTCGGAAGTTTAGAAGGCAACACAGCGTAGGTAATTACATTTTAGATTTTTATTGCCCGAGCGAAAAGCTGGCAATCGAGCTGGATGGAGAAGTTCACTTTAATGAAACAGCCCAAGAAAGAGACGAAGAAAGAACTTTGTTTTTGAATTGTTTCGGCATCAAAGTACTGCGGTTTGAAAATAAATTGGTTTTTGAACAAACGGAAGCTGTATTGGAAGAAATAAAAACAAATTTTGGATGGAGTAAGAATACAACCACCCCTGCCCCTCCTTCGAAAGGAGGGGAGCTTTTTTATAATAGTACCAGTACTACGTTTGCACCAATTGATATTTTAGATTACATCTATGCTGTGTTGCATTCGCCAACGTACCGAGAAAAATACAAGGAGTTTTTGAAAATAGATTTTCCGAGAGTTCCTTATCCTAAAGACAAAGAAACGTTTTGGCAATTGGTAAAACTTGGCGGAGAAATCAGACAACTACATTTATTGGAAAGCCCAACCGTTGAAAAGTATATTACGCAATATCCCGAAGATGGCGATAATATTGTTGTAAAGCCACGCTTCGACTCCGCTCAGAGTGACGGTTTAGGTAAAGTTTACATCAACGATACACAGTATTTTGATAATGTACCGCAAACTGCTTGGGAGTTTTACATTGGTGGTTATCAACCAGCACAAAAGTGGCTCAAAGACCGCAAGGACAGGAAATTAGAATTTGACGATATTTTACACTATCAAAAAATCATTGTTGCTCTTTCTGAAACAGACAGGTTGATGAAAGAGATTGATAGTATTGAAATTGAGTAGAGTACAATTCTACTCTTGAAAATGCTTTGTAATCCATTCAGCAACTTTTTTGGTAGCTTCCTCGGTAAGCCAATGTCCGCATTTGTAGTTTAAAAACGAATGCTCTATTTTTTCATTTTCAAGAGCATTTTTATAAAGCATTGCTGTTTGATACGGCACGATTGGGTCGTCGGTAGAATGAAGCAGGAAAACATCAATTCCATATCTTCTCAGTTCGGAATACCGTTCTAATACATTTGCCTCAGGATACATACTTGCACAAATTGTAATAACCGATTTATAGCTGTCGGGATGGCGAGTTGCCACAACATTGGCATAAAACCCACCCTGAGAAAATCCCATAATAATCGGCAACCCCGGTTTAATCGGCAGTACCTGTTCTGCTTCTTTTGTAACACTGTGATACCAATCGGCAGACGAAAAGATAACATCATCTTTGAGTGAATCGGGATACCCCAAGTCTTCACCCATTGCTGAAAGTCGCGGAGCAAATATCGAAGCAGATTCTTTGAATTTAATATACGGAGCTTCGGGACACACTATGATAACATTAGATAAATTAAGCTGTTTAGCCCAGCGGAGAATAATGGTTGGCTCTTGACTGTTTCCGTGGAGCAGCAATACTAAATGGTATTTCTTTCGTTCGTCGTAATTAGGAGGATAGAGAACTCGGTACCGTCCGAACCGCTGTTGTGGTGCAAATTTAATCGGGAATTCAGCGGCTTGGTCACCATTTTTTTTCATCATCATTAGCATTTCATCGAACCCTTTTCGAAAGCGAATCGGAGTGAATGTAGTATCTGATTGAATTGCTTTGTTATACTGGTATCCATATTCTGCCGCATTTTGAAGTGTAGTGAATGCTTTTTCGTTTTGCTGAATTGTCATATAGCACCGCGCGAGAATCACCATACTTTCTACGTCTTTTGGATTAACTTTTACCCACTCTTCAAGAAAAGGAATTGCTTGTTTGAAATTTTTACTTTTGAGGTGTTCTTCGGCTCGTTCGCGGTAACTTCGCATGTCCGGCACAGCTTGCCCATACACTCTAACTGAGGATATTAGAGTTATAATAATTCCAACGATTACGGTAATTGTGAGGATAAGAGAAGTTTTCATGGCAATTAAGACTAAAAGAGAAACCAACAAAAACAAAAGCTAATCTACTCATAAATAAATAAATTAGCTTACATTACAGTACGTACGAAATAGAAATCGAACCCGCACTTTCTTACAAATACTACTGCTTCCGGCTGTTATTTTGGAGGAGAGGGAGGGATTCGAACCCTCGATAGAATTGCTCCCATAACGGTTTTCGAGACCGCCCGATTCAACCACTCTCGCACCTCTCCGTACAAGTAATCTCATGCTGTCGGGGGTGCAAAAATACGAAGCACCACCTTGCCAACAAAGTTTTTTTTAAAATTAATGATTCAGGAAAATACGACGTGAGTGAATTTTAAAGTAATATGTACCAAAATAAAAAACACATCCAATTTGTTGTAATTCTGAATACATTGAAGAATGACTACCCGAGCAGATATGTCATATCATTTTAAATCTAATGCACAAATGAATACTTATAACCTTATTTTATTTATAATACATACAACAGATTTTAAGTATTATTCTATTTTTTAACTTTTTCCAAAAAGTATGTTTTCATTATTCCTTTGCCTTTGATGTCCATTTCACCACGAGGGATAAATTGTATTGGTAGTTCACTGAGCGAAGTCGAAATGAGCGCGTTTCTAAATGCTTCGCTCACATGAATTTTATTTGGCTTGCCATGTGATTCCATTCGTGCGGCTGTATTAACGCTATCAGAATAAATATCATAGACAAATCGCTCATCACCAATCACGCCGCCGACAACCGAACCTGTATGAAGTCCAATTCTTATTCCGAACTTGGTTCCGTGAGGTAAGTATTCACGAAATTCTTCGGGCAATTGAATAGCTTGTTGCATTTCAAATGCGGCGGCGGTGATTCGTTCTGCATGGTCTATGCATTCAATTGGAGCTCCGGCAACAGCCATATACCCGTCGCCAATTGTTTTAATTTTCTCACACTTGTGATGTTTAATTATACGGTCGAATTCCCCAAAAACATGATTCAAAAACCGAACAACCATGTAGGCGGGCATAGCGGCTGAAATCGGCGTAAATCCCGAAATATCTGCAAAAAGTATAGAAACCTGCGGGAAGTAATCAGCAATTTCTTCTTCTCCGTTAATCATGCGCGTAGCAATACTTTCCGGCAATACTTTATGCAAAAGCGATGTGGTTGCATTGAGTTTTGCATCGGCAGTAGCACGAGCTACAGCAATTTCTTTTTCTCGTTCAGCCGCTTGCTTTTGATGTTCTATCTGTGCGGCTTTTTTAAATGCTTCTTCGCTTTGCACTTCTTCTTTGATATCGTGAAATTTTTTAAAGTGCTCATGTGCCTCTTCCCACCGTTTTTCATGTTCATACAAGTTTGCAAGGTAACGATATATATCATATAAGTTTAGTTTTGCTCCAATTTCTTCTGCAATTGCCAGTGCTTTCAGCAAAAATTCTTCCGCTTGTTTTGCATTATATCCCTTAAATTTTTTATTAGCATACAGCACTCCGATATTTCCCGTAACAGTAACAATTTGTAATTTTTCTCCAAGTTCAATCCTGCTTTCGAGTGCTTTGGTATAATATTCCAATGCCGTGTCATAAGAACCGATTTCATTATAGACAGTCCCTATATTTCCCATAATTCTGGCTATGCCGGATTTCTCTCCGAGTTCTTCGTATGCTGAAAGTGATTTCATATAATAATCCAACGCTTTGTCATATAATCTAAGAGACTTATACACATTCCCAATATTTCCTGTAATACCTGCTACTGCTACTTTTTCTCCAAGCTCTTTATATGCAGACAGAGATTTTTCATAATAATCCAATGCTTCGTCAAACGAGTTAAGATTTTGATACACATTCCCAATTACATTCCATGCTTTTGGTTTGATATCTATAAGGTTATACTGTTCTATAATAGCGAGTGCCTCGTCAGCCGAGACAAGAGCAGAGTCAAAATTTCCTCGCCTGTTTGCAGTATTTGACAAAGTAATCATCACTTTTGCACGAAAATATTCATCTTCTAAGATTTCAGGTGAATCAATCTTATCCTCAAACGCACTATTTCTTGTTATTCTTCGAGTGTTAAGCGATGTGATAATTTCATGAGCCATTTTTTCGGCTTTATCGTAATCACCATTATTTACCGCAATGTTTGCATCTTTTAATATTGCTTCAATATTTTTATTAATCATGTTACTTCTAAAGATTTTCTAAAAAATACGTTCTCATCATGCCTTTGCCTTTGATGTCCATTTCGCCACGAGGAATAAATTGTATTGGTAGTTCACTGAGCGAAGTCGAAATGAGCGCGTTTCTAAATGCTTCGCTCACATGAATTTTCCCTGCTTCGCCATGGCTTTCCATTCTGCTTGCCGTATTGACTGCATCGCCCCACATATCATACGCAAATTTGTTTTCACCAATAATACCAGCGACCACACTTCCGAAATGTAATCCAATGCGCACCGATATTTTTCCCACTGAATCAGTATGATACTCTTTCATCATTTTAGCTACTTCGAGAGCGAATAATGCCGTTCGCTCTGCATGGTTGGCATACGGAGATGGTGCGCCGCAGACGGCCATGTAGGCGTCGCCAATGGTCTTGATTTTCTCTAACCCGTGCTTGCGGGCAAGTTGGTCGAATTGAGTGAATAATCCGTTGAGCAGCCCAACTAATTCCACGGCTGAAATTTGTTGTGATAATGTAGTAAAGTCAACAATATCAGAGAAGAACACCGATACATTTTCATGAGTATCAGCAATCGTTTTCTCACCGGAGACCATACGGTCAGCTATTTGTGAAGGCAGGATATTATGGAGGATCTTCTCTTGTTCTTGGAAACGGGCGAGCTTTACCTGGCGGTCACGCTCGGCTTCTTCTATTTTTCTATTATTTTCAAGCTGGTATGCTTTCCGGTGAGACTCTTCGCTTTGAACTTCAGCAAAAAGTTCATGAAACTTCTCGTACTGTTCCAAACTGTCTTTCCATCGTTCTACTCTTTTATAGAATAAAGCAATATATCTGCAATAAATGGCCTGTTCATGCTTTGAACCGAGATCCGAGAATAGATGTATAGCTTTAAGTAAATACTCTTCAGCTTTTTGAGGATTAAACAATTCGAAATCAGGTACTGCATAAATATCGCCAATGTTACCTATACATCGTGCAATACCAAGTTTATCCCCGAGTTTCTCTTCGATTGCAAGACTTCTATGAAAGTATTCCAATGAAGGGAGGTAATCTTCCATCTGTGAATACATCGTTCCGAGACTATTAAGAATTGCAGCCATACCATGCTCGTTATTAATTTCATGATGAAGATCATAAGCTTTTAGCAGGTATTCCTGAGATAGATTGTTCTCACTTAAAGAATAATAGGCATTGCCCATATTACCCAAGTTGTTGGCAGCCCAAAGTTTATTACCAAGGTCTTCATTGATCGCCAGTGCTTGTTGGAAGTATTCCAACGCAAGAGGATAATTTGCAAGATTGAAGTAGATTACTCCTATGTTACTTATCGTCCCGGCCATAGTGCGTTTGTTACCAAGTCTCCCGTCTATTGAAAGTGCTTTTTGGTAATACTCCAAAGCATGTGGGAAGTTGCCGAGCATAGAGTACACATTCCCTAGATTATTGGATACGGCTGACACACCGCTATCCTCCCTACAACTATCAAAGAGTCCTAAAGATTCAAAAAGATTATCGATAGCTTTCACAGAATCGCCAAGAAGGGCATTCGCGACTCCACTAAATCGAAATGAATGCGCTAATTGAATCTTTGAATTATCTTTTAGTGCGAGCTGTTGAGCTACTTCTGCATACTTCAATAATTCGTTCGCATCCTTATTACCAAGATGTTTACACAATGCGAGGGCAATGCGACAATATAAATCTGAATTCTGTGTACTGTCGCCTTCGCTGAGTATTCTTTTTGCTTCTTCAAATTTATGATTATCATCGGATTGAATATCTGCTTCGATATCCTCCACTGCAATGACTAGTTCTTCGTAGCTCATACTTTCTCCAAAAAATAAGTTTTCATTATCCCTTTCCCTTTGATGTCCATTTCACCACGATTTATAAAAGTGAATGATGATTCACTCACTGTGTTTTTAAACACTTCGCTCACATGTATTTTCCCCGCCTCGCCGTAGCTCTCCATTCTGCTTGCAGTATTCACCGCGTCGCCCCATAAATCATAGGCAAATTTACTCTCGCCGATGACTCCCGACACCGCGCTTCCCGTGTGGATTCCGATGCGGAAATCGAGTTCCAAGCCCTTCAGGTTGTCGTGCAGTAAATCGGGCGGAATGGCAAAATCTTCGAGCATGTCCAATGCGGCGTTTGCACAGCGCAGGGCGTGGTCGTCGCAGGGGTCGGGCGCGCCGGCAACCGCCATGTAGGCGTCGCCGATGGTCTTGATTTTTTCGAGTCCGTGCTTCCGGCAGATTTCATCGAAATGATTGAAAATAAAGGCGAGTAATTTCACCAGATCTTCTGCGGAAAGGCGGGCGGCAAGCGGCGTAAAACCAACGACATCGGCAAAAATCACGGAAACAGCCGGAATGGTGTCGGCAATGAGTTTCTGTCCCTTTTTCAGGCGTTTGGTAATCGAAAGCGGCAGCACATTATTCAGAATCCGGTCGGTGGCTTCCTGCTCTTTCCGCAGGATTTCCTGCTTGTGCAGATACTCAATGCTTGTGGCTTTTTTGGCGCTGTCCTGATTTTGAACCTCGTCGCGGACGGCAATAAATTTCTGCAAATGGTCGTATGCCTTCGTGAAATCTCCAAGCGAGGAATACGCATCGGCAAGCGCCTTGTGAGTTGCGTGAATAACCGCTTTTCCGGTAATTTTTTCGGATAAATCCAGTGCTTCATTTAGTATTGTCAGTGCCTCGTCCGTACTGCCGAAACGGAGCAGTAACTTACCAATTTCGCATTGGGTTTCAGCAATTTCTAACACCGTATTGATTGATTTTCTGGTCTCCAAACTTTTGTTGAATGTTTCGTACGCCTCTTCGTAGCGTTCCAATGCCGCCAATGCCTCCCCGCAACGAAAATACGCATAGCCCAAGCCGTGTTTATCGCCGACTTTTTCGATAAAGGAAACGGCACGTGAGCCGTGTTCCAATGCGCCCGCCGCATCTCCGAGCCGCAGAAGCGCCATGCCAATTCCCATTTCCGCCCAGCCGGTTCCGTTCGTATTTCCCGATTCAATAATTATCGCTTTCGCCCGCTCATTGAGTTCCTTTACTTTGTGATAATCCTCTAAGTGCATATAGGAATACGCCGCATTTGTCAGACGATTCACTAAATTATTCGCATCGCCGGCTTCTTCGGCAACAGCAATTCCTTGTAGGGCATATTCAACCGACCGTCCTGCATCGCCGAGATACCAGTACGCGCCGCCGAGAAAATCGAGAGCTTCACTCTCGCCTTTTTTATTGCCTGTTAACTGAAAAATTACTAATGCCTTGTTTAAATACTCGATTGCGCCATAATAATCTGAGAGGTGTATCATCGAAACGTCGGCAATTTGGACATACATATAAGCCGTCAAAGCATGATTTTCACGCTGTTTGCATATAGTAAGCTGCTCTTTCAGAAATGTACGATACCCTTCATAGTTGCCCGATTCATGGTATATATTTCTGATATTGCCAATCACCCTTGCAATGCCGGCTTCATTTTCAAGCTCGATTTCCATGTCAAGCGCTTTCTCAAACAACTCAATTGCCGGCTCGAACTCCTTGCTAAACATAAACACCCGCCCAATGTTCATCGTAGTCCGTGCAACGCCGGCTTTGTCGCCGAGTTGCTCGAATACCGGCAGAGTAATGGCGAATTTTTCTGAGGCGCTGTAGTAGTCATCCGTCATGGTGTGCGCCATTCCTTTGAAGAGCAGTGCCCATGCCTCTGAATTTCTATCCCCTTGTTTTTGAGCAAGTTCCAGAAATTCTTCCGAAACAGAGAACAGTTCGCCGGTGTTTCGGTTGGCAGTAAGCGCGTTGCACAATGCCATCATAGCGACTTTTTTTTGTGAATAATTTTGCGAGGATTCTACAGCTATTTTGAGTTCGTTTATGTTCATATTTTTTTCTCCAAAAAAAATGTTTTCATTATCCCTTTTCCTTTGATGTCCATCTCACCACGATTTATAAAATTGAACGATGATTCACCAACTGCATTTTTAAATTCTTCGCTCACATGGATCCTCCCTGCCTCGCCGTGCGATTCCATTCTTGAGGCAGTATTTACCGCATCGCCCCATAAATCATACGTGAATTTCTTCTTACCGATTACCCCTGCAACGACATCGCCACTGTGAATGCCTATCCGTAATTGTATTTCTTCGCCAGTGGAAATTGACTTGAACTGTTTTATTGCTTCGAGCATTTCCACAGCCATCAATGCCATTGCTTCGGCATGGTCTGCGCGAGGTTCCGGTGCGCCGGAGACTACCATGTACGCATCTCCGATGGTCTTAATTTTCTCTAAGCCATGTTTTTCGGCAAGGGTGTCAAACACACTGAATATTCTATCCAATCCTTCGACAAGTTCTTCCGGCGAAATACGTTGTGAGAGCTTGGTAAATTCCACAATATCTGCAAAAAGAACCGAAACATTACTTAGCTTTTCTGCGATACGTTTTGTGCAGGCAAGCATTTTATCGGCAATACTCGGCGGTAGTACATTATGGAGTAATTTGTTTGTTGCTTCAATTGTAGCGGTTGCTTTTGCCTGCACAAGCTCAAATTGTTTGTCCCTTTCCCTCATTATTCGCTGTTGTTCGGCATTCTGTGCATGGCGTTTTGCTTCTTCACTCAATACTTCCTTTTCTAATTTATAAAACTGCTTAAAGTTCAGAATACTTTCTTGGAGTCGCCCCTGCCTTTCATATATATCAGCTAATTCTTTATGACATAATAAAACATGGTGTTTATTTTCAATTTCTTGGCTAAGAGCTAATCCTTCAAGTAAATATTTTTCTGCAACAATAATATCCTCTTCTGATTCGATGCGACGGGCGATAATAGTTCCTATAGATGCCAATCGAATGGCACAACCTCTTGTATTTTGAAGTTCTTTATCCAACGCAAGTGCCTTAATTTGGTACTCAAGTGCAATATTATATTCACCTCTGGATGCAAATTCATCGGCTAAGTTGCTCAGGCGAATTGCTTTGCCGCGGTTATTGACAAGTTCTTCATCAATAGCAAGTGCTTTCGTAAAACACTCAATCGCTAAGTCAGAATTATTGAGATGAGAATATGCCATCCCCATATTACTAAGTCGTTGGGCGATACCTTTTCTATTTCCTAATTCCTCGTCTATTCCTATTGAACGCTGAAAATAATCGAGTGCTTTTTCATAATCGCCTAAATGCTCATACACAATTCCTATATTATTATATCGGGTGGCTCGACTGACCGTATTGTCTGTTTGCTCATCAAGATTTACAGCAATCATAAAATGATTAAGAGCTTTACTGTAATCTCCGAGTCTGCCATAGGCAATTCCAAGATTATTCTGCCACATAGCCATGCCACGCTTGTTATCAATTGATGTGTCAAGTTCGAGTGCCTTTGTTGTTAGCTCAATATCTTCAATATAATTTTCTTTGAGCCCTTTTGTCACCCCGAGATTTCCGAATGCTCTGGCAATTAGCTTCATATCACCAACAGATTCACTCTCTATTAAACTTTTTTCGTACCATTCTACAGCTGAATCATAATCACTTTGATAACGGGCAGTTGTGCCCAGTATATGATAGGCGTAGGCAAGAAGATTATGACATTCCCTATATTCAGAACTGATCTCTTCTTCAATATTTTTCAGAGAATTTATGTTGCAAGAATAATTGGTATTTACTAACTCTACTACTTGTAAAGCAGTTGCACGGGCTTGCTCATAATTACCGCGAAGTCCATCTGTATCGGCATTTTGAAGCCGCTCAAGTAAAGAATTCAAATAAATGTTGCTCATATTTTCTCCAAAAAATATGTTTTCATCATCCCCTTGCCTTTGATGTCTATCTCGCCACGCTCTACAAGAACCACATCCCTACCTTCTTCCCCCAACGAGAAGGAGAAAGAGGAAGCAAAGCCCTCCCTCCTGAGGAGGTTTTGGGTAGGGGCTCGATGATTGAGATGTCGTACAAATTCTTCAGAAACATGAATCTTACCCGCTTCGCCGTGAGATTCCATTCTACTCGCCGTATTCACCGCATCGCCCCATAAATCATACGAGTATTTATTCTCACCGATGATTCCTGCAACTACGTTTCCCGAATGCAAACCAATTCTAAAACCCAAGTCTATCAGAACAGAAAACCTTTGCTCCATCGAAAAATCTTCCAGCATTTCTAGTGCCGCAAGTGCTGTTCGCTCTGCGTGATTTTCAACTGCTATGGGTGCACCGCACACTGCCATATATGCATCGCCGATGGTCTTGATTTTTTCAAGTCCGTACTTCTTACAAATCATATCAAAACGGGTGAAAACAATGTCGAGAATATCTATTAATTCTCCGGCAGGAAGTTTTGAAGACAATTGTGTAAAGCCCACAATATCAGTAAATAATACGCTCACGTTTTGGAAAGTATCGGCTATTTTCTTTTCGCCTTTGAGCAGACGCTCCGTGATATTAGGTGGGAGAATATTGGCAAGAATTTCATTCGTTGCTGTTGCAAGAGCGCGTTCAATGGCATGAGATTTTTCTGTTTCGGCAAGTTGACGTTCATACGCAGATATATTTGCCTGTTTAATTGCCTCATCAGACTGAATTTCCATCTCCAGAATATAATATTTTTTGATATAGATAATTGCTTCCGGCAGACGGTTTTGATGCTCATACAATTCACCTAAAGATTTATAAACAAACTTATTTTGTGGCTTTGTACCAAGTTCTATATTGAGAGTTTCAGCAAGGAACAAGTATTCTTCGGCAAGGTGTGGATTATATCCATCAAACTCTTTATACCCGTAAATCGAAGCGCACCTTGCATAACATAGCGCAATTCCATTTTTACGACCAAGCTCCTGACACAGAGTCAATGCCCTCAAATAAAATTCGAGCGCAAGATTGAATTTATTCAAATATTTATAGGTATTTCCAATATTCCCCAAACAGATAGAAATACTATGAATATCGCCTAATTCTTCATATATTTCCAACGAGGCGAGCTGATATTCCAATGCACGTGAATTATTAGAGATATTGTTGTACAGATTTCCTAGATTCGACAAATTGCCTGCAATACTATGTTTATTTTGTAACAGTTCGGCAAGAGCAAGAGCTTTGTTTATATATTCAAGTGCGCGAGTATAATCCCCCATATTATTATATAAATTACTAAGATTTCCGTATTGTTTTTCAATGCTTGATTTATCATCTATTTGCTCTGCATAGAAGAGTGCTAAATTCCCATATTCTAAAGACTGCTTGAAATCTCCTAAACTTTTGTAGACATTTCCAATATTTGCAGATGTCCGAATAATAAATGGCTTGTAGTCAATTTCACGAAGAATGATGAGTGCTTTTTGATAATATTCTAATGCCCTTGGCAGGTCAGCAAGTCGATCGTAACAAAGCCCAATATTACATAATTGCCCCCCTATTCTTTTTTTATTGCCCAGTTCCTCAGCAATTTTTAAGGATTGCAAACTTGTTTCGATTGCTGCAGAATAGTCTGCAATATCAATGTACATATTTCCGATACTACTGAGAGCCGTTTCTTGAAGCTCTTTGAACTTATGAAACTTGCATAATTCCAACGCTTCATTGATACAGGGAAAAGCATTTTTTACCTGCCCTCGTATTCTCATAGATACTGAAATCTTAATAAGTGCACGAGCTCTCAGCATCGGATAATCACCTGATTCGGTTGCTTCCAGAACTTCTTTGCAGAGCGACTCGGCTTTAGCATAGTTATCATCTATAAGTGCTTCCTCAGCGAGGGTTATTGTTTTGAGTAGAGTTTCTTCGCTCTTCATAATTGTATGTTAGATTGTTCCAAAAAATACGTTTTCATCATGCCTTTGCCTTTGATGTCCATTTCACCACGGGGGATAAATTGTATCGGCAAGTCATTGAGTATAGTCGAAATGAGCGCGTTTCTAAATTCTTCGCTCACATGAATCTTCCCCGCTTCGCCATGGCTTTCCATTCTACTTGCCGTGTTCACCGCATCGCCCCATAAATCATAAGCATATTTGTTCTTCCCGATGATTCCCGCTACCACACTACCCGAATGAATACCTATTCGCATATTTATCGAAACATCTTCGACTACTGCCGGAAATTCCTCGATAGCTTTCAGCATCTCTATTGCCATCGCGCCCAGACGCTCGGCGTGGTCATCACATCGCTCGGGTAAACCTGCAACTACCATATAACAATCACCAATAGTCTTAATTTTTTCGCAACCATACTTATCAGCCAATAAGTCGAACGTATTGAAGATTCCGTCAAGCCCTGCTACGAGCTGTTCAGGAGTAACTCGTTGGGAAAGTTTAGTAAAGCCGACTATATCGGCAAATAGAACCGACACGCTTTCATAACTATCCACGATAGTTTTTTCGCCTTCTATCATGCGGTCGGCTATTTGAGAAGGCAGGATATTATGCAGAATTTTTTCTTGCTCTTGGAAACGGGCGAGTTTTACTTGGCGGTCACGCTCTGATTCTTCCAGCTTTCGGCGATGTTCCATAAGCAGAGTTTGCTTTTTTACTTCTTCGTTTTGGACTTCCTCTTTAATATAATGGTACTTTTCAAAATGTGCCTGACATTCCTTCCACCGCATTTCATTTTTATATAAGTCAGCAAGAGATTTATGACATCCATACATGTATATTTTAGCACCAATTTCCACATTAATTCCGAGTGATTTGAGCAAGAACTCCTCTGCTTTAACAGCGTCGTAACCGGCAAACGTTGGTGTCGCATAAATTTCACCAATTGCAGCTATGTCGATTGCAATGATTAATTTATCACCGATAACTTCTTTGATAGCCAGTGACTTTTGGTAATACTCCAAAGCCGTTTCGTAATCCGAAATTTTTTGATAAACATTCCCTATACCTTGAAGAACTTGTGCAAAATGATGTTTTAAACCCAATTCTTCATTAATTGCCAGTGATTTTTGTAAATATTCTAATGCTTTGGTGTAGTCGGTAAGCTCTTTATATGCAGAACCGATATTGCTAAGATTAAGAGCAATGCCATTTTTATTGCCGAGTTCTTCATGAATCGCCAGAGACTTTTGAAGATACTCTAACATCTGAACGTGATCTGAAAGATGCCCATATAAATTTCCGATATTGCCCAAACTTCCTGCAATGCCTTCCTTATTACCTATTTCTTCGTTGATTGCCAATGCCTTTTGAAAATACTCTAAGGCAGAAGCATAATCGGAAAGCATCGCATAGACAATCCCGATATTTGAGAGATTTTTTACTATCCATGCTTTATTGTCCATCTTTTCGTTGGAAATCAGCGCGCTCTGAAAATACTCTAACGCTTGGGAATAATCAGAAATTCCCATATATATTGTTCCAATATTATGAAGTAAACCCACTTTTCGAATCTGGTCACCAATCTGCTCACTAAACATAAGCGATGTTTTTGCCTGGCTCAACGCAAGAGCATAATCAGCCCGTATTTCAGAAATAGAATTGAGTCGATTGTATGCATGAGCAAGGCAATATATTATTGCGTATTTCTGTGAACTTTTTTCATGTATCTCTCCCAAATCATTCCGTTCTATATATGGTTCAAGTAATAACAAAACTTCATTAGCACAGTTTTCTGATTGAACGTAATCCGAATGTTCATATAATGTTCGGGCATTTTTAAGTAATTCAGTTGATTCGTCAATTTTCGCTTGAATCGCTTGGTCTTTCATTGTAATTTCTCCAAAAAATAGGAGGTCATTATCCCTTTGCCTTTGATGTCCATTTCACCACGAGGGATAAATTGTATAGGTAGGTCATTGAGCGTAGTCGAAATGAGCGCGTTTCTAAAGTCTTCACTCACATGAATCTTCCCTGCTTCGCCATGCGATTCCATACGACTAGCGGTGTTCACCGCATCGGAGTAGATATCATACACAAATCGCTCCTCGCCAATGACTCCTGCAACTACCGAGCCTGTATGAAGACCAATGCGCACGCTGTGTATTGCTCCTTCCGGCATGTGTTGGCGGATATCGGAAGGAAGGGAGATTGTTTCTTGCATCTCAAGTGCAGCCCTTGCCAGACGCTCGGCGTGGTCGGTACATTCAACAGGCGCACCTGCCACCGCCATATAGCCGTCGCCGATGGTTTTGATTTTCTCGCAACCATGTTTTTTAATGATGCGGTCGAACTCGCCAAAGACGAAGTTGAGAAATCGCACTACCACAAACGCCGGCATATCGGCAGAGATGGGTGTGAAACCCGCAATGTCGGCAAAGAGAATGGATACTTGCGGAAAGTAGTCCGCTATTTCTGTCTCGCCACCAATAATCCTCGTGGCTATACTTTCCGGCAACACTTTGTGCAGTAAAGAAGTGGTAGCACTCATCTTCGCATCAGCGCTAGCTTTGGCTATGGCTATCTCCTTCTCACGCTCTCGCTGTTCGCTTTGCTTTTTGACTTCTTCCGCATTTATCTTTTTTTCCAGGTCGATATATTTCTTGTAGTGAACAAATGCCTCTGCCGTACGCTCTTCGTTTTCATAGAGCATGGAAAGAATTCTGTGGCAGTCAAGCAATGCTTCTTTACGACCGGTCTCAGTGCTGAGAGACAAAGCTTTGAGCAGGTACTCCTCTGCCTTAGCGGCATCGTAGCCCTCATACTTTTTCTCGGTAAAGAGAGAGCCGATGTTCGCTGTATTGGCCGCTACTCCTGAAATATTCGCAAGCTCTTCGTGAGCGGCGAGAGCTTTCTGGAAGTATTCGAGTGCCATGTCGTGTGTACCAATATCTCCATACAAACTCCCGATGTTCCCTATAACATTTGCCCTGAAATATTTTTCTCCGATTTCTTCGAATATGGCGAGGGCTTTGGTATAGTATTCCAATGCTTTTTCGTAGGAGTCAATATCTCTGTACACGTTACCGATGTTTACCGTTGTTCCCCCAATCAATCTCTTATCTCCGATTTCTTCTAAAGATTCGAGGGCATAGTGGTAGTATTCGAGCGCTTGCTTGGATGAACCAAGTCTCCAATGGACATTCCCGATCGAATTCTGTGCTCGTGCTTTACTATGGGGGAAGAGATGCTCTGTAGCGAGGTCGAGAGACGTATGAGCGCTGGCGAGCGCTAGATCGTAATCTCCTTTACGCCGAGCGGAGTCAGAAAACGTCAGGAGGGCAGAACAGTACACCCCCTGTCGGTCGGCGGCATCTTCCTTCAGAAGGACTTCGGAGAGAACCTGTTGTGCAAGTTTCTCTGCTTCGTCGTAGTTGCCGGATATATTGAGTTCATCTGCCTGGGTTAAAAGGGCTTTGAGTTCTTCGTAATTCATGTTTTCCCCATAAAATATGTTTTCATTATCCCTTTGCCTTTGATGTCCATTTCGCCACGAGGAATAAATTGTATTGGTAGTTCACTGAGCGAAGTCGAAATGAGCGCGTTTCTAAAGTCTTCACTCACATGAATCTTCCCTGCTTCGCCATGCGATTCCATCCGCGCCGCCGTGTTCACCGCATCACCCCACATATCATACGCGAATTTCTTCTTGCCAATCACACCCGCTACTACTTCGCCGCTGTGAATTCCTATCCGTAATTGTATTTCCTCACCGGTGGAAATTGAATGGAATTGCTTCATTGATTCCACCATTTCAAGCGCAAAATGTGCCATCGCTTCGGCGTGATAGTTATGCTGAACCGGCGCGCCGGAAACGACCATGTACGCGTCGCCGATCGTCTTGATTTTCTCTAAGCCATGCTTCTCGGCAAGCCGGTCGAATTCGCTGAATATTCTATCTAATCCTTCCACAAGTTCTTCAGGAGTAATACGTTGCGAGAGTTTGGTAAAATTAACGATATCGGCAAAAAGCACCGATACGCTTGGCAGTTTTTCGGCGATGAGTTTCGTGCCGTCGAGCATTTTATCGGCAATGCTGGGCGGTAATACGTTATGGAGCAGTTGCTCGGTGGCTAAGTGTCGGGCGTTTGCGGCGGCATTGGCTATGGCAATTTCTTTTTCATATTGGGCGGTCTGCCGTTGCTGTTCCATCTGATTTGCCATCTTTTTTGCATCCTCGCTTTGGACTTTCTTTTCCGTTTGATGATACTTTTTGTAATGAAATGCGAAGTCCTCCCAGCGTTTCTCGTTTTCGTATAAAACTGCCAGATATTCATGCCAATAAACAATTTGCGCATTTGCGTCAATTTCCTCGCTATACGCCAGTGCCTTCAGCAAATACTCCTCTGCCTTCACCGCATCGTAGCCGTGGTAATCCTTTACGGCATAGACACAACCGATATTTCCAATACTAACTGCTACACCCAGTTTAGCGTCAATTTCACTGGCGGCAGCAAGGTTTTTTTCGTAGTATTCCAAAGCATTGTCGTAGTCACCGAGAGACCAATAAACATTGCCGATGTTTCCCGTGGCGGATGCAACACCATATTTAGCGTCGAGTTCTTCATAAATGGCGAGAGCTTTCAGGAAGTATTCCAATGCAGAATCGTAGGAGCCCAGACTCTGATATGCGCTTCCGATGCTTCCGGTAACATTAGCCATGTCTAATTTTGCACCGATTTCCTCCAGTACCGCGAGTGCTGTGCCAAAATTTTCCAAGGACTTGTCGTAGAGGCCGAGAGAAGTATACACATTTCCGATGCACACCTTAACATTTGCCAGCCAGGATTTTGCACCGGTTTCGATGAAAATGGCAAGCGCATTAGCGTAGTGTTCCAATGCCTTGTCGTATAAGCCAAGTTCAGTATACACATTTCCGATATTTAACAGCACAGCCCCGACCATTCTTGTGTCTCCAAGTTCCTCGTGAGCGGCAAGGGCTTTTTCGCAACATTCCAACGCTTTATTGAATAAGCCAAGATACCAATACACATTTCCGAGGTTCATGGTAACGCGGGCAATACCGGATTTATCTCCGAGTTCCTCGTAGGCAGCAAGTGCGCGTCGGTCATATTCCAATGCCTTGTCGTAGTCGCCAAGATTCATGAACACAAGCCCGAAGCCCTTTAGTACAAAAGCAATTGCCGATTTGTCTCCGGCGGCTTCGGCAGTGAACTGCATTGATGTGAAGTGTTCGAGCGCGGCGGGGTAATTGCCGCGTAAATTAGCAGCGCTGCCGAGAATGCCGAGAGCGCGGATGCGGAAGTCCCCCTCACCCTGCCCTCTCCCACCGTGAGATAGTTCCCTTTTAGCTCCTTCCCCTGTTGGGAGAAGATTGGGATGAGGGTCTTCAAGCGTTGCTAGCGCTTCATTCACCAGCCGCTCCGCTTCGTCGTAGTTTCCTATGGTGTTGTGTTCTTCTGCCTTATCGAGCAGTGCTTTGAGTTCTTCGTTGTTCATGCCTTCTCCAAAAAATAAGTTTTCATTATTCCTTTGCCTTTAATCTCCATTTCACCTCGTGATATAAATTCTATAGGTAGTTCATTGAGCGAAGTCGAAATGAGCACGTTTCTAAATTCTTCACTCACATGTATCCTCCCCGCCTCGCCGTGCGATTCCATCCGTGCCGCCGTGTTCACGGCATCGCCATAAATGTCATACGCAAGTTTACCAGTACCGATGAGTCCCGCAGTAATTTCTCCGCAATGCAAACCTATCCGTAAGTGAAAAAGTGTTCCCGCAGGCAGATGTTCGCGGATTTCTTCGGGTAATTTTATGTCCTCCATCATCTCCAATGCCATGAGCGCAAGTCGTTCACTGTGATTGGGATAGCGCACCGGCGCACCGCAGACCGCCATGTAGCCGTCGCCGATGGTTTTTATACGCTCGCAACCGTGCTTGGCAGCGAGCGAGT
Source organism: Bacteroidota bacterium (assembly GCA_018266765.1). Taxonomy (GTDB): domain Bacteria; phylum Bacteroidota; class Ignavibacteria; order Kapaibacteriales; family UBA961; genus JADJXV01. Next base: position 76,468 of record JAFDZU010000049.1, read on the forward strand.
CGAAATGCTCGAAAATAAAATTCATAAATGCAAGCACAGCGGCGGGCAGCATTTTCGAGGAGATTTCCGTAAAACCGACTACATCGGCAAAGAGAATTGACGCGTTTTCGAAGTGGTCTGCAATGCGGGTTTCGCCCAGCATTACGCGGTCAGCGATGGATTTCGGGAGAGTTTTGTGGAGCAGACGTTTCGTGGCTTCTGCGTCCGCACGTTCTACGGCAAGGGATTTTTCCCGGTCCACCGCTTGCTTTTGTTGCTCCAATTGTTCGGCTTTTTGCAGTGCGGCATTGCTTTGAACTTCTTTCTCTAAGTTATGATATTGTTCAAAATGATAGCCAAACTCTTTCCAGCGTTCCAGTTGTTTATACAAGTCGGCAATATCCTTGTGCGCATCAAATAACTCACTTTTCATTTCTAATTCTTCAAAGACATCAATCGCCTTTAGCAAGTATTCTTCGGCTTGTTCGGGGTTGTAATCACTAAATTCAGCGACTGCATAAACAGCACTCAGCCGAGCGTAGCTGCCAGCAATTTTCCCTTTATTGTTGAGCTTCAGGTTAAGGGCGAGGTCTTTAAGAAAATACTCCAATGCATTGGAATATTCCGAAAGGAAATAATGGACAACTCCGATATTTCCGGTAATAGTCGCCCTGAAGGCAAGTTCATCATCGTCCAGAGCACTAAGCGCTTCGTGAAAATATGCCAGTGCGGTTTCGTAGTTGCCAAGATTCAGATACCCGCCGCCGATATTGGAAATCGTACCCGCCACCATCCTTCTGTTGCCGTCTGCCCTGAATGCGGCAAGTGTCCTTGTATAATACTCTATGGCTTTTTCATGCAGCCCAAGAGCCATATATACCTGAGCAATTTCGTTGATAATCGAGTTCAGAGCAGTAGTGTCTTCGAGTGTTTCGTAGTACGTATGTGCTTTAAAATAACACTCTAACGACCGTGCATGGTCGCCTATAAATTTATAGGTTAACCCCATATAATATATGGTCTCAGCAATACCGGGTACATGAGCGGATTCCTCAAACATTGCAAGTGCCTTGGTATAGTACTCCAAGGCAAGCGGAAATTTGAAAAGGTGATGATAGCTGGCTCCTATCATCGTCATAGCATCGGCAATATCAATTTGATTACCGATTTCCCGTGTTAGAGAAAGGGCTTCCTCCGCCGCTTCCAGCGATTCTTGCTCCAACCCTTTTCCCGACCGTCGCAAAGAAAAAGCAAGTTGACGCAAAAATCGGGAGCGGAACAAAGGGTCATTTGTGTCCGCTATTGCTTCCCTGCAAATCCTCTCGGCTTCGGCAAAATGTCCTTTTTCGTTATTCGCTTTCGCCTCTGCCAAAATATATTCTATTTCTTCGTGTGTCATGGTGGTTTTATCCCAATTTTTCTAAAAAATACGTCCGCATTGTTCCTTTGCCCTTTATTTCGATTTCTCCACGTTCAATGATTTGAAAGTGATTTACTCCTGCTTTCGACATAAACTCTTCTGAGCAATGTATCCTCCCCGCCTCGCCGTGCGATTCCATCCGTGCCGCGGTGTTCACTGCATCGCCGTAAATGTCGTAGGCGAGCTTTCCCGTTCCGATTAATCCCGCCGTGATTTCCCCGCAATGAAGACCAATCCGCAGATGAAACACCGTTCCGGCAGGCAGGTGTTCGCGGATTTCTTCGGGTAGTTGAATATCCTCCATCATGTCCAATGCCATAAGCGCAAGCCTCTGGGCGTGATTGGGATAGCGCACCGGCGCACCGCACACGGCCATGTAGCCGTCGCCAATGGTTTTGATGCGCTCGCACCCGTGTTTAGCGGCAATGCCATCGAAATACTCAAAAATAAAATTCATAAATGCGAGGACAGCAGCAGGAGGCATTTGAGCGGAAATTTTCGTAAAACCGACCACATCTGCAAAGAGGATGGACGCGCTTTCGAAGTGGTCTGCGATGCGATATTCGCCTTTAATCACGCGGTCGGCGATGGATTTGGGGAGGGTTTTGTGAAGGAGTTCTTCGGTGGCTTGTGCGCGTTCGCGTTCGACAGCAAGGGCTTTCTCACGCTCGGCGTCTTGTTTGCGCTGCTCCATAAGTCCTGCTTGTTTCTTGGCTTCCTCGCTTTGGACTTCCTTCTCTGTTTCGTGGTATTTCTTGAAATGACGAGCAAAATCTTCCCACCGCTTTTCGCGCTCGTATATTTCCGCAAGGTTTTTATGGAACTGATACACCTGCCTTTTCATGCCATGTTCCTCGACAATCGCAATCGCTTGCAGTAAATACTCTTCTGCCTTGGCAAGGTCATATCCCTCGAAACCCCGCATTGCATAGGTCTGCCCGATACTGTCAAGATTGCTGGCAATGCCGTATTTCAGACCGAGTTCCTGAAAAAGCGCCAGTGATTTGTGCATATACTCCAACGCGTTGGGGTAGTCCGCAATGTTACTGTACAACCATCCGATATTACCGTAGCTGGTTGCAATGCCCTCTTTATTATCATTGCCGGATTCTTCATACATTGCGATTGCCTTCAGAGCATATTCCAACGCTTTACCGTAGTCCAAACGTTCCTGATGCACAAGCCCAAAACTATCGAGAATACCTGCAATGCCGTTTTGATCGCCAAGTTCCTCATAGATTGTCATCGCCAACTGATAATACTCTAATGCTTTGTCGTAGTCCGTAAGATTCTGATACACAAGCCCGATATTGCCGAGCAATGCCGCCTTTCGGATACGATTTCCAATCCGCTCGCTGAACGACAGTGCGATTTCTGCCTGACTCAGCCCGAGTGCATAATCACCTCGTAAATCTGAAAATGTCATCAGCCGGTTGTACGCCCAGGCCAGCATCGCAAGTACCTCGTGTTTCTGCGAAATTGCATCAAGTTCCTCACCAAGATCTTCACGCTCCGCGAATGGTTCGAGAAGTGCCAGTGCTTCCTTGGCGCACCGCTCAGACTCGTCGTAATTTGTTTGTTCAAATAAACTTAGCGCTTCGTAGAGAAGCGACCTTGCGGTGTCAATCTTTGCCTGAATGTCGTAGTTTGTCATGGTTTTGTCTCTATAAAATATGTTTTCATAATTCCTTTGCCTTTGATGGACACTTCACCGCGAGGAATAAAATATATAGGTAGTTCATTGAGCGAAGTCGAAATAAGTGCATTTCTAAATTCCTCACTCACATGGATTTTATCTTCCTCACCATGCGATTCCATTCTTGATGCTGTGTTCACCGCGTCTCCCCATAAATCATACGAATATTTATTCTCACCAATTATTCCTGCAACAACCGAACCCGAATGTAAGCCAATTCTAAACCCCAAATTTATCGGAACAGAAAACTTCTGTTCCATCGAGAAATTTTCCAGCATTTCGAGTGCCGCAAAAGCCGCGTGCTCCGCATGATTTTCAACGGCAACTGGTGCGCCGCAGACTGCCATGTATGCATCGCCGATGGTCTTGATTTTTTCAAGTCCGTGTTTCTTACAAATCGTATCAAAACGGGTAAACACGATGTCGAGAATATCTATTAATTCTCCGGCAGGAAGTTGTGATGACAATTGTGTAAAGCCAACAATATCAGCAAATAACACGCTCACATTTTCGTGTGTATCAGCTATTCTCTTTTCACCTTTCAGTAAGCGTTCGGTGATATTAGGGGGAAGGATATTCGAAAGGATTTCATTCGTAGCACTTGCGTGGGCACGTTCACCTGCTAATGTTCTGTCCATTTCGTGTTTTTGCGTTTGCTTCCTGATTTCTTCACTTTGAATTTCATCTTTGAGGTCGCGATATTTTTTATAATAGTACGCATATTCTTTCCATCGTTCTTCCTGCTCGTAGAGGTCTGCAATAGATTTGTATCTCTCTATAATCCACACTTTCCAAGTGTTTTTATTGAGAATTGCAATGGATTTAAGAAGGTATTCTTCGGCTTTGTCTGCATCATAACCGCTGAAATTTCTTTCGCGGTACAGATCACCAATACAACCTGTAATGTACCCAAGGTTAAGTATATCACCAGTTTCTTTGTGACTGGCAAGTGCTCTACCATAATACTCCAATGCCAATTCATGCGAGCCGGTTTCTTTATATACCTGTCCTATATTACCTAAAGTTTCTGCTATCGCAGGAATATTTTTCAAATCTGTATATCCTATAAGCACTTTGCCGTAAATTTCCATGGCATTATCATAGTCGCCAAGATAGTAGTAGGCAAATCCGATTTCATAAATTACATTGAGGATGCGTACATTCGGCACGCCAATCTCTTCTAATATCCGAAGAACTTCCTTGTAGTATTCCAATGTTTTTTCGTATGTACCCATAGTGAAATAGACTCGGGCTATTTTCTCCATGGTAACGGCAATGCTTTCTTTATCACCAACTTCTTCCAAGATGGGAAGTGCACGACTAAAAAACTCAATCCCTTTCGCATAATCTGCAATCACGTTGCAATAGAGACTACCAAGATTGCTGAGTGTTCTGCCCATTCCTCCTTTATCGCCGAGTTCCTCGTAAAGGGCAAGAGCATTATTCAAACATTCCAATCCCAAAAGAGGATTTTTCGATTGTATCGTCCCTAACATACCATACGCTTTCGCTTTTATTGCTTTACTGTCGGATAGTTTTGCCTCAGTCAGTGCAGATTCTGCATACGGCAAGGCTTCATCTGTACGATCCTGCCTCCAGAGTGTAATTGACATCAAAACAAGCGCACGGGCACGAAGTGTTTCAAAGCCGCTCTTGTATTGGGATTCTTCAAGAACGGCGAGTACTTCCAAACAAATTCTTTCAGATTCTTGGTAGTTGAAGGCAACAAGCATCTCTGCTTCTACGCTGTCGAGTAGTTCGTCAAGTTGTAGGTAAGTCATAATGTTATTTTGTTTGTTCCAGAAAATATGTTTTCATCATGCCTTTGCTTTTGATATCAATTTCACCACGTTCTATAAAGTGGATTCCTGCCTGAGCAGGAATGACAGAGTGGGAAAGTTCTTCAATAAAATCAGACGAGCAGTGTATTTTTCCGGTTTCGCCATGTGATTCCATGCGGCTTGCGGTGTTGACTGTGTCTCCGTAAATATCATACGCAAGTTTACCGGTGCCAATAAGCCCCGCGGTGATTTCCCCGCTATGCAGACCAATCCGCAGGTGAAACACCGTTCCCGTCGGCAGATGCTCTCGGATTTCCTCGGGTAACTTTACATTCTCCATCATATCCAATGCCATCAGCGCAAGTCGCTCGGCGTGGTTGTGATAGCGCACCGGCGCACCGCAGACCGCCATGTAGCCGTCGCCGATGGTTTTTATACGCTCGCAACCGTGCTTGGCAGCGAGCGAGTCGAAATGCTCGAAAATAAAATTCATAAATGCAAGCACAGCGGCGGGCGGCATTTTCGAGGAGATTTCCGTAAAACCGACTACATCGGCAAAGAGGATTGACGCGTTTTCGAAGTGGTCTGCAATGCGGGTTTCGCCCAGCATTACGCGGTCAGCGATGGATTTGGGGAGGGTTTTGTGGAGGAGTTCTTCGGTGGCTTGTGCGCGGGTGCGTTCAACGGCAATTTGTTTTTCGTGTTCAGCAGCTTGGCGGCGTTGCTCCGTCAATTCCGCCGCTTTTTGGGTTTCTTCGCTCAGAACTTCTTTTTCAAGGTCGTGGTACCGCTCAAAATACAACCCAAATTCCTCCCAACGTTTTTCCGATTTGTAAAAGTCGGCTACCATTTTCAGGTTACCACAAAGAGAGTGTTTCGCACCTGATTCTTCAATTACGGAAAGTCCCTTCAGTAAAAATTCTTCGGCTTTGACGGGATTATAGCCGTCGAAATCCCGTCTGCCATAGAGTTCCCCGATATTCGCTATCTGATCTGCAACGCCAAGTTTGTCTCCTATTTTTTCTCTTATGGCAAGCACACGTTGGTATTGTTCTAACAAGGTTTCAAATTCTGACATGCGAAAATGAACCGTGGCTATATTACCCAAAACATTTGCGATGAACCCCTGATGGTCAATTTCCTCCATAATCGTAAGCGCTCGACCGTAATAATCCAAAGCTTGAGCGTAATCCAGCATGGTGACATGAATGCTCCCTATATTACACAGTGACCCCGCAATTCCGGCACGATTGCCGAGTTTTTGGTAACCCTCAAGCGCTCTGCTGCAATATTCCAATGCCCGATTGTTGTCCTCGAGATGACTATAAACCTGGCCGATACTTCCGGTTGCATGGGTAATTCCTGTTATGTCGTTAAGTGCTTCGTAAATAGTAAGTGCTTTTGTTATGTACTCCAGTGCAATGTTGTAAGTGCCAAGCGAAATATATGTTGATCCTGTCGTGTTCAGAACCCGTGCTTCGAATATTGCGTTGCCCTGCTGCCGGAACATGGTCAACGCAGTATCACAGTATTCCAGCGCACGGGCATACTCAGCCATTGAATTATAGATAAAGCCCAGATTAGCAATTGACTTTGCTGTTTCCGCTTCACTTTTGGCTTCTTTAGCCGTTGCAAGCGCTTCTTCTCCCAGAGGCAACGCCTCGGTGTTTTTCCGCCTGCGTGCAAAGGACTCGGACAGCAGGCGTAAGGCCCGGGCTTTGAAAACAAGCAGCACGTTGTCAGCGCTACCTTTCATTTCCGGCAGCGCCGCAAAGACCTCATTGCACAGTTCTTCGACTCTTAAGTAGTCGCTGATGCTGACTCCTGCTTCTGCCCAGTCGAGGAGTTCGTTTATTTCTTCGCAACTCATGCTTTCTCCAAAAAAAATGTTTTCATAATTCCTTTGCCTTTGATTTCCATCTCACCGCGGGGGATAAACTGTATTGGAAGTTCATTGAGCGTAGTCGAAATGAGCGTATTCCTAAACTCCTCGCTCACATGGATCTTCCCCGCCTCGCCGTGCGATTCCATCCTGCTTGCAGTATTGACCGCATCTCCCCATAAATCATATGAGTATTTATTTTGTCCAATAATTCCAGCAACGACACTTCCAGAATGAAGCCCTACTCTAAATCCCAATATAATTGGTTCGGAAAATTTTTGTCCAATCTCAAAATCTTCGAGCATTTCAAGTGCCGCATACGCTGTTTGTTGTGCATGATTTTCACACGCATCGGGTGCACCACAGACAGCCATATATGCATCGCCAATAGTCTTGATTTTCTCCAAACCGTATTTTTTGCAAATTGTATCAAAACGCGTAAAAATGATGTCGAGAAGGTCTATTAATTCATCTGCAGAAACTTTTGTAGATAGCTTCGTAAAGCCAACTATATCTACGAATAGAACACTAACTTTTTCATGTGTATCAGCTATTTTTTTTTCTCCTTTTATCAGACGTTCGGTGATAGTCGGCGGGAGAATATTTGCAAGAATTTCATCGGTTACCTGCGCGCGGGCACGTTCAACTGCAAGTTGTTTTTCACTCTCGGCATTCTTCCGTTCAGAATCAAACCTCTTAGCTGATTCCTTTGCTTCTTCTGATTGAACTTCTTTTTCCACATTATGATATTTTTCAAAATACAACGCAAATTCTTCCCATTCTTTTTCCCTTTTATACAGTTCCGCAAGTGCTTTATAAACTCTATATAGCGTTAATTTTGCATCAATTTCTATCGAAACAGCAATTGCTTGATGGAAATATTCTTTTGCCTTGGCTCCATCAAAGAGATTGAAATTAGGTTCGGAATATAATCTTCCAATATCACCTAAACTATTAGCAAAAAGAAATTTATCTGATAATTCATTTTGAATTGACAACGATGCTAAATACAACTCTAAAGCAATTTCATAATCACCAAGTTTCTTGTGTGTACTGCCAAGAGTCATCATTACAAAAGCAATATCATAGTTATTATTCAGTTTTTTGTGAAATACAAGTGCTTTATTGAGGTATTCTATAGACTCATTTAATAACTCCATACATCCATAAACTCCACCTATATTCCCATAAATAATTGCGATTCCTGAAAATTCTCCCAATTTCTCACGAATAGAAAGTGCTTTTTTGTAATATTCTAATGCTTGCTCATACGATGCAAGATTCATATATACACCTGCAATATTACCCAATAGCCGTGCTTCACCGGATAAGTCTTTACTCTCTTCATACCCGGACAAAGATTTTTGATAATATTCTAATGCTTTATCGAATAAACCAAGTACAACAAAGATATTTCCAATATTTCCCGTGATTGCATTTATACCGGATTTATCTCCCACTTCATTATACTTTAAGAGCGCCTGTTGAAAATATTCTAATGCTTTTGTATTAGAAGCAAGTCCGAAATATGCATTTCCTAAAATATGGAGTGCTTGTATCTCAATATGTGTGCGCGCATGTTGTACAGCAAGCTCGAGAGCAGATTCGGCATACGATATCGCTTCTGTATATTTGCTTCTGCGCCCCGTCGAACTTGCTAATACTAGTAGAGCATCAGCATAGTTTTCATCATTTATCTTTGTTTCTGATAATACAATCGTAGCAATTCTTTCAGCTTCTGAATAATTACCGGTAGTATTTGCTTCTCTTGCTTGATTAAGAAGTATGCGTATTTCTTCGAAATTCATGCTTTCTCCAAAAAATATGTTTTCATTGATCCCTTTTGCGTTTGGTATTTAAATACAAATTAAATATGTAGTTGTGGAAGTTCTACATAGAAAGTTGCTCCTTTTCCTGCTTCGCTTTCGCACCAAATTTTACCGTTCATCATTTCAATCAGATGCTGAACAATTGATAGCCCAAGACCCGTTGAATGTTCTCCACCGGTTGGCTTTGCCGATAGTCGTGTAAATTGTCCGAAGAGTTTTTTCTTGTCTTCTTCGGTCAGTCCGGGGCCTTCATCTTGAACAGAGATTCTAACCGTTTGCTTTGTTTCTTCAACATGAACGTACACATTGGTGTCAAAAGGAGAATATTTCACTGCATTTGAAATCAAGTTGTCCAATACTTCATGGAGAGCAGTCTGCTCCGAAAGCACAACAAGCGATTTCTCCGGAATTATAGTATGTAGGGTGATATTTTTCTTTAGAGCCGGTTCTTTATAATCACTAATAATTACATTGAGAATTGATGAAACAACTACCGGCTGTAAAACTAATGTGAATTTCCCTGCTTTAAGTTTTTGAATATCAAGAAGGTTTCGAATGATGAGGTTCATTCGTGCTGCAGTTGAATTAATTTTGCTCAGTTTATCGAGAATTTCATCTTTGTTGAGATGAGAGAAGTAACGGTTGAGAGTTTCGGATGTCAATAAAATTGCGGAAAGCGGATTTTTTAGATCGTGAGCAACAATACCAATAACTTCATTTTTCTGGCGATTCGCTTCGTGCAAAGAAACATTGAGTGTGGTAAGTTCTTCGATAACTTTTTCGCGTTCTTCTTTGCGGGCATTCTCGGTAGCAAGTTGTTTTTCACGTTCAGCTTCTTTACGCTCATACTCAAGTTTATCAGCATGTTTTTTTGCTTCCTCGCTTTGCACTTCTCCTTTGAAAAGATGGTATAACGTTATGTGTTTATATGCTTCTTCCCATCGTCCTTGTGAACTATACAGACCGGCGAGGGTTTTGTGCTGTTCATATAGATTCTGTTTTGTACCCAGCTCTTCGTTCAATATAATTGCTTGGAGAAGATATTCTTCCGACTTCACTATATCATGACCTTCAAAATCAATATTTGCATATAATGAACCCATATTTCCCTTCATACTTGCAACTTCAGCTTTCATGCCGAGCTCTTGGTGAGCGACAAGTGCTTTTGAGTAATATTCTAGTGCACGCGGGTAGTCTGAAAGTAAATAATAGACACGCCCAATGTGCCCTATTTCTGTTGCAACCAATGCTTTATTATCGAGTTCTTTTTGAACATCCAGAGCTTTCATGAAGTATTCCAATGCATGAGAATAATCCGAAAGTTCGGCATAAACACTACCGATATGCCCCGTAACTCTTGCAACTGCCGCTTTCATGCCGAGTTCTTCGTGGATAGTAAGTGCATTCCCAAATGATTCCAATGCACGCCGATAGTCGGCGAGTGCGTAGTAGACAAGACCGATATTACCTATCACTTCAGAAGTTTCTGCCTTCATCCCCAGATCAATGAATATTGCAAGAGCTTTGCTATAATAATCCAATGCACGTGGGTAGTCGGCGAGAGCTCTATACACACTTCCTATATGCCCTGTCATTCTTCCTACATTTTCTTCTATTCCAAGTTCTTTATGAGCATTTAGAGATTGTATTGAGAATTCCAATGCACACGGATAATCAGCAAGCAAACGATAAATTATCGCAATATTTCCGGTAACTCTTGCAATTTCATCTTTCATGCCGAATTCTTCTGCTATTGTAAGAGCTTTTGTACAGTTTTCTAATGCGCGTGGGTAGTCCGAAAGTATTTGATATACATTTCCAAAATTACGAAGAGTCTTTGCATACAATCTTTTGTTGCCTTGACTCTCGGATAGAGCAAGAGCATTTTCCAAGTATGGTAATGTTTCCTTTGCCATACCACGTCTCCATAATGATTCTGCCAGAACCAATAATGCTTTGCAATTTGATTCTTGAAATTTTTCGTTCTCAGTTTCAGAAAGTATAGATTGTGCTATGGCTTCTGCATTTGAGTAATTTCCTAAAGTATTCTCATCTTCAGCATGTTGAACAAGTTCGTCTAATTCTTCGTGTGTCATAATTTTATCATATTTGTTCCAAAAAATATGTTTTCATCCTTCCTTTTCCTTTAATTACCATCTCACCGCGAGGGATAAATTGTATCGGTAGCTCATTGAGCGAAGTCGAAATGAGCGCAGTTCTAAATTCTTCGCTCACTTGTATCCGCCCCGCCTCGCCGTACGATTCCATTCGCGCCGCCGTATTTACAGCATCGCCGTAAATGTCGTAAGCAAGTTTTCCCGTGCCGATTAAGCCCGCCGTGATTTCCCCGCAATGCAAGCCAATCCGCAAATGAAAAAGAGTTCCTTTTGGAAGATGATTGCGGATTTCTTCCGGCAGTTGAATGTCCTCCATCATATCAAGTGCCATGAGCGCAAGTCGTTCCGTATGATTAATATAGCGAATCGGCGCACCGCAGACTGCCATGTAGCCGTCGCCGATAGTTTTGATGCGCTCACAGCCGTGTTTGAGGGCAAATGAGTCGAAATGTTCGAAGATGAAATTCATAAATCCGAGCACTATGGCTGGAGGCAATTTTGCCGATAGTTGCGTAAAGCCAACAACATCTGCAAAAAGAACTGACGCGCTTTCAAAATGGTCTGCGATTCGCAGTTCACCCTGAATCACGCGGTCGGCGATGGATTTCGGCAGGGTTTTGTGGAGGAGTTCTTCGGTGGCTTGGGAGCGGGCGCGCTCGA
>JAFDZU010000049.1:87899-91238 GCA_018266765.1 Bacteroidota bacterium
CCGCTTGTTTCTTGGCTTCCTCACTTTGGACTTTCTTTTCTACTTCATAGAACTTTTTGAGATTGATTGCAAAATCCTTCCATCGTTCTTCCTGTTCGTACAAATCAGCAAGGTATTTGAGAAATTCATATTCCAACGGTTTTTCGCCGATTTCATCGCAAAACGCCAGCGCCTTCAGCAAGAATTCTTCCGCTTTGGCGGCATCGTATCCATCAAATGTTCTGTCGGCATAAATTGCTCCCATGCTGCCCAAATTGTTTGCGATGCCTGCGATTCTGCCAATTTTTTCATTAATAGCCAATGCCCGCTGAAAATACTCCAATGCTTTCCCATGCTCCCCAATCTTCCCATACACACTTCCCATATTGCTCAGATTTATTGCAATGCCTTCATTGCCGCCAAGTTCTTCATATATTGCCAGCGCTTTCTGCAGATATTCCAGCGCTTTGGCGTAGTCCGAAACATCCCAGTACACCAATCCGTATTGGCCGAGATTGGCTGCAATGCCTTCTTTGTCGCCGAGTTCTTCAAAAAGAGTCAATGCCTTCTGCATATATTCCAGCGCCTTGGCGGAATCGCCGAGATTGCGATACACGAATCCGATGTTTCCAAGCAAAGCGCCTTTCCGTTGAAGATTACCGCTGACCTCACTAAACTGCAACGCTATTTCCGCCTGGCTCAACGCAAGGACATTCTCTCCGCGCGAACCGGAAATAGTATTCAGCCGGTTGTACACATGAGCCAGCTGTTCGATAATTGTGTGTTTCTGCGAAGTTTTATCTCGCCCGTCACCCAGATCATCGCGTCCGGTGAGGGGTTCGAGCAGAGCCAGAACTTCGTTCGCGCACCGCTCAGATTCGTTGTAATCCGAGTGTTCGTAATAGATTCGTGCTTCTTTGAGCAATTCGGTTGCTGTGTCAATTTTGGATTGAATGTCTTGGTCTGTCATTAGTTGCTCCTCTTTTCAAGATAATACGTCCTCATTTTCCCTTTGCCTTTGATTTCCATCTCGCCGCGATCTATAAACCGTAGGGGTAGTTCGTGAACTCCCCCTACGGCATTCATAAATTCCCCGCTCACTTGTATCCTCCCTGCTTCGCCATGTGACTCCATCCGCGCCGCTGTATTCACCGCATCGCCGTAAATATCATAGGCAAGTTTCCCCGTACCGATTAAGCCCGCCGTGATTTCCCCGCAATGCAGACCAATCCGCAAATGAAAAAGAGTTCCTTTTGGAAGATGCTTGCGGATTTCTTCCGGCAGTTGAATGTCCTCCATCATATCAAGTGCCATGAGCGCAAGTCGTTCCGCATGATTATCATAGCGCACCGGTGCTCCACAGACTGCCATATAGCCGTCGCCGATAGTTTTGATGCGCTCGCACCCGTGTTTGAGGGCAAGTGAGTCGAAATGTTCGAAGATGAAATTCATAAATCCGAGCACTATGGCTGGAGGCAATTTTGCCGATAGTTGCGTAAAGCCAACAACATCTGCAAAGAGGATAGAAACATTTTCGAAATGGTCAGCGATACGCGTTTCACCCCGCATCACGCGGTCGGCGATGGAACGCGGCAGGGTTTTGTGGAGGAGTTCTTCGGTGGCCTCGTGTCGTGCACGCTCGGTGGCGTAGGTAACTTTTTGCTCGAATTGTGCTGATTTTGCAAGAGTGCCTTCGTTCCGCACAGCTTTGTCGAGGTTATGAAATTCCGTAAAATGGCGCAGAGCGGCTTCAAATTCCCCCTGACGCCGGTATAATTCCGCAAGAAGACCGTGCTGTTTGACAATTTCGACCGTAGCCCGCGGGTCTGTTGCCTGTATTTCTTCAAAAACCGCCAACGCTTCGAGAGTGTATTGCCGAGATTGCTCCGTGTCAACGCCGTCAAAATCCTCGGTGGCAAACAGCCGCGCAAGATAGGCGAGTGTGCGTCCTTCCTGCAGGCGGTCGCCCTCGCTGCGGGTGAGGGCAAGCCCTGCTGTAAGGCGTTCCAATGATTCGTCGTAGTGCCCCATCTGCCGGAGCAAATCGCCCAGATTTGTATAGGGATACGCTGCGCTACGGGTATTTCCGTTCTGTTCGTGCAGGGCGATCGATCGCAGATATGATTCGTGCGCTTTTGCGTAATTGCCAAGATTCGCATAGTTAAAACCTACATTATTCAACATGCCGCCAACATCGCTCATATAGCCCATTTCTTCAAACAGCGCCAGCGACCGAAGGTTGTATTCGAGGGATTTTTCATGTTGGAGCAAATCATCGTAAATCAATCCGATTTGAAAGGTTGTAATGGCAATGCTGATGCGGTTATCCACTTGTTCGTGGAGAGGCAGCGACTCGGAATAATAGTCCAATGCCTTCTCAAAATCTCCATGCTCCAGATGGAGCAGTCCGATATTGGAGAGAATATTTGCCGTCCGGAGATGAATGCCGGTTTTGCGGCTAAGTGCAAGTGCCGGCATAAAATACTGCATCGCTTCGGCGAACTCCCTTTGATCCAAACATAGCATAGCCAGAATATGCAGTGATCTGGATTGCTGTTCATCATTGCCCGTTTTAATCGCAAGCGCGAGGGCTGTTTCGAGCGTATTCCGGCTTTCTTCACGCCTGTTATCGCCGCGCAACACCCCTCCGAGGTCGTTCAGGGTTTCCATGCGAAGAAACAGTACGTCATCTTCCGGCGTGGAGGAGTTTGCCCTAAGGGTGTCGAGGGCGGCTAAAACGCCAAGCAACAGGCGTTCGGCTTCTGCGGGGTTGCCGTTTTCTGTGAGTTTTCCTGCCTTCTCTAATTCAGCACGCAACGTGTCAAGGTCAGTATTATTCATGTTTTGCTCCCGTTTTCGAGATAAAATGTCCGCATTTTTCCTTTACCTTTGATTTCCATTTCGCCTCGTTTGGACAGAACAAACGAATCATCCCGGTTCTGAAGATGCATCGCAAACTCCTCGCTCACATGTATCTTCCCTGCTTCGCCGTGGCTTTCCATCCTGCTCGCTGTATTTACGGCATCTCCCCAAAGGTCAAAACTGAACTTTTTGTCCCCTATCACTCCACCTATCGCCTCCCCGCAGTGCAAGCCAAGACGAACTTCAATATTACCGATGCTCTCAGTCCACTTCGTTTCACCAAGTTCTGCCGGCATAACGATGGAAAGATTGTTCATAACTTCCAAGATTTCGATTGCCGCTCGCGCAGCTCGCTCTGCATGATCCGGCTGATGAACAGGAGCGCTGGCAACCGCCATGTATGCGTCGCCTATAGTCTTAATTTTTTCTAGACCGTATTTTCCCATTACTGCATCGGCGGCGCTGAATATCGTGTTTAGTAACTCACCTTACGCAGGA
>JAFDZU010000004.1:0-6177 GCA_018266765.1 Bacteroidota bacterium
ATTGCCAATTTTCAAAGTAAGCCAGTAAACTCCCTTTGATAAATTAAAATCAGAAAGAGACAGATTTATTATGCTATTGCTTCCAGACAGCTCTCCATTTTGCATTGTTAGTATTTTACTACCTATTTGAGAATAAAGGGAAATTTCATACTTACCCAATACTACACTTCTTAATTGTATTTGTATAGTTTGGTGTGCTGTAGCAGGCTGAGGGCTAATGATTTCTATTAAGGTTTGAGTCGTAGACAATACTTCATGTTCAATAGCATTAAGTGTATTTTGTGGTTTTATCACTTGAAAACACCACCCATGATTAGCACTATAAGCGATGGCAATTTGAGAATCTTTTTCTACAGGAAAAGAAGCCATAATAGGAGCTTGGCAAGTAGTATATTTCCCTATGGGTTTTATCTCAGTACCAACATTAACAGAATAAAATGTCACATCACTATATCCATTATCATCAGGAAATTTTGCAAGAAACCAGCTGGGGACAGTATCATTATTAATACTAAATTGTAATACCCCCATTATACTAATACTATCAATTTGTGCAATATATAGTTTTGATAATTTATCATTATTGATATCATAAACATTTACGTCAGTGTGTTGGTTTGTACCTTTTATCATCGTTGCACATATAAAATAATTCTTGCCGGAAGGTTGTGAAAGTAGTGCGCCTGTATATAATATTCCTGTGCTATCGGGAGTGGGGACTGTAAATTCATCCAATATTGATGACCTGAATTTATCTCCTTCCCAACGTAAACCTATTAAACGCAAACCTTCTTTATACACTTTTCCAAAAGGATATTTTGTTAAATTTGTCCAATAATAGTGCCGACAGAGTACACGTATCTCCTTTGTAGATAATTGATAAGATAATAAGACTACATTATTACTGTCAATTTCAGGAAACTTAATCACTTTGCTTGGTAATTCTTGTAGATTTGCACCGCCCAACACATAACCTTCAGGATAAAACATATCATCATAACCGTCACCGTTTATATCTATTACCAAGTCAGGGTAAAAACCCTTACCCGCAGGTTGTGACTTTGGTAATTCTCCATTCTGAATACCTTCATAAATATTACCTTTTCCGTCAAGGTAGTCTGTAATTCCATCTCCATTAAAATCACCCGTTCTTATAGCGGCACTGCCACCTGACCAAGTAAATACGTTTTGAGTATCACCCGGAAATCGTAATTGCCATGTTTGTACACCATTTGGTGTCCAAACAACAAGTGCGCCCTTGCCATTGTAGAAATTATCAAGCCATGTCATGCCGTATTTGCCATACTGCATATTATCTGCTCGCCACCACTCTTTGAGTTGGGGGATAGAGTCTTGAACGGGGTTTTGAGCGTGGAGCGGTGAAGCTGTATAAAGCAACACTATTGCAAGAAGAAGAACTATTGTTTTCATAGGTTTTACTCCATAAAAAATGAATGAATTAAAAATAAAAATATAAGACTGAACTTTCTTTGCTCAACCCTTCACCATGGAAGGATTCAGGAAAGAAAGCGACGCGCCGGTTTTATCGTTTTGAAATGAAGTGAAATCTGCATCGGAGGCAGACGGAGGTAGCCACGGATACCACATCATGGCAGGTGCATCAAGCGGCTCGTTATCCCCATGAAGCTGATAGGGCTTCCATAGAAAATTTAATGAGTCCGGCATCAGATTATACAATGTGGGCTGACTCGGAAAAGTCCAGGTATTGTTAAATGTTTCTAACGTGTGATAGGCATTCATCTTATAGCGGCTATTAAGTGCGCTTGGTCCACCAGCCCAATTCCATGAATAGATAAACTTCGACTGTTGGTCGTGATTGACAAGCGACGACTGGGAAAAGGTCATTGCTGATGGCGGCTGATGGCTGTCTTGAGCGGTTGCTACTGTATAACACAACAACAAACCTATTACAAATAGTGCGGTTTTCATGGTTATTCTCCTTATTTGGTGATGATGAAAGGAACAGATGTTATCTTTCCACCATACCGCATCAATACCGAATACTGACCAGAGGAAATTTCTGTTGTCTGGAGCATGTATGTTTGTTTGCCTGCGGAAATACTACCGTGATATACTACCTTCACAACAGAACCAGATGATGTAATCACAGAAATATTACAATCAGGGTATGGGGTGGGAAAATTAGCTTCTATACGGAGAATGTCCTGTCCTGGAAGTGGACTGACAGAAATTTTCGGTAAACTCTCCGAATCCGATTTTACAGAATTTGGAACCCACGTAATGTGGTATGTCCGCACTACATTTCCTACACCACGATACGAATAATATTGATTATCGTTGCTGACAGCCATTTCTTTCGCGCCACGCTCTGTACCATATACTATTTTTTTATCATTCAGGTTAATTATAGTAGCTTGTAGTTTACTGTTCATGTAAAACAGATACTTACCATCTTCAGTAAATACAACATTATAGTTGTTTTCATTATAGACTGTTTCTATTCCTTCTACCGCTACTTGCTTTCCTTGCTGTAAATCCCACAAATAATTCGACTGCTGAACTAAATACTTCTTATCCGGTGAAAAACCAATGATTGCGCGGTTGCCAAAGCTACCGATAAGAACTTCCGGCTTGTCGGGCGCGTTCTGCCAGTCCCAACGCACTAAACTATTTTCATACTTACCAATGATATACTTACCGTCTGCGCTGAATGTTACCTTGCCATTAAAATACGGATTCGTTTGACCTGGGCTGGTAGTATATTCTCGTGGTCGCTCAATGACGACTTGAAATGCACCTAACAATAAATCTATTATTGCAATATATTTATCTCCCGCAAATGCAGCTTTACTTCCATCCGAGGAAAGTGCAATTTCGCCACCATAGATACAGGGTATTTCTTTGCTTAATTGTAATGTACTTGCATTATACAATTTAACTGTTCCATCGGTACACCCCATAATGATGAATTTTCCATCGGGAGTATAAGTTACAGATTGATAAACTGTTTCTTCGATACTGCCTTTCTCAATTCCCGTTTGCGGGTCAAAAAATCGAATTGTTCCAGAGCCGCCTATAAATTTCTCTGGCTCTGCTATCAGCAATGTTTTACTATCGGGAGAAAATGACATAGCACCAACCCCGCCCTGTTTAGCCCAAAGGGAGTCTAAACGTACCTCTTGGGCTGTGGATGTATTGTAGAGTGCGAATAGCACTATTGCGAGGAGAAGAATAAGTTTTTTCATGGGTTTTTACTCCAAAAAAATGAATAAAATAAAGAGGATAAGCGATACTTTCTTTTCTCAACCTTTCATCAAATTTTATAAACTTCTTTCAAACCGTTTATTGAGATAATTTACTACAAAAAAAAATTGGAAGTAAGAATAAAAACCGAGTGATTTAAACTAAAAAAGCGAACGCGCTTTCAGTACACGTTCGCTTTTCAGGTTTTTATCGTATAAGTCATTATTTTACAACGGTAAACTTCCTGCTGACTTTAAATCCTTTTTCAGTGATTATCGAACAAAAATACATTCCTGATGAGAGCTGATTGGTAGGGATTCCAAAACGGTAGTCTCCACGCTCAAACCGACCGTCGGCAAGGCGGAGAATCTCTATACCAAGGGTATTATGTATTGCAAGTACAACAGTATCAGCCGAGAACAATCCAAATTCTACTTCAGCAGAGTCTATTACAACATTAGGGAAAACTTCACGCAAATAATTAGAACTATCTGTTAAGTCTTCGATGCCATTGACCAAACCCGAAACTTCAATTTGAAATGAATCGCCACCTGTAAACGTAACAGCATAAGGAGTTAGATTAGAGCCGGCAGGCCCACCCACTCTTGTTCCATCAGGTTTAAATGTAGAACCATGGCACGGACAATTTAAGTGCATCGAACTACTATCATATTCATCAACTGAACATCCTGAATGTGTACAAACATCTGAACATGCCACAAACGTAGTTGGAGATGTCCGGGTAATAATTGCAGTTTTTGATGTTAATCCTGTTCCTTTAAACGTGATTTTCACTGAGCCGAATACTTGATTAAGTATAGGATAATCAGCAAGTTTCACAGTAAATAGCCCCAGAATATTATCACCGTCACCTTTAAATTCAGGTATAATTTTACCGAGTAGATTGTGCGGAGCTGCCGCTGCAAAAACACTTGCCGAAACTGCCGCTTTCATAAAACCACGTCGTGAAGAAAGTTCCATAGTTAATTTCTATAATAAGTTTAAATAGTATTTTTTGTTGTTGGTTGGGTTGTTGTAGTATCAATTCATCATAGCTTGGAGCATCAACCGAGCTTGTTCAGCAGGTTTATAGTTTGGATTGCATTCTAACGCAGAGCGATATTCAGTAATTGCCTCGAACCATTTGCCTTGCCGCTGATATACACGCCCAAGATTAAGATGAGCGAAATGACGTGATTCATATCGTCTGGCTTTAAGTGCTCTGATAAACCACTCTTCAGCTTCGGGGAAATTTCCCATACGGGTAAGATATGCGCCAATGTCGTTATAGGGACTACCAAAATCAGGGTCGAGCGCAACGGCACGCTTACATTCTGCTACGGCACGTTCATAATCGCCATCAGTGCTGTATGCCCAACCTAAATATGTGTGGGCTTCGGGTGTGGGATGAATTTCGATGGAATGTCTATATAGTGAAATCGCCTCAGGAATGCGTCCGTCCTGTTGCAAACGGTAGCCGCGTTCGAGTAATTCTTTAGCTTTAAACTGAAATTCATTGCCGGGAAACTGTGCCATAATCGTACCTAAAACCAGATGAAGGAAAAGAGCGAACTTGTTTGAGAGTTTCTTATCGGCGAAAATAAGAAAATCTCTATGGTAATACTAATATTTTTCTTGAATCGTATATAAATTCTACAAGAATCTTTACCATTTATAACCGTCGGATAAGGATAAATAGTAATGAATTACCCGGTTCGTTACATTTTTTAAATAAATTAACAGAATAGAAATACTCATACTATTTTGTTAAAGTTGTGTTAAAGTATAGATAACAAAATCTGCTATTCTTTAATTTTGCAAGTGTTACGAAGTATTTCGACTAATAAATTTCTTTATTTCTTTATTAAAAGTAAGCAATCACCTTATGACAATTCGAAGAATTTATGGCATAGTTGCCGCAATGACGCTCTCACTTTTGGGATTAATTGGAGTTCAATTATATTGGATAGATACTGCTATCCATGTGAAAGAAGAGAGATTTGCACAAAATGTTGGCGATGCACTCGGTGTGTGTGTACGTTCTGTTGAGGTACAGGAAATCGCGCGCGCACTCACCGATCAAATTTCAAAAGAAGACTCGATAATCGTTACTCCACCGCAGATAAAACCCAAAAGAAAGTCTCGTCCTAAAATCGAGTTTCATCCACCTGAAATTGTAGCTTTGCCAAATACACATCAGCAGCATGTACGTAGAATAGATAACCAAAGGGTATTTATTGCCCCACCTCCTCCACGTGTAGATATATCTTCTCGCCCGCAGTTAAGCTCACGACGGAATTCTCTTGTTTTCACTCCAATCAATCAGCAAAATGGCGGAGAACCAAATAAACAACAGAATCCTAAATTTGGTTTTATTTCCGAAAACTCTGCATTTCATTCAGATAATTCAAGTTATTCATACAGTACAAATTCACTCGATAAGAATTTTAGTGAGCTTTCGGCTCTTAATTCTGAATTGCAAAACTCTCGAATTCATTGGCAAAGTAAAGATACTATTTCACGAAATAAATTACGCAAACTTCAGCGTGCAATTGATTCTGTACAAGGTATAATTACCATCGGAGGTAATAAAAATTCAGTGAAAATTGCAACGCAAAATGGTCAATTAACGGTAAACGGCTCGAATGGATTTTCTATTTTTTACTCATCGAAAGATTCACTTGCCCAACAAGTTGCACTCGAAAAAAATGAAGTTGTTAAAAATGTTATGCTTCGATTGGAACAAACTGAACCGGCATTTTGGGTTGATATAGATAGTCCCGAACCACTGGCACAACCTTCCGAAATGAGATTTCACACAATTAAAACTAAAGTAAAACATACAAAACCCCACAAAGCACCGATTCCTCCATCTCCCGAAAAAATTGAGACAGTTACTCGAAAAGTTGAGCAATTTAGCGCAGTTGCAACTAAAATTGTCTGCGAATTAAG
>JAFDZU010000004.1:6208-61158 GCA_018266765.1 Bacteroidota bacterium
TAAAAAAACAATTACGTGAAAAAGGAATCCTACTGCAATGTGAATATGCCGTTATCTTGGATAAAAATGATTCGGTTTTGATGGCAAATACACAAGATGTTCGTTCGGAAACCAAAGCAAGCCATTATACAGCCGCTATGTTCCCGAATGATATTATTCCAAAAAATTACTCATTGCGAGTTTTTTTTCCTAATCAGAAGTCTTATATTTTGCAGTCTCTTTGGGCATTAATGGCATCGTCAGGTGTATTCCTTTCCATTATTATTGCAACCTTTGGTTTTACAGTAATTGCACTCGTTCGCCAGAAAAAGCTCTCTGATATGAAAACAGATTTTATCAATAACATGACTCATGAATTCCAAACACCGATTGCTACAATATCACTTGCAAGCGAAGCACTCCGCGATGGTTCAATCATAGCAAATGAAGATCGCCGTTCTCGATTTGTGAATGTCATATTTGATGAAAATAAACGACTTGGCAAACAAGTAGAATTAATTCTCCAAGCGGCTTCACTCGAAAAAGGTAGATTTTCAATTAACCCAAAGGAAATTGACATTCACCAAATAGTTATTTCGGCAGTCCAACATATTTCTATGCAAGTAGAAAAAAAAGGCGGCAATATCTTCTGTCATTTGAATGCTTTTCATTCGGTTGCATTTGCTGACGAAGCACATATTAGCAATATTCTTCATAATTTACTTGATAACGCAAGTAAATATTGCCCAGATTCACCCGAAATTATCGTAACGACAAACAGCAATTCACAAGGAATATCTATTTCTATTAAAGATAACGGAATTGGAATGTCGCGTGACCAACAAAAACGGGCGTTCGAACGATTCTACAGAGTGCCAACAGGTAATCGTCATGATGTCAAAGGATTTGGGCTTGGGCTAAGTTATGTAAAATCAATGATAGAAGCTCATGGCGGAACTGTGTCAGTCAATAGTGAATTAGGTAAAGGCAGTACGTTTAATCTCTTTCTTCCCTTTAGAAGTTAATTATATAAGTTGCTAAAGTGCAACTAATTTCGTTGTAAGCGTATAACTATTATTTACTAATTGAATTTTATAAATTTCGTATAATTTTGGTGGAAATTCTATGGAAAACAGCATCTTACTTGTAGAAGACGATCCTAATCTTGGTTCGGTACTTCAGGAATATTTACAGATTAAAGGGTATAACACTACTCTAAAATGTGATGGAGAAGAAGGTTGGGATGAATTTCAACGCAAAGAATATGATTTATGTGTTCTCGATGTGATGATGCCTAAAAAAGATGGTTTTGAACTTGCGTCTCAAATTCGCACTCGCAATACTAGTGTTCCGATTATCTTTCTAACTGCCAAAAGTATGAAAGATGATAAGATGGAAGGATTTCGTATTGGTGCGGATGATTATGTGACAAAACCATTCAGTGCGGATGAACTGTTATGTAGAATTCAAGCTGTATTACGTAGATGCCAAAATACGACAACATCAGATATGCTAGAGGAAGACCAATTTACCGTAGGTGATTTTTCTTTCGATTATCAGCAACGTCTTCTCCAAATCGGCAAACGTCAGCAAGCACTCACAAGCAAAGAAGCAGATTTACTCAAAATGCTCTGCCAATATAAAAATAATGTTTTACGACGCGAAGTCGCCCTCAAACAAATTTGGGGTAATGACAGCTATTTTAACGGTAGAAGTATGGATGTATTTATTACCAAACTCCGCAAATATATGAAGGAAGACCGTTCGGTCGAAATAGTCAATATACATGGAACGGGCTATAAATTAAGCGTGATTGCAGGAAGAAAATAGGTATTTACTGTTAAATATTATTATGTCCGAAGCTAATTTTATTAAAAATTAGCTTCTTTATTTTTCAACCGATTACAGACATAACTTTCACTAACTTCTTTCAACAATAAGTTTTATATTTCTCAATTGTACTGTTAGTTTTTGTTTTTCTGACTGTTTGATCTTTATACAAAAGAATAGGAATCAGAATGGTTATGAATACATAAAGTTTATACTATTTTCACAGACCACTCCATCGGACTACTTCCTGTAATTGTAAGATACATTGAAGGTTGGAGTATTCCATATCCTAACGAATACAAACCATTTTCTTGTATATCAATTGTATGTTTTTTACAAGACATCGTAACCGTAACATTATTAGAGCATAAAGTTAGAGTATGTCCATCATTTGATTTTTCTATTATTTTAACATCCGGTGCACAATGAAAAAATGCTGTAATATTTCCATCTCCACTAAATTCATCAATACCTGTTATTTCAGATTTATTAAAAAAAATGGTTCGCGTATGGCGGTATGCACCAAATCCTGAATGGTATCCTTTCCACTCCATTTCATTTTTATGAATCACCGTTGCCTTTGAGCGGTCTCCGAGCATCCAAAATAGTGCGTCTCCTCCTCCGGGCAACCAACTATTTTGCTCTTCTTTACTTTCGGGAATAATTGTATTATGTGCTGATGTTGAACGGAAGTAGTTTCTCATATCTGCTGATGGAGTATAAAGATACGTTCCTCCATCTACAAAAATATCATGACCACGAACTTGTAATTCAATTGATAATTGGTCGTTATGAGCATGACCGCCCTTACCCCGTTGCCCAATTGCCCCGCACCTTACCGCACAATAATAATTGTCTTTACGATAAATATCCAAACCAAAATCATCAAAAGAAGTAAGACCGAACTTAATTCCATTCGTTACTTTAAGTAGAGATGAACAGTGTAAAAGTCGTGGTATTTCTTGAAGTTCTTGGTGATTATTATGATTTTCAACAAGAAAAACATACTCATCGGGCAATTCTCTATAATTTTTAAGGTTAAGAAAAATTGTTCGTGCTGTGAACGTCGTAATTTCAGTATAATTAGGAAGTAATTTAAAGAAACGTCCGCTGTCATTATCACCTATTTGAGGTGAGTTTCCATTCGGTTTAGCAACTTGTTGGGCAAATCTTAGAATAGCCGGCATCAGTTCTTTTAACTGATGATAATTTTCAAGTTTAGATTTTAATTTAGGCGTACCTTTTTTAAGCCGATTATTATAATGAGTTAGCGCGACGACTTTTTTAGGTGGTAATTTATCAAGAAGAACTGCACAATACATTACCATTTCAGCAGAAAGCCGATGATAAGGAACGGATGCCTCGAAATTGCCGCCATCAGGAAGAAACTGTAGCTTAGTTTCTGCCAATATCTCTTGCACCGCGAACGCAAGCCACATATCCGTTTCGGCAGTAGAAGGTAAGTATGCAGCTATAAATAAAAGTCCTGTAATATCAGCCAAATAATGGTTTCCACGTAGAATTGGCGAATATTCTAAATTTGTAATGATATGCTTGCCATGTTCATATATACTACGCCGAAAAATCTTCTCGAATTCATCGTCAAAAACAGTACCGATTGAATTAAAAAAATCATAGCTAATTAACCAATTTACGGCGCGAATAGCAACATCCATACTCGTTGTCCAATTTACACCCCAACGAGGAGGATTCAAAGCAATAAAGTCTATAATCTGATTACGAAATTCGCCTTCATAAACTTCACGAGGTTGAAATTGCTGTGTACTTTTACCCGAAAGTGCCGCCGATTGAGCAAGTGTCGGGAAATGTTGCATCCTTGCTAATTCCCAAGGAACTTTTATATCAACACCTGCTTTTGCTCCATATTGAATGGACTTATACCACGATTGTGCTGACCATCGGAAACCGGATTTAAAGTCAAGTTGCCAATCTATCGGCGAATACTTTTTATCGAGCGTTGACCAAATTCTACGAGATTCATTTAGATTAAGCGGGCTTATTTCTTTAGCTAACCAATCTCCATTTTCTGTAGGAATAATGGTAGATACCGGAAACGTAATACCCTCTGTTCCTTGACACTTCATTCCATATTTAACAGTATTCCACCCCGAACCCAGAAGGTCAAATTGGTGATTACAATACAACTGAGAAAGCATAGAAATATGATGCTCATTTTTTTGTAGTTCTTCAATCGGAGGAATAGTAAAATATGAATGAAGTGCAGAAGTTTCATAATTTGAATATGTAGCTGCTGAAACATCACGCCTTTTTGCTGTGGAATGACGAATCGGACGTGCAAACTGCTCGTAAATCATACGAATTGCAATGTGCGGCGGCAATGAAAAACCTTGTCTAATTTTACGGAATAATTTCACAAACAATACGTCCTCACAATTAATTTTCATTCAGGTAATTTGGATGTCAATATACGTGATTTTATTGTGATTACAAATAGGTTGAAAAGACTATAGGTTTCGGTCATTTGAATTAAGAGTAGCTAAGCAAAAAGTTTCAATTAGGACTTTTGAGCAATCCTTTGTAGTTTCGCAGAAATATCATTATTGAAATCAAATAACTGGTAGTAAGTGAGTGTTTACAATTAAAGAACAAAAAGTCGTAACGAATTTTAAGTACCTTGTCATGCTGAATTCAATTTAGCATCTCCGCAAGCACATGAAAAAGCACGACCAAACAGCAACGAAGATCCTGAATCAAGTTCAGGATGACAGAAAAAATGGTGTTTAATTTGTAAGTAGTATTAAATTCATAACTATGACCAAAACCCAACTCCGTAAACAAATACTATTACGTCGTGATGCTCTAACGACCGAAGAACGAACTGAGTATTCTCGGAGAATTACTCAGACTCTCACTTCTTTACCAGAATTTATTGCGGCTCGTACTATCCATAGTTATTTGTCATTTGGAAGCGAAGTTGAAACTTCGTTTATCCGTTCAATTGCTTTTGCTAGCGGAAAACAAGTTGCAGTGCCTGTTCATGAAAAGGATAACTCATCACTAAAGCATTGTTTCATTACTGAGAACCAAAAATTTACTAGCGGACAATGGAATGTTCCTATTCCGATTGGAGATGACATTGAATTACTTTCATCATCAGAACTTGGTCTTAGCGTAATTGATATCATCATAGTTCCTCTCGTTGCATTCGACCAAATGAAACATCGTCTTGGATATGGAAAAGGATTTTACGATCGATTCCTTAGCACTGTAAATGCACTAAAAATTGGAATTGGATTCTCTTTGCAAGAAGCAGACAGCATTCCGATAGAGCCACATGATGAGATTCTTTCAATTATTATCACAGAAAACGTAATTTTATAAATTCTAAATCAAATTATTTATTAACATGTTAGTAATCATACTTCAAGCTACTATATGAATCAAAAAAAAGCAATTGTCATGATGTCCGGTGGAATGGACTCCAGCGTGTGTGCGGCGATAGCTAAAGCTGAGGGTTATAATATTTCAGCTTTACATATTAACTACGGACAGCGTACACAAGAAAGAGAACTACGTGCGTTTAATGATGTAGCGGACAATTTGGGAATTAGTCAACGTATGGTTGTAGATATTGGCTATCTCGCTCGAATCGGAGGAAGTTCGCTGACAGATAATTTAATCCCTGTCTCGAAAGCAGATTTAAAAAGTAATGAAATCCCTACAAGCTATGTTCCATTTCGTAATGCAAATATTCTTGCAATTGCTACAAGTTGGGCGGAAGTTCTGGGGGCTACTGCATTATTTATTGGTGCGGTCGAAGAAGATGGAAGCGGCTATCCTGATTGTCGATCAGAGTTTTTTGAGGCATTCGAAAGGATGATAAAATTAGGTACAAAACCTGAAACATCAATTCGGATATTTACACCGTTAATTCATTTATCGAAGAAAGATATTGTAATTCGTGGAATTGAACTTAATGCACCACTTCACCTAACATGGAGCTGTTATGCATCCGAAGATATAGCATGCGGAGTATGTGATTCATGTGCTTTACGATTACGAGGATTTGAACAAGCAGGAATTTCAGATACGATTCAATATGCTACAATTCAATAATATAATTAAGAGAATTTTACCAAACCAAACCACCACGCAACCGTATAATTCCATTAAATATAAGAACTAACGCTAAAAAATAAAACAGTCCAGTATTTCTAAATCGAAGTGTGTCGGGTTTGCTTTTCCAACGAGCTGCAAGATGAACAAGTCCAAGTGCACAAAACATAGTTCCTGCATGTTCTACTTGTTTTGCATGAATTTCTTGTGTTTTATATGCAACTGAGATAAGATTAATAATTCCGAGTAAAACTTGTAAATCTATTATACTAATAAATATTAATCCAACAATTTTATCAATTTTTGAGAAATTACGTTTTGAAAGCCAGCCCTGTACATACAGTAGAATTGTGATAACCGCAAATGTCAGTACGAGCCAACGGAAATGAGAATGAAGGGTAAAAATAAAATCCATAATACATAAAGTTAAAAGGTTTGAACTACATTTCGACAGCAAAACTAAGCAATTTTTAGTTAAATTTTACGATTATTCACAATGGTTTCTGCTGTCATTATTGCTTCAATTGTACTTTTTGCATCAGCAATTCCTTTGCCTGCAATAGAATAAGCGGTTCCGTGGTCAGGGGAAGTTCTGACAATTGGAAGACCTAAAGTAATATTTACGCCACCACCACGAGCGAGTAGTTTTAGAGGAATGAGGCCTTGGTCATGATACATTGCTAAAATTGCATCATAGTTTTTATATTCACCATGAGCAAAAAATCCGTCAGCCGGAAACGCTCCTTGTACATCAATCCCCTTTTTTACACAATCTTTAATTGCGGGGTTAATACTGTTTATTTCTTCAAAACCGATATTACCATTTTCACCTGCGTGTGGGTTTAACCCAAGAACAGCAATTTTAGGTGAAATAATTGCGAAGTCTTTTTGTAGTGACTCATAAATTTTCTCAATCCGTTCTACTATAATTGACTGAGTAATTAATGATGAAACTTTTTGTAGAGGAATATGAATAGTCGCGAGTGCAACCCTTATCGAATCGGAAGCAAGCATCATCATTGGATTCGATATATTGCATAGAGTTGCAAGCATTTCTGTTTGTCCCGGGAACTGCCATCCAACTCTACTAAGTGCAATTTTTGCAATAGGCATTGTAATAATTGCATCAAATTCTCCGGATATTGTCTTCTCAATAGCAGTCTCTAATGATGAAATGGCCAAGTTTGCGGCTGTTTTTGTGATACTTCCAAACTCAACCGGAGAATAATTTCCACTTTCGAGAATCTCTAATTTCAAAGTATTATTAATAATAATTCCAGATTTATGGGTAGCAATAGAGTAGCTTATTTTTTGAGCATACTCTGTAATTGTCTTAGTATTTCCACAAAGTGTAACGTGATTATTGGGTGATAATGATTCGTTATGAATATGGAGTAATGCTTTGAATAATACTTCAATCCCAATTCCATTACAATCACCTATAGTTATTATACTTTTCATATCCATAAGTAAACGAAAATAAAAGAAAAAGGCAACTTTGCATAAAGTTGCCTTTTATAACTATTAACTTATTTATAATATCTTATATTTATAAGATATTATGCTTCAGCTTTAGGTTCTTCCGGAGATTCATCGGTAGAAATTTCGTCTGAAATAACTTCTGATGATTCGGGAGTTGCTTCTGCTATTACTTCTTCCGCAGGAGATGTTATTTCAACTTCAGCAGTTACATCTTCAGAATTTGAAGCAATAACTTCTACTTCAGCAGGAGTTTCTACTATTTCTTCCGGAATTTCTACAACCTCTACAGGAACTTCAACGACATCAGCAACTGGAGCTTCTATTACTTCTTCTTCAACAGCAGTTACTACCATTGGAGCAGGAGCTGATTTAGTAACAGTCGGTTTTGTAGTTTTTTTCCGTCTTGTACGAATAATTCCATCACGAGAAGCGGCAAAATCAACTAATTCAATAATTGCTATTTTACCTGCATCACCACGTCTTGTTCCTAATTTAACAATTCGTGTATATCCGCCGGGACGAGTAGCTACTGCCGGTGCAATCGTATCAAATAATTCTTGTACAACACCTTTGTTACGAATTGATTTATAAACTTCACGACGATTATGTATATCAATCACTTGCCCTGTTGGTAATTGCCCCTGCTGTTCACGCTGTAATGCATGTTTTGCACGAGTAATTAATGCCTCTGCAAACGGACGAAGTTCTTTAGCTTTTGCCTCGGTTGTAGAGATTTTTTTATGTTGAAAGAGTGAACTTGCCATATTGCACAACATTGCTTTGCGATGACTTGCCGTTCGTTTAAGTTTTCTGCCTACTCTTCTGTGTATCATAGCTGTTTCTCTCTGCCTAAAAACTACAAGATTTTTCTGTGAATTAAATTTATACTACTTATTGAACTAAAAAGCTTTACGCTTGTTCCGGTTCAACAATTTTCGGTTCGTCTTTGATATATTTTTCTACATTCATACCAAAGACTAAATTATTATTTCGCACTACTTCTGTTAATTCCGTAAGGGATTTGCGACCGAAGTTGCGGAATTTCAATAAGTCTTGCTCACTTAACATAACAAGCTCTGCGAGTGTTTTGATATTTGCAGCTTTCAAGCAATTATGAGCACGAACAGAAAGTTCGAGTTCATCAACAGGAGTAAGAAGGATTCTGCGAATACGCGTTTTTTCGGCTTCTTTTGCTTCTTCTTCTACAACTTCTGTTTGTTGTTGTTCACGTTTAATTTCATCAAAATTGATAAAGAGCAATACGTGTTCATGCAGAATTTCAGCGGCATCTTGAAGTGCTTCTTGAGCTGTTATCGTTCCGTCTGTTGTAACATCAATTGTAAGTTTTTCGTAGTCCGTTTTTTGACCGACACGATGTGGATCTACAGTAAAAATTACATTTTTAATCGGAGTATATATAGCATCTATCGGTATCATACCTATTGGATACTCAGAGTTGTTTTGTTCTTCAGCAGGAATATATCCTTTCCCGCGTCCAACTCTTAATTCTACATCAAAATCTGCATCGTCAGCAAGTGTAGCAATGTGATGACTAGGATCCATTACTTGTACTTGCGGATTAGCATTTTCAATATCTTTTGCTGTCCATTTTCCCGAACCTTTAAGGCGAAAATTAATACGAGGTGGCTTTTTATCAAGCACTTTCATACGAATTTCTTTAAGATTGAGGATTATTTCTGAAACATCCTCAATAACACCTTGAATTGTTTGGAATTCATGAAGAACTGTGCTAATTTTTAGCCCGACAATTGCCCACCCCGGAGTTGAAGACAAAATAACACGTCGTATAGCATTTCCAACCGTTACTCCATATCCTTCTTCTAAAGGTTGCAGAACAAATCTACCGTGATTTGTGGATGACGATTCTTCAATGTGTACCCTTTCAGGCATTTGCATCGGTACGTTCATATTTATCTTTCTAAATTAAATTAAACGTTCTAAATAGTAACATTCCTACAAAATAAACAATCTATAGGAAGTAATTGATTTATCGTTTATTAGACAATCAATTTCAACTATAAAATTATACTCTGCGTCGTTTCGGAGGACGGCAGCCATTATGAGGAAGTGGTGTTTGGTCGAGAATGTTCAGAATTTCAAGACCCGCATGAGCGAGTGCACGAATAGCTGCTTCGCGTCCAGATCCTGGTCCTTTGACAATAACCTCAACCTTACGAAGTCCCATTTCATACGCTTCTTTTGCCGAACGTTCAGCAGATATTTGAGAAGCATACGGTGTGTTTTTCTTCGAGCCACGGAAACCATTCCTTCCGGCAGAAGACCAACTTAAAGCATTACCGTAGGTATCAGTTATAGTTACTATAACATTATTAAATGTAGCTTTGACGTATGCTTTACCATGAACATCTGCTACGACTTTTTTCTTAACTCTTTTTTTAACAGCAGCCATTGATTAATAATTTCTACTATGGAAAAAATTCTAACTATTTCAACTAAATTCTTATATATTATTTCTTAACCGCTTTTTTCTTGCCGGCTACAGTTTTTCTACGACCTTTGCGTGTACGAGAGTTTGTTCTTGTTCTTTGACCACGAGCAGGAAGTCCACGACGGTGACGTATTCCTCGGTAGCAACCAATATCCATCAATCTTTTGATGTTCAGTTGAACTTCAGAACGAAGCTGTCCTTCAACTTTATAATCAGCAAGTACTAAACGGATTCGAGCAATTTCCTCGTCAGTCCATGTTTGTATACGCTTACTAAAGTCAATTCCGGCTTTGGTTAATATTTCCTCAGAAGATTTTGTACCTACGCCATAAATATACGTAAGTCCAATAACTCCTCTTTTATTCTTTGGTAAGTCAATTCCAGCGATACGTGCCACGTTGTTACTCCTTAATTATCCTTGACGTTGTTTGAAGCGTGGATTTTTTTTGTTAATAATATAAACGCGCCCCTTACGACGGACAATTTTGTCGTGAGGATTTCTTTTTTTGACAGATGCTTGTACTTTCATAACGATTCTTACTGTAATATAGTAAAATTTTATTTTTGATTTACTTATACCGATAAACAATTCGACCTTTTGATAAGTCGTATGGCGAAAGTTCGACTGTTACTTTATCGCCTTGCAATATTTTAATAAAATTCATTCGCATTTTTCCGGAAATATGGGCTAGAACTTTATGTCCATTGTCTAATTTCACAATAAATTGTGTGTTTGGTAATGTTTCTTCAATAGTACCATCTACACGTATTAGGTCTTGTTTTGCCATAAATTCAAAAATTAGCTTAAAAGCGTTAGAATAATTGGCTGTTTGTCTTCCACAATGACTGTATGTTCAAAATGTGCAGAAGGACGACCATCTGATGTAAGAACTGTCCAACCATCACTTGCTGTTTTCACTCTAAACACACCGGCATTTACCATCGGTTCGATTGCTAATGCTTTCCCTTTTACAAGTCTATCATTTGGAAATCGGGAACGATGCAATAATGGTGGTACAAAATTTGGAATTACCGGATCTTCATGTAATTTTTTACCAACTCCATGCCCAACTAATTCACGAACAACCGAAAAACCATTTTTTTCTACATGCGACTGAACCGCTCGTGATATATCATATACCTTATTGTTTGCTACAGCTTGGCTCACACCCAACATAAGTGACTCATACGTTACATCAAGCAACAGTTGCTTTTCAGCTGATACAACACCTACAGGAAAAGTTGCCGCACTATCACCGAAATAACCATTTTTTTTAACACCACAATCAATCGAAACAATTTGCCCTTCTTCTAACTCTCTACTTGAGGGCAATCCATGGACAACCTCATCGTTTATTGATATACACAAGGAAGAAGGAAAAGATTTTCCATCTACAATATATCCTTTAAAAGCCGGCTCTCCATTTTGTGAACGAATATAATCTTCGGCTATAGCATCAAGTTCATCTGTTGTAATTCCAACTCTAACATTTTTTCGAACTTCAAGCAATGCACCAACAACTATTCTACAAGATTCTTCAATCAGATTAATAGCAGAAGGTATTTTAATTGCAGGAGAGTTCATAATTGTTTTTCATACTATCAGAATCCACCTACATTACCAGCATTTGCTCTGCCTCTGATTTTACCACTTTTCATAAATCCATCATAATGTCGCATTAGCAAATATGATTCAATTTGTTGAAGAGTATCAAGAGCTACCCCCACTATAATCAACAAACTTGTTCCACCAAAAAAGGAAGCAAATCCGGGTGGTACAGCAAGTACATTTTGAATAAATGTAGGAAGAATTGCAATTAGAGCTAAAAATACTGAACCAGGTAATGTTATTCTTGTTAATATATTTTCAACGTAATCAGCTGTTGGTTTTCCTGGCCTAATTCCCGGAATAAAACCACCTTGCTTTTTCATGTTTTCAGCAACATCTTTAGGATTAAAAACAATCGCTGTATAGAAATATGTAAAGAATATAATAACTAATGAATAAATTAAAGCGTATGCATACGAACGATCACTAAAAAGATGCGCTATAGATGCCAAACCCGGGCTATCAGGAAAAAAACTGAGTACTGTACTCGGAATAAACAACATAGATTGAGCAAAGATAATAGGCATAACACCAGCTGTATTTACTCTAAGGGGAATATATTGAGTTGTTCCACCGTACGTTTTTTTTCCAACTACTCTTTTTGCGTATTGCACAGGTATCCTTCGAGCTCCTTGTGTAACCAAAATCACAGCGGCTACTATGAATACCAACATTCCCGCCATTATAACATCTACAATCCACAATCGTGAATTTGCTTGGACAAGTGATATTTCTTGTGCAATAGCCGATGGTAGTCGAGCTATAATACCAATAAAGATTATAAGTGATATACCGTTCCCTAATCCTCTATCAGTAATAAGTTCACCTAGCCACATTAAGAATATAGTTCCCGAAGTAAGAATTATAATAGATGAAATTATAAATCCAATTCCCTCGAAGGGTACTACTGTTGCTCCATTTGTAGGGTTTGCGATTTTTACACTAATTCCCCATGCTTGAAGTGCGGCTATAAGTACTGTTAGATATCGTGTATATTGATTAATTTTTCTACGACCATCTTCGCCTTCACGTTGCATTTTCTGTATTTGCGGCATTACGATGGCGGCAAGTTGAAATACGATAGACGCAGAAATGTATGGCATAATCCCAAGAGCAAAAATTGCCGCATTGGAAAGTGCTCCACCTACAAATAAATCATAAAGTCCTAAAAGCGAATTAGAATCTGTTTGAGAGGACGCATGCAAAGCCACAACATCGACACCTGGCAATGAAATATATGCTCCAATACGAACGACAACTAATATTCCTATAGTGAATACAATTCTTTGTCGAAGTTCTTCAATTTTGAAGATATTTTTAAAAGTTTGAACTATATTAGCCATTGGTAATTGCTGTGCCTCCCGCAGACTCAATTTTTTGCTTAGCCGACTCTGAAAAACTGTCTGCTGAAATATGAAGTTTAGCGGTTAATTCTCCACTGCCCAATATTTTCAATGGAACAGTTCTTTTACTTATTGCACCTATTTCATAGAGTAACTCTGGTGTTACGCCATTTCCATCAAACAAATTTGCGTCTGATAACTCTTGCAATGTAGATAGATTAAGAATTTGAAATTCAACTCTAAATGGATTACTAAATCCAAATTTTGGTAAGCGTCGGCTTAGTGGCATTTGACCACCTTCGAATCCTCGCTTGCTTTTGTAACCGGAAGTTGCTTTATGTCCTTTATGTCCACGAGTAGATGTTCCGCCATGTCCAGAACCAGCACCACGACCTATTCGTTTTTTTTTGCCTGTCGAACCTATCGCAGGGCTGAGATTACCAATATGTTTCATTAGATTAATTCCTTAATTCTTAGGCAGAAATTTCTTCAACAGTTACGAGGTGTTTTACAACGTTAATCATACCAAGAGTTTGCACGTTTTTTGGTTGAATAACAACATAATTTGGTCTTCCCAATCCAAGTGCTAAAATAGTGCGCTTTTGATTTTCTTTCGTTTTAATCATACTGCGTATCTGAGTTATTTTCAGTTTTTCCATTGCGATATTCCCACTATTTATAATAATTATCCACGTGTTACTTTTTCTACAGATATTCCTCGGCGAGCAGCAACTGATTGTGCATCTTGCAAATGGACTAATGCTTGTATTGTTGCTTTTACTGTATTGTGTGGGTTTGAAGAACCTAAACTCTTTGTTAGAACATCTTGTACTCCAGCTAATTCTAGAACCGCACGTACACCACCCGATGCGATAACACCAGTACCGGCTGAGGCAGGTTTAATAAATACGCGTGCTGCACCAAATTTACCGGTGACATCATGTGGAATGGTATTGTCTTGCAATCTTACAGTAACTACATTCTTCTTTGCAGCGTCGGTAGCTTTTGTAACAGCATCTACTACTTCACCAGCTTTACCCAAACCATAGCCAATATGACCATTACCATCGCCAACAACTACAATTGCCGAAAAGTTAAATCGACGTCCACCTTTTACAACTTTTGCTGTACGACCTACATATACAAGCTTATCTTTTAAGTCAAGGTCTGAAACTCTAATTTTTGCCACTGAGGTTTTCTCCTAATTGAATATCAAAATTGCAAACCGGCTTCACGAGCGGCATCTGCTAATGCCTTTACTCGACCGTGATAAATATACCCATTGCGGTCGAAGGCAACAGACGAAATGTTTTTTGCGAGTGCACGCTGAGCAAGCAATGCGCCAACGAGTTTACTGTTATCGCTCTTTGTACTTTCATTAGTAATCGAACCTATAATTTCTTTTTCAACAGTCGAAGCTGAAACAAGTGTTAAGTTTTGTGTGTCATCAATAATTTGAGCATATATGTGCTTCAAACTTCTATATACACTTAAACGATAGCGTTCTGGAGTTCCGGTAATTTTTTTGCGTACCCGCAATTTTCTTCGTGTTCGACGTTCTTT
This sequence comes from Bacteroidota bacterium, assembly GCA_018266765.1. Lineage (GTDB taxonomy): Bacteria > Bacteroidota > Ignavibacteria > Kapaibacteriales > UBA961 > JADJXV01. The sequence continues at coordinate 20,583 of JAFDZU010000004.1, forward strand.
CTTCAGATTTGCACTCATGATACTTTATATCCTTTTGTCAACGTTGTAATTTCAAATGTTATTTACCGGCTGATTTACCGGCTTTTCTACGGATTTGTTCACCTTCATATCTAACGCCTTTTCCTTTGTACGGCTCAGGTGGACGAAGTCTGCGAATTTTTGATGCAATTTCACCTACTAAATGCTTGTCAATTCCTTTGACTTGAATTTGCGTTGGCGCTGGTACAACGAAATCAATTCCATCAGGTGGTATAAATAAAATAGGATGCGAATAACCCAAGGCTAAATACAATCTATTTCCACGCATTTCTGCACGATAACCAACACCTTCAATTATTAAATTACGCTGAAACCCATTAACAACACCTTCAATTGCATTTGCACTAAGAGCGCGTGTTAATCCGTGCAAAGCACGAATGTCTTTTTGGTCGCTTACTCTTGCAAATGAAATAATGTTATTTTCATTTGAATATGATATCTCTGAAGGGACACGAACCATTAGTTCGCCCTTTGGGCCTTTTGCTTTTAGAATTCCACCGGCAACTGTAACTTGTACATTAGCCGGAACTGCGATTTGCTTTTTACCTACACGGGACACGTTTGAGCTCCTTGAATTTTACCAGACTGTGCAAAGAATTTCACCGCCTACATTGTAAAGCCGTGCTTGTTTATCGGTCATCACTCCTTTTGAAGTGGAGACAATAGCCATACCTAAACCGTTTCGTACTCTTGGTAATTTATCAGCAGGTAAATAAACACGTCGACCGGGTTTACTTACTTTTTTGACTTCTTGTATTGCTGGCAAACCATTGTGATACCGAAGTATTACTCGTATTACACCTTGTTTATTATCTTCAATTGTTTCAAAATTGTTGATAAATCCTTGATCTTTTAGGATGGTTGCTACTGCAATTTTAAGATTAGAAGATGGAGTATCCACTGACTTGTGCTTCGCTGAAGCTGCATTTCTAATTCTTGTCAAGAAATCTGCTATTGTATCTGATACTGGCATATTATTCTTTTATAATTTAAATATTAGTTACCAACTTGCCTTGCGGATACCCGGAATTTTTCCTTCGAGTGCCAACTGGCGAAATATATTACGACCCAAACCAAATCTTTTATAAACACCACGAGCCCTTCCTGTCATACTACAACGGCTTTGAACACGTGTTGGAGAGCTATTTCTAGGAAGTTTTTGTAATCCTTCCCAATCTCCTGCATTTTTAAGTTCTTCACGCTTGGCAGCATATTTTTCTACCAATCTCTTACGTTTTTCATTTCGGGCGATTACGCTTGTTTTTGCCATAAATTTATTCTATAATTATGCTTTACGGAATGGAAATCCAAATTCTTGTAATAATGCTGATGCTTCTTCATCTGATTTTGCACTGGTAACGAATGTTATATCCATACCTGTTATTCGGCTTACTTTATCAACATCAATTTCAGGGAAAATAATTTGCTCTTTAATACCAATTGTCAAGGAGCCACGACCGTCGAAAGATTTATCTGAATATCCTCTAAAGTCACGAATACGCGGTGATGTTATATTGATAAATCTATCAATAAATTCAAACATCATTGCTCTGCGAAGAGTAACATGACAGCCGATTGGCTGACCTGCGCGTAACTTGAAATTAGCTATTGCCTTTTTTGAGCGGGTTATTGCTGGGCGTTGTCCTGATATTAATTCCATTTCATTGACAGCATTCTGCAAAATCTTTTGATCTTGAGTCGCAGAACCAACTCCCATATTTATGCAAATTTTCTTCAATTTTGGAACCTGCATAACGGACTTATACCCAAATTTTTTCATCAAAGCCGGCACAACCTGCTCACGGTAAAATGCTGCTAGTCGAGGTGCAGGTACTGCACCTTTATATTCTTCAATCCGGCGACCTTCCGGTTTTAATTCGATTTTTTTTACAGTTGCTTGCTTTGCCATGTTCTAAATCTCACAGATTAAATTTCTTTACCATTTGTTCGTGCAATTCTTACCGATGATTTCTCACCAGCTTTTTCGAGTGATTTTATACTCACACGGGTAGGCTTGCCTTCGCTGTCGACAAGTTGGACATTAGAATAATGTATTGGCATTTCCTTACTTAATATTCCACCTTGCTGATTAGCAGCAGTAGGTCTAGAATGTTTTTTACGGATACTTATGCCTTCAATCAGGATTCTCATTTTTTTAGAATCTACTTCTAATACTCGACCGGTTTTACCTTTATCGTTACCTGTTATAACAGCGACAGTATCACCTTTTTTTATTTTTAATTTCATAGGATTGCCTCTTCTTATAGAACTTCTGGTGCCAGAGAAATAATTTTCATAAAGTTTCTCTCACGCAATTCACGAGCTACGGGACCAAAAATACGAGTTCCGCGTGGCTCTCCTTGATTATTGAGAATTACAGCTGCATTTTCATCAAACCTGATATACGAGCCATCTTTCCGTTGAATTTCTTTTTTAGTTCGTACCACGACTGCTTTACACACATCCCCTTTTTTAACTCCACCATTAGGAAGTGCCGCTTTTACGGATACTACTATTATATCACCTACACCAGCATAGCGTCGGGCATGCCCTCCAAGGACACGAATACAGCGTACTCGCCTTGCTCCTGAATTATCAGCTACCACTAGATTTGATTCTTCTTGTATCATTTAAGTATCTTTCTATATAAAGCGCTTTACTGTGCTCGTTCTATAATTTCAATTAATGACCATCTCTTTTGGGCACTAAGAGGACGACTTTCAATCACTCTTACTACATCACCAATATTACAAGTGTTTTCTTCATCGTGAGCCATAACCTTTTTGGTTTGCTTGTAGTACTTTCTATACAATGGATGTACAACTTGTCGCTCAATTGCGACTACAATTGATTTGTTCATCTTATTACTCACGACTTTACCTTGTCTTATTTTCTTTCTTCCGGGAACATATTCCCCTGAAGTTGATACTTGTGTTTGTTCGTTTATCGTTTCCATGATTATATTATGCTCCCACTAATGATGCTCGTTCGCCTATAATTAAATTAAGTCTTGCAATATCTTTACGAAGTGTTCTGATATATGAAGTATCTTGCAATTGACTTAATGCTTTTTGAAAGCGTAATTTTACAAGGGTTTCTTCTGCTTCACGAAGTGTATTTACTATTTCTTCACTTGTTAATTCCCGAAGGTCGTGTGCTTTCCGAGCTTTCATTGAATATCCGCATCAATTCGTGTAACAAACTTAACTTTAATCGGTAATTTATGCGAAGCCAAACGAATTGCTTCTTGAGCTGCTTCCTTTGATACTCCGTCAATTTCAAATAATACTCTTCCGGGTTTTACAACTGCTACCCAAAATTCTGGACTACCTTTACCAGAACCCATTCGAGTTTCAGCCGGTTTTTTGGTTACCGGTTTATCAGGAAATATACGAATCCAAACTTTACCATCACGCTTTAGATAACGATTAATTGCAATACGAGCTGATTCTATTTGACGATTAGTAATCCAAGCAGGTTCAAGTGCTTTCATACCAAAACTTCCAAATGTCACCAACGAACCACGATAAGCTTTGCCTTTCATTCGTCCACGTTGCGTCTTACGGTGTTTTACTCTTTTAGGAAGTAACATAATCTTTTTTCTTTCTTTTCTTGCTTAAGGATATTATCTTAGACAAACGAAATATTTCTATACAAGTAACTTATTCTTTTATTTGAGGTTTACCGATAATTTCTCCACGGCAAATCCAAGTTTTAACACCAATTGCACCATAGATGGTTTTAGCAGTTGCTGTTCCGTAATCAATATCAGCACGTATAGTATGCAATGGTACACGTCCTTCTTTGTATTGTTCTGTACGACTCATATCTGCACCCCCAAGACGACCTGAACACATAACCCGAATTCCTTCTGCTCCCATTCTGATTGCAGCACCAACTGATTGCTTCATAGCTTTACGAAATGAAATTCTTCCTTCGAGTTGCTGAGCTATATTTTCAGCGACTAATTGCGCATCTAATTCTGGACGCTTAATCTCATTGATTAGAATTTTAACATCTTTTTTAGTAATTTTCTTTAGTTCTTCTTCTAGTAATGTAATATCTTTACCTGAACGTCCAATGATAACTCCCGGACGAGATGTTTGAATAGTAACTATCACTTTTTTCGCAGTACGTTCAATAATAACCCTCGCAACGCCAGCTTTTTTAAGACGGCTTTTTACGTATGAGCGTACTAACAAATCTTCAGTTAGCTTTTCAGCAATATTTTTTTCATCAAACCAGTTTGCTTCCCATTGCTTGATGATACCTAAGCGAAATCCAATTGGATGTGTTTTCTGACCCAAGTTCCTACTCCTAATATTGCTTATTCAGCAGATACAACAATTGTCAAATGATGAGAACGTTTAATTATTCTATAAGCTCTGCCCATTGGAGCAGGTGATATTCTTTTCATTGATGGTCCTTGATTTACAAATGCTTCTTTGACCATAATTTTATCAGAATCAACATCAAAACTCTTGTTTTCTAAATTAGCTATCGCTGATTTTAAAACTAAGACTGCATCAGTTGCAGCGTGTTTTGGACAAAATTTTAATGTTGCCAATGCTTGAGATGCAGATTTTCCGCGAATTAAGTCAATCACTAACCTCATTTTACGAGGTGATGTGCGGACGAATCTTCTTATTGCTTTTGCTTCCATGTTCATCTATACCTTATTACTTATTTTTTGCCTGTTTTTTGATCTTTACGATTACCTGCATGTCCTCGGAATGTTCTTGTAGGTGCAAACTCACCGAGTTTATGCCCTACCATATTTTCCGATACATACACTGGTATAAATTTATTACCATTGTGGACTGCAAATGTATGACCTACAAAATCAGGCGCTATCATCGATGCGCGTGACCATGTTTTCACAACTTTTTTAACATTAGTAGCATTAAGTGCATCTATTTTTTCGATGAGCTTATAGCTTATAAAAGGTCCTTTTTTGAGCGAACGTGCCATAATTTATTTCTTTTACTTAGTTCTGCGGCGAATAATCATATTGTTAGATTTGTTCTTTTTCTTGCGAGTTTTCAATCCTTTAGCTAGCTGTCCCCATGGTGAACGAGGATGCAAGCGTCCTCCACCTGATTTAGACTTACCTTCACCGCCACCCATCGGGTGATCAATTGGATTCATTGCCATACCACGAGTTTGCGGCCTGATTCCTAACCAAATTTTACGACCGGCTTTTCCATGAAGAATATTCATGTGGTCAGAATTTCCTACAACTCCGAGAGTTGCCATACATTCTGCACTTATCGAACGAATCTCACCGGAAGGTAATTTAACCTGAGCATAACCATCTGATACACTTACAAGTTGAGCAGACGTACCTGCACTCCGAGCCATTTGCCCTCCTTTACCTGGTTTAAGTTCTATATTATGGATAAATAATCCAACCGGAACTTTGCCAATAGGTAGTGCATTACCATCTTGTAATTCAACATTTTTACCTGAGATTACAGTTTGTCCAACTTTAATTTTATCAGGAGCCAACATGTAACGCTTTTCACCATCTTGATATTGCACTAAAGCAATTCTACAAGAACGGTTTGGATCGTATTCAATAGATTCAACTACACCAGGTATATTAAATTTATTGCGTTTAAAATCAATAATACGATACTTACGCTTATGTCCGCCACCACGGTGACGTGAAGTAATACGACCTGTATTATTTCTACCACCTGATTTTTTGAGAGTCACAGTCAACGATTTTTCTGGTGTACTTTTTGTTATTTCATCAAAAGTACTTACAGAATAAAATCTTGTTCCGGGAGTTATTGGTTTAAGTGTTCTTAGTGCCATTGTTATTAACTTCGATTATGAGAATATTACTCGTCCGAACCTTCGCCTGTTACAACATCCAAGGTTTGTCCTTCTTTAAGCGTAATGTATGCCTTTTTTTTAAGATTAGTTCTGCCTCGCATTACACCTTTTTTTGTCATTCTTACTTTACTTTTACCTTTGACTCTTACTGTACGGATAGATATAACATCAACATCAAACATAGATTCGATTGCGTTTCTAATTTGAACTTTATTAGAGTCAGTATCCACAGCAAATATGTATTGACGTAAGTGTCCTATATTTGCAGACTTTTCAGTAATAATTGGGTGTTGTAATACAGTTATCATGTTATATTTTTTTCGAAAGAGTCAATTAATTATCAAAAGTTTTTACTATTCTTTCAATCGCGCTTTTGGAAACAAGCAATTTTTTATGTCTTAGAATATCATACGTAGAAATTTTATCAGCTACAGATGTAGTTAGTTTAGGTAAATTTCTAGCTGAACAAACAACATTTTTCTCATTATCTGCAACCAAAAACAATGTTTTTTGATTTTCAAGGTTCAATGCTTTTACGACAACAGCCATTTGTTTAGTTTTAATCTCGCCGAAAGACAAATCTTCTAGAACCAACAAATTATTTTCTCGAAGTCTCAAAGAGAAAGCAGACTTACGGGCTAATCTTCTTACTTTCTTCGGCAAATCTAATTTGTAAAGATGCGGCTTAGGCCCATGCACAGTTCCACCACCTACCCATACAGGCGAACGATTTGAACCTGAACGAGCAGTTCCTCGGCCTTTTTGCTTCCACGGCTTTCTACCGCCACCAGAAACTTCTGTTCTAGTCTTGGTTTTGTGTGTTCCTTGTCGCTGATTGGATAAGTAAACGCGCACAGCTAAATGCATTGCATGTTCGTGAGGCTCTATTCCAAAAACTTCATCAGGTAATTCTACCTGACCAGCGTTTTGTCCATCTTTATTTAATACATTTACAAGCATTATGTTTCTCGCTTAGTGCTTTACGATTTCTACTAATGAATTAATTGCTCCCGGAACATTCCCTTTGACAAGTAGTATGTTAGTATCGGGCATTATGTCTATAATTTCTAAATTTCTTGTTGATATTCTTTTACCACCCATACGACCAGCCATTCTCAAACCTTTAAAAACGCGCGATGGATACGACGAAGAACCAATTGATCCTGGGGCACGTGGTCGGTCTGATTGTCCGTGTGTTGTCATTCCAACACCACCAAAATGGTGACGTTTAACAACACCTTGAAATCCACGACCTTTACCGGTACCACTTACTTTTACTTTATCACCTTTTTGGAAAACTTCTACCGTAAGAACTTCACCAATATTCAATGTCTCAGCAAGATGACGAAACTCTTTTAGGTGTCGTACAGGTTCTACACCTGATTTTTTAAAATGTCCTTCGAGTGGCTTATTAATTTTCCTTGCGGCAATTTCACCATACCCGATTTGCACTGCAGAATATCCGTCAGTACTTTTTGTTTTTACTTGAACAACAGGACAAGGACCAGCCTCAATTACCGTTACAGGTATTTGATCGCCTTTATCATTATAAACACTTGTCATTCCAAGCTTTTTTCCAAGCAATGCACTCATTGTTTTAAGTTCTCCAAAGTCGTTTTATACTTTTACTTCTACATCTACACCGGCAGGTAATTCCAACCGCATTAAAGCATCTATCGTTCTTTGTGTAGAACTAAAAATGTCTATAAGTCGCTTATGTGTTCTTGCCTCAAACTGCTCGCGTGACTTTTTATCCACGTGTGGCGAACGTAACACAGTGTAAACTGTCTTCTGAGTCGGTAGTGGAATCGGACCTGATACTGTTGCACCAGTTTGCTTTACTGTCCGAACAATTCTTTCTGCTGATCTGTCAATTAAATTGTGGTCGTAAGACTTTAGTTTAATTCGTATTTTTTGTGAAGCCACGTATGCACCCTTATCAATTCAATATAGTTGTAGGTTTTAAATGAAAGGCAGTTTTTATTCTACTGCATTTCATCTATATTATTCGTATGACTTATTCAATAATTTTAGTTACAATTCCCGCTCCTACTGTTCTTCCACCTTCACGAATCGCGAAACGAAGACCTTCATCCATAGCAACCGGGGTTATAAGTTCAATTTCAAGATTGTCAATATTATCACCAGGCATAACCATTTCAACACCATTTGGCAAAGAAGCAATACCTGTCACATCTGTTGTTCTAAAGTAAAACTGTGGTCGATATCCGTTAAAGAAAGGAGTATGACGTCCTCCTTCTTCTTTACTTAAAACATAAACTTGAGCATTAAATTTATGGTGTGGTTTAATAGAACCGATTTTTGCAAGAACCATTCCGCGCTCTAACTCTTCTTTATCTACACCACGCAAAAGCAATCCAACGTTATCACCTGCACGACCTTCGTCGAGAAGTTTCCGGAACATTTCAATTCCAGTAACTGTTGTCTTTTTTTGTAATCCAAATCCAACAATTTCAACTTCTTCATTGATTTTAACAATTCCACGCTCAATACGACCTGTACCAACTGTACCACGACCGGTAATTGAAAATACGTCTTCAATCGGCATCAAGAACGGTCTGTCTACTTCACGCATTGGAATTGGAATGTAAGAATCAACAGCATCCATTAATTCATAAATACATGCTAATCTTTCATCGTCTTTTGATGTTGAAGGGTCAGAACCAGCATCTAATGCTTTAAGTGCTGAACCTTTAATGATTGGAATTTCGTCACCTGGAAATTCATATTTATCCAACAATTCACGAACTTCTAATTCTACAAGCTCAAGAAGCTCAGGGTCAGCAATATCTACTTTGTTCAGAAACACTACAATACGAGGAACCCCAACTTGACGTGCAAGCAAAATATGCTCACGAGTTTGCGGCATTGGACCATCCGTACCAGCTACCACTAAGATAGCTCCGTCCATTTGAGCCGCACCAGTAATCATGTTTTTCACATAGTCTGCGTGACCGGGACAGTCAACGTGTGCATAATGACGATTAGCGGTTTCATACTCAACGTGAGCAGTTGCAATCGTTATACCACGTGCACGCTCTTCAGGCGCATTATCAATTGAATCAAATGTACGTGCTTGCTGTGAACCACCCGCTTTAGCAAGCGCCATGGTTATTGCAGCAGTTAATGTTGTTTTACCGTGATCCACGTGACCAATTGTTCCTACGTTCACGTGCGGTTTGGAACGATCAAATTTTTCTTTTGCCATGTTCTCACCTTAAGATGAAATTACAAATAAATAATAATAAGTTTTTTACTTAGTTTAACCAACCAACATTCATAAATGAATTATTGCTACCAACGATTGCCGGCTCGTAATGCGAAAAAGTCATAGTGTAAACACCTCTTCCTTGACTCATTGAACGTAACTGCGTTACATATCCGAACATTTCCGAGAGAGGAACACCGGCTTTTACGGTTTGAAGAGCATTATCTTGCATAATACCTTCTATTTTTCCACGTCTCGAACTTAAATCTGCAATAATATCACCAATATATTCTTCCGGTGCCACTACTTCAACTTCAAACATTGGCTCTAAAACTACCGGATGTGCTTTTCTTAACCCATCTTTTATCGCCATTGAAGTAGCTATTTTGTATGCTAATTCCGACGAATTTACTTCGTCATACGAACCACCTACTAATTGTACTTTTACATCAACTATAGCATATCCTGCTATTGGCCCGACAGCGATACTTTCTCTTGCGCTTTGCTCAATTGAAGCAATAAATTGTTTTGGTATTTGAGCTAATGTACTTTGATTTTCAAATTCAAATCCTTTTCCGCGTTCGTTTGGCTCTATATTTAAAACAACATGCCCAAACTGACCTTTATTACCTTGCTGTCTCTCAAACTTTCCTTCTTGTTTTACCGCTTCTGTAATAGTTTCTCTATATGCCACTTGTGGCTTACCAACTTTTACAATTACATTAAATTCTCTTTTCAACCTATCAACAATAATCTCAAGATGCAATTCACCAACTCCGCTGATTATCGTTTGGCCGCTTTCACTGTCATTATAATACTTAAATGTTGGGTCTTCTTCTGTCAATTTATTTAGTGCATCAATTAGCTTATCTTGATCAGCCATTGTCTTTGCTTCTACCGACTGATTAATCACCGGCTCAGCAAATTGAATTTTTTCAAACAATACTTGATGTTCTATTTCACACAAAGTATCGCCTGTTCTTGCAAATCTTAACCCGGGAATTGCGACTATATCGCCTGCAAACGCTTCATATATTTCTTCACGGCGATTTGCATACATTCGCAATATCTTTGAAACTCTTTCTTTTTTTCCTGTTGAAGAATTCAGTACTTGAGTTCCTACTTTTAATGTACCGGTATATATTCGAATAAATGTCAATCGTCCAACAAATTGATCTGTCAAAATTTTAAAAGCCAACGCTGAAAAATTCTCCGACTCACTTATATTTAAGCGAATTTTACGTTGATAATCTTCAACATCAAACCCAACTACTTCTTTTTTATCAATTGGCGAAGGTAAATAATCTACTATTGCATCTAGAAGGAATTTTACTCCTTTGTTTTTAAAAGATGACCCGCAGAAGACCGGCACTATTTTAGATTCAATCGTTCCTTTACGAAGTGCATTAAATATTGATTCTAAAGTTGGAATTTCTCCATTGAGATAACTTTCCAGTAAAGCATCATCTAGTTCTGCCACAGACTCAACTAATTTCATTCTTAATTCATCTACCTTACTTATGAGCTCCTGTGGTATATCTACTTCTTGATGTTTAAGCCCCAAAGAACCTTCTTCGAAAAGATATGCTTTACGAGCCAAGATATTAACAACTCCAACAAACAAATCTTCACTTCCAATTGGTAACTGCAATACAACTGCATTTGCATTAAGTTTATCTCGCATCATCTGAACTGCTCGTTCAAAATTAGAACCAATACGGTCAAGTTTGTTAATATAAGCAATTCTTGGCACATTATACATATTTGCTTGATGCCAAACAGTTTCAGTTTGTGGTTGAACACCTGCCACCCCACAAAAGACAGCTATTGCACCATCTAGAACTCTAAGAGACCGTTGAACTTCTGCTGTAAAATCTACATGCCCGGGAGTATCAATTATATTAATTTGATTTTCTCTCCAAAAACATGTTGTAGCCGCTGAAGTTATCGTTATACCTCTCTCACGCTCTTGATCCATATAATCCATTACTGTTGTGCCGTCATCTACTTCACCTATTTTATGAACAACCCCTGTTTGAAAAAGGATACGCTCGGTGGTAGTAGTTTTTCCGGCATCAATGTGCGCCATAATTCCGATATTTCGGACTTTATTTATATTGCGCGACATGATTGGATTTACTTCTATTTGAGAATATATTGTATTGACAAAGAACGAATTTTATTTTTATTACCACTTAAAGTGGGCAAATGCTTTGTTTGCATCAGACATACGATGAATATCATCACGTTTCTTAACAGCGTTTCCTTCTCCGTTAGCTGCCGCTATTAGCTCTGCCGCCAAACGAAGTGCCATTGATTTATCTCTGCGGTCAGATGCGTATTGTTTTATCCAACGCATTGCCAGAGAAATCCTACGTTCTTCACGAACTTCAGTAGGAACTTGATATGTAGCTCCACCGATTCTTCTTGATTTCACTTCCATTGCAGGAGACACATTAGAAATCGCTCTACGAAAAACCTCAATTGGCTCTTGCTTTGTGCGGTCTGCAACTACATCAAGTGCACGGTAAACAATACCTTGTGCTATACTTTTTTTACCGTCAAGCATCATCTTACTGATAAATCTACTTACCATAACGTCCCCAAATCTTGGGTCAGGATGATGATGTCTTTTTTCTGCTCTTTTTTTTCTCATTACCTAATTTTAGTATAATTACAATTTAAGCGAAACGATAATATCTGAATCTTTTATTATTTTTTACCTTTTGTCGGAGCCGCAGCTGCTGCACCTTTTTTAGGTCTTTTTGCACCATATTTAGATCGACCTTGTTTTCTATCTTTTACACCTTGAGTATCTGCTGTACCACGAATGATGTGATAACGAACACCTGGCAAATCTTTTACTCTACCACCACGAATCATAACAATTGAGTGCTCTTGTAAATTGTGTCCTTCACCCGGGATATAAGCAGTAACTTCAATCCCATTTGTTAAACGAACACGAGCCACTTTACGTAGCGCTGAGTTTGGTTTTTTGGGGGTTGTTGTATAAACCCGTGTACAAACACCTCTGCGTTGCGGACAGTCGTCTAACGCAGGTGACTTACTCTTTACTATTACTTTGTTGCGTCCTTTTCGGACTAGTTGACTAATTGTTGGCACGTTGTTATCCTTTGTTCACCGAAAAATAGCTTGGCGTGTTAGAGAGCTTGCAAAAATACGGCAACTTCCTAAATTGTGCAAATTATTTTTATCTTTTTTTTAGTATTTTTTTAAATTAAATTATCTGTTTCCTTCTGCACGACGAATTTGATATTCCTTAACCATCTCTTCTTGTACTTGTTTAGGCACAGGAGCGTAGCGTAAGAACTCCATTGTGAATTCTCCCTTGCCTTGCGTCACACTTCGGATATCTGTCGAGTAACCAAACATCTCACTAAGCGGTACTTCTGATTCTATGACCACATATCCTGCATCATTTGTAGTTCCGACAATTACCCCACGACGTTGATTTACCTGTCCAATCATTACACCTTGGTACTCTTCAGGTCCGCTTACTTCGAGTTTCATTATTGGCTCTAATATAATTGGCTTGGCTTTAGAATAGAATTCACGTACTGCAGTCATGGATGCCACCTTAAAAGCAAGCTCAGAAGAATCCACAGGGTGGAACTGACCGTCGTTAAGTACTACACGTACTCCAACAACGGGCTGACCAATTAATTGACCATCGTGAAGCTGTTCTTTGAATCCTTTATCACAACCCGGAATGTACTCTCGTGGAATAACACCACCAACAATATCATCTACAAATTCATAATTTTCTACTGCATCAGATGGTAATGGCTCAAAATACCCGGCCACTCGTGCAAATTGACCAGAACCACCTGTTTGTTTTCTATGGGTATAATTGAACTCAGCACGAGTTGTAATAGTTTCTCGGAACGCTACTTTCGGACGACCTACCACTACCTCACAATTATATTCACGTTTAATTCGTTCAATATAAATTTCTAAGTGAAGCTCCCCCATACCTTTTATGATTGTTTCACCGCTTTCTTCATCACGATATACTCGGAATGTTGGGTCTTCTTTAGTGAAACGATTGAGTGCCTTTGAGAAATTAGCTTGACCGGCTTTTTCCTTAGGAGATACTGCAAGTTCAATCACAGGCTCAGGAACAAACATTGAAGTCATTGTAATATTTGCCGTGCCATCTGTAAATGTATCACCGCTTGCGCAATCTACACCAAATAGAGCTACAATATCACCTGCACTTGTTTCTTCAATATCATTCATTTCGTCAGAGTGCATCCGTACCAATCTAGGAACCTTAACTTTCTTTCCGGTGACATTATTGTATATCATATCACCTTTTTTAATTTTACCTTGGTAAATTCTCATATAGGTGAGCTGACCGAAACGTCCGTCTTCAAGCTTAAACGCGAGTCCTACGAAAGGTTTTGTTAAATCATCTGAGGATAAAGTTACTTTTGCTTCATTATTGTTTTGGTCTAAACCTTCATTTTTAATATCTATCGGACTTGGTAAAAAGTCAGTTATTCCATCTAAAAGTACTTGTATTCCTTTGTTCTTTTTAGCAGAACCAACAAATACAGGGGTAATTCTAAGGGATAAGGTTTCTCTTCTGATAGCCGGTTTCAATTCTGCTTCAGTCACATATTCATCCATCAAGAATTTCTCAGCAATCACATCGTCAAAATCTGAAAGTGTTTCTACAAGTGTGTGACGAAGTTGTTTTGCTTCGTCATGTAAATTTGCGGGAATTTCGCCTTCACGCACAAATTCTCCATTATCTCCGTCGAAAAATATTGCTGTCATTCTCAACAAATCAATAATTCCTTCATTTTTATCTTCTAATCCAATCGGCATTGTTATCATTACAGGATTATGCCCAAGTTTTTCACGAAGCTGAGCAATAACTCTTAATGGGTTTGACCCTGAACGATCAATTTTATTTATAAATGCAAGGCGTGGTACATTATAGCGACGCATTTGTCTATCTACAGTAATAGATTGACTTTGTACTCCAGCTACTGCACATAACACAAGAACCGCTCCATCGAGAACACGTAAAGCTCGTTCAACTTCAACCGTAAAATCAACGTGACCTGGAGTGTCAATCAAATTAATTTGAAAATCTTTCCAAGCACAATAAGTAGCGGCAGACTGAATTGTAATTCCTTTTTCACGTTCTAAATCCATCGAATCCATCTTTGCACCTACTCCGGATTTTCCACGAACTTCTTCGATTTTATGAATTTTACCAGTATAATATAAAATACGCTCACTGAGAGTGGTTTTACCTGAATCAATGTGTGCCGAAATTCCGATGTTGCGGACTTTAGTTATATCTGCCATGGCGGTTCTAATCCTAAAAAACTAAATGAATTGATAGTATTTATGTCTCGTAATAATGTCCGATTTTACGCCGGACTAAAAATTAACAGACTACAAAAATAGTTAAAAACACTCGAACAACAAAACAAACAACCATTTTAGAACAAATTCTTTCATAATAAAACGGGAACTAAAATTTAGTTCCCGTTTTTAAAATTGGTTTTGCTTTATTTAAACATAAACATAAACTTTAACTTCCATACTAAAAACACTGCTTCATAGACTATACTCCTGCTCATTTTTGAAGTCCCACTTGTACGGTCAATAAATACAATGGGAATTTCTTTAATTTTTGCGCCAGATTTCCATAGGCGATAATTCATTTCTATTTGAAAAGCATAGCCATTAGAATGTATTTTTGAAAAATCAATTTGTTTAAGAACATCAGCACGAAATCCTTTAAAACCTCCGGTTGCATCCTTAATCGGCATTCCTGTGATAATTCGTGTGTAAAGGTTTGCTCCATAACTTAAAATCAATCTCCTAAGTGGCCAATTAACTACATTTACCCCATTAGAATATCGAGATCCAATCACCACATCGCTTCTTTTAAGTTCTTCTAAAAATCTTGGTACATCTTCAGGATTATGCGAAAAATCTGCATCCATTTCAATTATAATATCATATCCCCAGTCAAGAGCCAATCGAAAACCTTCACAATACGCAGTTCCTAAGCCCAATTTTCCTGGTCGTTTCAATAATCGAACGCGCGTATCTGTTTTCATCATTGCTTCTACAAGAGTTGAGGTACCGTCAGGGGAATTGTCATCTACAATGAGAATATTAATTTCAGGTGCAACTGCAAGCACTGCAGAAATAATTTTCTCAACATTTCCGCTTTCATTATATGTTGGTATAACTACTATAGATTTCACACTTTTCCAATCCAATCAATTGAATATTTTTTTTATAAACAATGCTTAATTTTATGTTTGCCCGTGCCCTGTAACGACACAATAAACAGTCCTGACTAAAATTTCGATGTCAAGTTTTAACGAAATATTTTCCATGTAATAAAAATCATCCAGCAAACGACTTTGCATTTCTTCTACTGACTCAAGAAACGGCTTATATTTTACTTGCCACCACCCTGTTATTCCGGGACGAACTTTGTGACGACGGTAATAATATGGTAAAATAGCCGAATATTTCTCTACAAAAAACGGCTGTTCGGGACGAGGTCCAACAAGACTCATTTCACCTAATAGAACATTGAGAAACTGTGGTACTTCGTCGAGATGTGTTTTACGGATAAATCTACCGAACTTCGTAACTCGACTATCACCGGGCAGTGTCCATTGTGCTTTGCCTTTATCACCCTCCTGCTTCATCGAACGAAATTTATACATTTTAAAATGAACTCCGTTTTTTCCAACACGATACTGACTAAAAAATACCGGGCCCTGACTATCCAATTTAATCATGATAGACAGCACTAACCAAACCGGAGAACCTACTACCATAATAATTAAACTTACAACTATATCTATTAATCGTTTAATTGACTCTTCCCACGGCTTCATAAGCTGTGGACTGATTTCAATCAACGGCGCACCATAAATTGGCAATGTACGTGCTTGACCACTAAATACTTCGTATAAATCCGGAACAATTTTCACCCTAATGTTATTTTCATCACAAAGCATAGCAAGGTTAAGAAGCTCTGTATGTTCAGGGGAATTCATAGAAATAAGTACTGTTTGCGGTTGAATGTGCCGGATTATTTCGCTTAAATGATCTTTTAAACCGAGTATAGGAATTGATTGTAATTCTTGCTGAGACTCCCATATTGTTTGTTCGGCTTTATCCATTAAGATTGCACCATGTATTGCATATCCCCATGAAGGATTCGTAACTATTGATTGCCATAAATCTTTAAGCCGAAGCGCGCTTCCAACTAATACAACCGACAAGGCAATAATACCGCGACGACGAAGATACCGCTGAATAAGCCGAACGACAAGTCTCATACAAATAATAATGATACTAAGAGTAATCCAATACACAACTATTTTAAGTCGAATATGCGGAAAATTATGAGTATCAATAACTATTAAAAAGAACAAAAAAGCACAACCAAAAAACGTATATCGTAGAATTGTGAAAAACTCATCAAACGGTGAGCGTACAAGCCAATTTTTATAGAGGCCACCAAACCAAAATATTAATAACCAATAAACAGATATAACAGAAATAATTGGGATAAATATTGCCGTTTCCCAAAAATTGTTTTTTACAGATATTTCAAATAGTCCACTCGAAAATGATAGTATAAAATACAGAAAGAAACTTCCTACAAAACCGATACAATCACCAATAAACTGAAATACTGACGGTGAAGAATACAACCTTTGCAAAAAACTATGCCTAATATTATATTGGCTTCCGTCTTTAGAATTAACAATTGGTATTTCTGCAATTCGTGAGTTCATGGCTTGAATTTCCGAACTATAGAATAATAAATATACGTAAAGAGATAAAGATATTTTCTAATTCCCAATTTTTTCCCGCCGACTCTATATTCGGAATACAAAATTGCATTTTTTTGAAGCATAAAATATTTTGAACGAGAAATTGAAGTATCTACAAGGCGATAGAATACTAATTTTTCCTTCAAAACTGCACTTTTTGCAATGTGAAATTGATGAATTACTAACCAACAGTGATAATCTTCAATCGCTTTATAACGAATATCTTCAATAAAATCAACTAAATCCATCAATCTTTTTTCGAGCATCACACTCGAATTGCAAATAATATTTTTTTGGATAAGTCGCCTATGTGATATCTGCCCTTTTAAATGAGCTTTATCATAATTTTTATCTCTAAGTTTCTTTATATCTACGATAGTATCGAATTTTATAACTTCTGTTGAACTAAAAGCAATACTATTATTTTTCATGAATCCAAGTTGGAGTTCTATTTTTTGATGATGCCACAAATCATCTGCATCCAAATAAGCTATATAACTTCCGGTTGCTAAAGCACATCCTATATTTCGTGGCACAGCCGGACGACCACTGTTTGCGTCAAGTTCAATTAATTTTATGCGTTCATCTTTATCTAAAAAAGTACGAATAATCTCACATGATGAATCGCTTGAACAATCATCTACAATTATGAGTTCCCAATGGTTATATGTCTGTTTTAAAACCGAAGTGATAGTATCAGCAATATACAATTCAGCATTATAACATGGAACAATTATTGAGACTAAGTCGTTCATTTAAAAATCCTCAAATCTAATTGTAAGACCTGCCGTGTGAATTGGTATAGACTGTACTTTTTCAAGGCGATAACTCGCCTGAATATTAAACCCACGAATTATCTCAATTCCACCGGCAAGCTGAATTAAAAATGAATCTTCGCGTTGTCCGGCTAAAAAAGGAGCATTGTAAGAATCTGTATTTCTTCTTACTTGGAGAACATCACTTCCGGCATTATATAATAAAGTATCTACTCCGACAGCGTTTTTTCCATAAATATTCTCACCATGACGGCGACTTGCTACTGTCAATGAAAATGGATAACGATTGCCCCACCACCACGAAAGATGTAGTGAAACTTCGTCGCTATTTGGCTTCAAAAAGCCCATCATTTGCAATCCGTCGTTTGTAGTTGCATTTTGAATATTAAAATGAGTAAATGTATAGGGATACACTTTTGCATATTCAACTGCCGCATCTACACCAAAAGGTAAAGAATACATTGCTCCAATATTAAATGCGGCCTTATTACTCCAATAATCAGTTCCGATTTGGCTAAATACCAAATCATCTAAAAAATAACTTCCTTTAATTTGCAAATTTTTCATAGGACGATACGAAAGCCAAGCTCCAAGAGCGGAATTATCACGGTCTCTCAACGAATGTTCTACTGATTTTAAAAAACTGAATGGGTTCAAATATGCTATATCTATCCCACGATTACTATAAATTTCGCTTTCCCAAAGTCCGAATTCACCCCACGATGGTTTAAAAGTAAGTTGATGAATTGCAATATATTTAGTTGGTAATTTCAAAAATGCTCCAACCTCAGCAAAGAGCCCGACTCTCGGAACAGGCAGTCCATTACTGTCTAATTGCACACCCAATAAACTTCCGTGAATAAATTTATATTCAACCCCTTGAAATTTAGCGGCTAAACTGATAGCATCCATCGGTGGTGCAGTATTCGAGAGTAACGTTCTTTGGAAAAATCCTGCCCCTTGCAAACGAGTTTCACGCCCTATCGAAGCCACAAACCAATCTTTTTGGAATTGAACATGAGACTCCGTGAAATCAAAATCACTCTCTAAGGTTGTGAATTTTATATTCTTTCGGATTTGTGGGTCTTCTAATGCAAGTGCTCGTTCACCGGAAAGAACAGTCCCGTTTGTTGCTTGAATATAATATCCGAAACAATTACTTAATGTTCCAAAAACTCGAAAGCCACCTTGCGCTTTCATTACATTTTTCATTGAACTATCACCACGCTTCTGAATGAGAATATCACCGCCCCCTATCAAGTATGCCTGTACTGTATGTTCATTATCAGCATAGTGATAAATCACTTTCTCATCATTTGAGAATAATCTTTCAGAAAACAATTGCGAGCTGTCGGTTTTGCTATAAATCATCACAGCATTTGTACGCTTCTCAATTTCAAATTCTCGCTCAAATCCATCTAATGTAATAATTTCCGACGACATAAGTTCTGTTTGATGCTGGCGTATTTGGCGAAGTGCATCAACAATTTCAGAACGTTGTAGTGGCAGAGATGACATTGTAAAATGTTCGATAAACCCACGAGTTTCAGCATGTATCAAAAATGAATACACTGGATGTGCCACCTGAACATCTTCTACTTGTGCATGCAATTTTGGAATAAAATTCAAAAAAAACATTACAAAGAAGACGGTGAAATATTTTAAGTTATTAATCATATTAAGGTTTGCGAATGAAAGCGTAATAGATAAAACTAAAAATAGATGCAAGTGTACCTATTGCAGTAACTAAAAGTGTATAATTTTGAATTTCATAACCGATTGGTTTTTGAGTTGGTGGTGGAGTATAGATTTCATCTCCTGCCTCCACGAAAACATTATCGCCCCCTGTGCTCCAAACTTTTGTTCTGCCTTTTATTATTCGAGCCAAAGATTTCTCGGCACCTGTTGCAAATCCACCAGCTCGTTCTATGTACCATTCCATAGTTTTATTGGGTGTAAATGAAACATAACCCGGTTTATTTACTTGCCCATAAACAAATACTCGTTTTGGATTTTCAGGTACAACAATAACATCACCATCTTGCAGAACTACATTGTCTGATTCAGAATTTCGAGTAAATGCAGATACAAAATCACACGATACAAGCGGACGACGTTCTTTATTATGGAGATTAAACCTTGCTGTATCTTCAGGTACTAAGTCAGAATATTGCAATCCTTTTTTAGTTTGATTACTTTGCAGTTCATCTGATTGTGATTTTTTTTCGCGGCGCAAAATATAAGCAAGCGGCAAATATGCTTCGCTTGTAAAACCACCTGTTTTTTCAATAACTTCACTAAGTCGAGTTGTATTTGATTCAATAATATAAGTGCCGGGTGACTTTACATTTCCGGTAACTTCTACAATTCCCTGCCTGTTTATTCCTGTAAGTGGAGTTTCCTGTTCAACCACAATAATACTTCCAGCTTGCAGCTCAATATCAGGTTCTAATAGATTGAGTTCTTTATCCGTTTTCAAAGCTTTTCGCTCACCATTTTGCACGAGAAAGACAGAATTTTCACGTGCATTTTCTGCCAAGCCACGGCTCAATTTTAGCAAAAACGATGCTTTATCACCTTTTTTATACGTGACTATCTGTGGAGAGCGAACCGCACCTGTGATACCAATCGTCGGAGAAATTCCCGATTCAAACGGGACATAAATTTCATCACTTTCCCTAACAAGTGGGTCAGAAGCAATACTGCCCAATGCCATTGCTTTTTCGAGATCGGATGTTTCCGAAGTACCGTCGGCATGAAGCACAGTTATATTACGAGCGGCAAAAGAAGATAAACCCGAAGCTGATAATTTTGAAAGTACTTTATCAGCTTCGCTTACTGTTTGTTTAGAACGAGAAGTAATGGATGAAGAAGTACCGGATGATTGTTGATTCGCAAGTTTAATAGCTGTTGATACTTTCATCGTAGCAGGTAAAGTAAACAACCCGGGAGAAAGAACATTTCCCTTAATCGTTACGTAACATAATCGTGGTTTCCGAAGTGTTACCGATACAGTTGCATTCGAGTTTCTTTTTAGGATAATTGAAATGATTGTGTCTTTTGCTTGAGCAAGAGTTTTACCCACAAGCGAAACTTCTCCAATACGGGGTAATAAAATTGAATTCTCGGGTGTAACCGACAATAAATACTCAGCAGTAGCACCAGAAAGTATTTGCACAGCAAGTACATCACCTGGGCCAATATGATATAACTGCGGTGAAATTACATTATCCACAGCCATCGTTTCTGTCTTCAAAACGTCAGGATTGGTTGGAGTTGCAGACGCTTGCATCATTTTTTCAATATCTGATACTCCTGCTCCTGTCGAACCTCCGGTTTGCTGGGAAAAAGCAAAGCAAACATTTATTATTCCTATAAGAATAACAATCGCAGTAACTTCCTTGATTTTCCTCATCATAGTCCTAAGCATCGTTTTACAATTATTTCAGCTATTCGCTCGGCGGCTTTTCCGTCCCATAGCGGAGGAACTTGTCCTGTTTTTCTCGGAGAATCTAATATTGTTCTTAAAGCAATCCGTATTGCTTCAGGAGTTGGTTCTATAAGGATATTTGTTCCGATTTCACAGGTTATGGGACGCTCGGTCGTAGTACGAATCGTCAAGCATGGCACACCAAGCGCAGTAGTTTCTTCTTGAATGCCACCTGAATCAGTCATCACAAAATCACTGTTTTTCATTAATGCTAGGAATGAAATATATCCTTGAGGGTCAATGAGTTTTATATTGGAGTTTTGTTCGATAATACTGCTTAAACCATGCGTTGATATATTCTTACGAGTACGAGGGTGAACGGGAAATACAACCGTTCTTTTGGTTGAAAGCTCCGCAAGAATTTCGAGGAGTTCGCCAAGTTGCTCAGATTCATCCACATTACTTGGTCGGTGAATTGTTACGAGCGCATATTCTTTTGGTGTTAATCCTATTTGCTCCAGAATATTTGAGTGTTCAGCTTGCGCAAGTGCATAATACTGTGAATCAATCATCGTATTTCCCACAAAAAATACTCTCTCCGACGGACAGCCATAATGCAGTAAATTATCTAAACCACTCTGCTCAGTTACGAACCAATAATCACATATTGAATCAGTTGCAATTCTATTAATTTCTTCGGGCATAGAGCGGTCTCCGCTACGAAGTCCCGATTCGATATGAGCAGTAGTAATTCCCATCTTAACTGCTGTAAGTGTACAAGCAATCGTAGAATTTACATCACCAACCACAATGACAAAATCGGGTTTAAGTTCAAGCATTGCTTTTTCAAATTCAACCATCACTCTGGCAGTTTGTTCGGCATGTGTCCCAGAACCAACTCCCATAAAATAAGCTGGTTGTGGCATATCAAGATCTTGAAAAAAAGCATCACTCATTGTCGAATCATAATGCTGACCTGTATGAATAATTAAATGTTCAACATCAGGATATGCAGAAAAAGCGCGGTGAATTGGTGCAACCTTCATAAAATTGGGGCGTGCGCCCACGACTGATATTATTTTTTTCATCAATACTTTGTTTTGTTAATTAATCAATTTCTCAATTCTTCTTTCGGTGGCTTAGCTTACTTACCATCTCCCAAAAGCACTACATTACTTTTATCGCCACTTACATTCTTGCAGGCATTTCGAGTATCAATCACGACTCGGCTATTTCTCACAATCATTTCATAATCAAAATCAGAGTGATCGGTTGTAATTACTATAATATCATGTTCTTGGAGTAATTCAGGAGTTAGTTCCGATGCTGAATTGACGACTGTTCCCAAAATATAAGTCGAAGGAATATAGCCGTCGTAATATGCAACATTTTTAATTCCGTCTTGAAAGAGTAATTCAGCAACTTTGAGTGCCGGCGAATGACGTAAATCATCAACATCACGTTTGAACGCCATACCCAGCAAAAGTACCTTTGCAGTATCCATCGTTATCGGCTGACGAGCAATCTCCCGTACAATCATCGAACGAACATAAAACGGCATTGATTCATTCACTTCAGCGGCGAGAGTAATAAAATTAGTTTCAAAATCAAATTCACGCCCCATCCACGATAAATAATACGGGTCAATCAAAATACAATGTCCGCCAATTCCGGGTCCGGGATAAAACGGCATAAAACCAAACGGTTTGGTTGCCGCCGCGTCTACAACTTCCCAAATATTCACGCCGATACGGTCGCAAAGCTGGGCGAGTTCATTCACAAGTGCAATATTAACACTGCGGAAAATATTTTCGAGCAGTTTTTCCATTTCTGCTACATCGGGTGAACTTGCAGGAATAATTTTTTCGATTATAACTTGATTAACAGCACATGCAAGCATTGTGCAATCAGCACTAACTCCACCCACTACAATCGGAGTATTGCCTGTGTGCCAGTGCTTATTTCCGGGGTCAATTCTTTCCGGTGAAAATGCAAGAAAATAATCGCGTCCGGCTTTCATACCATTACGTTCTAAAATCGGTTGAACATATTTAGTTGTTGTTCCCGGGAATGTTGTACTTTTAAGAATAATAATTTGTCCTGTGCGAAGAGATTTCGCAACTTCTTCGGTAGAATGAACTATATGAGAAATATCGGGGTCTTTATTTGGAGTAAACGGAGTCGGTACACATATAAATATAGCATCACATTCACCACACCGTGAAAAATCTGTTGTAGCCGAAAGTGAGCCATTATTCATTACGGCACGTACATTATCATTCGAAATGTCTTGAATATAATTTTCACCTCGTTGAAGTGAAGAGATTTTACGCTCATCTATATCTATCCCGAGCGTTTTAATTCCTTTCATTGCAAATTCTACAGCAAGTGGCAGACCAACATAACCCAAGCCCACAACACCAACGGTAAATGAATGATTTTGAATTGTTTGTAGTAATTGTTGCGTATCTATCGCTGTAGTAGTTTGGGTTGTTTGAGGCATAAAGAATAGTTTATGTTTTTTTAAGAAATTAATAATTATTAGTATCGCCATCGCCTATTTTCATGGAACGTATGGTTTGGAGTATTATTACCTGAATTCGTACTGCTTTTGATAATATTTCATATACTCACCGGAACGAACTCTGGCACACCATTCTGCATTATCTCGGTACCATTGAACAGTTTGCTCTAATCCGTCTTCAAAGTTTACTGTTGGTTTCCATCCGAGTTCTTGTCGTATTTTCGTCGAATCAATCGCATATCTTCTGTCATGTCCGGGGCGGTCTTTGACGTAGGTAATTAACTCTTCTCTTTTGCCTGTGAGCGCAAGAATTGCTCGAACAACCTCAATATTTTGGCGTTCCGATTCAGCACCAATATTATAGACTTCCCCATTTTTACCGTTATTATATGCAAGCCAAACAGCCGATGAATGATCTCGAACATCAATCCAATCTCGAATATTTTTCCCATCGCCATAAACCGGTAATTGTTTTCCTTCTAAAGCATTAAGAATCATCAAAGGAATTAATTTTTCGGGGAATTGAAATGCACCGTAATTATTGGAGCATCTTGTAATAACCGCAGGGAAATTGTACGTATGAACAAATGAACGCACGAAACCGTCAGCCGCAGATTTTGCCGCAGAATACGGAGAATTTGGAGCAATCTGACTGTCTTCGGTAAATTCCCCTTGCTCTCCAAGCGAACCATACACTTCATCGGTAGAAACCTGCACGAATTTTTCCAAGCCCAATTCTCTTGCTACGTTCATTAGCACAAGAGTTCCTGTAATATTAGTATCTACAAAGGGTTGTGCGTCTATGATTGACCTGTCAACATGAGATTCGGCGGCAAAATTTATGATGCCTTCCACGTTAAATTGCTTGCACACATGAAGTACAAGTTCTCTATTTTCGATTCTTCCATGTACAAATTTGTAACGAGGATTCTGCTCTATATCTGCGAGATTCTCTAAATTTCCTGCATAGGTCAACGCATCCAAATTCACCACAACGGCTTCAGATTCATTGAGAATATATCGTATGAAATTACTTCCGATAAACCCTGCACCACCCGTTATAAGAATTGTTTTCGCCATGTAATATTCCTAATAATTACCCAAATTTACGGAAAATTTACCTTTTAAATAGATTGTTACCTATCGAATTTCATTTCCCAATTTCAATTTTCGCACCTTCTACAGTCCAGCGTGAGCGAACGGTTATCTCCGAGTCGTTTGTTCCAAACCGAGCGGCAGGACGAAACGGATACACCGAACCTACATCATATTTTCCTGAACCGGTATCAACAAATACTTCGAGAGTATAAATTCCAGGAACTACTTCCACAAATTCAAAAGCACCTGTTGTAGAAAGTAGTTGTGAATATTTTGTTTTTTTATCTTTAGAAACAAGTGTAATAGTATATCGTTCTTTTCCTGTAGTGGATGAATCTGTCAGCACACCTTTAATTCCACCGAATGTTCGTGAATCAAAGCTTTTAAATCTGAGAAGTAAGGCCGAATCTTTTGGTAATTTTCCTCCACCAACCGAATGAATCGCACCGATATTTAATTTTAGTTCATACCAACTATCGCTTTCTAAATGCTGTTCTGGATGAATTCTCACTATATTACCGCTACGCCATTCATAATCAGCTACAACTGTTTTATTCATAGAAAGATTAGTAAAAACAAGATTACTCTCTACATCATCCTGCACAACACTTCGGTCGAAAACTACATCAAATGAAGAAGTTAGAGCTATACCTTTGGTACTGTCGGCAAAGGGCAGATGAGTAATTTGTGGCATTGCTGTATCAGGACGCTCCGAAGTTGCAGTAAATATTTTTGACGAAGTACTATCGGTTATCATATTTCCGCCAAGGTCACGCAGAGTTGAATCTCCTTTGCGAACCGAGAGCCGCCACACTGTAGCAGAATCAAGTGGCGCAGAAGTGAGCATTTGAACAGACTTACCATTATGAGGGTGAAGCCACACAGATTTTATGGGAATTGTTTTGGTTGAGCCGCTGTCACGAACTATAAAGTTCTCACTATTAACTGAGTTTGTATCAATATCTTTACTGAATTGTGCCTCGATTGTAAATCGTGAAGCAAATACATCAAATAATTGTGGGGCAATCACATCAGCAACTTCGCCAAGTCGAATATGTACCATAGAAATACTGTCTTTTCGGAGTATAATATCAGATTGAGGTGCGCCGAAAGCATCTATAGTTTCATCGTAAAGTTCATCTTTATAGACATCTTTGACAGCAAAAAGTCGGTAGAGTCCTTCGGGTAAAGCCCTAAATTCAAATGCACCGTTCGTCCCAACTTGTGTTCTGTATTTGGGTTTGGTATGTGATGGGTTGAGCGTATCAGGATTAATTCTTGAAATTGGATAGAGGAAAATAAACACACCGGAAGGTTCATTCGCTGTAAGTTTTCCTCGGATAATCCCGCTGTCTAAGTGCGAACCCGTAGAAAAAATAAGTGTAAATGCCTGTATAGGTTTGTTGTTGGCAAGGTCAGCATATTCTGTTCCAAGTGTTAATGAATAGGTTGTATTGGTATCGAGTGGTTCGTCAATTGTAATTTCTAATTCGCGTCCACTCCACGAATAATCCAATCGTTTATTCGGAGAAATAAAGATATTTTCGGCAACTTTTACTTTATTGACATACTCACTAAACTCTAAAGTAATCGTTTCATCGTGGAAATTAAGAGTACCGTTTTGGGGAGAATAACTGATAATTTCCGGTGGTTCTTTGTCGGGCGGGCCGCCTGACGGCGGTTGCGAATTGGCACAAGAGCCGAGCAAACAACAAATCATCACGGCAATAGCTGAGTATATGGTTCTATGGCGATTGAATTTCATAATTGCAAAATTACGGATTTAATAAATGCAATCAATTCTGCATTGTTGTTTCAGATATTGAATAATAACTGTTAGTAAAAGATTTAATGGATCTGATAACATTTAAATTAAGGAAACTGCATCAATTTCCTCGAACTAAATTATTCATACTAAAATCATTCACAACTATTTGGTTATAAAGTACTAATTATGGTATATTGCAAGTATAGTTTCACTTATAATTTTTTTCATTATTTCGATTGGTATTCTTATGAAATCTTTTTTACTGTTTTGCTCTTTTATTATCTTGATAATTTCGGTTCAACTTCAAGCCCAAGTTGTGATTACAAAGTCAAATTTCGAATTCAAATCCGGTACATACCCGAATAATGCAACACTCCAAAAAGATTATTTTTCACAATTAACTGGTCCAAATCTTATAATAGCACCTCCGGCACTGTCTTCATTTGGTGGTGTCTCTACAGTAACATTCTTTGATTCCGAATTTCCTCAGCCGAGTAATTCACTTTTTACTAATTCATTTGAAAATTTGAATTCTAATGCTGGATTTAATATTCAAAACATTTTTGTGGTGGATGATTTGGGGTTTAAACAAACAAGCGTTATGACCGAGGAACAACACTATGATTTATCTGCACAAACAGGTAATCCAAACGATAGCTTAGTTATTCCTTCTCAATTGGCTTTCACAACCGGTGAACGCATGATTCTCAAATTTCCGGCAACTTCTGAAAGTGTATGGACTTCAAATTTCAGTTGGACTGTTACGGGAAATATTACTGTTAATTCAGTAGGACTTAAGAATACTCCAATCACCAAATTTGCAACGATAAAACAGCAGGATTCAATTATTGGCTGGGGAAAAGCGCAAATCCCAACAGGTGGAGGGAGACTTTCTGCTTTTTATGATGTTCTCATCGAACAAAGAACTCTCGTCCAAGTAGATTCATTCTTTTTGAACGGACAACCAGTTTCCCAACTTATTGGTGGAGCACTCGGACTTAAACAAGGAAGCACAACTGTAGAACTTTTTCGTAAATTTTGGCGCACTTCATTCATTAATTTAGTTTCAATAAATTATGGGAAAGATACAACATTCACAACACCACTTTCAATACGTTTTGACGGTACGATTCCACCAATAACTTCTGTAGATGAGGATTTCACAGCGAGCAATTCAATAGCATATCCAAATCCTACTTCTAACAATGTTACTATTTCGTACAACCAAACAAGCAACACGATGACAACTATAGAGTTTTTCAATCTCATCGGTACGAATGTAAAATCAGTTCCGGTTTATTCTTCTGCCGAAACGGTACATATTCCGATTTCTCTTTCTGAATTTGCAAACGGTTTATATCGATATTCCGTTCGTAATCAACATGGAAGAATACTTAGCCAAGGAAGTGTTACTGTTGTTAAATAAACAACTTATTTGTCATTAGAAAGGAGTTTACAAGCGAAATATGATATATTTTTTGGTAGAGTAAGTCAATATTAACTATAGAATTACCCAACCTGAAAACACCGCATACTAATTCCGCCAAGGTCAATTTCTTCGTAGAATTGGTGGATTTCTTCATTTGGTGTTGCAAGTCCTACGCTATACAACATCGGTACATAATGGTCAACAGTCGGAACTGAAAGTTTAGCTGAAGTTCCCATTTTTTCAAAATTGACTAATGCCTGAAAATCGCGGTCATCAAGTCGTTTTTTTGCCCAATCGTCAAATTCGATTGCCCAGTCATATGGTTTATTTGAGCCGGATCGCATATTCTCCATGCTTAGTCGCAGATTATGTACAATATTTCCACTTCCGATTATCAGAACTCCTTTATGACGAAGAGCTTGAAGCTGTTTCGCCAAATCAAAATGATAGTGCATCGGACGATGATAGTCTATACTGACTTGAAAAACCGGAATATCAGCCGCAGGAACAAGATGCCTGAGAATTGACCATGCGCCGTGGTCTAATCCCCATTCATTAGTTATGTGAATTTCGGAGGAAAGTTCAGCAGTTTTTGCCGCATACTCCGGTGAACCAACTGCCGGATATTGCACCGCAAATAGTTCGTCAGGGAAACCCCCAAAATCGTGAATTGTCTCCGGTTTTGGATTAGCACAAACAAAAGTTCCTTTGGTGAGCCAATGCGCAGAAACTACTAATATTACATTCGGCTTATACTTCTTGCGAATAGTTACACCGGTTTTTACAAGTTCTTGAGTGAATGCGTTATCTAAGAGTGCATTCATTGGGTTGCCGTGCCCGATAAACAAAACCGGCATACGTTCAGTTGGAGCAAAACTGTAGGTAATACTCCGTAATTGTTCTAATTGCATAGAAGTAGGGATAAGTGGAAGTAATCCTATTGATTTAATAAAAGTTGAGCGTTTCATTCCGTAGCAAATTATAAATATCTTCACTTAATCTCAAAAGATTAATGACCATTACGATTGGATATTTTAAATCATTTATTCTCTGATTGTTTTATTTTTGGTGACTATAAATTAAAGAAGATTGATTTACTATTAAATATTACATGAACTTAAGTTTTATATACTTGTAGCTCATAGTCTTAATAATTGAAGCTCAAATTTAACTATTTAATTGAGCTTTATCTTGCTTTTTGGTGAGCTGTAATAGTTTCAGATTTTCGAGAAGCGGAATAATTTGTACAAAAGTTCGTTCAAACTATAATCCACAGCTTTTTACCAAACTCTTATTTATAACTCGTTTTTTCTATTCAACGCAAATTACGGTTATATATATAAATGTCCAAATCATCACAAATAGACTCTTGATTTTTTGAATAACAAGAGTATTATTTCGAAGCAAAACAGATAAAGTTAAATAGTATTGGGCGAAGAGTTTCTAAATCAATAGTGTACTTACAAATTTATGGATTATTTCGCCGTTACTTATTTGCAAGTATCTTCTTTTCCGATAAATTTTCTCAAAACACGTGGGTCGGTTTTGCGTAAATCAACCAATATCAAGCCATCAGTAACATTACTGAATGCAGTATCTCGGTTAAATCCGATTAATTTTCCGCCTAATTTGAGATAATGCTTTAGTAACGTAGGAACCCCTTTATTATCTGGTTCTAATTCTGAGACTAATGAAGAAAGCTGTTCAACCGAAGTACAACTTGCCCCCAAACGCTGAACTAATTGATATTCAAACAGATTTCGTTCAGGATTTCGTGGTTTTACATATTTGGCAAGTTCATAATCATAGACATTGTGCTCAAGGTATGAAATAATCAATCTCCTAGATTCGGGACGATATTCTTTGCTGATACTCACTGCACCAAAGAGAATTGTATAGTGTGGATGCAACTGTAAAAACTGCCCTATTCCTTTCCACAGCAACAGTAGAGCAGCACTTCTTTGATATTCAACTCTAATAAATGACCGCCCCAACTCTAATGCGGAGGAAATACTTTTTAAGAATTTCTTTTTAATTTTAAAAAGTGAATGAATATACAACCCCTTGCGACCTAAAGTATCTACAACAACATCTGTTCTACCGATGCGGTAAGCACCAACCACTTCTTGACGAGCGGCATTCCAAATAAAAATATGTGTGTAATAGGTATCATATTCATCTACATCGCTCGCTTTGCCCGTTCCCTCGCCTACACCACGGAACGTAATCTCACGTAACCGACCAATTTCACGAACGATAGATGGTGTTTGTACCTCATGTGTGTAGAATACAAAATAATCTCCGGAAGCTACCAATAGTTGTGTTCGCGGTAAACTCTCGATTTCGCTTGTAATAGTTTCAGTAGATTCTCCTAAATAAACAGGTGGGATTACCGAAGTATTTTTGTGCCCATTTTTATTATTTTCTTTAAGAACATAAACACTACTCCGCAAAAAATCAGTCATGAAATCATCATTAAGACCAATAAATTTTGATGGTTGCAGAGAATTACCAATTGTTATTTGAAGTTTTGTGTTATTTGTGCGAATAAATTCTTGAGGTAGTAATGCGGTTCGCAGAAGCGGGTGCACTAAACCCAGCATTTGAAACAGCAAACGATTATGCCCCGAAAAGTATAAGGGAACAACGGGACAATGTGAATGACGAATAATCCGTGCAATTGTACTACTCCATTCATTATCAGTAACTTTAGCATGAGCAAACGAGAAACTTGAAACTTCTCCCGCAGGAAAGACAGCTAAAATCCCACCTGACTTGAGATGAAGTAGAGTTTCTTTCAATCCCTTTAGGTTTCGTTTATGAGAGTTATCTTTTCCGAATGGGTCAACTGAAATAAAACTTCCCGATAGCTCAGGAATTTTGGCAAGTAAGTAATTTGCCATAATCTTAACGTCGGGACGAATTGAATGAAGCAAAGCTCCTAACGCAACTCCTTCAATTCCACCAAATGGATGATTAGCTATTACTATTGTCGGTCCTGTTTTTGGTATTCGTGATACTTCGATCTCTTGTACATCTAATTCTACATTCATGCACGAAAGCACATCGTGAAAAAAATGCTTACCGGATTTCAGACTCGAAGCGCGGTGATAAATATCATGTAAAGCAGAGAGTCCAAGCAGATTTTCTGCTACTTTTAGTGGTGCGGCTATCAGTGGATTTGTACGTTGTGGGATGGAATGAAAGAGCTGAAAAGGGCGTATAGGTACATTTAGCATTGTATTCATAGGATTAATTCTTAGTAATGAGAAAGCAGTATTCTTATTTGTAGCGAAATTACACAATGAATATTACCTATATAATAGATTAGAGAACTTAATAGTTACTTTTTCATAATATTATTAAAACATAAAATTTAAGCAGATATTCTTTAAAATAATTTATCCGTTTTGTAGTATTTCGATTATAATTATCCCTTGTCTATAACAGCGTATTTTGGTAAGTTAGAAGCGGAAAAATAAACACAAGCAACAATATTTCTCTTTCAATCTCCTTAATAAAACCGCAGTCTATATCATAGATTCCTTTTAACTTATGAATCTTTTATCTCTCGGAATGGTTCGTGTTGGTGTGTGTTCGCCTGAACTGCGAGTTGCTGATGTTGAGTTTAATACTCAAAAAATCATCGAAGCTCTCAACCAATCCTCAAACGATGAATGTGCTGTTATGGTCTTTCCGGAACTTTGTATTACCGGATATTCTTGTGCCGATTTGTTTTATCAGCCATCGCTTTTGCAAGGCGCGCTCCGAAGTTTAATTCTAATTGCCGAGCAAACACGAGTATTAAAATGTACGGCTGTGGTTGGACTGCCAATTGCAATTGGTGGAACTCTTTACAACACAGCGGCATTTGTTTCATTCGGGAATATTCTTGGGATTATTCCTAAAACGTTTTTGCCAAATACTAACGAGTTTTACGAAGAACGTTGGTTTTCGAGTGCTTTTGATTGTACCGTAGATTCGATTATCATTGATAGAAAGGTAGTTCCTTTTGGAAGTAATTTACTTTTTCAAGCAGAAAATGTTCCTGATTGTATTATTGGAATTGAAATCTGCGAAGATCTTTGGAGTGTCATTCCACCAAGTTGCAATCAAGCACTTTCCGGTGCAACGGTTCTGATTAATCCTTCGGCAAGTGATGAACTTTTAAGTAAATATGACTACCGCCGTGGATTAGTTCAATCACAATCTGCACGATGTCTTGCTGCATATTTATATGCAGGCGCTGGTGCAGGCGAATCCACTACTGATGTTGTATTTGGCGGACATTCCCTTATAGCCGAAAATGGCGTTATACTTTCCGAAACCGAACGTTTTGAATTTTCTACACAAATAGTATATGCTGATATTGATATCCTACGACTGACAAACGAACGCAGAAGAAATAATACATTTACAGCGTCAAACCGAACGAATGATTTTCGGATAATTCCCTTTACGATAAATGATAGTTCACTGCTAAAGCGTTCTATCTCTCAAAGTCCGTTTGTTCCTCAAAATAGTGCTGACCGCACACAACGTTGCCGTGAAATATTTGCTTTGCAATCTACTGGGCTTGCCAAACGGCTTCGACATATTGGCTGTTCATCGGTTGTAATGGGAATTTCGGGCGGGTTAGATTCTACGCTTGCCTTGCTTGCCATAATTAAAACATTCGATAAACTTGGACTTGACCGACGTGGTATAATTGCAATTTCAATGCCCGGATTTGGAACAACAAGCCGCACACAATCGAATGCAGAAACGCTTGCCGTTTCGCTTGGCGTAACACTTCGCATTATTTCGATTACAGATGCTGTTCGTCAGCATTTTAATGACATAGGACACGATGAAACGAACCAAAATATTCTCTATGAAAATGCTCAAGCGCGTGAACGCACCCAAATTCTCATGGATTCAGCTCATCAAACCAATGCTATTGTCGTCGGCACAGGTGATCTTTCCGAACTCGCACTCGGCTGGTGTACATACAACGGCGATCATATTTCAATGTATGGAATTAACTCGGGAATTCCCAAAACATTAGTTCGTTATCTTGTTGAATATGCGGCTGATACAGATTTTAACTCCGTGGGTACAATTTTACAAGACATACTTGCTACGCCTGTCTCGCCCGAACTGCTCCCGCCTGATACCAATGGTCGTATTACCCAAAAAACAGAAGAAACGATTGGTGAATATATTCTCCATGATTTCTTTTTATATTATACAATTCGACTTTCGTTTCCGCCAAAAAAAATCTATGTTTTTGCATGTAAAGCATTCGACGGGGAATTCACACCAACGGAAATTAAAAAGTGGCTACGTGTGTTTTATCAGCGATTTTTCTCACAGCAATTCAAACGCTCCTGCCTTCCTGATGGAGTAAAAATTGGAAGCGTTGCTCTTTCACCACGCGGTGACTGGCGAATGCCAAGTGATGCATCAGTTGCCTTGTGGCTCAAAGAAATAGATGAATTATAATTGAAAATAAATTACCTATGAATGTATTAAAATTTGGCGGAACATCCGTTGCAACGGCTTCTGCTATGGGACAAGTGAAGGATATTATCGAAAAAACCAACGGCTCAGTTGTTGTTTTATCTGCTTGCGGAGGCGTTACTAATCGTTTATTGGAGGCAGTTCGCCTTGCCGGAAATGGACAAGTAAGTGAATCAGCACACATTATTCAAGAAATAGAATTGCGGCATCTCGATTTGTGCCGTGATTTAATACTTGATGGCGAATCACGGTGGGATGCAATCTCTAAAATTAAAACTGTTTGTGTAGAGTTGCGTGTTTTCTGCGAAGGTGTGGCCTTGCTCGGTGAATGTACTCCTCGCTCAATCGACACGGCAGGTTCGTTTGGTGAACGGCTTTCCACACTTATTTTTTGGCTGTATTGCCGTTCCGAAGGAATGAATACGATTCTCTTTGATGCTCGTGAGATTATGCGAACCGACAGCAATTTTACTTCTGCTAAAATTAATTTCAATGAACTACAACGTCTTACTACCGAAAAACTAATACCATTACTCACCGACAATACAACTGTTATAACCCAAGGATTTATCGGAGCGGACTCGCGAGGAATTACGACAACTCTCGGTCGTGGTGGCTCTGACCTCTCGGCGGCTTTGATTGGTGCGGCACTTTCGGCACATGAAATATTAATTTATACTGATGTTAGTGGCATTGCCTCGGCTGACCCTCGAATAATTCCATCTGCCAAACCTATTCCCGAAATGAGTTTTGCCGAAGCGCGAGAACTTTCGTTTTATGGTGCTAAGGTTTTGCATCCCGAAACTATACTGCCTGCTGTTGAGCGTGGCATTCCTGTTCGTGTGCTCAATACGTTTGCTCCCGATGAGGCAGGAACGGTTATCGTATCCGAAGCAACAAGGGAACATGGGATTTGCGCCGTAACACTTAAACGAAATTGTGTATGTGTTACTTCTCATGGACTTACTTTCGCTGATGCCGTAGCTTTTTTGGGGAGAATTGCCAACTATACAAGTGAAGTATATTCGGCTGTTATTGGCGAAAGCAAATGTTTTGCTGTGATTGATACGCCCAAGGATACAACTGCACTTGAGAATTTAACGAATGGTGCGCCCAGTAATACTTCGATTCAAGAAGTTACTCTTCTGTGTGGTGTGGGGATTGGATTAAATGGTCATATTGCCACCAAATTCTCTGAATCTGTTAGTAATTTTTCGCCGTTTGCTATTCTATATGGTGCTTCTGACGTTGGAATTATCGCTCTACTTCCACCACAATCTGCCGACGATGCTCTGCGTGCTGTTCACCAGATTATCGAATGAGTGTACTTTATTTCCAGACATCTATCCAAATCTGCCTTTCAGGTTTAATCCTCTTCAATTATTGCCAACTGTGAAGCTATAAAGAATATCCGTTGTAACTACCGACAAAACAGAAATACGTATCAAACAAAAAATTCATTGGTTTATATTTACGGTTGTTGAGATAATCCACCTGACCGAAAATTATCTGTAAAATTGGACTTAATGATATAAAATCTTAGTTAAAAACTTAGTATTGTTGTTTTGAGACAGTAAAAATCTAATAATTTATAGCGTCGAACGAGAATTTTACTGTATCCGTTCGAGCGGAAGGTGCAATTCATCGAGCGGAAGGTGCAATTCATCGAGCGGAAGGTGCAATTTTTTTAGATTTTCAAGTCAAGTTAGTTTTTAAAACTGACTTTCAATTTCTTACCATATTTAAGGGTATGAAGTAGGTTGGCTGTAGCAACCAACCTGACTATCAATGCCAATGTATCAAGCAAACATTTCAATGGTGTATATTAACGGTCAGTTGTAACAACCGACAGAACGACATAACAACTATTTTGTGTTCTACTTAGTGTAGGTAAGATACAACTATTAACACCTAAAAAAA
This sequence comes from Bacteroidota bacterium, assembly GCA_018266765.1. GTDB lineage: Bacteria > Bacteroidota > Ignavibacteria > Kapaibacteriales > UBA961 > JADJXV01. The sequence continues at coordinate 55,992 of JAFDZU010000004.1, forward strand.
CTCCTCCAAGAAATTTAATTCCTAGAGGAGTTTTGTAATAAATAAAAAGTTAATGGATATTATTAGTATCGCACTTTAATAAGATAATTTACAGCCGCATTTACAGGACGGGTTTCAGTCGCATTAGCATTAGCTGAGTTCGAAGTAGATGTTGTATTATTATTAACATTAGTAATAGAATGAGAGTGGGTATCGCCTGATACTGAAACACTAGTAACAACTGTAGGTCCACCTGAGCCGGATGTCGCTGCAGATGTACCTGTAGTTCCAACACTCAATGAAACATTTCCAGAAGCATTGTTAGTAGCACTGGCTGCATAAACCCCAGTATGAGTGTGGTTTTGAAACGCATCGTCTTGAACATTCCCTACTGCTCTATCTGCATCGGGATCATATTGGGTACCTCCTGCAGGGTCAATGCCTCTCAAGAAGAGTCCACGCAAATCAGGAAGATTCGCTGAACCAATTATACTTTGTAATGTAGTCTTCTCATCAGGGAACAGTACATCAGCAGATATGGAAGCAATTGATGTCCCGTCACATAAAAACCACCCGCCTAAATTCAATGCTGCTACACTGGCAGCAGTACCATAATAGGGTATAATAGTTCCGATAGGAGGATTTGTATTTGCTGAACTTGTATAGAATTCTTTACTTTCAAATGCAGTTCCAGAGCCATCAAGGAAAACTTTGGCAGTCAAGGACTTTCTTGTTTTCGATATGCCTGTCATAATATAGGATATTTCGCCCGTTGTTGCATTATAATTGACAGCCGCCGCTGAAAGAGGCCCGTATGAATAAACAACAGTTCCTAAATTATCAGTATAATAAACTTTAAAATCAACACTTGTCGGAGCCGGAATAATTTCGATTGCTGTATAATTAACTGCTGCCCCGGGTGTAGAATTTCCATTACAATCTACTGATGCAACAGGAGTAATTGATTTACTGACTTCGTGTACTAACGTTGTTTTAAATTCAAAATTTTCTGCTAATACATTAAGAGTGAAAGCATTACTAATTATTGAAAGTAAAAGTATAGAACTAAATTTTATAATCGTTTTCATAATATTTCCAAGGGTTTGTAAGACAATGAGTAAGGATAAATTAGTTTTTTGCAGATTTTGACAAACCATTTTTAATCAGTTGGTCAATAGCTGTTTTATTTAATTGATTTTGAATCTTCTTCATTGCAATTTCTTTATATCCGGGTTCTGAAATCATTTTTCCGAAGAAAGGATGTAGCGCAATGTCTTCACCGGATTCAATAGTTTGTTTCTCAGCAATTTCAAGAGCTTCTTTCATCATATCATCCGTAAAAAATGCACTTGGAACATTCACCTGTTTGTCATTCTTGCCATTGCTTACAGATGTTATAGTTGTTGATCGGGCAATTGAATGCTGTTGCTGTTGTGGCACTGCACTACCTAATACTTCATCCAAGTAATCTTTTGCAGGAGCTTTAGATTGAGTAGGTATAGTAACCGAACGTCTGTATCCCGGAACCAACATAGCAAGAGTAGAATTTATTTGCTCTAATTTCTCATCTGTTTTGGAAACTGCAAGTTGCAATAATTTAATTTGTTCGGCTTGTTTTTCAACTACCGCATTAAGAGCATTGGCATTAAGTCCAACAGCTACTTTGATGATATTCAAATCTTCATTATTTCCTACTGACCAAGCAATTCCAACGATTTTTTTGTAATCTTCTATTGTCATTTTACTTGGTTCTACTGCAATTCCTAAACCATTGTTACCACCACTTGGTAGGATATAATCTCCAAGTCTTGCTTTTCCGAGAATTCGCACAGGAACTTGTCCCATAAACGCAACTTTTTCATACGATTTAGCATTACCAGTTTCCGGAGTATTACCTAATACTATTGGTTTTAGCGAAACAACCATAAGTTGCTCGGCATTCGTTGTAGTTTTGCTGATTTTACCACCATGAATACCGACGATATCAGCAGTATTGAATTTTTCTGTTGCACTTGCTTTGGGCAACCACTCTGCATAGTCAGCTGAGCCGGATTCATACGTAACACCGATATTATTAACAACCATAGTATCATAATCGCATTTGAGTTTTTGAGCGTTATTTTTTGTTTTTATAGCATCATCCATGTCAAGTCCTGCCGAAACGATATTAGCTGCATATTTTACAGCATTAGCTATTTTTAGAACAACGTCAGCCGCACCGGTTACTGCAATCGCAGTACATCCACCAAGCGTTCCTGCGGCACATGTAACACGGGCTGCCGCATCTCCGGTCGAATTAATTATTTCTGCAGCCCCAATTATACCATCGGCAATTGTTAGCGAAAGCGCAAAGGCAGCAGATTGAACTCCGTATTCAGCATTACCAATTGCATAATCAAGTTCACGAACAAAATGAAGATGCTCGCTGTCACTGCCGAGTTCCGCTACAGTTTGACCTTCGATACGACCCACTGTTGCACCCGAACCATTGACAAAACGGACAAAATCATTTGTTGTATTCGGTGTTGCCTTACTTAATTTAATAGCGATACCATTATAGTTATTTGAAGTATTGGTATTAATGAACGTTGCCGTAAAGAAATCATTTGCCGCAGTTCCTGTACCTTCAAATCTAAATCCTGAAGAATACTTAGCTGAGAATTCATTTGCGATAGCAGTAGCCGCATTTCCAAGAGCAAAACCGTTAGAAGCGGAAGTATTGCCTGTTCCTAATGCAAACGATAGTCCACCCGATACGTTATTACTTGTACCTCCGAGTATTCCATTTTGATCACCGGAAGCTATTATATTACTCGAACCACCGAGAATACTATTCTGATTACCGGCTGTAATTGTATTACTTGATCCACCCACAATTGCATTGTGATTTCCTGCTGTAATTGTATTGGTTTGTCCACCACCGATAACGCTATGCGTTCCTGCAGTAATCGTATTTGATTGTCCACCACCCATGAAATCGTGAGTTCCGGCAGTATGAGTATTGGATTGCCCGCCGACGATAACGCTGTGTGTGCCGGCGGTGTGGGTGTTTATTTGACCACCACCGATAAAGTTATGGGTGCCACCGTTGATGTTGTTGTTTTGGCCGCCGGTAATCGCTCCGAAATGCCCGCCGTCGGCTATGTTGTTGTCACTGCCCCCGGCAACTGTAGCATTTGTTGCGCCGGTTGCTGTGCCTATGTCATTCAGCGTTCCGCCGCCGATAAAGGAGTTTGCTCCGCCGTCAGCTATATTATTGTTAAACCCACCACCAATAGTGGCAAAGTTTGCCGCTCCGATGTCGTTAGACTGTCCGTTGAAAATGCCGGCAGAACTTCCGGTGGTAATGTTGTTGTCGCTTCCGCCGCCGATAGTGGCAAAGTTTGCCGCTCCGATGTCGTTAGACTGTCCGCTGAATATGCCGGTACCACTACCGGTAGTGATGTTGTTGTCATTCCCACCGCCTATGGTAGCCAAACTTGCCGCACCAATGTCGTTTAGATGTCCGCCGAGGATTGAAGACCCATTGCCGCCGTCGGCTATATTGTTGTCATTCCCGCCGCCGATGGTGGCGGTTGATGCGCCGGTGGTCGTGCCGATATCGTTCAACGTTCCGCCGCCGATGAAGGAGTTGTTGCCGCCGGTGGCGATGTTGTTGTTGTTCCCGCCACTGACGGTTGCATACGTTGTTGTGCCGATATCATTATTGATACCGCCACCGATGGTTGAATTCGTTGCTGTGCCCGCAATGTTGTTGGTTGTTCCACCACCAATCGTGGCACCCGTAGAACTTGCACCGATATTGTTATCATTTCCACCACCGATAAACGCATCAGTTGATGCAGCAATGTCATTGCTTCGTCCTCCAAAAATGGATGAGTAATTTCCGTTAGTTGCTACGTTGTTATCATTTCCGCCACCAACAGTTGCATACGTTGTTGTGCCGATATCATTATAAATACCACCACTAATAGTAGAATTAAATGCTCCATTTGAGATAGTGTTTGTTATTCCACCACCAATTGTTGCACCCGCAGAACTTCCGCCGATACTGTTATCCCAACCGCCACCGATGAATGCATCATTTGATGGACCGATGTCGTTAGAACGACCACCAAATATAGAAGAGTACCATCCGCCTGGGGCTATGGTATTACTATATCCACCACCAATTGAGGAATAATCTCCACCAGAGTATATGTGGTTATCCGAGCCACCGCTTATTGTAGCATACGGTGCAGAGCCGATGTCATTACTGTTTCCACCACTTATTGTTGAGGAAAATGCACTTGCATTAATTGTATTGCTATGACCGCCACCAATCGTTGAAGCACGAGCTAACGTGTTGATTGTATTATTCAATCCACCACCTATGGTTGAACCGTCTGCATCATCTATGATTGTATTTTTTGAACCACCACCTATCGTTGAACTGTCGGTATTATTGATTGTGTTTTGCTCGCCACCACCGATAACACCATAGAGTGATGTTGTCGTAATTGTATTACCACGACCGCCACCGATTACACTTGCTACTGCTGAAGTTGTAATTGTATTATCGTGTCCGCCACCGATGGTTGAACCGTCCGATTCATTTAAGATTCTGTTGAATGCGCCGCCGCCGATTGTTGCGCTGTCCGTGTTCGTGACTGTATTTGTCCAACCACCACCAATTGTCCCTACTAAGGAATTCGTTTCGATTTTGTTATCTGAACCGCCACCAATCGTCGATGCGTCTGATTCATTGATAATGGTGTTATTCGTACCACCGCCGATTGTCGAACTGTCCGTATTATTTAATACATTCAGACGACCACCGCCGATGGTGCCTACGGTTGAAGTCGTTGTTACCAAATTATCTGCACCACCACCTATCGTCGAAGCATCAGACTCATTTAAGATTCTGTTGAATGCTCCGCCGCCTATCGTTGCACTGTCCGTATTCGTTACTATGTTTGTCCAACCACCACCAATTGTCCCTACTAAGGAATTCGTTTCGATTTTGTTATCCGAACCGCCACCGATCGTTGAACCGTCTGCATCTGTGATAATGGTATTATTTGTTCCGCCACCTATCGTTGAACTGTCCGTATTATTTAATACATTCCGACGACCACCGCCGCTGGTTCCCACAGTCGCTGTCGTTGTTACCAAATTATCTGCACCGCCACCTATCGTTGAACCGTCC
>JAFDZU010000050.1:0-32146 GCA_018266765.1 Bacteroidota bacterium
AACAGATCCGCTCAAAGCTGATACAGACGGGGACGGTTTGAATGACGGTAATGAAGTTAATTCTACTAAAACTGATCCGCTTAAAGCAGATACAGACGGGGATGGTTTGAATGACGGTAATGAAGTTAATTCTACTAAAACTGATCCACTTAAAACGGATACTGATGGTGATGGACTAACAGATGGTGATGAAGTAAACCGTTATAAAACCAATCCGTTAGATCCTGATACCGATAAAGGTACGATAAATGACGGCGAAGAAGTACGACGTGGCACAAATCCTCTGGTAAAATCTGATGACATCAAAAAAGAGATGCCTAAAATGGAACTTGGTAAAAAATTAGTACTTGAAGGTGTTGAGTTTGAAACAGGGAAAGCAGTCATTACTCCAGAATCTGATGAAATTCTCCAAACTGCCCTCAATACAATGCAAGATAATCCTGATATTGATGTCGAAATATCCGGCCATACTGATAATGTAGGTAGAAGAGATAAAAATCAAAAATTATCACTTGAGCGAGCAGAATCAGTAAAACAGTGGCTTATTGACCACGGTGTTACTGCATCAAGAATGTCTACTAAGGGCTTTGGACCTGATAGACCTATAGCTCCTAATGATACTCCTGAAAACAAGAAAAAGAATCGCAGAATAGAATTTTCAAGAACCAAATAAAATAGGTTTGCAAAGAATTCAAATTCAAAATGGTTCAGTTCAACAACTATTTTTCAATAAAATAGATTTTTTCAAAAAGCCGTGCTATAAAAAGTACGGCTTTTTGTATTTTTGAGAATATATATTAATACAAAAATTTTAACTCTAAGTTATTATATATAGTAAACTAAAAAAATACTTTGACAGCAAAAACTTTTGCCTTCAAATTTTTACTAACCAATTTTAATTTATAAATGCAAAGAGATTTAAAAAAAATAAATCAAGAATATGAACAAAGTGAAATAGATCCATGGGGGTCAGATTGGAGAGGGTCACTTGCTCTATGGCATAAATTCTGTACTGAAAAAGTTATAAGTAATTTAAAAACTAATTTAGAACACACCCAAAAGTTAAAAATAGCCGATATTGGATGCGGCTCAGGAATACTGACTGAAAAATTGTATAAAGCAATATCTAATGAGTTTAATATATCTCAATATGATGCTGTTGATGTTTCAGTAGCTGCAATAGAAAAAGCCAAAAAGATATTCACCCATACTGAAGTAATATATTCAATAATATCTGAAGATTTACACGAACTTGAAAATAAAAAATTTGATTTAATTTTTGGATTTCAATTTTTATCTTATTTGAGCCGAATCGAAAGAAAGAATTTGTTCTTAACTGTAAAAAGCTTATTAGGTCCAAACGGTATTGCCGTTTTTTCAAGTAATGTACGTTCTGAGGGTGATGATTTTGCCTATATTAATTCATCTGATCTTGAAATTGATATGAAACAAGACTTTATATTAATTGATAAAGCAGATTTATTTACTGCACAATACGTTGAAAAATTTGAAGGTAAAATATTTAAATACTCCAAATTTTATCCAATAAGATCCATTCTTTCAAGCAGTTATTTTCCTACAAAATTTCACAATTATTATTCAAAACATTCAACTGATAGTTATCCGACAAAACGAATGAGGATGTATTTTCTAAAATAAATTTCATCTAAATCATATTCATTACAACGTATATGAAAAAGATACTACTTATATTAGCTCTAGGGATTTTAGAATCAATTAATCTTTTATCTCAGGGTACTCCAAATTGGCGAGAAGTTGGCAATTTATCAATAGCTCGTACTCGTCACGAATCTGTGTATATTGGTTATAGTAAAATACTTGTATTTGGAGGAACTACACCATCAAACATTACAAATACAGCAGAAATAGTTGATGTTGATAAAAATATTATTGTTAATGCTAACCCAATGAAAACACCACGTGCTGAGTTTGCATCATTAGTTACTATTGATAGTTTAGTTTTAGCTATTGGAGGTGTTACTTATCAAGACGACGTAACTTCCTCAATCGAAGCTTACGATATTAAAACAGGTATTTGGTCAAATTTTGGCAGTCTTATACAACCTCGAAGGCAATTCACAGTGATTTGGTTGAATTCCACTGAATTTTTAGCAGTTGGTGGACGAGAGTTTGGAACCCAAACCATTAAATCAGCCGAAATATTTAATATTACAACACAAACTTCTAGGCGAATAGCCGATTATCCTGTTTATTGTAATAACCCTGTTTCCGGATACTCTTCTCAAGGTATTCCAATTGTATTTGGAGGACGCGAAGGAGGCACAGGTAGTAATCAATCCGATAATGTTTATTATTATAACCAACTAATTAATCAATGGGAAGTTGTTGGTCAAATGGTTAGATCTTCAGAATTTCCACCTACTATTAAATTGTGGGATGGAAGAGTCGTTTATACGGGTGGAAACAACGAAATTCAGCGACCTTCAGATTGGTTAAACGATATTGCCATTGAGAATAACAATACTTTTACACTTTTGGCTAGAATGAAAACCGGAAGACATATACATTTTTTATCTCAATGGAATACTACAACTTTATTAACAGGTGGAGGTATGTCAGGTTCTCCATTCGGAAGTAAATCATTGAATAGTACTGAATGGATAAACATTATAACAAAAAAAGTAACAGATGGTCCTCAAATGAATCATCCACACGCCCAACCTTCGTTTCTGACTATTCCCATTTATGCCAATGGACTTCCAATAGCATCAAAAATTGTAGTAATATCGGGGTTTGGAGAAGATTTTAAGTTTACCCAATCCGTAGAAATTCTTGAAGAAAAAATTACTCCTTGTGATAATTCCTATAATTCTAAGTTATTACCTAACATATATGTTCCAATAGAATCTATATCAAATAATAGAATTCAAATAACCACCTCAATTGCAGCCGACCTTTGCCCTGGTAACAAGCTGCTAATAATTCAGATGCGTGGAGCAGAAGTAGATTCAAAATCTGGAGATACGTATGGAAAAATTACATCGTATTCTGATGCAGGAAATTATGAGTTTACACGTATTAGTTCAATTAATGGTAATTCAATAACTCTTGAAAAGCCACTTACACGTTCGTATAATCCTGCGGGCAAAGTACAGATTGTTCGTGTACCTGAATTCAATAATTATACAGTATCTGACAAAATTATATGCCCAAAATGGAATGATACAATTTATGGAGTTCTTGCCTTTTCTGTTTCAGACACGTTAAGAATCCGTCAACAAATTAATGCTGATGGTGCAGGATTTTCCGGTGGCCGTGCTGTCAATTCTGACACAACAGCTCAAGAACATTTAGATAACTATTTTGGTAGTATAGACCCGTCGCGTTATGCTCAAAAAGGTGACGGTTTGGCTAACTACCTTAGTGATGAGCATCGTTCTGCTCGTGGAGCATTAGCTAATTCTGGTGGTGGTGGTAACAATCATAATGCAGGTGGAGGTGGAGGTTCAAATGGAGGTTGCGGTGGTAAAGGTGGTTATGGTTGGGATTTGATGCTTAAAGGAAGCAAAGAATTAGCTCAAGGATTGGGTGGTTATGCCTTAGATAATTCGAGTAATAAAATATTTATGGGAGGTGGTGGTGGTGCCGGACATTCAAACGAACAAACAGGAACGAGTGGTGGTAACGGAGGTGGGATTATTATCATTGATGCAAAGGTAATAATAAATGAAGGTGGAATGATATCTGCAAATGGAAACTCTGTAAAAAACGCTCCGTATGACGGTGCAGGTGGTGGCGGCGGCGGCGGAACTGTTATTATTAAAACTGAAAGTGTCCCTAAACAACTACCAATCGAAATATATGGAGGTAGTGGTGGTGGTGTTACTGTCCATAAAGATGGTCCGGGTGGTGGTGGTGGTGGTGGAGTCGTATGGTTTTCATTACCGGTTGAATCCATGAACGCATCAATAGAAAACAGAGGTGGTTACGGTGGAAAAAGCAGAACATTAGATGATTATGGTCAAACTGACGGATGTGCAGGAAAAATTCTCACTAAATTGGAAATTCCGGGTGATAATACAGTCAGAGATGTAAGCGAATCAAACGTTAATTCGCAAAAAGGAACGTCAACAGTGTATCCCCTACCGGCTGATGAATTAGTTACGATTCATTTTGATAATCAATTTTTTGGAACAGATTGTTCAGTTTTTGATTTATTAGGAAATTATATTGCAAATGGGAAAAGTCTCGCTAATGGTGATTGGCAAATAGATGTAAGCAAACTTTATTCAGGTGTTTTCTTTGCAATCACTAAGAATGCTTCCGAAAGTAAAATGGTAAGAGTTATAGTTCGACATTAAAAACATAAATTCAATTACTTCTTTAAATAAAAAGAAGTTAAGCGCATATTATTTGTATGTTTCCTGTGTAGCAATTTAACAGTAAAATAATTAAGATTAAAAGCCGTGCTATTTACTATCGCGGCTTTTTGTATTTTTGAAAACAATTACTAAAGGAATAAATTACAATGCATTCAACGATTTTCAAATATATATTTATATCATTACTTACTATAATTTCTTTCAACACAGCTAATTCAAAAGAAATTTGGGAAAGAACCGGTACGTTTGACGGTGAAAAGTCAGGAGTTGTACTTTCTATTGGAACTTCAAAGAATGGAAATGTTTTTGCTTGTGTCAACACCGGAGCTCCTGTTTTTCAGTCAACAAATAGCGGAAAATCTTGGCAAAAGTCTACTCTTCCTTCAAATAATTACATAAATGATTTTGCCACAAAAGATACAATGATGTTTGCCGCTTCACTCAACGGCATTTTTCGTTCATTTGACAATGGTTTAACATGGAAATTATCAAATTCAGGACTAACTACCTTAAATATAAAATCTATTATTGTTACTTCTAATGGAATACTATTTGCAGGAACTCGTGGGAACGGAATTTTTCGTTCCAATAACAATGGTGACACTTGGATTCCTTCAAATAAAGGTTTATCCAACTTAAAAATTAATGCTATAGTATCGCTTGACAGCAATAATTTAATTGTAGCTACCGATGGTGAGGGATTATTTTTCACTAAAAACGGAGGTAGTACTTGGGAAGCAGGCAGTTCAGAAGTTCGATTAAATTATGTATTGACTCTTGCTATCTCACCTAAAGGGTATCTCTATGCAGGTACTGATAATTATGGTGTATTTAGAACTAAGAATATGGGGAATTCGTGGGAAGAAATGATGGCAGATATTACTGGTAAGGTAAATTACATCTCAATTACTCCTAATAATAAAATTTATGTTGGTACATTTGAAAAAGGAATATTCTATTCTTCTGACGATGGAAATACATGGACAGTTGAGAACGAAGGTATTGATAATGAACCAATTGCAGTATACTGTTTAGCTATTGCACCAAATGGTGATGTATATGCAGGAACCGGCGGAGGTGGTGTCTATCGAAGAACAATCGTTAATGGAATTAATGATGAAAAAGATTTTACAATTACTAACTTTAATATCAGAACTACAAATAAAAATAATATTTATACTACATTTAGTGTTAGAAGTAGAGGTTTGATAAACTGTACTTTGTATTCCGTCTTGGGCGAAAGAATTACTGAACTTATCAACGAAACTTTCGTCGAAGGAAAATATGATATTGAAGTAAATTCAAATTCTGCATTGTCATCATTACATGGTATTTATTATTGTAGATTCACAACATCTAATTTCAACCAGACAAAATTAATCTATTTTCCATAAGAATTTAATTTCTAAACAATAAAAAATTAATTTCATTATTCAGTTTTCGAGGAAATTTCAATGAGTATTATTTCTATTTCAGTTCGCATTTTTACCGTTATTTGTTTTATTTCTGCGACTTCTATACCTACTATAGCCCAAGATTATTGGGAAAAATTAGCAAGCCCCCCAAGTGCCCATCCCGGTCCCTTATCAGTATCTAAAATCCTTATTACAAAACAAGGAACTTATCTTTGTGCAACTTCTGAAGGTTCTGGAGTTTACAGGTCTGTTAATCGTGGAACTTCGTGGATAACATCAACTCCCTATGTCAATTACGACCATGGGATTACTTACTGTGTTAATCTTACAGGCGATATATTTGTTGTTACTAATAATGCTAATGGAGGAAACGAGATTACAAAAATAGGTCGCTCAACTGATGATGGTGTTAGCTACAAAAACCAACCTGCATATCCATCTAATAAAACTGTGAATTCGATGATTTGTACTTCTACCGGTACTTTATTTATTGGAACAAATCGAGATGGAATTTATCGTTCTACCGACGATGCAGCAAGCTGGCAACATATAGAATTTAAAGCAATAACAGACTCCTCTACAACATGTCTTTTAGATGGTGATAATGGAATTATTTATGCTGGCACAAATGCCGATGGAATTTATCAAAGTAAAAACAATGGTGATACATGGACACCTCTTTATTATAATATAACACTATCCAATATTAAAAGTTTGGCAAAAGACAAAAATGGATATTTATATGCTGGTTCTAATTATGGTGCATATCGTTCTAAAGACGCCGGAATAACTTGGGAAGAAATCTTCAGTTCAGGTTCATCAGGCAGTACAGCTGTTTCAGATATTATTGTTACTTCACAAGGCAGAATTTATCTTACAATGCTTGGAAACGGTACTTACTGTTCAATAGATAATGGTAAATCTTGGACACAACTTATAACAGGATTTAAATCTAATAATGTAAATACAATAGCAGTCGACTCTACCGGAAACTTTCTTGTAGGAACTTCATTAGATATGTATCGAAATACTAATGCTCCTGTTTTGAATGCTTCTATAGATATAAACAATCAAGAAATTAATTTTGGTGATTTAACCTATCCTGAACAAAAAGATAGTATAATTACAATAACAAATATTGGCAATAGTATGTTAGAAGTAAGTAATATGTCAATAAACGGGATTAGTGCTGCTTCTTTCCAAATTACGCCATCTTCAGCATTTTCACTTTCATCAGGTCAATCTAAACAAATAACTATTCACTGTAAACCTAATAAAAATGGTGATTTAGAAGCGAATTTGAAATTTACTAGTAATTCTGCCGGTGAAACTTCAGAGATACGATTGTTAGGTTTTTCTTCAGGAGTAAACGGTATAAATGAAATGGAAGACTTTCCATTTACAGGTAATCTTTCACCCAATCCAAGTGTTGGAAATGGAACATTTACGCTTACATCTGAAAAAAATTCAAATGGAACTTTTTCTATATTCAACATGTTAGGAATATCAGTATTTTCCCGTGAATTTACAATTACAAGTAATGCTCCCCTTATGCTGCATTGGAATATTCCTTTCTCTAATTCAGCAGGATTATATCAAGGAATATTTACAATTGGACATAAATCCGTATCAATTCCAATAATAGTAATTCGATAATTATCTGAAAATATGTGTATAATTAATGATTAATTTACCAAATAAAATTGGTATTATGGGAGGTAGTTTTAATCCGGTTCATAATGCACATTGCATTATGGCAGATTGTTTTGTGAGGGAAGTAAATTGTGATGTTTGTTATCTTGTCCCATCAGCTATATCACCTTTAAAACCTGTAAATACTCTTGTTTCGTCCGAACATCGTTTGGCAATGTTAAAGTTAGCGACACAAAATAATCCTAAATTAGAAGTCTCAGACATTGAAATTATTCGTGGAGGTATTTCATATACAATTGATACAATTCGATGGTTCCAAAGTCATTTCCCGGAATCAAAGTTGTATTTATTAATTGGTGCAGATCAAGCAGTAGAATTTACTCGTTGGAAAGAGTGGAAAGTTATACTACAAGCTGTTCAGCTTTGTATAGCATCTCGAGAAGGAATTGATAATCAAGATGATATTTTAAAAGCCCTGACAGTAGATGATAGAAGTCCTATTTGGTTAAATTGTCCAACGATACAGCTTTCTTCAACAATGATACGACAATATCTAAATTTCAACAAACCTGTTAAAAATTTTCTTGCTGATGAAGTTGTAGAATATATTCATATTAATAAATTGTATAAACTAACAATTTGAAATTTCAAGACAATTTTAATAAAAATGCCCTTGCAATATCGTAGCAAGGGCATTAGAGGAGAGAGAGGGATTTGAACCCTCGGTAGTGTCAAAAACACTACGACGGTTTAGCAAACCGTTGCCTTAAGCCACTCGGCCATCTCTCCGTTTTATCATTTTTTACAACAAATTTCCGTTTAATTTGTATTTGTAAAGTGCGAATATACGACAGATTCCGCATTTTTACCAAACAAAATTATCTTATTGCCTTTTTTTTCTAATTAATTTTTTTTCCGTCTCTAAATTTACTCCCATTTTTATAACAATCCAACGATTTTTACTCAATTACCCTTTAATTTTGAGTGTAATCGCTATATTTTATAAATTTACTTTGGCAAAAAGAGCATTAGTTGTTATTTTTGTATTCTTTTTGAATTAAAATCGTCTTTTCATATAGGAGTTATTAGTGGAATCGTCAGCAAAAATTACTAAATCCATTCGCGAAGTGGATGTTGAACGGAAGTGGCTCGTGGTAGATGCGGCAGGTAAAACTTTGGGGCGGATTGCAACTCAAATAGCAATTCTTCTTCGTGGCAAAGATAAGCCATTTTATACTCCTCACGTTGATTGTGGAGATTATGTCATCGTTATCAATGCATCACAAGTGAAAGTAACCGGCAAGCGCCAAGAACAAAAAGAATACTTTCATTATACCGGTTATCCGGGCGGAGGTCGTACTCGTTCATTCAAAAATCTAGTGGTTTCAAAACCTGAAGAAGTAATTGAACTTGCCGTAAAAGGAATGCTTCCCAAAAACAGTTTAGGACGTGAAATTGGCAAAAAACTGAAGGTATACTCAGGAAATGAGCATCCACATTCAGCACAAATGCCTATTAATCGTGAATTACCTTACAGAGCAAACTAAAGCTATTTTAAATTAGGAGAATTATTATACATGAAGAATGTCGCAGCAACAGGTCGTCGTAAAAATGCTATTGCTCAAGTGCGTATGGTTCCGGGAACAGGTACTGTTACGGTTAATCGTTTGCCGATTGAAACTTATTTTCCACTTGCTACTTATCGTCAAGAGGCATTACGCCCTCTCGAAACTGCAAACATGGAAGGTAAATTCGATATTATCATAAAAGTAAATGGTGGAGGAAAAAGTGGTCAAGCAGGTGCAGTCAGACTTGGAGTGGCTCGTTCACTCGTTGAGTTTGATGCAGAGTTACGTCCCCCACTTCACTCTGCCGGTATGCTAACTAGAGATCCTCGTATGGTTGAGCGTAAGAAATATGGACAGAAAAAAGCGCGTAAACGTTTCCAATTTTCGAAGCGTTAAACTTTTATGGCAAATTGAAATTCATTTTGCCAATTATTATCAATCATGCTTCAGGATTATCAGCGTGTGGCGTTTTTTAAAAATTATTTAACAAAACGTTGAGCCGATAAGTTGAATGAAGCAGTAGTTTTTACAACACATTATTATTGGAGTTATATTTTATGGCTAACGTTACCGTTGAAGCCCTTCTCGAATCAGGTGCACACTTTGGTCACCTAACCCGCCGGTGGAATCCAAAAATGCGTAAGTTTATTTATACCGAACGTAATGGAATTCACATTATTGACCTTCGTAAAACCCAGCTTTTATTAGAAGTTGCTACTGATGTTGCTCACGAAATATCAGCGTCAGGGAAAACAGTTTTATTCGTTGGAACAAAAAATCAAGCAAAAGAACCAATTACAGAACAAGCAAAACTTTGCGGAACAAATTATGTTTCTGACCGTTGGCTTGGTGGTATGCTTACGAATTTCACAACAATTCGCAAAAGTATCAAACGCCTAGCAACGATTGATAAAATGGAAATTGATGGTACGTTCGATAAAATAACCAAAAAAGAACGTTTGATGAGAAATCGTGAACGTGAAAAATTACGTCGAGTTTTTGGTGGAATTGAAAACATGACTCGCCTTCCCGGAATTTTATTTGTGGTTGATGTTAAAAAAGAACACTTAGCTATAAAAGAAGCGAAAACACTTGGTATTCCTGTTATTGGTATTGTTGATACTAATTCAGATCCTGATTTGATTGATTATCCAATACCTGCAAACGACGATTCAATAAGAACTATTGAACTTGTGGCTGGTGCAATTGCCGCCGCTGTTTTAGAAGGTCGTGAAATAGCAAAGATTAAAGCACTTGAAGCCGGTGTTTCGGGTGAACTTGCCGATAAAGATGAATCAGACAACGCTACAGACCAAAAGAACCAACGTAGAATGCGTGGTCGTAGAAATCCAAATGAAGCAGGTGGTGGTGGTGACCGTCAGCAAAGTAATGATCGCCCAAGACGCACGGCAGGGTCTAGAACCGACGCACCAACACGTAGCGTTACTCCTGTTGCTAAACCCGAATTTGTTGTTGAAACAACGGCCGTTCCTGAAACAATTGCTGATAATCCAATTCAAGAGCCGGTTAATGTGGTTGTTGAAACTCCGAATCCTATCGTAGAAACTCCAACAGCAGAATAATCTTTATTTTGAAATCAAATTAATATATTGAAGGTATAATAGAAAATGGTTACTCCACAAATGGTAAAACACTTGCGCGATAAAACCGGCGCAGGTATGGCTGATTGTAAAAAAGCTCTCGACGAAGCATCAGGTGATATGGATGTTGCAATTGATGTTCTGCGTAAGCGTGGTGCTGCTTCCGCCGCTAAACGTGCAGATCGTTCAGCTAATGAAGGACTTATAATTGCGAAAATTTCTGATGACGGTAAAAAAGCGGCAATTGTAGAAA
This sequence comes from Bacteroidota bacterium, assembly GCA_018266765.1. Lineage (GTDB taxonomy): Bacteria > Bacteroidota > Ignavibacteria > Kapaibacteriales > UBA961 > JADJXV01. The sequence continues at coordinate 10,855 of JAFDZU010000050.1, forward strand.
TTAATTGCGAAACAGATTTTGTTGCCCGTAATGAAGAATTTGGTGACTTTGCTTCACAAGTTGGAGATGCAATTCTTAAAAACAACCCGAAAAATGCCGAAGAAATTATGGCAATAAGTATTGGTACCAAAACACTCGGTGATCTTCATAATGAAATGCTCTCTAAATTCAGTGAAAAAATCGGTGTTAAACGCTTCAAACATATTTCGACAGCTGGAACAGTCGTTGAATATATACACGCTGGTAATAAACTTGCTGTTTTGATTGAGGTTAATGCTGTAGCAAATGAAAAAGGTAAATCAATGATTCGCGATATTGCTATGCAAATTGCGGCTATGAACCCTTCTTTCATAGACCGAGAAAATGTAAATACTGATGCAATTAATAAAGAAATTGAAATCTACCGTGACCAAGCAATTCAAGAAGGTAAAAAGCCGGAAATTGCCGATAGAGTTGCGGTCGGTAAATTAGAAAAATTTTATCAAGAACAATGTCTTGTAGAACAGGCATTTGTCAAAGACAGTACAAAAACTGTTAATGATGTTCTTAGTGATATCTCAAAAGAAATTGGTTCCGATGTTAAAATTTTAAGTTTTGACCGCTATTTCTTGGGAGAAGAATAAAACTCTTTCTATAGTTTCTTACTAAGGGCGAGGTGAAAACTTTGCCCTTTTTATTACACTTTTTTGAAGTTATATTTAAAAAAAAATAACTCACAGTTCCATAACTACTTATTAATTCTATGAGACCTGCCTACAAACGTGTAATGTTAAAGTTAAGCGGTGAATCTCTGATGGGAAACCAAGAATTTGGCATTAATGCTCAAGTCTTAAAATCTTTTGCTGAAGATGTTGCTCAGGTATATCACAGAGGAATTCAGATAGGAATTGTGATTGGAGGTGGTAATATTTTTCGAGGTTCACAAGCAGCAGAACAAGGTATAGAAAAAGTATCGGGTGATTATATGGGAATGCTTGCAACTGTAATTAATTCAATAGCTTTTCAAAATGCTCTCGAAGGATTTGGTGTTCCTACTCGCCTACAAACTGCTATACAAATGCAACAAATAGCTGAACCATTTATTCGTCGGAGAGCAATTAGACATTTAGAAAAAAATCGTGTTGTACTTTTTGGTGCCGGTACAGGGAATCCTTATTTTACTACCGATACAGCCGCAGTACTTCGTGCAATTGAAATAGAAGCAGATGTCATCATCAAAGGTACACGTGTTGATGGAGTGTACGATTCAGATCCTGAAAAAAACCCTGATGCAAAACGGTACGATACTATTTCATATCAAGAAGTTCTCAATAAACAACTCAAGGTGATGGATGCTACTGCTATTGCACTATGCCATGATAATAAGCTCCCAATTTTAGTATTTAATATGAATCAAAAAGGTAACTTACTACGATTGATTCATGGAGACCCAATTGCAACGATTGTTTCGTAATTGTAATCGAATCTTTTGTAGTATTACCATAATTTGTTTAATAATGTAAGTGATTAATTATGCCTATTCCAGATATCATCAACGATGCCCGCAGTGGTATGCAAAAAGCTGTAGAACATGCACAGCATCAAATTATTAAAGTACGTACCGGACGTGCTTCCGGTAGTTTAGTTGAAAATTTAAAAATTGAATATTATGGAGCTCCTACCCCTCTTGGTCAAGTTGGAAGTATCTCTACACCTGATGCTCGGACAATTCTTATTCAACCGTGGGATCGAACGACACTTGGGGCAATTGAGAAAGCCATTCTTGCCTCTGACCTTGGGTTAAATCCTAATAATGATGGTTCAGTTATTCGTGTTCCAATTCCTCCGCTTACTGAGGAACGTCGCAAAGATTTTGTGAAACTATGTAAAAAATATGCTGAAGAAGGTAAAGTTGCCGTAAGAAATGTACGACGTGACAACTTAGAAGCTCTTAAAATTGCAGAAAAGAAAGAAAGTTTTTCTGAAGACGACAGAAAACGAGGAGAAGATGAAATTCAAAAGATAACTGACAAATATATTAAAGATATTGATGGTATATTAGCTCAGAAAGAAAAAGAAATAATGGAGGATTAATTCCTTTATTCTCATTGAATTTATATTTAAGCGCAAACTCACCATAATTATGAGTTCGCGCTTTTTTATTTTATACATTCTCTTTACACATAAATTATTTAAGTATGAATAATATTGATATGTTAACATTAAAACCTATAGGTGTTCTATCATCACCTTATACTGATAAGTATGATGCACCTCGGCAGCCAGGAGTTGATGGCAAACACAATGAAGCAATAATTACACTACTTCCTCAATGCAATTTTGAGCAAGCGTTAGAGGATTTGGCAGGATTTGAAAGGATATGGTTAATAACTTGGTTTCATAAAAATACCACATGGAAACCAAAAGTATTACCCCCAAGAAGCTGTCGAATAAAACGAGGAGTGTTTGCTACTCGTTCTCCACATCGTCCAAACCCAATTGGACTTACAGTGTGCGAACTTAAGGAAATTAAAGGATTGAAATTATATGTTCGTGACGTAGATTTATTACACGGAACACCAATATTGGATATAAAACCTTACATTCCCTATTATGATAGCTTTCCTAAATCAATAAGTGGATGGATTGACGATGTTGATAAACACATTCAAGAATATTCAATTATTGTATCTGAACTTGCGCGTGAACAATTAAATTGGCTTGAAATTCATTCTGAACTCAGACTTGAGGATATATCATTTCCAATTTTGAGACGTGATCCATTTCCCTTTTCATCTCGGCGGATAGTAGAAAAAGACTATGGTTATATGATGGCAGTAAAATCCTGGAGAATACATTATAAGATTGAAAATAAAAATGTATTAATTGAAAAAATTACAAGTGGTTACAGTCGAGAATATGTTTTTCTAAATCCTGATAACCACATCTTAAATGACCACTTGGCTCATATAGGATTTTTCCGAAAATGGGACGATAATTGTACTGATTTATAAAACTCTTATTCTGTATCTTGTGAAGGGGGAGGATTAAGAGGCAATCGAACAGTAAAAACAGTTCCGACTCCAACTTTACTTTTTGCTTCAATAGTGCCACCGTGAAATTCAAGCATATCTCTTACAATTGATAATCCCAACCCAGTACCAGTTACCAAACCTACATTAGAACCTCTGAAAAATGGAGAAAATAAATGTTTCATTTCCTCATCAGGAATGCCAATTCCACTATCGGTTACTTGTATTATGACAAAATCATCTCCTTCGGAGCGAAGTGTTAACATTATATTTTTATTTGTAGCAGAATATTTAGATGCATTTGTTAATAAATTTATTATTATCTGTTTTATCATCCTTTTATCACCTTGGATTTCTGGTAAGTTTTTTGGTAAAGTAATTACGAGATTTTGTGATTTAGTATTGAGTATTCCATGAAGTTCCGAGTGAATTCTATTCACCATCTCATCAAGATTGATTTTTTCGGGAATAAATTTATCCTTGAAAGATTGAATTGAAGATTGAAGTAAAAAGTCATTCATCAGCTCAGTCAGGTCTTGAATTCTTGACTTTATTTTATCGATTTCACCTATTCTTTGTCCAAAATCTAATTTAGATGCATAAGCAGCAAGTAAATCTGCTGAAATTTGAATTCCCGTTAATGGAGTACGGAATTCATGAGAAATAGTGGTAATAAACTGCGTTTTCATTGCATTTAATTCACGTTCTTTAGCGAGTGTTTTTTGTAATTCTTCTTCACTTTGTTTTCTCTGAGTTATATCATATAAAAATATGCGAATTGTTGAAGTATCAGGAACGAAAAACACACGTTCATCAAACACATGGTTATTAATATATATTTCCCTCTGCAATGGATTATTCGGTTGTTTAATAAGCTCATCCATTTGTTCAAAGAGCCCGGCAAATATTGGACTGTTTAACTGTTGTGACTTCACATCAGGAAAAAATTTTTTTGCTTCAGCATTACAATATGTTATTTCTCCGCCTTGTGAAAGTTCGAATATTGGTTGAGGATTCTGTTCAGGAAATGATGCAAGATGATGAAGAATTTGTTCTGATTTTTTACGTTTAGAGATATCTACCGCTGCTTGAATTGTTACAACAACCCCGTCAGGACGAACAAATTTTGTGATATGATTTTCAAGCCATATATACTGACCATTTTTACGTTTGAAACGATAATCTATATCAAAATTAGTGAATTCTCCTTCTAATTTAATACTATCAAATTTTTCCAAAACATGTTTTAAATCATCAGGATGTATAAAGTTAGGGTTTTCTTTCAACATTTCATATTGCCATTCTTCTTGTGTAAACCCCGATTGTTTTATAAATTCAGCATTAACATAATCAATATGAATTTCTTTTCCAGGAAATCTTGAAGATTGAGATACTCCAAGCGGCAATGAATTAGCGAGAAACCGAAATTTATTTTCACTTTCTTTCAATTTTTTCTCGGCTTCTTTTTGCAGTGTAATATCAACGGCCGAACCAACTATTTCAGTTACTTTTCCATTTTCGAACAATGGCTCTAAAGTAAAAAAATAATATTTATTACCAGGTATTTCGGACTCAAACGAAACAGATTCTCCTGCAAAAACTTTATGAAGATGTGGCAATACTTTAGTTTGGTATTCTATACCAAATAATTTACTTGGTGTCTCACCTTGTATAAGCTCAGTAGTAAAATCTCCGGCTAATTTACCTTCACGTAATGAATATACATACTCACCATCTTCACGACGATACATTTTAATAATTAAATTTTGAAGATTCTTTACAGTTCTTCTGAAATCTTCTCGTTGTGCTTGGGCAAGAGCCGCTTCAGCTCGTTTTAAGTCGGTAATATCTACAGATATTTGTGTGATTGTTTCCGGAAGACCTGTTATCAGATTGTGTTCAGCAAAACAATATACTTCTGTCCAAATTATTTCATTTTTTTTACCAATATTACGATACTGAGTCTTCAATACGTCTTTAGCACCAGATTGAATCCATTTTGTGGCTTCGGTTATTTGTCGTTCTCGGTCGTCAGGATGAAAAATTGATGATGCTTCCTCAATACTCAGTTTAGAAAATTCATCAATAGTTAAACCTATTTGTTTTTCAAATTCTTTATTAGCAAATTCGTATTTATGTTCATCAATAATCCATCGAACAATTCCGACCGGAGCGTTTTCAACCAAATTTTTATATTTTTGAGAACTCTTCTCGATATGTAAATTTGCAGCTATTCTTTCTGTTATTTCTGAAATTGTACCAACTGTACCAATAATTATACCATCAACATTTCTAAAAGGAGCAGCATTAATTTCCAACCATTTTTCTTGGTTGTAAGGGGTTTTAATTTTTACTAAATATTGTTCTGATATTCCTTTTAATCTTCTTTCCAACCTTGCTAGGTATTCATTATTATTTTCACCTTCATTTAAAACTAAAATTGATGAATTTTTACCAATCAAATCATCAGAATTTAATCCAAATATTTCTGATATTCGGTTATTCACAAATTCAATGTTTCCCTCTGTATCAGTTAAAACAATACCTTCATTCAAACTTTGCATTATTGTTCGAAGTTTAAGTTCACTTTCTATCAGGGCTTCCTCTGTAAGACGTTTTTCGGTAACGTCATTTGTAAATGTAAGAATAACTCTTTCATTATTTAAAACTATTATAACAGATGAAATTTCTACGTCTTTAACTTCTTTGTTAAGATTTTTGATTTTTATTAATGCCGGTTGTAGTATTTTTCCTTCTTGTAACATCATTGATATCCGATTTTTTACTAAATCTACTGATTCAGGAAGTAAAAACTCTATTGGACTTAATCCTAACAGTTGAGATTCATTTTCTGCCCCTATAAACTTTAAACCCGCATTATTAGCATAAATGATAGTCTCTTTATGAATAAAAATAGGAATTGGTAAATCATAAATTATTGTTCTAAATCGTTCTTCGCTTTCTTGGAGATTTTGTTTGGCAACAATTCGATTTGTAACATCATTTTGCATTCCGATAAAATGGGTAATATTTCCTTTATCATCTTTCACTGGTGATACAGCAAGTTCATTCCAAAACATGGTACCGTCTTTTTTATAATTCCTAAGGATAGTTTTTACATGTTTACCTTCAACAATTGCATCGTATAACTCTTTAATTCCCGGTTGGTTTTTATCATCATTTTGTAAAAATTTACAATTTCTACCTAAAATTTCTTCATCTGAATACCCTGTTATAGTTTGAGCAGCAGTATTTACATAAATTATAGGGTTATTAAGTTGGGTAGCATCAGAAATCATAATTCCTGTGAGTGACTCTTCTATAGCACGGTCTTTGATGTAAAGTTCATGCAATGTTTTAATTTTTTCAGTGATATCTCTCACTATCACTACAACACTATTTTCAGTAGAATAGGCTACCCGCGCTTCGTGATAAAATAATCCGTTTGCTTGTTGTAACTCAAATTCAAATGTTATAGTTTTGCGATCAGAAATAGATTGATGAATTGCTTCTAAGGTTTGCATTGCCACTTTTTTCGGCAAAAAATCTTTGATGTTTTTTCCAATAAACTCTTCTGGAGGAGCAAGAGGTTCAATACCGTGCCCTGCACGATAATCAATATAAGTACCTTTATTATCAAGATAAAGAATCATATCAGGGATTGCATTTAAAAGTGAACTTTTATAACGTTCGCTTTTAATCAAAGCATTCTGTATTTCTATTCTGTCTGTTATATCTCTAAATGCAAATATTTCGTGATACTCACCCAATGGATTATCCTTGAGAAAGGACGCACTGCCTTCAATTGGGATTCTTTTGCCTGATTTTGATTTAATCCAAATTGTTGATGGAAGATTCTGGCGATTATTGAGACGTAACAATTCTAATTGTTCATCTGAATTAAATTTAGAAGTATCTGCAAAATTAAAAACTTCCTCAAATTTTTTACCAATTCCCAGTGAACTTGACCATTCGGTAATAGATTCGGCAAATGAATTCATAAAAACTATACGACCTTTTTTGTCTGTAGCAATAACTCCTTCTCCTATAGAATCTAAAGTTGCCGAGAGCAATTTCATATTTTCTCGTTCACGATTTTCCATCCGTTGTTTATATACTGCCATTTCCATTGTAATTCGAAGTTCATCTTCTTGAAATGGTTTGAGTAAGTATCCCATTGCACCAACTTGTTTTGCTCTATTGATGATACTGTCATTTGAATATGCAGTAAGGAAAATTAATGCGACATTGTAGATTGTGATTAAAGTTTTAGCCGTTTCTATCCCATCGAGTTCACTTTTGAGCATGATATCCATCAAAACAATTGTAGGACAGTCTTTCCTAACTGTTTGTTCAAACAAATGAATAGCTTCTTCGCCTGATGAAGCGATATCTACATTATGATATCCCAGTTTTTCGAGAATAATAACAATATTTTTTGCAACTATTTGTTCATCTTCTACAATTAAAACTCTAATTTCACCCATACTTAATTCCTATTTTATTTAATTACCGACAAAATCAATACTAATTTCTGTTCCACCATACTTTGTTTCTTTACCACAATGTATACGGATATTTCCACCTAATTGAACTGTAAGCATTTGAACTAATTGTAATCCTAGAGTTGCCGGATTATCAATGATCTTTACATCCGATATACCTAATCCATTGTCAGAAACAACCAAATGAATTTGAGACTTATCGCTGAAAGTACGAAAGATAGTTAAAGCAATTTTACAAATATTCTCATTTCCCTGAGAATATTTTAATGCGTTGGAAACTAACTCATTTATAATAAGTCCACATGGAACAGCCAAATCAACAGATAAGTCAAATTCTTCTACTTCAATACAAAACTCTACCGAATTATTATAACTATGGTATGTTCTCTCTAAGAATTGAACGAGATAATGAACATAAGTCTTTAAATTAATTGCTCCAACATCAAATGATCTATACAGTTGTTCATGGATTAAAGCCATAGTACGAACTCTACTTTGGCTATCATTAAAAATCGCAAGCATTTGTTTATCAGTGATTTGTTCTGCTTGAAGATTAAGCAAACTCGATATTATTTGCAAGTTGTTTTTTACTCGATGGTGAATTTCTTTTAGCAATAATTCTTTTTCATGTAGTGATTTTTGAAGCGTCAGTTCAGCATTTTTTCTTTCGGTTATTTCACGTGAATATCCTTCATAATATGCTATTTTTTCGGTATTTGAGGTTTCTTCGTATACAGCTCGAGCGCCTTGTGTAAACCATACAATTTCACCATTTCTTTTTTTCCTTGGAATTCAAATCCACTAATATGACCATGTTTATTGAGTAAATCTATGAACTCACTCCTTGATTCTGGGAGCACGTAATTATCCATTGCATCTCGAGATTCCATCAATTCTTCCGGGGAATCAAAACCTAACATCGAAGCCATTGTCTTATTAACACTTAAGAATTCGCCGGTTGGTAATACCTGAAATATTCCAATGATGGCATTTTGAACAATACTTCTATAATTATGTTCTGCTTTTTCTAATCGAGCTTGAACTGTTTTCCTTTTGGTGATATTTAATCCACTAAAGCATATTTGAGTAACCTCTCCATTATCGCTTACAATTGGAACAAAACTTATTTCGATCCATACTTTCCTACTATTATATGTTTTTAATTCTATCTCTGATACTATATGACTTTTTCCTGAAAAAGCTATATCACAAAATTCTCTGTACTGTTGTTGATATTCTTTTGATAAAATCTGTAATATACAATCTCCTTCAACTAAATCCTTACCCCAAAAAGAAATTGAACCAATTTGTGCTACTCGATTAAATGCAAGAATATTTAACTTTTTATCTAATAGAATAAACGCTTGCAAACTATTATTGAACAACGCATTGAGATGTGAGTTAGTTTCGCGAAGTTTTTCTTCATTATTTCTACGATGAGTGATATCAATTAACACTCCTGAAATGTACCAATTATTTTTATTAACATCTGTTTTGACACATACAGCCAAATCATTTATCCAAATATACTCACCATTGGCATGGAGGCATCTAAATTCTAAATTTAAGACACCCAAATAGTCATTTTGTTCCCATTTTTGAAATTCTAAATCTATAGTTTTAAAATCATCAGGGTGAATTAGTCCAACAAAATAACTAACATCTACTAAATATTTTTCAATGGGATAACCAAGCATTCCAACAATATTATTTGAAATATATTCTCGTTCCTTGTCATGAAGGATTTCTTTGTGAATACTTGTTTCATATAAAACTATCCCCGGAAGTTTTTCAAGCATTGATGAAAGTCTGAATTCAGTTCTGATTAGTTGTAATTCTAGAATTCTTTGCTCGATTTGTGCCGCTTTTTGTTGACGAATGATACCTCTGCGAACATCAAGATGTTCTGCAGCTTGGCGTGCCAATGCTTCCATCGCATCTACTTCAAGCGAAGTAAATTTTCTTGGTAAAAAATCTACTGCACATACCGAACCTAAAATAAGATTTTCTTTGTTTTTAATAGGAATACTTATACACGATCTGAGATTTAAATCTCCTGTTACAAATGGGTTATGTCGTAATAGCTCGTGTTCTTCTAAGTTTTCTGTTATTAATCTCTCACCCGACTGAATCATTACAGTACAAAAAGAAATCTCTCGAGGAATACTTTTGAGTTCAATACCGGTTATAGATTTAAACCATTGAATCTCACTGTCTATAAAACCCACGAAAGCAATAGGAGCTTTACATATTACAGATGCAAGCAAGGCAATATCGTCAAAAATCTGCTCATTAACCGAGCCGATAATCTGCAATTCATTAACAGCTGCTATGCGATCTGCTTCAGTTGAATGAGTATAAAATTTCATTATATGATTTTATTGGATGTTATGGGTATAATCGTTTGATTATCCATTCACCATTTTGCTGTAATTCATAGATAACTCTATCATGCAAACGGCTTGCACGTCCCTGCCAGAATTCAAATTTAGTCGGAACGACAAGAAATCCTCCCCAAAATTCAGGCAATGGTATGGCTTCCCCTTCATATTTCATCTTCACTTCATTGAATTTTTCATCTATTTCTGTTCGTCCTGATACTACTCTGCTTTGTTTCGATGCCCATGCTCCTATCTTACTTTCTCGTGGACGAGAATTGAAATATTCATAGGATTCCTCAACAGATACTTTCTCAACCATTCCTTCAATGCGAATTTGACGTTCCAACTCTCCCCAATAAAAAAGGAGTGCTGCATGAGGATTAGATAGTAATTCTTGCCCTTTTTGACTTTCATAATTGGTCGCAAACATAAATCCTCGTTCACTCATCTCTTTTAGTAATACAATTCTTGCTGAAGGGATTCCGCTTTTATTTGCAGTAGCAAGAGTCATTGCATTGGTATCAGATATTCCAGATTTTTGTGCTTCGATGAACCATTCTTGGAATTGTTCAAAAGGGTTTTCTAAAACTGATTTTTCATCTAAAGAACTCAACATGTAATCGCGTCGTAATAACTGTAAGTCTAATGTAGTTTTCAAATTGATATTACACTTGTGATTACCGACAAAGTACAAACTATGTTGGTAAAATTAATAAATTGGACTGAAAGATATTTACTTCTGAAATTGAAAAGTACTCTAATTGATTCTAAACTATTTAATATAACAGCGAAACTACGTATAAAACCTTGAATTCCAAAACGAAAAAGCAGGAAAAAATTATTATTCTTTCCTGCTAATTTATTTTTCAGATAAAATTATAAGATTAGTTAGTCCCCATCATTTTTTACTACTTTATAAAACCTAAGATTTGATGTTGATTTTATTTCAAAATAATATACTCCATTTGGTAAATTATTAATATTCATAGTTACTTTACTTTGATTTTTAAAGTATATACTGCTAACCTTTTTACCATGAATATCAAATACTGAAATGCTTGCTTCATTTTGAATAGTTTGCATGTCTATTTCAATAGTACCGGTCGTTGGATTTGGATATAATTGGTCTGTTTGTTGAATTTTGTCATTCTCCACACCGACAATCGCAACATTGAAACAAAGTGAAGTATCAATACAGTTGTTTTGCTTTATTTCTACCGCATACAAACCATCAATTGTTGGTTGAAAGGTTTGGGAAGTTGCACCGATGATTGGTTTATGTGCATCCGAACAATTCAGCCATTGATACTTAGCACCCAAAGCGTTTGCTCGTAAAATATTTCCATTGTGAATTACAGAAGTATCAATTATTGAAAGTGTTATGACTTGTTGTTTTGGAAGTAAATATCGAACACCATTTCTAAATGCTGAAAGCTGCAATAAATATGTACCTTTTTCAGAGAGCATTACAGAATCCACTAACTTAGATGATATAAACTTAAAAGAAGCAGTATTTGTTAGTTCCCATTTAATTGAATCAACTGTATCTCCCGTATAAGTAAAATTTATGTATGATGCTCTACATAATTCGGATTCACTCAATTGAAATGCTAGTTTTGGAACTGAATGTTTGAAAACAATCGTATAATCTTCGACTTCACCGGTTCTGCTTCCACATGGTTCGGGTGATTCATTCCAATATTGATTTCGTACTCTCATTCGTGTCGTGTCTTTTGCAACATTTGTTGGAACTCTAAAAGTACCAAATGATTTATGGGAAGCATCGAGTTCAGACATAACTATTTGTTCGTTCTTATCAAATACAGCATTATGATTGTAATCAATCCATGCTGCAGTTGTATCATCTGCCCAGTGAAAATTCATTCCAATTTGGAGAGTGTAAGTGGAATCAGTAGTTAATTCAATCGTTTTAGAAGTAAAATCACCATACTTTTCTTTATCTGTTTGATTTACCATGCCAGCAAGTGAAACCATGTTTATATAATCTGACGTTGTATTATCTGCTCCAATAGCATCACAATATTTGAATGGACTAACAGTGTACATAAATTTATAAGTTTCAGTCGTGTCTTGTTTAGTACCAACAGCATAAACTTTAAAATAAATATTTGTTCCCGGAGGTACATCTGGTATAGACTTAACTGTAGTATAAATACTATCTTTACTGTTTTTCATGGGTATTATATTAGTAAACACAGGTGCATCAACTGACCATTTAACAAAAACGTTAGTAAGTTTTTCAGCATAATGTATAATTGCAGTTACATCCACAGGGAAACCAGAAACAGGTTGATTATCTGTTGGGGGAACAGTAGTTGTAACCATGGATATAGATGGATAATCATTTCTACCCGCAAGAGAATATTCCCATAATCCTCTACCCCAAGTAGCCGCTCGGAGAGTATTCGTTCCATATTGAATTTTCAAATCATTAATCGATGTATTAGGCAAATTTTGTTTATACAATGTCCATTCAGTGGCTTCCATAGGTTTATAAAAAACACCAATTTCCGCTCCGAGATAAATATTCGATGCATCAGAATGGTCGATGACTACTGTATTAATCGGCATATTTTGTAAGTTATATGTGATATTCTGCCAACTCCACCCGAAATCTTTAGAAATAAAAACCTTAGAACTATCTTTGTTATATCTGTTATATGTTACTATAATAGTATTATCGTCTTTAGGGTCAAACGCTATGTCCGTAATTCCATAATTAGGCAATCCTTTTACAGAAAGGAAAGTTCTTCCTCCGTCAGTTGATTTTACAAGTGTTGCACCGGATGAGATAAACATATTATTACTGTTATTTTCTGCAATTGCTGCTTTACTTATCGTTCCTATAGTTGACGAACCAAGATTTTTCCAAGTTGTTCCGAAATCTTCACTCATATATACAGAGTCAGATAATGAATAAACGCGCATTTGATTATTTGGGTCGTAAAATAAAGGTGCAACCCAATTCGCATTTTTTTGTCCTGGTGGCGTCACTATTTCCCCAGATGCTGCTCCATCTTTGCTTCGTCGTCTCCCACCGTTTTGCCAGCTTCCTATCAACCATTCCGGATTTAAAGGATGAATAATACCTTCCATGCCATCAGCACCGTAAATTTCCAACCACCCCTTCTCAGTTAGTAAACTTTGTCCGTTATCTTGCGAACCGCAAATATTTCTGTATGAATTAGATTGACTTGCACCAACTACATAATTTTCTCGAATTCCAACACCTTCGCTAAGCCGAGTCCAAGTATTCCCCCCATCTTTACTTTTGCTTAGGTACCCATCTGTTCCTAAATAAAACACACCTCCAATACTTTGTGCAACTCGTAGATCAGCATGGACGTAATTTTGCCCATAAAACGATGTACTCCCCAAACTCCACCACGTTTTTTGGTTGAACGAATTTCCCCCATCCGAACTGACAACAACATCAATTCCACCATATATCATATTATTTTGGTCAAGGTCATTAACAGTAAATGCTCCATTTCCGGTTTTGGGATTTGATAAATAAACAAAGCTAAATCCATTATCAGTGGATTTCCAAATTCCATTACTTGATGCAAAAAACAAGCAATCAGGACAAGATTTACTGACAGCAAGACTTACTGTATTATTATCATTATTTCCTTCTATAGTACTTGACGGTGTGAATGTTTGACCTTGGTTCATTGACCTAAGCACTACATTTTTATTACTTCCCCAATAGTAATAGTCATAGATATACATGATACTTGCATTGGTCGGGTGAAATTGAATTTCGGAGATACTTCCATTGGTAATTTTCGTCCATGTATCTAGATTATCTGTCGAACGATATAAACCATCATTTGCCGAAACGAACACCATATTACCGGAATACGGGTTAAATGCAATTTTGTTTATACCGAAGTTACTCCCTAATCCACCCTTTTTGAGATTTGTAGGATTAAATTTCGTTGGTCGCCAAGTCAATCCACCATCCACAGATCGATAAATTCCTTGAGTAGTTCCATTACCGGCATTTCGAACATTTATCAAAATCGAATCTGGATTGGTTGGTGAAACTGCAATTGCATTCACACCACTTGCCGGTAAAAAATCAGTCGTTCCAACCCATGTTTTGCCGCCATCAATTGTTCTCCAAAATCCTCCACTGCGTGAACCAAGGTATATTCTAAGAGTGTCATTCGGGTCAACATAGAAACACTCTACTCTTCCTAATCCGGGAGCATAATGTCCTGAAATTTTTGTAATGTAATTAGGACCTAAATCTTTCCAACCATTTTCATATTTTGGGGTTAGAAGTAAATTATTATTCGAATTTTTTAGAAATGAAGAATATGCTTCTTGTGCAAAATATGGTGAACTTAAATTACGCACTCCTGTTGGATAGAACCTATATTCATTTTCGTATTTCCAGCGTTGAAATGGTGCGTAGCCCGACCCCTTACCTTTATCTCGATTTGCAAAATAGCTATCAGCTTCTTTGACTACATCATAAAAATTTAAGTTCGGGTCATTCATCATTTGTTTATAAGTTTGAGCAACAAGTGAAGTTGGTATAACTATACTTATACAAAATAGAAAAGTTATAATATGTTTCATAAATACCTTATTGAAATTAAACATGGTTGGAACAAAAATTTTCTTAATCACTCTTATAATTGTAAAAATAAGCATTATGATTGGTTTAGGCATATTTATTTCTGTGAATTATTTTTTCTAATTGAAAATAAAAAGAGTCACTACCGAGGTACAAAAACAGAGCTGAATTCAATAGAATAAAACATTTCTAAATGTCAAGTAATCATTCTATAGTACAATTTATCCGTATTTTTGTAGGTACACAATAAAAATCATCAGCCAATAATTCAAACTATGAATACTAATAAAACTGACGAAAAATCACAATTACAACCTACTAACAATTTTAGTGAAGCATTCTTTACTTCCTATTTCAAAGATGGTAAGTATATCACATTTTATGGTGATAATCATCCTTATTATGCGGGAAGTGTGGTTAAAGCAATGGCAAGCGCAAAACATGGGTACAAGAAAATAGCTGAACTTTTTGAAAATGAAATTTCCTTAGCAGAAACAGAAATTCATACTACAACCTCAGTTAAAGAAAACAATGAAGAACTGAATGCTTTTTTTGGAATGCTCGAAAGCAATTTTAGAGCGGAAGTAGTAGCTGTAGAACCGCTTACCGAAACAATAATTGAAGTTATTGTACATGCTCCGTATGCCGCTCGTAAATTCCAGCCGGGAGAATTTTATCGTTTACAAAATTACGAATCAGATGCAGTAACTATCAATGGAATAAAACTCACAATGGAAGGTCTTGCCATGACAGGTGCCTGGACTGACCCCGAAAAAGGTTTACTTTCGATGATAGTTCTTGAAGTAGGTGCATCTTCCCGTTTAATGCGACTTTTAAAACCAGGTCAACGCGTGGTAGTAATGGGGCCAACTGGAACACCAACCCATATTCCTTACAATGAGAATGTATTACTCGCCGGAGGCGGATTAGGAAATGCTGTGTTATTTTCAATAAGTAAAGCACTTAAAGCAAACGGGTGTAATGTAATTTATTTTGCGGGCTATAAACGAGGTGAAGACCTTTACAAACGAGAAGAAATCGAAAATGCAACGGATAAAGTAATTTGGAGTACCGATAGCGGTGCAATTATCACCCCCAGTCGTCCACAAGATATTCATATTCGCGGAAATATTATCGAAGCAATGATAAAGTATCAAAACGATGAAGCGGGTGAAAAGATTGTTCCATTTGAATCAGTAAAACGAATCATTGCAATCGGTAGCGATGGAATGATGAAAGCAGTTAAAGATGCACGGCATACAACTTTAAAGCCATTTTTGCGGGAGCATATTGCAATTGGTTCCATCAATTCTCCAATGCAATGTATGATGAAGGAAATTTGTGCTCAATGTTTGCAAAAACATGTTAATCCTCTTACAGGTGAAGAAACTACACCTGTTTTTAGTTGCTTTAATCAAGATCAAGAGCTTGACTCGGTTGATTTTACGAATCTGAGAGCACGACTTCGAGTAAATTCTGTATTAGAAAAACTCGGGAATTCATGGCTTACCTATCTAATAGGTTATGAAGGAGTTACTACAAATGAGTAAATCATCTAAAGTAGTATGGATTACAGGTGCTAACAAAGGTATTGGAGCGGCACTGACAAGTCAAGGAGCAGAACAAAATTTTATCATCGCGGCAACTTCGCGAAGTAATTCTATAATCACTTCTCAAAATATTCACCCATTTGTTTGTGATGTTAAATCTGCTGAAAGTATCTCCCGTTGTTACGATGAAATTATTGATGAATTAGGTAAAGTTGATATTCTCATCAATAATGCAGGTGTTGCAACTTTTTCAACTCTTTGGGAAACTTCGCTCGGAGAAGCAGATGCAATGCTCAATACAAATCTCCGTGGAATGTGGTTTTGTACTAAAACAGTTTTACCCGATATGATAAATCAAAAAAGTGGTATAATAGTAAATATTCAATCAGTTGCGGCAGTCAAAACTTTTACAAATTGTTCGCTCTATGCTGCTACAAAAGCTGGTGCTCTTGCTATGAGCCGTTCGCTAAGAGAAGAAGTGCGGGAATATGGAATTAAAGTAATTGATATTATTCCCGGGGCTACTGAAACTGATATTTGGGATTCCGACAGTAGAAATGAATTTGGTTCACGAATGATGCAACCCTCTGAAATTGCAACAATTATATGGCAATCACTCGCAATGAGTAAGGATTCACTTCAATTGGAAGAAATTGTTATTCGCCCGCAATTAGGTGATTTGTAGCGAGATAATGAAAAAATTAGTTAATCTTACCTTACATCACTTCTTCGCCTGAAAATAATACTGTGCGCCGATCGGAACACTTTTAAGCTTTTGTTCGAGTGGTAATAAAAATTTTAAGAACTTTGGAAAGAACAAGGTAAATCGCCTCTTTACTTTGGAAAAACCTGACTGACGGAGTATTTTTCCTGTATAAGCGGGATATAAAAGCACGGCATCAACATCAAAAGGACAGCGATTAATCGTTCGTACTGTCAGAGGGTTATGCGGATTATGCTCGAATATAAATAGAGAACCGTTCTCAGCAATAATTTCATGAAGTTGCTCTAAAATCTCCAAATGAAACTTAAACGGGATATGATGGAAAACATTTGCTATAAATATCACATCATATTTTGTCTGCTTTGGAATTTCTCCACCTTCTTCGAATGTATCAAACTCTACATTCAGTAAATGTGCATTATATTTTCTGGCTAATTTCACAGATTCGACTGAAACATCTATTCCCATAATCATTGCATTCGGAAAATATGAACGTAAAAACGGCTCACTTTTACCTATTCCACAACCGAAGTTAAGAATTTTCAATGGTGAATCAGCAACTCCTGCTTCCTGCAATCTTGCATGAATTTCTTTTACTTTATATTCATCAAAATAAGCGGGGTCATATCCCGAAGGTTTTACATTATCAGCGTGCATTTGCTCATATTCAAGAGCATAACGGTCAAATTCTGTCATAGTAATTTTTTATATTTTTAATAAGTACTTAAATTCCTAATGCTTTTATTCAATTGACATCAAGACTAATTCCTAATCTATACCTGAACTCACAGAACGAGTAAGTCAAATGGTGTTATACGTCTTTCTGATATACATTTTCAATTATATATAGCGGTCTATGCTTCGTTTCATCATGAACTCTTCCTAAATACTCACCTATCATTCCGAGTGCTATTAACTGAACTCCACCTAAAATCAAAACAATGATAACTATCGAAGCCCATCCCTGAATGATTGTATCAGTAAATAACTTAACATATATTATTTCTAATGTGTACAAGAACCCGATAAATGCAGTCAAAACTCCAAGATACGAGGCAAGTCGTAAAGGGACAGCCGAAAACGACGTAATTCCGTCAAAAGCAAACTTTATCATCTTAGAGAGAGTGTATTTTGTTTCACCCGAAAAACGCTCGTGACGTTCGTACTCCAAACCCGTTTGAGGGAAACCAATCCAGCTAATCATTCCACGAATAAAACGATGTCGTTCCTTCATCGAAGTCAATACATTCACCACTCGTCGGCTCATAATGCGGAAATCTCCGGTATCAACCGGAATATTCACATTTGTAAGCTTCTTTAAAATTCTATAAAATAGTTTCGCTGTAAATAACTTAAAAAATGTTTCACCTTCTCGTTTTTTTCGGACTGCATAAACAACATCAAATCCTTCGAGATGCTTGGCATACAAGTCCGCTATCGTCTCCGGCGGATCTTGTAAATCGCCGTCAATCACAGCAACAGTATCTCCTTTTGCCAAATCAATTCCGGCGGTTATTGTAATTTGGTGTCCATGATTTCGCGATAAATTAATAAGAGAATATCCAATATATTCTTCACTAATTTTTTTTAAAATATCGAATGTTCGGTCACTCGAACCGTCATTCACAAATAATACTTCAAATTCTTCACGCTTAACATTGAATCTTTCCAGAAAAATCTTGCGAACACCTTCCATTCGCTCAAAAAATTGATGAGCAATTCCTTCTTCATTATACATCGGCACGACAACAGATATTTTCATGGCAATTACGAAGCGAAATGAATAAATATATTTTTATTTGTGTAAAAAAGTTGTTGCAAAAATAGGATTTTTACGGCGGTTTAGAACGGAAATTGCTCAAGTGCCTTTAGAATTTTATCAGATGAAAGTTGTTGAAGTGTTTTTCCTTCATCAGGTTGAATGACTATTGAATGTGAACTCAGCGGACGAAATCGCTCGAAATTCCAATCAATATTGGCATAAATTCCAAGCGTAGGAATATCAAATGCAGAAGCAATATGTATTACTGCTGTATCAGGTGAAATAACCATTCTTGCTTTTTTTATAAGTGAAACTGTATCCATTATTGACCTAGAAGAGAACAATTGAATTTTCGGATTATTCCCTTTAATTTCTTGAGCCAACAAAGTATCGCTTGGTGTAAAATTAAGTACAACCGTTGAATTTATATTTTCTAAAACTTTGCGCCAAGTTTCAGCAGGTAAATACCTACTTTTATCACCTGCTGAAATATTAACGACGATAGGATTATCTATGCCTGAAAGAAATTTCTCTACAAAATCCTCTGAGTCTTTTGTGGGAAATAATTCGGGAATATTGGTAAATTGCGGAGTGATTCCCATTGGAATTAAAGCCGTTAGATTAGTTTCTACTCTATGATGATTTTGAGAATTCACTAATGGAATCGGATGTGTAAACACAGAATTTCTTTCATTTTTCCACCCAATCTTGATTTTTGCATTCGAAAGTTTTGCCAAAATCATACTTTCGCGCGAAAAATGGTCTTTCGGGTCAAGCCAAATGTCATATTTTTCAGCTCGTAGCCCGAAAATTAGCTTTGCAGTTTGTATTCCTTTTGTATAAATCCACATTTTATGAATATGTGGATTATCCTCAACAATTTGGAAATTTTGCTTTGAACAAAGAATATCAATTAGAGCATTAGGAAATTTGTGATGAATTTCCCTAAATAGTGGCGTTGTCAGAACCATATCTCCAATTCGTCCGATTTGAACAATGAGAATTTTCATACTTTTTTCGGTAATTGGGCTAAAAGTTCTTTAATCTCAGTCAAAACAGATTGATGTAAAATCGTCGAAAGCATTGGTTGGCTTGTAGTTACTACTCTATGAGGAGAACGATATGGAGTCCATAGCATGTGGTTTTCTACGATGTTTGAATACAAAACCAAACAAGGAATTTTCCATGCGGCTGACAGGTGAACGACCGAAGTATCTGGTGTAAATATCACATCACAACTCGAAAGCATTGTCGCAAATTCATCAAAATTACTCGATAACGGAGCATTTCGAAGAGATGTAACCGTAGAAATTGCATTTAGTTCACCTTGAAATTCTGAAGTTGCAAATCCAATTATTTGAAGTTCATCAGATTGAAGTTTGTGTAGAAGACTGATAAAGTTCTCACGTCCCCAATATTTCTCCCACCCTGCCGCGATATTTATTCCTAAACGAATCTTGTCTTTTTTACCCAAAGCTATTTCAGCTAATTCCCTGTATTGCTTAGGAATGATATATTCTAAATCTAAATCTGACGGTTTTGGATAAATCCCAAAAGCATGTAAAAGTGTTGCTGTTCGTTCGACGATATGGGTTGTTGCTTTATCGGGTAATGCTACTGAATGTGTATAAATTCCGCTCGTTGTATTTTCCAATCCAACTGAATATTTTACTTTTGAAAAACGAATTATCATTCTGGAAGTGGTTGAAGGATTATCTATGCAATCTATAATAATATCATAGCGTTCAGCACGAATACGTTTAAGCAGTATAAAAATTTCTATCGGTTTTTTGGTATAAACTAACGTTTGACGACAATAGTTCAAAACCGACGATGCAACCGCTTGGTTTTTCGTTCCAAGCAAAATATCTAATTGAGCATTCGGAAAATGATGGCGCAATATCCTTATGGTTGGAATAGTTATAAGTACATCACCGATTTTATCATGCCTGAGAAATAATATTTTTGTGTTTTCAGGTAGATTATTCAATATTGGCTTAGGTGACTGAGAACGATTTTTCCCTCGGAGTAACAGAAGCAGACAGCGACGAAAAAATAATTCAATGGATTTAAACATAGTTAGTTCTATTGCTTGGAATTTATCAATGATACAAAAGCAAATTTACGGAAATTCATTTACATGACTTTGAAGAATTGGTCTATGAAATGCCCGTTTAGATTCCTTTTTCTTCATCAAGAAAAGTAAAAATAGTTGTAAATTGCAGAGCAAATAGTTTATAAATATGATGAATTAGTGTTCCAATGGAAATTAAGAAACCTGTAATATTAAGTGGCATAACTCCAAGTAATATGTTGATGATAGGACATTATGTAGGAGCAATCCGTAATTGGGTAGCTCTTCAAGATGAATACGAATGTTTTTTTATGGTAGCCGACCTTCATGCTATTACAGTGCGGCAGAATCCGGGTGATTTGCGTCGCCATACTCTCGATATCGCGGCTGGATATATTGCTTGTGGAATTGACCCAGAGAAATGTGTGTTTTTCGTGCAATCGCATGTACCCGAACACACTCAACTTACATGGGCGTTAAACTGTATTACAGGGATGGGTGAAGCGAGCAGAATGACACAATTTAAAGATAAATCACAAACACATTCCGAGAATATTAATCTTGGATTATTTACCTATCCCGTTCTAATGGCGGCAGATATATTAATTTATCAAGCTGACCTTGTGCCGGTTGGTGATGACCAAAAGCAACACTTAGAGCTTACTCGTAATCTTGC
>JAFDZU010000050.1:32178-35964 GCA_018266765.1 Bacteroidota bacterium
CAAGACCCAACAAAAAAAATGTCTAAATCTGATGAAAATGAACGTTCTACGCTCTTTCTTTCTGATTCTGACGATGCAATTCGCTCTAAAATAAAACGAGCTGTAACGGATTCAGGTTCTGATATTATATTTGATGAACAAAACCGTCCCGGCGTTTCAAATTTGATGACTCTCTATCATTCGGCTACCGGCAAAACATTTGCGGAAATCGAACAAGAATTTAGTGGATTGGGTTATGGTGAATTTAAGGAAGCCGTTGGAGAGGCAATGGTTGTGATGATGCGCCCTATTCGTGAACGATTTTTTGAACTTCGTAATGATACACAAATGCTTCATACACTTCTGGCTAAAGGCGCAGAAACTGCACGAATACGAGCACGTAAAACTGTTCGTAAAGTTTACAAGAAGATTGGATTTGTTGAATTATAAGTACTAGCCCTCTACACTACAAATAAATACAAGGTTAAATAATTTTTAGTAACATATTTTTAGTTTTTGAAAGTAAAGTTTTTATATAAACAAAAGAAAGTAATATTATGTTTAAACCTCGTGATGAAATGGCATTAAGGCATTTTTTTACAAAACATGCTGAAGAGATTCTACGTATTGAATACTTTGGACCTATAATTGATGAAAATGATAATATTCCGCATAAAAGCCCTGATTGTTTCATACTTGACAAACGTAAAACTAAACATAAACTTCTTCGATGTGAATTTAAAGGAGAAAGTAGTATCCAAAGTTTAGGTTTTATTGAAGCATTTAGAGAAAATGGAAAATTTGATATTGCAATTGTTTGGGAAATTGGTAGAAACAACAAAGTTATAATTTGTAAAAAAATGAAAGAATTATATGGTTGTTCTGAAATAATAGAACTTAATAAAACCTTTAATAATGTTATAGAATACCGTTATGCAAATATAAAATCTCTATTACCAACTCAAAACAACAATACTACAAACAAACTTCTTTTACCAATTTCTTCAAAAAACATTGAAAACAACTCAAAATCAATGGAAGATAGATATGCTAAATTAACTAAAGAACTAAAAGATAGAATTTTCAATCGATTAAAATCAAAAGAAGATTCTCAAGAATTTCATGAATTAAAAATTCGATTAAACATAACTGCTTTGTATATATGTACTTTATTAAGTCCTAAGAAAATAGAATGGCAATCGTTGAAAGATTATTTGAATGAATTAGATGTTAAAAAATTAAGTAAGCCAAAAGGAAATAATATTACAGCTATTGAACAATTGATTAAAAAATACGATGTACTTAAATTCCATTTTGATAAGCAAGGATATCCTAATCAAAATTATAGATATTGGGATGAAAATGTAATCAATGCAAATTCGATGACGAAGTGGCTTAAAAAAAACTATCAAGACAGATACGGTGATGTAAGATTACCAACATTAAGTATTATAGAGAAAAAAATAAAATTACTTTAAACTTCTAATTCCTCTTTTATAAATAACTTAGCTTAGAAAGCCAGCGATGAATTCTTCAGACCATATTACAGCATCTTCTCTCACTCCCGAAGTGTTACTTGGTGCATATCGTGCCGGATATTTCCCGATGGGCAATTCAGAAACCGGTGAAATCGAATGGCATGAACCGTTTATGAGAGCAATAATACCGTTGGATGCAGTAAAAACTTCACGTTCATTACGCCAAACCCTTAAAAAAGGTCACTTTGAATTCCGATTTGATACTGATTTTGAATTTACAATTTCGGCGTGCAGTAATCGAGCAGATACTTGGATAACTGATGTCATCATTCAATCTTACTGTGATTTACACAAAGCCGGTTTCGCACATTCTGTCGAAACATGGTGTGATGGAGTGATGGTTGGCGGACTTTATGGTGTAGCAATTGGCGGTGCATTTTTTGGCGAATCTATGTTTTCGACGATGAGCGATTCTTCCAAAGCCGCATTTGTCGCTCTGACTAATAAAATGAATGAACGCGGTATGGCGTTACTCGACAGTCAGTACATTAACCCCTTTACAGAAAGTTTAGGAGCAATCGAAATTCCTCGAACAGAATATTTAAAGCGTTTGGAATCTGCCCTACAATTACCGACAACTTTTGCCGGAGAATAACTATATGAAACCTAACTCTATTATAAATTTTATAATTACTTTTATAAGTGTTTTTTTCATTATTAGTTTACTAACGAGCTGTCACCTCCCTATTACCAAGCCCAAAGAATTAGTTTGTCCTCCGCCACCACCTCAAAATTGCAGACCACAACAGTGGGTTGGAATTCCGTTTGATACAATTTCGACTATTGCCAATAGTGTGGGTACGTATCTGAAAAT
This sequence comes from Bacteroidota bacterium, assembly GCA_018266765.1. GTDB lineage: Bacteria > Bacteroidota > Ignavibacteria > Kapaibacteriales > UBA961 > JADJXV01. The sequence goes on from JAFDZU010000050.1 coordinate 34,510, forward strand.
TGAACCGGTCGTTCTTTTAAACTCACCACGAGATGAATGGAATGTCAATTTTATTTCTTCGAACATTGCTGCAGAAACGTATTCTGATGTTTCAAAAATTCAATCAATGCAACTTGTAAAATTTCGTGCTCCCGAAGTTGCATCCGTTCAAAGCAGTTTATCTTCTGAAATTATTGGTTCTAACGGCGGTTTTTCTGTTTATAAAAAAAATGCTGTAATCAGTGCTTTGCCTAAAAGTAATATTCCGGGAGATGCAGATTTATATTCAGTAGATTTTAGTGATAAATTACTTTCAGAACCAACGCTTATTCCTGCCCCGATTAGTAAGCACATAGATTGGGATGCACAGCCGGCACTTACTCCCGACGGTAAAGTGCTGTTTTTTGCTTCAGACCGTCAAGGAGGAATAGGCGGAACGGATATTTGGTTTTCGGTAAATCGTGGCGGGGATTGGAGTACACCAGTCAATTGCGGAGAACAGATCAACTCCCGTTGTGATGATATTACTCCATTTGTTTCCTTTGATGGAAAATATTTATTATTTGCTTCGGCGGGACGTGAATCTGTTGGTGGATACGATATTTTTATTTCAGAAATACTTCCGGCTTTCAGAGATTTTATACGTTCAGACGAAACAATTCCACCGTCAAATTTACCTTTATTTACCTCGGCAAAAAATTACGGTGCACCATTAAATACAACCCGTGACGAACTTTTCCCGAGTTCTCCTGCCGGAATTGACACACTTTTATATTATTCGTCGAATCAACTTCCACCTGAGAATGTTTCTCCATCTCAGAGCGGAGGTTTTGATTTGTATGTTCTTCATAAATTGTCATACAGTAAAGAATTAAAACGACTTGCAAAAGAAGATAATCCAATTGAAGAACCTTCAATAAATGTAGAAATTCATGGGAAAGTGACCAATGCTACCACAAAAGAACCAATTGTCAATGCTGATATTACCGCCAAAGAACTATCAAATCAACACATTATTGACCAAACAAAATCGGACACGGAAGGAAATTATTCACTTACTGTTCCGACGATGAAAGAAATAGAAATTTCGGCGCAAAATGAAGATTTATTTTATGATTCACATAAATTCCGACTTAGCTCAAAAGATACGGCAGTTGAATTAAATCAAAACTTTTCGTTACCTGACAAGTTGTTTCTCCGCATTAACTTCCCTTCGGATGTTTTTGATAATCCATATCAAAATGTGTTGGACAGCAATGGAAATGAAACCACGCAAACTTTTTTAGAATCACTTGATTTGCTTGCTCAAAACCTGACGAAATTCAAAGATAAAATCAAGAAATTACTATTGATAGGTCATACTGATGATGTGGCAAGTGATGCTTATAATATGGCTCTCGGTAAACGGAGGGTAGAATTTGTCGTTACAGAACTCACTAAACGTGGCGTTCCCAAATCAATGTTTGAAGCTCGTTC
>JAFDZU010000050.1:36007-72740 GCA_018266765.1 Bacteroidota bacterium
GAAAACGAAGACATCGAGGCATTCCGCAAACGACTAAGGCGTGTAGAATTACAGAAGATTATGCGGTAAATTAAATTAAAATTTTCATTCAAATATTTCTTTCTATTTTTGCTTGATAGTAATATTTTCAATTAATTAAACAAACGTATACATTTTACAAATTACCATGAGAATAATTCTAACGATTATATTCATAACTATTATATCTACAAGTCTAAAAGGACAAATCGTTCCGTCAGATTGTAATGCTCCTGATAGTATAATCACAAAATATAGAAACTATTCCGACCAACTTACCTTACGCAAAATATATCGGAACAATCTACTATTTACTGATAGTATTATTATCCCAAAAGTACACTCAGATACAATTTTAAAAGCACTGAATGCGGTTTTTAATGCAACTCTATTACCCTCTCGCGATACCGTTATTTCCATGTTTTCTATTTATGCTCTTCCTAAGATACAAATGAGGTCGTTTTTTGTTAGGGCAAACCCTAATTTAAGTTGGATGGAAGAACTCAAAAAGGGAAATATTCCATGTGGAGATTCTTTAATTGATAAATTAATCTCAAACTATAATTTAAAAACAAGGGGTTATCTTTTTAATGATGTAATAGTTTTTGAATCAGACAGAAATTATAATATCAAAGCATTAGAAAAGGAATTTAAATCAATTCCTGGTGTTATTTCTACTGAACCTAATTCATATTATGGCGATGGTAGTGATATAACGGATTCAATTTATTCAGATCATGTTCAACTACTTTATACTTATGGCTGGGGTGATTGCCCTTCAGGATGTATATACAGAAGACATTGGAAATTCAAAGCATATTTTGATTGTTCCGTAGAATTCGTAGAAAGTTATGGAAATATATTACAAAAGACCGGTGTAACGGAATCTGTAAGGAATAGTATTCAAATCTACCCAAACCCTTTCAGCAGTTTTATAACGATAAACAGTGATAACAAACCTTATTATTATTCTATTTACAATATTTACGGGCAAAAAATTGCAGAGGGGAATTCTACCAAAAATCAAATTGAAAACGTAGAAAATTTATCAATTGGGTTATATTTTATTACTCTTAACGTAAATGGAAAGACTTCAACTTTTAAAATAATAAAAGAATAGGTTTACTTATGTATTAGGATTGATATAAAGGAATATTTCTATAGATACCGACATACCAACATCTTAACATTGGTTTCAAAACCAATTTACATTGGTAAATTCTGTTATAGTTGTATCAATTCTTAGAATAGCAGTAGATTTATCACCGGGAATAAAATAATCTACACTTTTAGTTGAGAAAACTGCACTACCAAAATTATAACCATTATGAAAAGGTGGAAGCGAATCAGGAAACTTAATTTTTGCTGTATCTGTAATGTAGATTATGGCTGAATTTTCCATTCTTCCATAGAATTTCAGTCCTTTAGTGATATCAGTTAATATATCATTCTGCTTTATACTATTATCAGTTAGAACAACAAAAGCAATTCCGGCTTCAGTTTTATAATAAAGTGCATTTACAGGCGGATTTTTTTCAAAATTAATAGTAAATGTATTGTCCGACTTATTAATCGAGCCTTCGCCATAAACATACACATAACCGGAATGCCCACCTACGATAAACCAGCCGGCAGTGAGTCGAGCATCGTCAGGACTTTTAATATTATTGGAATTATCTATTTTTCCATATATGGTTATACATAGGAGGAATAATCGGATCCGGATTTGTTGTATTACACGACATAACCTAAACAAGACTACAACAAATTATAAGTATGCAGATGAATTTCATAGAAGCTCCAAACGGTAGTAAAGGTTGAGAGTTTTAATCAATAATAATTTGCAAACTTAGGAATATATATGCTACTTCAACCTATTTGTAATAAACTTACACATTCAGTTTTGTCCTGAAATATTCCAATGTTTTCAACAAACCTTCGCGCCGTTGAACATATGGTTTCCAGCCGAGAATTTTTTGTGCACGGGTAATATCAGGTTGGCGGATTTTCGGGTCGTCCGCAGGTAAATCTTTAAATACAATTTCACTTGTTGAACCGGTTAACTCAATAATTTCTTTTGCCAAGTCAAGCATTGAAATTTCATCGGGATTACCAATATTGACAGGTTCATTTTCTTTGGACATCAATAGCCGGAAAATTCCTTCAACCAAATCATCCACATAACAAATCGAACGTGTTTGACTTCCATCACCAAACACAGGAACAGGTTCATTTCTAATGGCTTGGGACATAAAAGCAGGGATTGCTCTTCCGTCTTCAATTCTCATTCTTGGCCCATACGTATTAAAAATGCGAATAATACGAGTATCTACTCCATGATAACGATGATATGCCATTGTCATCGCCTCGGCAAAACGTTTGGCTTCGTCATAAACGCCACGCCAGCCAACAGGATTGACATTTCCCCAATAGTCTTCGGGTTGAGGATGAATAAGTGGATCGCCATATACTTCGCTTGTACTTGCAATTAAAAAGCGTGCATTTTTTGCTTTGGCAAGTCCGAGTGCTTTATGAGTACCAAGCGAACCTACTTTGAGTGTTTGAATCGGAAATTTGAGATAATCAATCGGTGAAGCAGGTGAAGCAAAATGAAGAATATAATTCACATCTCCGGCTACATAGGTGTAATTTGTTACGTCATGTTGGATGAATTCAAATCGTGGATGACCAATTAAATGAGCAATATTATCAGGTGAACCTGTGATAAAATTATCCATACAAATCACATCATATCCTTCATTAATAAACCTGTCGCACAAATGTGAACCAAGAAATCCCGCACCGCCAGTTATCAGTATTCGAGCCATTATAAGCTTTCTATTTTTTAATATTCAGTGGAATTATTAAGTTGTTGTTTTTACTCCATTTCTGCGAGTTTCTTTTTCATTTTATTTGCAAAAACAATTATACCGACAAATGCAACGAACATAGAACCCGATGCAACTAAAAACAGCCATTCTTTAGAAATAAAATACCCGGCTAAAAAAGCAATTCCTGCTAAAAAATTGGCAACAGCCAGAGTTATTGTTGCTTTCTGAATTTTTGCGGCAACAGTTGATGAAGACATGTTGATTTTCCTTAGTTGTACGTAAATTTAAATGCAATTTACGAAATTTCTTTGCGTTTTATGGCTAAAGATTAGTTGAATTAGCTTTCAATCATCATTACTTTCATAAATGAATAAGTACATTAATACTCGTATTTTTCATAAAGAAAGTGTATTTTAGTAATGTGCAGTAAAACGAAAGCTTTTATATCTATTCTCAAAATAAATAAATGTCCTTATTCGATGAAATAACCTCTTTGCCTTCCGAACAGAACAATCCCGATTCAGCTTTAATTGATACGTTTTCTACTGGTGAAATTTTAGAATGTATTAATAACGAAGATGCAAAAATTGCTTCAGCAGTTCGGAGAGAAATTCCATACATTGCTCAAGCTGTTGATGCAATTGTGGAACGGTTTCGACGAGGCGGACGGTTATTTTATGTTGGTGCGGGTACAAGCGGACGGCTTGGAATAGTGGATGCTTCGGAATGTCCACCCACGTTTGGCGTTTCATCCGAAATGGTTCAAGGAATAATAGCAGGAGGCGCACCTGCAATGTTCAAGGCACAAGAAGGTGCGGAAGATTCTGATGAAAATGGAGCAGTTGAAATCCGTAATCGTGAAATTACATCAGATGATATTGTTTGTGGAATTGCAGCTTCCGGCAGAACACCATTTGTTCGTGGGGCTATCAATGAGGCACGCAATCGAGGCAGTTATACTATATTTATTTCGACCAATACCCGCGAGAATATAGCTCGTCTTGGAATTTCTGCCGATACCATGATTTGCCCTGCTGTCGGGGCAGAAGTTATCACAGGTTCTACTCGCATGAAGTCGGGCACAGCCCAAAAATTAATATTGAATATGCTGACAACTGCCTCTATGATTCGGATTGGCAAAACGTATGGTAATATCATGGTTGATGTTCAGCTAACCAATGCAAAACTCCGTGAACGTGCTAAATCAATACTTATGTCACTCACCGGAATTGACTATCATGCCGCAGAAATACTCCTTGAATCATCAGGCGGAAATGTTAAAACTGCTCTGGTTATGGAACTTGCAAATGTAGATGCGCTCACCGCTCAAAAACGACTCGATGAAAGTAATGGATTTATTCGTAAAGCTATTGAGGGAAAATAATCTATTTCTTCTCTCAAAATATTTAATTGTCGTAAAAGTCTTTTAGGGCGAATATTATACTGAACTTTTTAAGCAATTATGAACGATAAAAAACCACTTGCACTTCAATTCATAAGAGGAGTCGGGCCGAAACGAGCTGAAGCATTAGCATCGGCAGGACTTTTAACTGCTTCTGATATGCTTCGCTATTTTCCACGTTCTTATATTGACCGTAATACTGTAGTAACACTTGCAGAACTTGCCCAATCTCTTCGCAGAGATACACTTTTCAGTAATGATTCCTCTAAATTATCAGCAGAATTTTCTGTTAAAAATGAAATTACAGTTGTAGCTCGTATCAAGAAAATCCGCGAAAATTCTTTCGGTGGCGGTAAGCGATCTATGTTAATTATATCACTTTCTGATGAATCCGGCGGTTCGGCAGATATGGTTTTTTTTCAAATGGTAAATTACTTTAGAGTGGCTTTTAAAGAAGGAATGCTAGTAGTTGTAAGTGGTTTACCCGAATTTGAAGAGAAATACAGGAAAGTTTTATTTCATCATCCAGAAGTTCTAAGAATAGACGAAGAAGATGAGGAACTCTATAAAGAAGGGAAAATTATCCCTAAATATAAGATTACTCAAGCGATGAAAAATGTGCATCTTTCGATGCGCCAAATTCGCTCAATAGTAGAGGAAGTAATAGAACAGGAAATTCCAAAAATAAAAGAAACTCTCCCCTCTTCTCTCCTTAAAAAATTAGCACTTCCGGCGATGTCCGAAGCGGTTCGACTGCTCCATTTTCCCGACTCAACTGATGCTGTGGAACGTGCTCGTTTCCGTATGAAATTCGAGGAACTTTTCTTTTTTGAAATAATGCTGGCACTTCGTAAAAGAGGTGTAAAAGTACTGGAACGAGGTGTTATCATTGACCCCAAAAGCACCAAAGCTCGCTTGCTATTAGATAATCTTCCATTTGAACTTACATCTGCTCAAAAGCGTGTAATTCGGGAAATAGCAAGTGATTTTCAAAGCGGTAAACCTATGAACCGTCTGTTGCAAGGTGATGTAGGTTCAGGTAAAACTCTCGTCGCTCTTTTTGGAATGTTAATGGCAATAGACAGCGGTTATCAAACACTTTTGATGGCTCCTACTGAAATACTTGCCGAGCAACATTATCATACACTTAAGAATTTTCTGGACGGTTCAGGTATTGAAATTGTGCAGCTAATCGGTGGACAAAAAGCTAAAATGCGTCGTGAAATTAAAGAAAAAATAGTCACGGGTCAAGCCAATATTATAATTGGTACACATGCTCTTTTTAGTGGAAATTCGACTGATGTTTCTCGAACAGTTGATTATCACAAAGTTGGACTAATTGTCGTAGATGAACAGCACCGTTTTGGAGTTATGCAACGTGCAAAACTACGTGAAATGGGTATTCAATCCCATTCAACAGACAAAACTTCTACAATGCCGATTTCCCCTCATATTTTAGTAATGAGCGCGACTCCAATTCCTCGCACACTTTCAATGACTGTTTATGGTGATCTTGATATTTCAGTCATAGACCAAATGCCTATTGGACGAAAGTCAATTAAAACCCAAGTAGTTTTCGAGAGTAAATTAGATGAAACGATGGAGTTTATTCGTTCGGAAATTCGACGCGGACGACAAGCATATATCGTTTATCCACTTGTTGAAAAATCTGAGAAAGTAGAACTAAAATCAGCAGTTGAACATTACGAATATCTGCAAAGGGAAGTTTTCTCTGAATTTAAATTAGGATTACTTCACGGGCAAATGTTTTGGTACGAAAAAGATGATGCAATGAAAGCATTCAAAAATAAAGAGTTTCATATATTAGTAGCGACAACTGTTGTTGAAGTAGGAATTGACGTTCCGAATGCAACGGTTATGCTAATTGAAAATGCCGAACGATTCGGTCTTTCCCAGCTTCATCAATTGCGTGGAAGAGTTGGGCGTGGTGGTGAGCAGTCATACTGTTTTCTGGCTACAAAAGACCATTTCAGATTTCTTTTAGGTAAAAAAGAGCAAGACCTAAGTGAAAGGAAAGCGTCAATTATTCGCCTTAAAACTATGGAAGAAACTACCGATGGATTTAAAATTGCCGAAGTTGATATGAAACTTCGTGGACCGGGAGATGTGATGGGAACACGCCAATCGGGCTTACCTGACTTTGAATTTACAGACTTAGTTCGCGATTTTGAGGTAATAGAAATTGCTAAACAAGAAGCATTTGCTCTCATTGATGCCGACCCTCATTTAAGAAAACCGGAACATGAAGAAACAAGAATTGAATTTTTGCGTCAATATGCAGGTGAAAAAGGATTTTTTGATGTAGCTTAATTTACTTTAACTTTAATTTCATCTAAACTATTATCAGGATATATAATTATGAATATTCGTTTGCTTGTTGCAGCTGTTGCACTTCTCCAATCATTTCCGTTGTTTGGCTGTAATCGTCCTACTCATAAAGAAAATGTTGCAGAAAAAATTGATTTTGTACTACCTGAATCAAAATCAGTTCCCAATCTTAACGCTGATATTACTTCCTCAAGACAAAATGCGATAACGGAAGCAGTTAAAAAATGCAGTCCTGCAATTGTAGGTATAAGTATTACAGAGGTACAACAATTTTCTGCTGACCCATTTGGCGGAATGTTTATGGATCCGTTTTTCCAACAGTTTATGCAAAATATCCCCAGAAGAATGTACAATCAGGAAATTCATGGGTTAGGTACGGGATTTCTGATTTCACCAGATGGGTATATTCTCACAAATGACCATGTTGCCGGTTCAGCAAAGAAAATTGTAATTACCATGACCAATGGTGAAAAATATGATGCAGAAATTATTGGTACCGATAAAGTTGCTGATGTTGCATTACTCAAAATCAAGGGTAAAAATCTTCCGTATTTAAAATTTGCAAACTCTGATGATGTCATTATTGGCGAATGGGCTATTGCTTTTGGCAATCCATTCGGATTATTTGATATTAATGCAAAACCGACTGTAACCGTTGGGGTTATCAGCAATACAGGTGTTAGTTTTCCGCAAGAAGGGCGTGTTTATCGCAATATGATACAAACAGATGCAGCAATCAGTTCAGGTAATTCAGGGGGGCCGCTCGTTAATTCAAATGGAGAAGTAATCGGAATGAATACCGTTATTTTTTCTACGGCACAAACGGGAAGAGGAGCAGGAAGTATTGGGATTGGTTTTTCGATACCTATTAATAGAGTAATGAAAACTGTGGATTTAATTAAAACCGGTGGAAAAGTTGATAGAGAATTTGTTCCTGGGTTGTTAGTTCAAGAGATTGATGAAGCAATGGCTCGGTCGTATCGATTAGATAAAAAAGATGGTGTAATAGTCGTTCAAATTACTCGAAATTCTGCCGCAGAAAAAGCAGGAATTGAACCCGGAGATATTATATTGGAAGTTGATGGAACAAAAATCAACCGAAGTGATGACCTTCAAGTTATTATATCTGATGGAAGCGTCGGGCAGACTTTAACTGTAGTTGTTCTTCGTGGAGATGAAAAATTGACTCGAAAAATGAAGCTCGAAAAAGCAGAAAAAGGCAGGCGATAGGTGTATCCTATTTTATTGTTGCAACAACTCATAGCATCTAGTACTCATTTATTCGCAAAAAGTATCACAGCTTCCTTGCATCCCGCTTTAGTGGTTTTATTGCGAGGTGCATTTTCTTCTGCTGCTTACGGGATTTGGATGCTGTTTCAACGAAAGAAGTTACGTACGTTTGAGACGAGTGACATCATAGGTTTTCTGGTGCTTGGACTTATCAATATGCCGATAAATCAACTTATGTTTATTTGGGGAGTAAGTTATACAACAGCACCAAATGCGGCACTTGCTTATGCGCTTACTCCGGCGTTTGTCCTTATTATCGCTTCATCATTTTATGGCGAAAAAATTACTCGATGGAAATTGATTGGAATTATTATAGCAATTATTGGGACAGTACTTGTTTTACTCGAACGAGGTTTAGAATTTAATTCTAAACATTTTTGGGGAAATATAATGGTATTGGGGGCAAGTTGTTCATGGGCTTTTTATACAACTCTCGGTAAAAAATTCGCCCAAAAATATGGAGCACTTCAATCTACTGCAATTACAATGATTTCAGGTTTTTTGCTTTATTCTCCAATATTTGCATTGTTACCGGTCGAGTTTAATTTATCAATTGTTACGCCATTTAATTGGATACAATTGTTCTATCTTGGTGTGATAACATCCGGTGCCGGTTATGCTTTATGGTATTACGCCTTGACTAAAGGAGATGCAAGTAAGGTAGCTGTTTTTAACAACTTACAGCCGATTTTTACTACAATTCTTGCATATATTTTTCTAGGAACACAACCGTCTGGGTTATTTATAGTGGGAGGAGCAATAGCGATTTTCGGTGTAATTCTCACACAACGAGGCTAAAACTTTTTAGCGATATTAAAACATATTAAGAAAGGAAATTTTGATGCAAATAGGAAACTATACAATTTCAGTTATTGAAGCAGGCGATTTTGGATTAGACGGAGGCGCGATGTTTGGCGTCGTCCCCAAAAACCTTTGGTCAAAAGTATATAATCCCGGAGATGAACAAAATCGTATTCCAATGGTAACTCGTTGTTTATTAATTACTTCTCCTGACAGAACTATTGTAGTGGATACTGGTTGTGGCACAAAATTAACCGAAAAATTACAAAAGATTTATAAAATTGATTATTCATACAATTCACTTCTTACGTCCCTTGCAAACTATGGTGTTAAACCTGAAGATGTAACGGATGTGATACTTACTCATCTGCATTTTGACCATGCCGGAGGTGCTACCTTTCTCGAAAACGGTGAAGCTTTGCCAACATTTAGCAATGCTAAACATTATATTCAGAAAGAACATCTTGCTTGGGCGAGAAATCCAACCGAAAAAGACCGTGCTTCATTTTTTAAAGAGAATTGGGAACCGATAATTTCGTCAGGGATGATGGAAGTACTCGATGGTGATGGCGAAATCTTCACCGGAATTTCCGTTCAGCAATTCGACGGGCACACAAAATCACTTCAAATGGTTAAAATATCAGACGACAAGACTACGCTTGTGTTCCCTGCTGACTTATTCCCTACTTCGGCTCATATTCCAGTGCCGTTTGTGATGGGATATGATAATTTCCCGCTAACAGCAATGGACGAGAAACGAACAATCTTACCTCAAATGGCTGACGAAGAGTGGATAGTGTGCTTTGAGCATGATGCTTTTACTCAAGCAGGTCGTATTGTTAGAACTGAAAAAGGGTTCACTCTTGGTGAGAAAGTAGTATTTTGAGTAAAGAATTTCCTGAAATAGAAAAGGATAATAAGACGTTCGTTCTTGTTTGCAATAGTGATGAACTTCGCGAATATAAATCTAAAAATATTTTTTTTGATGAAGAGCTTCAAGTTGCAATTTTTAGAATTAAGCAAAAACTCTACGCAGTTTCTAATATTTGCCCGCACCAACATGCTGCTGTTATATGTGAAGGATTTATTGAAGAATTAACGGTTACCTGTCCACTTCACGGATGGATTTATTCCCTCGAAAGCGGAAAAGCATTAGGCAGTCATGCAAAGCTTAAAACCTACGAAGTTTTTGAAGAGAACAACACTATATTTCTCGAAAAACCTGTTCAAAAAATGCCGAAATGGATGGAAAATTTATAAATATTTTCACCAACGAATTCTTCTAAAATCATTCCTTCAACTCTGATATTATTTCAAATTAAATAGTGAACAAAGCCCCCTACTCTTGATTTATTACTTCAAATCATAGGATTGGTTTTGTTCGTTGGCTGAATTTAACTAATTTTGTGCCTTCTCAAATTTATTCCTATCGTTATTTCCTACAAATCAAGAAAGAACAGCTATGTCTTATTTGCGCTTAACTCCTCCATCAAATGGAGTAAAGATTTCTGTCAATGCTGATGGCACTCTTAAAGTTCCTAATAATCCAATCATTCCGTTTATCGAAGGCGACGGTACAGGTGCAGATATTTGGGCGGCTTCCGTTCGGGTTTTTGATGCTGCTGTTGAGAAAGCATATAATGGAACTCGTAAAATCGAATGGTTTGAAGTCTATGCAGGCGAAAAATCAAATGAAGTTTATGGTGAAAACACATGGCTTCCTGACGATACTCTTACAGCTATTAAAGAATTTATAGTTGGTATTAAAGGGCCACTAACAACTCCGGTTGGTGGTGGAATTCGTTCGATTAATGTTGCACTGCGTCAATTGATGGATTTATATGTTTGCCTTCGTCCGGTTCGTTGGTTTGAAGGAGTTCCTTCTCCTGTAAAACGCCCTGACTTAGTAGATATGGTTATTTTCCGCGAAAACACCGAAGATATTTATGCAGGTATTGAATTTCAAGCAGGAACTATCGAAGCTCTAAAAATGTTAGAATTTCTTCAAGCTAACTTCCCTGCTATGGCAAAGAAAATTCGTTTTGGTGCTGATGCACCTTCGGAAGTTGGAATTGGTATTAAACCAGTATCTGTTCCCGGTACTAAGCGTTTAGTTCGCGCCGCACTTCGATATGCACTCAGTCAAGGACGTAAAAATCTAACAATTGTTCACAAAGGAAATATTATGAAATTTACCGAAGGTTCATTTCGTGATTGGTCGTATGAACTTGTACGCGAAGAGTTTAGCGATGTTGCTGTAGGTTGGGATGATTGCGGCGGAAATCCGGGAGCTAAATTACTCGTAAAAGATGTTATCGCAGATGCTTTTTTACAGCAAATTCTTACTCGTCCTGCAGAATACGATGTCATAGCTTGTATGAATCTCAATGGTGATTATATTTCGGATGCACTCGCCGCACAAGTTGGCGGAATCGGCATAGCTCCAGGTGCAAATATCAATTACGACAACGGTTATGCAATTTTTGAAGCAACACATGGTACAGCACCTAAATATGCAGGATTAGATAAAGTAAATCCTGGTTCTGTGATTCTTTCCGGGGAAATGATGTTCCGTTATTTGGGCTGGAATGAAGCCGCCGATTTAATCATCAAGGGAATTAATGGTGCAATAGCCTCAAAAACTGTTACGTATGACTTTGCCCGTTTGATGGAAGGTGCAACTGAAGTTAAATGTTCAGAATTTGGCAATGCAGTTATTGGAAAAATGTAAGTATTAACAAGGAAGTGACATATATTTCGATATTTGTGGAGAAGAGGAATTTATGGCTAAAGAAGAACTCATTGAAAAAATAGCTCATCTTTCAACTGAGCATAAGAATCAAGTTCTACAACTAATCGAAACTCATATCGAACAAGAGCAACATATACGTGAAATGCAATCAGTTAATTCACTTATGACTTTGTCAGTACAAAGTTTCAACGAGTGGGACAATGAAGAGGATTCAATTTATGACTCATTATAAAAAGGTGATGTTATTCTTGTTCCTTTTCCATTCACAGATTTAGTTGGAGTAAAAAAACGTCCTTCAATAATTATTTCACCAAATTCATATAATACTGGAAACGATGTTATTATAGGTTTTGTAACGAGTAATATTGGAATCAGTCCACGAGTCGGTGACTATTTAATGCGTGATTGGACAAAAGCAAATTTACTAAAACCTTCATTATTTAGGATGAAATTTGCTACTATTGATCAAACGATAATAATCCGAAAATTAGGCACAATATCGGACTATGATTGGCTACAAATTGAAGATAGTATCATTGATTTTATTAAAAACTGATGTTTTCTACTCACAAATCAAGGCATAATTTCAATGTTAATTCTCGCTAAATTAGCAGAATAACATCTGATTATTCAAATTACATATTCAGTAAATTTTATTTTTACTTAAAACAAAAGAATTTCTTGTGGCACATAAAACAAAATATATATTTATTACAGGTGGCGTACTTTCTTCATTAGGTAAAGGTATAGCATCGGCTTCTCTTGGATTGCTACTGAAACGTCGTGGACTTTCGGTAACAGTAATGAAATTTGACCCTTACATTAATATTGACCCCGGAACTATGAGTCCACATCAGCATGGAGAAGTGTACGTAACCGACGACGGTGCGGAAACTGACCTTGACCTTGGACATTACGAACGGTTTTTGGATATTTCCAATACCCGTAATAATAGTACATCTGCCGGACAAGTGTATTTTGAGGTTATTCAACGCGAACGACGTGGACAATATTTAGGTAAAACAGTCCAAGTAATTCCTCATATTACCGATGAAATTAAACGCCGGATGACTATTTTCGATAAACAAGTTGATATAGTTTTAATCGAAATTGGCGGAACTGTTGGCGATATAGAGTCACTGCCATTTCTTGAAGCAGTTCGTCAACTATGCCTCGAAAGGGGTAGTCGAAATACACTTAATATTCATCTCACATATGTTCCTTATATCAAGTCAGCGGGTGAACTTAAAACAAAACCTACGCAACATTCGGTAAAAGTATTGATGGAAGGCGGGATTCGACCTGATATTTTAATGTGCCGAACTGAACAGAAGATAAATAAAGAAGTTCGTTCAAAAATTGGACTTTTTTGTAATGTAGATGAAGATTCTGTTATCGAAGCTTTAGATGTAGAAACTATTTACGAAGTGCCACTTTCATTAGCTAAACGTAAATTAGATGAAATTGTACTCCGCAAATTATATATTAAAACACCTCCTTTAGAATTAGAAACATGGACTAAATTTGTTAATCGAATTAAAAATCCTAAACACGAAGTTTCGATTGGATTAGTTGGCAAATACACACAAGTTCAGGACTCTTACAAAAGTATTTCTGAGGCATTAATTCATGCCGGCGCAATTAATAATACAAAAGTTTCGGTTCGGTGGCTTGACTCGGAACATATCACAGCTGAAAATGCCCCCGAACAACTTGCAGGATTAGATGGTGTGCTTGTTGCTCCCGGATTTGGCTCGCGCGGTATCGAAGGTAAACTCCACGCACTGAAATATATCCGTGAAAATGGTATTCCTTTTTTTGGAATTTGCCTTGGAATGCAATGTGCTGTAATAGAATTTGCACGAAATGTGTGTGGAATTACCGATGCAAATTCAAAGGAATTTAAGAAAACAAAGAATAGTATTATAGACTTAATGCCGGATCAAAGAAATATCACTGATAAAGGTGGAACAATGCGACTCGGTGCATATCCTTGTGTTTTAAAAAAGGGTACTTTGGCATCAATTGCTTATGGTACGGAATTTATCAATGAACGCCACCGCCATCGCTACGAAGTTAATAATACATACCGCCGAACACTCGAGGAGAATGGAATGATTCTGAGCGGACTTTCACCCGATACGACTCTTGTTGAAATAATCGAATTACCTAATCATCCGTGGTTTGTAGGAGTACAATTTCATCCTGAATTAAAATCACGTGCTGTAATTGGTCATCCACTCTTTATTGCTTTTATTAAAGCGGCGTTAACACGGAAAAATGCAGGCAAAGATGATAAAAAAACTGATGTCGAAACCTCTACTTCCTAAAGAAACTACAAAAACATAAAATTACATCTGCTAATTATGAAACAACTATTTTCATTGGTTTGCCTCCTTATATTAACTATCATCTTAGGGGGTTGTTCTGACAATTCTACTACCATAGTGCCGGATACGACTAACTTAATCATTACAGATTTAACAGTTGGCACCGGTGCAGAAGCTGTTAATGGAAAAACCGTTACAGTTCATTATGTTGGAACTTTAACGAACGGTCAAAAATTCGATTCTTCTCGTGATAGAGGCAAGCCCTTTTCATTTCACTTAGGTGCTAATGAAGTGATTCAAGGTTGGGAACAAGGAATTCCCAAAATGCGTGTAGGAGGTTTAAGAAAATTAGTGATTCCGCCGTCTTTAGGATATGGAAATAGAGTTATTGGTACTATTCCGGCAAATTCAACGCTAATTTTTGAGGTTGAGTTATTGAGCATACAATAAGAACTTTCATCAAAACTCATCGTATAAGTAGTATGTAAATTCTATCGAACGAAACTTCAGATTTTATCAATCGTAGTTCAAATTGACTCTAAACTATTCTATTTAATTTAAAGAGTAAATACATGAAACTTCAATTGGTTGCTTTTTCTTTCTGTACTATTCTCATCATATGTTTTTTTGGAACATCACATACTTCCTTAGCTTCAGAACAAACTTTTACTATTCAAGGGACGATTACAGACGGTGATACAAAACAGCCAATTGCAGGTGCTTCACTAAGGGTTATTAATACTCGGCTCGGCACATATTCAGGAGTAAGCGGTTTTTTTAGAATTGCTTTGCCAATCGGGAGCTATACAATTGAAGCAAAATCAATTGGTTATCAAACCAGAACTTTCCCCGTAAGTCAAGAAACATTCACTCTTTCAATTCAACTTCGTCCATCTGACATTAAACTTAAAACAGTACAAGTCACCGCAGATATTGATGCTGATAATGTTATAAGGCGTGCTATCGAACGAAAAGAAGAAAATCTCAAGAAAATTAATACTTTCACAGGCTCATTGTATTCAAAATTAAACCTTGAACTTAATGGAAAGGGCTTAAATTCACTGCCTAGTGGAAGAAATGGCGGAGGAAAAGTGCAAGGGCGTGGCGGTTCGGTAGGAATTAGCAGTGATGGTGGTTTAGATGAAAGAAACTCCTTCTTTATTGCTGAAACGTTCTCCAAAATATATCGTGATAATGTGCAGAAACGTTCTCATGTTGAGATTTTACAACGCCGTCAAACAGCAAATTTAGATAAACAACAAAACCTTGTTGCAATCGGGAATTTTATTAGCTTTTATGATGAATCTATTAAAATTGTAAGTGCTGATATTCTTTCTCCACTCTCAAAAGACCCGTTCAATCGTTATAAATTTACTCTGAAAGAACGTACAACCCTCGGTGATAAATTTGTATATGTCATTCAAGTCGAACCAAAATCAGAAATATTCCCTGCATTTAAAGGCACTCTGAAAATTATCGAAGGAACGTATAATTTAGTAGAAGCAGACCTTTCACCAAGTGAAACAACTGCCCTATCGTTTGTTAAAAATTTACGCTTTGTACAGAAATTCGACGAAATTCAAAAAGAAATATGGCAACCGACCTATTTGCGAACAACAGCAAAAGCTCAAATTGAAGTCCTTAAAGGATTTGTAGAATTTGGTGCAGACTTTACAGCAACCAGTATTTACTCTGAAATGAAATTGAATGAACCAATTTCAGATTCACTATTCAATACAGATATACCACGTATAACAGTTTCCCCAACTGCCGATTCAACGAAAACTGAATTTTGGGAAAACAATGCTTTGCAAGAACTTACCGACCATGAAAAAGAAATATATCATCGTATAGATAGTATTGTAATTGCTAATCCATTAGATACTTCGGGTATTGAGCCGACAAGTTTTACTATTAACCCGATGATTGATTTTAATCGAATAGGAAGTATAACAGTTACCGCCCAACCACATTTGTCTGTTAATCACTTTGAGTTTGACGCTAACGCCGGGTATTCTTTCGGTATTCACCGTTATGTTGGTGAAGTTTCTGCGAGAATGTATTTGGATTCATCGAGGAGGTTCTCAGTTTTTTCTAAGCTCTATTCACAACTGAACAGAACTTCTTCCGACCGCACATACTCTCCTCTTGTTAATACTGTTACATCAGCTTTCGAGCATCAGGATTATTATGACTATTTTAGAAATGATGGTTTTTCGGCAGGGCTTTCTGCACAAATTTTAGGAACTCGTTGGATTGCACTCTACGAACAATCTCGTCAATTTTCTACAACAAATCTTGCTTCACGTTCTATTTTCCAAGAAGGTGGATGGCGACCAAATCCACAAATTACTGACGGTTCTTATCAAAACATTTCATTAAATGGACAATGGGGAAATATTTCGGCGTTTGGTTTTACCGGAAGACCTCAATTTGAAGTAAAAATTGGTGGAATGTACGGCGAAGAATATAATCGAACAACTCCTTTTCGCACTATGGATGCGTCGTTTGAAACAATGTTACCGCTTATTCCTACAGGATATACGCCAATTTCATTACGCTTACAAGTAGCATCTGGAATATCAAGCGGTAATATTCCTATTCAATATCAATTCCGCCAGAAAACTCTCCTTGCACAAGTTATCACTTTTGGAAATATGGTTTCTGCACCAATTGGATTATTTGGTGGAACAGAATACCTAACAACGAATGCTGAAATTAATCTTACTGATGTCTTGTGGCGAAGCGTTGGTTTGCCGCTTTACGAAGGTCGTGGAGTGGATGTAATCGTAGCAGGAGCAAGTGGACTCTGGCGTTCATTTCAATCAATCGGTTATTTGCCAACCGGTAATGATTGGTATTCTGAATTAGGTTTTGGAATAGGACGTATTCCAACATTTGTAAGTAATGTACTTTTTCTCCGGTTTGATGCTCGTTGGGGAATTGGAAATGTTGCCTCGGGGAATTTTGGATGGGGTTTGGGAATTACTTCTCCATTCTAATGAAAATGCCAATAAAACAAAGCCGTCAGCAATAATCTTGCAGACGGCTTTGTTTGTATAATTAAACGAAGATTTTATAACTTTAATTCTAATCTGACCACCAAATCAAATCGGCTGTCAATATACGGGAAATATCCTGATCCTCCTGAGGTTGGTGCACTATATTCTGCAACTGTATAGAATCTTGTTCTGGTTTTTGCGGCAGTCTCGAGAATTTTCCCCACATCATCAGGGATTGCTATCACATGAGGAATACGGAAATAATCCTTTACTTTTACTTTTTTAAATTCTCCGAGCAAATGCTTCGAACTTGCCGGTTCTCCTTCGAAATATAGATAATAACGAACAAAATCAAATTCGAGTTTATCCACACCTGGGTCAGTAAGAGGTACTCGAATTGAATCTATCCAATAGGCAAATTGATAGAAAATTGTACGCTGAATATCATCTTTGTTATCACGATATTCTTTGTAGTTATTTAAATCCGTAAAGTCTAAACTTGTATCCGGTGCGCTTTTATTACGCCATTTAGAAGTAAAGTCCAATGGAATTTGAACCGTAAAAGTTCCAAAAGTATCAACAGTATTGGTATAACAACCTGAAATAAATAAAGGTAGTACTAATGCTGTAACTATAGTTGCAATAGTAGAAATTATGGTAGTTTTTTTCATTTTTGTACTCCTTGTTTATCTTTGTTAAAATCATAACTATCATCAATCTCTCCGTTTGGTTTTGTTACATTGAGATTCATAAACCAAAAAGTCATACCAAAGGCAAGAACAGGTTGCGAGGCAAGTGCGGCATCGGCATGAAGTTCGATGATACCTGTTTTATATGAAACACCGGCTCCTAAACGAAAATTAGTAAACGTTTCAACTTTTAAGTTCAAATCTGCTTGTTTGCGGATTTCCTCAAACGGACTTTTGGAAATAGAAGTTGCATTTTTCTCACGAACAAAATTAATTGTTCCGCTCATGTCTTCATATTGAAGTCCACCATAGAGACTTAAACCGGATTGCCATGTTTTACTACCATGAACACCAACAGCAAATGAACTTACCGAAATACCTTGACTTCTGCTGAGTGAGTGAAAGCCGGCATTAAGAGCAATTCCGATTAAAGAATCATCGGTAAATAATCCTACCAAGTGGTTAAATTGTTGACTAACCATCATTCCAAAATACGACATGGATTTTCCATCAACCGGTACTGGAATAAATCTTAGACGAAGTTGGGTTCGAGTGGGAAATCCGGCGTTTATTTGAAGAGCAGGAACGCCTGACATAAAACTTGTATTATTTCCTTCCAAAAAAGTAACCGTTGCAGGTTGTTTCGGAGGGTCTGATGGCAGTACAGAAGTTTGCGATGCACTAAATGTTGGATTAGAGATTCCACCATAAATTGTGGGTTGTGAAACCGTACCTTTTCCGTTTCGTGTTTCTGTATTTCCTCGTAATTCTGAAGTTTGTGTAACTCCTGTGCTTCCGTAATCTGAAGGAAGTTCGGCATCAAAGGTTAATTGTGATGAAGGTATAAACATACCACACACCGAAATATCAAGTCCTAATCTCCACTGGCGAGCAAATCGTGCAACAGTAAATGTATTACTATTGAAACTTTCGCTGACAGATGTAAATAATGGCTTGAGATACCCAGACGCATTCGCTGAAGTAATCAAGTTAAATTCTTTGGTAATCGTTAAACTATCACCTGCTTTTAACGCTGAATTACCATAAAAAAGAAAACACATAAAAAACACATATTGTGTCATTCTCGACATATATCGTAACAACGTCATACATTCCTCCATAACCGGATATTAATACAACTGAAACTATGGTGCAAAAATAGAATATTTTCTACGATATTACAACACAATTATCGAATAATATTTAAGGCAAGTTACAATTATATTGAAACATAACAATTCTATTATTCGAATGAAATATTTATTACAACTTATATTGAATTATTTATCTATTAAATAATGACTTAGCTTATATAACTATTTCGGGGAAGTAATTTATTTTGAACGCAATTTTATAAAACAACGTCTTTTTATTACCTAATTTTTTTTTAAAAATTTTTACAGTAATTCAACAATGGAACATTTAAAAGATATTCAAAACAGAGATGACATCGTATTTTTAATAGATGAATTTTACAAACGAGTAGTAAAAGATGAATTAATCGGGTATTTTTTCACTGAAATTGTTGTTCTGCAGTGGGAAACTCATATTCTTGTAATGATTGATTTTTGGGAGAGTATGATATTTGGTTCGATGAAATACAAAGGCAATCCAATGGTGAAGCATATTGAGTTGAACAGAAAAGAACCGATGCTCCCAAAACATTTTGAGAGGTGGCTTTCACTTTGGGTAACGACTGTTAATGAGTTTTTCTGTGGAGTTCATGCAGATGAAGCAATCAAACGAGCAAGATTAATTGCAGAAATAATGCAGAATAAATTACATCCTCAAGTAATTCAACTAACTGGACCTATTTGAAGTTTATTGAATTATTTCAGAAACACACATTTTTCGTTAAGTACTTGGTTTGGGCTTTTCAAAACTACAAAATATAATCCGCTTTTGATTTCATCCGGAAAGGAGAATTGATGACTGCCCGATTCTATATTACCCGAAAATAAAGTAGAAACTTCTTCACCTATTGAGTTTACAAGCGACAAGTGAATGTGACTATTATCTTTAGAATAGACAGTTACAGAATAATCCGGCGAATCAATAACTTTTAGAAACAAGGATATTGCGTTTGTATTTACTTGTCTATTTCCAAAAGCACAGTATTGAGCTCTAACTAATCCGTCTTTTGTGATAATTTTGCTAAATCCATTTGCAAACGAATCTACCTTAACTCTAACAGGTGTTTGATATTCGTTATTTAACAGTACATCACCTTGCAAAACTGCGATAACAGTACTTTCATCTAAGTTAGAATTTGTAGTTCTAATAGTTACATCGGAATTATTTACTTGTAAAATTGCAGGAAGCTGCCTTCCAATCATTCCTTCATTTGGTCGAAATGAACGAAGTCGGACAAGATTACTATTGTATTTAAGTCCAATACTCATTGCACTATTCGATGACTGATTCATCAAGCGAGTTAATTCTTCTGCTGTTTTTGTCGATGTTTTATTTGGTGTAAATCGTAACGATATCGCAAGTGGTTTACCGACTTCGGCATCTATTGTATCTGCACTTATTGTTCCACAGACAATTCCCGTTGCAAAGAGCGAAAGAGTTGTGTCAGTCGGTGTAATCCATTTACCGTTGGAACTAAATGTAAGTGTGGTTTTTTCATCACCAATTGTCGTAGGAATAAATCGAATTCCCAATTTAAAAATGCTATCGGGAACTATTTGAATTGAATTCTTATTTGAAAGTGTAAATCCACTTTGTCCTGAAGAATAGATTGAATCTATAATCAAAGGAGCATTTCCCGGATTACGAATTATAATCACTGTATCTAAAACTTCTCCGATGCACACCTTCCCTACTGCCAACGTCCTTGAACGAATATCCACAAGTGGCTGGACACCTCGACCAAGTAATCGTAATGGTTTAATCGATGAGCATGAAGCTGAATTATTGAGAGTTATATTCACAATTGCATTTCGATTTTCAATATCTTTTGGTTTGAAATCAATATAAACTACCAAAGAATCATTTGGAGTAATTGAATGAGGTAAAATGATACCATTAGAAAGAGCTATGGAATATTCACTTGGGAATAAACCCGATACTGTTATAGAATTTAATATAATTGGTGCAGTTCCTGTAGAGTGAACTACAATAGAATCTCGTTTGGTAGAATCTACATGAACATCACCAAAACTAAGAGAATCTGAAGTAGTAGCAATTCGTGTAACAACTTCGGCGACTGCTCTTGTTTGCACAATTCCTGTTTGTGAGAATACACTCACATCAGCCGAATATTGACCAACAGACGTAAATACTCCGGTTACATTCACGAAAACACTTGAATTCGGTGAAATCGTAAATGCTCCGCTTGGCCTAATACTCCAACCTTGAAAAGTATTTGTAAGTTGAATACTATCAATAACTATCGGGCAGGCAGTTGTATTTTTTAACTCAATAGACTTAATGGAACTTTGATTCACACAAAGTGTATCGAAATCAACAATTGGTAGAAGCGATGAAATGGCAGGAATATCTGCTTCGCCAACAAGAACTAACGTATCAAGAAAAGGTATTGATGGACTTTTTACGATTGCAAGCGCAGTATATTGTCCTCCAATTGTCGGTGTAAAAACAAAATCAATTGTTTTTGATCCACCACGAGGAATGGCATCGGGAAATAGAGTAGTAGGTGTAATTGAAAATACATTTGCTCCTTGGATTGCAGTTGTAAATCCACTTTGAAGCTGAACACTACACCCGCCAATATTTAAAATATCCCAATCTCCTTTGGCAGTATCACCTATACAAATTCTACCAAAATTTAAAGTGTCAATTCTTCTCCCGAACTCAAATTCAGCTTCCTTGCTCGAAACCGTTACAAATGCAGTGTCAAAAACCGAAACATTCGTTGTATTTCCCGGTACTAAGGTTTCACTATCATTTAAGGTTAGAACAACACCTATAGTTGGTGTGCTGTTATTTATAGTTGGCGCATATCGAATTAAAATTGTGATAATCGAATCTGCTTTTGCAATCGCAGGTATTGGCTGAACAATACTAAATTGTCCTACATCTACAGGGTTCCCCGTAAGTAATGCAGAAACAGTCGGCAAACACCTATTACCCTTTAGGTTGAATGTAACAGCAAGTGTGTCAACCGTTTGCGGGCACACAGGCGGGTAAGTTTTATCTCTTGCCTCAAGCACTCCGAGCAAACCCGGTACACATACTTCAAGAGTATCACGCAGTACAACTGTATTCGAAATGTCTTTTATAACAGCAATAGGTACACGATAAGAAGTAGCAACCAATCGAGGAATTGGATAAAGTGATAAAGTCGAAACTCCGGTTTGAAGGGTAAGTAAATTTGTTGGAATTACAGTACTTGTCATAGTAGGAGCAAGCAATCCAAGTGGTAAATTTTCAATAACTAAACGGACATTATCAGCATTTTTTACAGTATCAAGATTTGAAACAAGATATAATGCTTGTAATGTATCAGGCAAATAAGGAGAATATCCAGCAATTCCGCAAGGATTTTCATGCTGAACTTCTACACTTAAACAAGTTCCAATTCCTGCAAGTCCAAATCCTCCGCCGCCTCCACCACCCCCTCCACCGCCATTTCCACCGCCAAATGCAACATTTAATGAATCTACAATTCCAATCTCTGTTGATGCTTTAAGTTTAGTTTGACCAATTGCAAAGTCTTCTTCATCCCAGATTAACAGAACTCCGCTATCTGTATATTGATTTGTTGAAGCAAGTCGCTCTTTCCACATCACAGAACCAAGTCCGCGAATCCCTTGTGAGGTATAATCTGTCCAATTACCAAACAGTAATCTGTCTGGGGTAATTAAATTGTCATCACGAAGATTTCCACGTGCTACAAGTCCGGGGGAAATTGGTGTGCCTTCGAGTCCGAGCCAAAAATCAGGAATACCTTGTGCTATTCCATTGTCAAACTGCTGTTCAATAGTACTATATCCAAATGTAGTTGCAATGGGAGCTTGATCATTGTTTCCAATTTTCGTATCTATCAGCAATAATACACCGACACTGTGTTTTTTACTTGTTGAATTCTGTACGGTAACACTCATCCTGACAAATCCGCCACTTGACCGCTTCACCGGAAACATTGTAAATAAAAATCTGATTGTATCACCATCCGGCATTACTCCGAATGAACGAGCATTGATACGTGGTGTACCTGATATTGTATCAGGAAAAATTGATTGAACTTTTATCGGATTCTTAGTGGGAATTGTGAAGTCTGAAGTGTCGGACTCATACGACTGTTGGAATACTATGTTATCTACTTTTACGTGAAAAAAAGAAGTGTAATTTATAGGTTTTCCGCTTGTACCATCTTCACGGTAAATTATTCCTTTTGTTGGTGTTGTATAATTAGTAGAAATAGAAAAATGCCCGTTGTTCAGTAACGTCGGTGAAAGTTTGTAGGGTGCAAGTGCGTCGTTTATTGTTAAGGAAGTTTGAGCAGTTGAAATTTTTGAGGTAAACAATAAAACTATGATAACTGCCAAAGATAATTTGATATTATTAAATAAAAATAACAATCGTTTTGCACATGTATTGCCTAAATTATTTTCTTCTTTTTTGGTCACCTCATGCCTCCCTCTTCATCAAGGTCAGGAAGTAATGGAGTAGCAATTTCAACAAATACACGTCGATTATAAAAACGACCTTCGGGCAAAGTATTATCAAATAAATCAACTTCTCCAAGTCCGTTTATATGTTGAGATTCAGGTTTTACAAAATCATTAATACTGCTCTGGACTACTGTAGCTCTTGCTTGTGAGAGTTTTAGATTTTTGTCTTCACTACCGATATAATCAGTCATCCCGTCAATTCTTACATCTGAATTCGTACTAATACGAGAACGAATCAACCTCATAATTTGGTCGTTTTCTCCGGAAATAGTCGAAGCTCTGTCATAATTAAACAGAATCAAACTATATCGTTCAATCAAAGTATCACGTACTATTTGAGAATTACTGCGAGACGATGTAAATGTTCTGCGAAGCGGAATACTTCTTTCGGCTTTGACAATACTTCCACTATCAGTTTTGATACTCATCACAGCAATTACTACTTGATTTGATTTAACATCCGAAAGATTTAGATTTGTTGTATTCAATACAATACTCTCGGTATTATTTGAATGAGTTGTAGTAAGTAGTTTTCCGGTGTTATCTAAAAGCGAATAATCAACGGACTCTATTGCTCCTTTATAGATGACTGTCGGATTTAACCGAAGTGAATTCGGCGATATTGTTGTTTTAGCATTTTTAATAAATACAGGTGCTAAAATACGTTGGTCATTTGTAGTCATTTCAACACGACGATTTTCAGCCCGTCCATCTACTATTTTTCGATTTGAGGTGATTAGAGGAAGTATTCGTGATTGTACTAAAATGCGTTCATTGGCAATTCCCCAAGTTTCATGTAAATAAGTACGGATTGATTCAGCACGCTTAATTGATAAAACTTTGTCATTTCCATCATCCAATGGTTCAATGCATCCTGTTAGGTATAAAACTGCATCAGGATATTTCTTCATTCGAAAACCAATAATATTCAAAATATCATGATAAACATCTAACTGGTTATTGGGTAATTGTGCTTCACTAAAGTTTGAGGAAGTAGTATTATTAAGTATATGATAACGATTTATTAATACATCAGTTTTTGCTTCAAAAAAAATGTAAGGTAAAAGTGGTAAAATGTCAAGAGTTCGATGATTATTGACAGTCAACTCAG
Source organism: Bacteroidota bacterium (assembly GCA_018266765.1). Lineage (GTDB taxonomy): Bacteria > Bacteroidota > Ignavibacteria > Kapaibacteriales > UBA961 > JADJXV01. The sequence goes on from JAFDZU010000050.1 coordinate 60,225, forward strand.
CATAATTTTCTAAACTTCCATCAGAATTAATATTCTGAACATCAAGCAATGCAATAGCGGGTGGAATTGAAACAATTTGAATTGGAAGTGTAGGCGGTTCGGCTGGAAGAGGTTGCGGAAGTTTTGAAGTTTCAAGCACATACATAAGTCCTATACTTCCACGTAGTGCATGAACTTTCCAATCTGCATCTGAAATTACATTCAAGAACGAATATTGAAAAGAGACTTCAGGATTGAGTATAAATGATGGTGAAAGCGGAATCAATGTTCCCAAATTAGCTACTGCTCCAATACGAATTGTGTTTGAAGCTATATTGCCTTGTTTGTCGGTAAAATAACCGGCGGCAATCCTACGAGTATTGGAACCATCTATGAATGTAACTCCTTTAGGACTAATAATACTTTCGTATTGTTCGAAAGCATTGCGAGTCGGAATTCCAATTGAAACACCTAAACCTAAATACATTTTATCCGTTATAAAATTCTGACCAATTGCATCGAGAGTAATATAATCTAACGACACATCAAGTGAATGTTTCGTATTCAAAGTTGTCGTCGTTCCATCGCTTAAGGCAATGAGTGGTTGCACAATATTATCAGCTTCAAACGAACCGCTTGCTTTATGATAGTAAATTCTTGGAGAAATTGACCAAGTTTCATTCAAAGGTAAATTTGCATAATTCCCTGCTATCCAACGTAACGATGTAGTTCCGTTAAAAGTTCCGCAGTCAAGAAGTCCCTCATTAGTTGTGAGAGTTCCGCTGTGCAAATTAAATGCACCGCCAAGCATTATACCAGCCGATAGTTTATTGAAAGTCTGAGTATAAACTGATAACGAACATGCAATAATAGCAACAACATACATTAAAAAATAAGTAATTTTATTTTTCATACGATTTAATGAATAATGGTTATTGGAACAGAAAGTACCGAAATCCCATCCATGATAAGTTCACAGAAATAGACACCATTTGAGAAAGATTGCATATTCATTTTTATAATAGATTCTGCGTTTTTAACTGCGACAACTTCACCAAGTACATTACGTATTTGGATAATAGAATTACTGAATGACGGAGCGATAATATGAAGTGTAACATCTTCAATAATTGGTAAGGGTGTAGCAAACAACACCACAGCCCCCTTGCCGGAAACTAATGCACTACGTCCGCCGCACATATTTCCGATGACAAGATTTCCAAAAGTTTGTTGAACACAAACACTATTTCCCGAACCACTTTGAAGCGAAAGTGAAGTTTGAATATCATTCCCGCGCAAAACATCACATTCTATTCCGAATACTGAGTCAGGCAATGTAGGATGGGAATTCCAAAGAAGTGACAGAACAGATTTTCCAAAACTATTAGAAACTGTTGATGAAGCTGTATTTATATAGTTTTTACCTGAAATATTAACAATTGCTCTTGGTATTAACACTGAACCATTATAAAGTAAGTTTAAGATTGTGGAATTTGTAGATGAAATAATGTCGCTTCTACGAACAATGATAGTTACTTTCTCGCCAAGAGAAGCATTTACATTATCAATAGAAAATTTCATACTTGGAAGTACATTTATCGAAACAGTAGACTGAGAAAATCCTTGATTAGTAAGTACAACTATTGTTGCTTGCTGAACGCCATTTTGAGAAGGAATAAAAACTATAGTTGCTGGTGTTGTTTGGTGTGGTAATAAGGTTTTACTAACATTACCAACCGAATATCCGTTCATATTTTGGACATAAATACTGTCAATTCTAAGATTATCAAAATTGCTCGGATTCTCCAATACAATCGGTAATTGCAATGAATCTCCTTCACAGAGTGTAAACTGCTGTGATTGCGGGATATTAATATTTATCGAACGATTACGAGGTACAAAACAAAGATTTGCAAGGCAAATTGTATCACCATTATTCACAAATCGGACTGTTCCTCTTTCTTGTGCTTCGCGTTGTGGTTTGAAAATTATTTCAATAATTTCATTGTCTTTCGGCTTCATCAATAGAGGGAATCGAGATGTATTTTTAATTCTAAAAGTACCGGCTAGTGACGTTTGAATAATTGTACTGTCAATGATAACATTCAAGTCACTATTATTGGTTACAACAAGCTGATAGACAAGAGTATCACCGGGAGCAATTATTACGGTATCGCAAGCAGTTTGAGAAGTTGTCGTTATAAATGCTCGGATTCCAGAACCTATCAAAGATATAGGAAATGCTTTGTCACTAATGTGGATTATTGCTCCGGCTCCAAAAATTTGACGAGATTTAGGTGAGAATTTCACACAAATATTCAACGTAGAATCAGGGGGAACTCGTACTCTTCCAATCGGAGAAACAATAGTGAAAGAACCACTTGGATCAATTTCGATTGAGTCAATTACTGTTGTATCTTTACCTTCATTCTTAATTGCCTGAAAGCAAATTGTAGTATCAGTCAAAACTCTACGAGTGCCAAAATCCTTACTATTTGTAAGCACAGAAATCGTTGATTTTATTCCTTCACCAGATATAAGAACAGAATCTATAAGTGAGCCGGCATTAAAATACAAATAAGCACTTCTTTTTCCAATAGTATTGGGACGGAAACGAACTTCTATATCGAGTGAATTATTTGGAGCAATTGACACAGAATCGCGTGAATTAACCAATCGAAATTCTGCTGAATTTGGTATTCGTATTGTACGAAGCTGAACAGGCAAGAGCCAATTATTAGTCACTTTTACTATCAATCGCTGGCTTTCTCTTCCAATTTCTTCCTGACCAAAATCTACATCATTTGCACTAAATGGTTGATATTGCTCACATTGAGTAATAGTTAAATTTTGTGAAATCCCACCGGTGACTAATGGTAGATTATCTGCATCTATAGCAACTGTTCGTTCGGAAGCTGAAACCTTCAAATCTCCAAAAGGAATCCAAGAACCATTCGGATTGTTATTATCGGGTTGAGAAAATATTTCAGTTTTAGGAGTTGTTCCGTTAGTAGATTGCCCCGCTACTAACAAAAAACTTTTTGTTGTATCACGAATCCCGGCAATTTGAGTAATAAATGATTTGGCACGAGGTGTTTGCATTCTCGGCATCGGTCGCCAACCGCTTTTTGTATCATACCATTCACCGCGATTTGTCGGAAATCCGGTTGTATCAATTCCACCAACCATTCGTGCAACTTCTGAACCATCAGTAAAGTTTGCGGCAAATCGTTGCATAAATGCCGGTGGATTTGCTCGTGCATCCCAAGCAGTAATATTCAAGAGTTCTGTCGCTGAAGTATTATTTAATTCACCCGAAGCCGTAAGAACAGTTGAATCATTTTTTGCACCATTGAGCATAAGTGTAGCGTGTTCACTTCGTGGTGTAGCCATATCACCAATCCGCTCTATTGCAAATGTACTTATATTTATTCGAGCACTTATTGAGGTTGGAGTTCCGGAATTTATTGCTCCACTATTTTGAATTCTTCCACCACTTATGATTACATATCCTTTTTTATTATAGGCAGATGCACAATTTCCGACTGCCGCCGGAAGATTCCCAATCATTCTCCAAGACCACGATTTTGAAATTGAATTATATTGAAGAACCTCAACACTTGGTTGTGATGAATAATTTCCCGTTGAGCCGGAAAAACCACCAATTGCAAACACAATAGATTCACTATTTTGATTACGTACTGCTACAAGTGAATGATATGCACGGGGAAATTGAAGTTGATTAGCAGTTTGAGACCAAGTTCCGTTACTATAAATAAATGAAGAAGTTGTCGAATTACCGGAATTTGATATTCCACCACAGACAAGTACTTCTCCTGTATGAAGTGTTATGCTTTTGTGACCTGTGAGTGAAATTGGGAGCGGCGATGTAAATCGCCACTCCGGTTTCGTAGTTTGAGCATCAGCATAGTTCAATTGTAAACCTATCAAAGCAATTAACACAAATAGTTGAGTTATTACGGCTTTGAGGTAAATAAATACAATTTTACTACTAAATAGAAACAATGCTCTTTTGTAATACATAGCATCCTCAACGTATTACCGTCATTAGAGTAGAAAATTGAGAACTACCGGAAACTACCCTTACTAAGTATGTACCTTGTTCAAGATTTGAAAGTTCTAGTTGAACTGAATTGACTCCTGTTTGCATGATTCCACCTTCAAATTGCAGTCTATTTCTTCCTAATAAATCAACAACATTGATAATTACTTTTCCACTTAGTACTTGATTAAAATGAATAGTTGCCATATCATCTGTCGGATTAGGTACAATTTCAATAGATGAATTATCCACCAAATGATACTCTTCTTGCACACCAAGTACTAATTGAGGAAACTTTGCCCAACATCCGGTTGCTTGATTTGCACCATTTGTTTGTATTGAAAATGTTTTTGATGATGGATTTTCGACTGTTAGCTGAATACCGGTTGCATCAGCTGAAGTCGTTGCATAAATAGAATCTTTACCTGTTTCATCTGTAACTTTTATAGTATAAAAACTTGCGTTCGGATCGGCAGATTTTACCCAATTCAAATTTACAATATTTTTAGTTGTATATGTTCCTTTCCCATTAGAAGGAGCAACAAGTCCTACTTTTGGATTTGTTAAATATGTTGAAGAATACACGAAGTTTGTAGCTCGGTCTCCGTCCCAACGAACAGCATATATATAATATCCACATTCTTTGAGTGAGTCTGTCAATGTATAAGAGAACGAACCTGTTTTTTCGTCAACTGTTCCAATACGATAACCGTCATTACCTTTATCGTCTGTGTCTATATAAAATTCTATAATTGACTTATCTGAAGCTTTAGAATTATCCCAATTACAAAATACCGTTCTTACTATTTGATTTGAGGTAAAACTAAATTCAGTACGAGGTTTTATTATTGACCATATATGAATTGAATCTCCATTTTTCTTTCCAATTACTCCAAGTTTCCAGTCGCCGAGCTCCGGATTTTTTAGTACCCAAAGACCGACATCGGCGGTAGAAGCAGCAGGTGAGAAAATAACCAATGAATCTGAAGTTGTTGAAGTAAAAATTTTTTGTGAAGGAGAAATAAGCACTGTAAGTGGCTGAACATCTGCTTTAATTTCTACATAAGCATAATTAGTAGGTACATTTATAGTAAATGGAACATATGTAGTATCGCTTGCTTGTTTTTTGTTCCCATTTGTCTTGAAGGCAATACCACCCAGATTTTTTACATTTCCACTCTGAATACCGATAAATTGTCTGGTCTCAGTAAATGGACTTTTGCTGACATCAATCCACGCCCCCCAGGTACCAAGCCAACCCAAATCTAAATCAAACGATCCTTGTGTATTACGTATCATCATCTGTCCCGATGTTACTTTTAAAGGTAGTCCGAGTTTAGAGTTTATTAACTGAAATGCGGGATGATTCTTGAATAAATCAGGGATATAAATATCACCACGAATAGAGCCGGATAAAACAAATTGAGGAAGAACATTAGCCGAACCGTTTATAGTACCACTTATCAAAAATTTATCTCCTCCCAATTGCCCCACATCAATTCCTAAATTGTTTAACCCAAGATAAATAAGTGGTTGATAAAAGTTCAAAGCAAGCGAAAATCCACCCCGTAATTGCGCTCCCCAAATATCAATTTTTCCAAAAAATCTAATTTTTCCATCAACAGTAAATTCTCCAAATTCATTCCCTTGTAAAGTTCCTTCTGCTTCGAATATTTGCCATCCTGGAGCATCACCAATTGCATCTTTAACAAACCTAAAAGCACCAATTTGATTCCAATCATCTCGGTTTGCAAAGAACATAGTTCCTCTGAGTGTTTTAGGACCGGTTTGCCAATTACTCATTTCTAGTTCGACTCCTCGCCATAATGCTACGTGCGCTGGCGGAGGTTCTGGTATGGGTACTGGTATCCCACCTGAACCAAGTTTTGCAAGAATTTTAAATTGTTCAATTCCGTTGTCAATGAAAGTACATCCTGCTCCTATATCTGAAAATAAAGGAGCTTTTAACAAAATATCAAAAGAAAACTTCTTGTTTGGTTTTTCGTAAGCAATTGTCATGTTTTTAATACACCAATCTTTTGATTTAGGAATTCCAACATTATTGACCTGTAAGCTAGGTGGTAATTCCCATCCTGATGATGATATTTTTACATCTTTAAAGACAATTCCTCCAGTATTATCAGATGGATGAAAAAGTATATCACAACCGTCAGAAAATGTCTTGAAGATAAGTCTTATGTCAAAAAGTACTCCCGTTGGTGCATTGGCATCCCCTTCTAATCGTAACCTGTCTATAAATGGAGCTATCCCGGCAAGATATAATGGAGCACTTTCACTAACAGACCAGGGAGTAGGTAACTCTAAATTTTCTTTTAGATTAATCGTTCTATTTACTCCAGAAGATATTACAACTCCATTTGTTACACAAGCACCTAAAAAATTAAATGAGGACTTACCTGGGGTTGTATCAATTATAAATGATGCTCCTTTAAATTTTATTGCTTCACCAATCATTACCTCTTCTCCACCATCTAACGCGATTTTACCATCACTCAGTCCTTTAAAAGAAGCTTTTTTATCACTTACCTTAACAGTGAAAATATGGTTTCCTTTATAAAAATATTTCCATTCTCTTCGTGGTACTTCTATTTCAAATGTATTACTTTTTACTTCTCCAATTTTTCCTACATCTAATGTCAAATCAATAGTTTCTCCTAGATTTAGTTCGCTTGTAATTTGTTGTCCTTGTTTACCTGCATTTACGACCGACAAACTTTTAGTACCATCAGCAGTCTTTTCATAATAGCGAAATTGAAATTCAAAATCTTGAGTAACATTCGTACCATTAACGTCAACAGTTTTTACAAATCGTTTTGTAAAATTCGCCCAAATAACTTGTGAAGGTTGTCCGTAATCTTTAATGGCTAAAACTGAGCTACAACCAATTTCAGTACATTCTCCCCTAAATTTATCGGAAGGATTTCTACCTTTGTACACAGGAAAATCTGTTACAGTTTTTACTTTATAATAGTTAGCACCAAATGGAACATTAGCATTATGCCAATTATTGCCAAGTGGATTGCATGGAAATTCAGGATTTGCCCAAGTCATTTTATCAATAGTCATTCTAACTAATCCGGTATTGAAATAATACCATGCGGCATCTTTGTATTTGCTAATATTTAGTGAAACAGCGCTGATATTCCCATCACTACCTTCTATTGAGAGTGTTATTGTGCTCGTAAATTTATCTTGTTTTCCAAGGCGTATGAGTGTTTTTTCATCTTCCCATAGTATCGTTTTCTGACCATCTCCAACTACTAAACCTACATCTCCTGAAAGTTCAGATGCAATGGGACGTTCACTGAAATTGACATTCCCCTTACACTCAGCCAACAGTTTAACAATTGATCCTTTTGGGTCAAAATCTTTTGCTGTGTAGGTAATTTTAACATATTGACTTTCTGTTTCATCATTATGTTTTAAAACTTCAATTTTTATATCAGAAATAGTTGGGTCAGCGGCAAATACTGATATTGATGACAACAGTAATAAAAACAGTACAGTACTAAACAGAAATCGAAAATTTGTACAATTGAATCTCATAAAACCTCCAAAAAATAAAATAACGACTGAAAACTAACAGTTTACAACAATTTAATTTTACTATTTATCTTACTTTATGACAATAAGTATCTTCAATTAATTAAAATACTTATCTCGAATGTGACTATTTATATGCGCCATACTTTCGACAAAGCTGAATGGTGATTACTATTGGTATAGATTTATTGAGTGGATGTACTGAATTAATATATTTAAAATATTGATTTGTAAATCTACAAAAATTAAATAAAATATCCATTAAAAATTCTTTTTACTACTTAAAACTCTATGTATTAAGGCAAAATTCAAAGGTAGTTTTTTTCAATTCTCATACTACTGTTTTATGAAGAAGTATAGCTTCTTGCTCAATTTCACGCAGTAGCATGATACGATTAGCATTTGCTTCTTCGGATTGTTTTGGCTCAATATCGTCGGGATCTCCCAAACCCGAATTCCGAAAAGTTCGGAGATTTTCTAAAATTTTATCGCGAATTTGTTGTGAGTTAATAATCCCTCGAAGTATTGCTTGATTTGGATTACTACCTTTACCATGTTTGCCTGTCCCTGCATTTCCTGCAGTTTCTATTTTGAGATTTGCAAATCCAAAATATCTTTCAAGTGGCCCTTGTGATACACTCACATTTTGAATATTTTGATACGAAACGGTTATTTCCCGTATTGTCCATGCTCCCTGACGTACAGTAACACTTGTATCGGTAATTATATACCAGCGAAGTTCATAATCTATACGCATAACCACAAATAATACTACTGCTTTAACAAATGCAAACATTACAACAGGTATTGCCAACCACATAAATAAAGGTGAAGCAACTAATATGACAATGATTCCAATACTAATACTTAAAACCCAAGTAATCGCATATATTAACCATCCAAGTAACAGATAACTCCAATATGAATTATCTGCACGAAGCACACGAAGATATTTATCATTTTCATGCCCATTAGGGATTTTTGGACTCGTTGATTCAATTTTTAAATAAGGAAAAACAAGGTTTTTCACATATTCTACAAAAGAATTAAGCATTGTTTTTCCTTTCAATTGTTATTCTAGTAGCATGAAGTTCATCTCGAATGGAAAGCAGCAGTTTTAATTCCTCTTCAGATGATTGAACAGAATTTGTAACCATCTGTTGTGTTTTAGTTTGAGAATGAACACCTCTCATTCTTGAATAAAGAAAATTACGAATCAATTCAAACTCCATCATACCTGAAATAGATTCTTCAGAATTCGCACTTCCCGAAGCTGTTTGAATTGCAACCGTTCCCAATCCGAGCCACCGTTCAAAAATATTACGAGTAACATGAATATCTTGAATACGTGAATAAGTTACATAACTTTCTCTCCGCCAAAATATCCCGTAAGCTATTGAAATTCCTTCAGCATCGAAGCGGTAGCGCAATGTATGATACCGGAAATACATGGGCAAAATCACAAACGGAAAAAATACAAGACTTGTTAAAGCGTATATAATATAGAGTTTGAGTAAATTAGGGTGAGGATGCGACAGTTTGTAAACATTTTCTTCATTTATCGCCTCTAAATGGGCATGGTTTTCTTGGGTAGAATTCATATTTCGTATTTTTAAATTAGATACAAATTTTTAAGTACCCTTACAATTTATTGTAAGTATTTCAAATATAACTATTACTTCTATGAAACGTCGAGATTTTTTTAAGGGTTCTGCAATTGTTGGTGCGGCACTTTCTAGTCCTGTTTTATTACGAGCAAATTCGGGATTATTCAAATCAGATTCAGAACGAAAAGTACATAGCGTACTTGTCGCAGATAAAACGATGGTTGGTACACTTCCTGTGCTAAGAGCTTTTGCCGGAGACCATACTGATTTTGTATCTCCCTTTGTTTTTTTTGATGAGTTTGGGCCTGTGAAGCTCGACCCAAAACATAAACCACTGAGAGTGGATGCACATCCTCATGCAGGAATTATTCCAACTACTTATTTTCTATCGGGTAGCGGACATCATCGTGATAGTTTAAATTATGATTTTCAAATTGGGCAAGGTGATTTTATGATGTTTAGCTCCGGTCGTGGTGCGATACATATGGAAGAAACGGGAACAATGCTGTATGATAATGGAGGAATTTATCATGGATTTCAAATTTGGCTGAATATGCCTGCAAAATATAAGTTTACCGCACCATCAACGGAAGTTTATCATCCTGAAACTATGGCAAAACTTGAAACGAGTACTTTTTCTGCCAATATAATACTCGGAGAATTATTTGGTGCTAAATCCAAAATTGAGATGCTCTCTCCTGCATTTTACTTTCATATTACTATGAAACCAAATTGCAAGCTGAGTATTCCAACCGATGAAACACATAATGCTTTTGTCTATATTATTAATGGAAATCTTGAAGTAGCAGGACAAAAGGAAGTCAAATCAAATCAAGTAATTCTCTACGAACGGGGCGAAAGCGATATAAATCTTTTTAGTAAAGAGGGATCTGAAGTTTTGGTTCTTGGCGGGAAACCACTTAATGAACCGGTTTTTGCTTATGGCCCGTTTGTGATGAATAGCGAAGAAGAAATACGTCGCTGTTTTATAGATTATAGAACCGGAAAAATGGGTAATCCTGATGTTGTTAATTCATTGCCGAAAAATTAAACTTATATTCAAAAGAAAAAATATTGCTATGAATTTTCAAAGAAGCTGTAATTATTGAAATTAACTTTATAAATTTCGTAAAAATCTCTTTTTATAATTGATTTATGGCTCTTTTACTAATCGAGCAGTTATATCTAAATTTATGGTAATGTGATTATTCACTTTTATCATACCTAAGAGTACTTCAGGTGGCTTCACATTATAATCAGTCATTCTTACTTCTTTAACAGCAACGAATTGATACTTTCCGTTATCTATTTTTCGAACTTTCATATCCATTACGATTCGTTTGGTCACATTTGTAATCGTAAGATTTGCAACTGTTTTTAATGTTTTCCAGTCATATTCTATATCATCGAACCGTACCGCCCCAAGTGTCATTGCTCCCAATAGATTAATTTTGATTATTGGATATTGATCAGCATTCAAAGCATCGCGTAAATCAGAATTCATCTTTGGATTAGAACAATCTAGATTTTTTGTAAGAAGTTGAAGTGAAGCATTCGTCAGCCACATTGTATCACTCGTTTCATTGAGAATAATCCCAACAGAAAGAGGGGTATATTTGTCTTTGCTATTACATTCAAAAGTATTGATATTACTGCTACCGTTGATAAACAAACGGCTGTTGTCTTCGATATATGCTGTAATAACACTTCTCGAAGGAGTTTTGGTTGTGAAGCCAACCAATAAGAAACAAAACCAACTCAATGCAAGAATCTTTTTCATTAATTATTTCTCCTTTAAACAAAAACAGTTATACTTTTTATAGAAAGGCATGGTACGGTAGTCCCGTACCATGCCTATTTGTATGTCTATAGTGTATTAGAATCCAACAGCGGCTTCAAATACAATACCATCAAATTTACCTTCTGAGCGAATGTCTTTACTTGGGAAGTCTTTGTATGTTTGAGTAACAAACTCGCCTTTTATCATAATATTATCAGTAACGAACCAACCAGCATCTATTGCGATTCTGCTCACATTTTGTTCAGTTGCGCTACTTGTGATAAAGTTTCCTTTTACCATATTATAACGAGCACCAAGATAAACATTTTCTTTAGCACCGAAACGATATAGTACATCAGCTGCAATTTGATTGAATGAACGGTCTAGAGCAGTTTTACCTGTAGGGTCTGCTATCAAGTCTTTGTCATTAGCATTTCGACCTTTTGCTGTTTCATACGTACCGAAGAATTCTAAACCACTTGCTTTCAAGAATGCATTAATTTGAAATGCAGTCACTTTGTCGGACATTCCTGGGTTAAGCCGTCCTGACCATGCATTAGAAGTATAAGAAGCAGTTGTTGGCTCCATTACCATCCAATAATTTGATCCGGTACGGTCTCCCCAGAAAAGCGTGTTGCTTTGTGAGCTGCTTACCATATATCCCGAACCTGTAATGCGAAGTCTCATATCGTCGCCAATTTTATCATCATAACCGACCTTAAAGAGAAAAGCAGGAGCTTTGGCAGTATCTTTGTCAATTGGAGTTTGGTTTACTGCGTCCACACTTCCCTTTATTGCACCATTGGTTACACCTGCCAAAGCAAGAAACCCTTTAGATCTGAAAAGGAAATCTGCTCCGATTTCTGTAGCAAACGCATCAACAATATAATTTTCAATAAATGGATTCTGTAATGTACTGCCACCATCCGAACGTCGGAAGTGAGCATCACCGTAATTTACTTCCATGTGACCAACTCTAATCGTAAGATATTTCATAATCTCATCAAGAGCATTTACTCCAAGGAAAGACAAATCATCAAATTGAATATAACCACCCTTTACCCATGCTTCGTTATGGTGACGTGCTGAAAGATAAGTGGTTACGTTTAAACGAATTCCTTTTTCTAATTGCACATCCATATTCAAACTTGCCATTGCTGTTCCGAAACCACCTGTAATTGATTTCAATTTATAAGCAGGAGCTGTATCAGGATTATTACTGTGATTGAGTAATTGATATTGCTGAGTAAACCCTGCACCAAACCGTACTTTTAGTCCGTCAAAGTTCATTTGTTTATCCTTTGGTGATTCAAAGACACCAATACCGGATTTATCATACGGACGAAAATTGTTAATTGAGGGCTGTTGAGCTACAACCGAAAGAGCAGTACTAACAAATAGGAACGCCCCAAAACCAACACTTTTTACAAACTTTTTCATAACAAAACCTTTAAAAAAATTAAATAAAAAAAACAGAAAACTGTAATAAAACTTTATAGTTGATAGAAATAATTCAACTCTTT
>JAFDZU010000051.1:0-24313 GCA_018266765.1 Bacteroidota bacterium
CATACTTTTTGATACACAACCAAATATTTACTTATTAATTCAAAGGAGTTGCAATCATAAATGTACCTTCTTTTACAATATAGTCGTTGGTTGTATTTGTTGAATTTCTACATGTCTGAAGAGTTAAAGTACCCCCTGTAGAAGTGAAAAGATATCCGTAAGACTCAAATTTCACTCCGGCGGTGGCTGTCATACTAAAGGTTGATATCCCTTCAGTATCGAATGCGGCTGAATTACTAAGACTGGTTCCGGGAAATAATACACTACCTGAATAAAATCCTAAATCAGTTGTTGCATCCCCCGAATAGAATAAACGACTTGCCGCCGTCGCATTATTTGCACCGGCTCGAATACCTGCGAGATATATTTCAATTTTATAAGTTTTTCCGGCTTGAAGAGTAATACTTAATACATCTACAAAATTTGGGTAGTTGTTGTTTACTGATAGTGTAGATGTTCTTCTGGCGAAGATTGGAGTTCCTCCGCCACTACTTGGAGTTGTCCATGAAGTTGTAGCTGAGTCTAAATCATTCGATGTAGCAATCGTAAGTACCTGACCTACGCTGCCTACTGTTACAGGATAAACATAGTTACCGTTATTAGCTACGGACGGAGCGCGCCATCCAATGTACTGAGATCCTGAACCGCTTGGTTCCTGCATACGTAAATCACGCGCAATGTTATCGTTGTTGGTCATGGCTATTTTAGAGTTCTGTGTAATTAAGAAAGTTCCTCCAAAAGTTTGGTTTGCTGTCCATGTATTGGAATTTCCTAAGTTTATCCCAAGAGGACTGCCACCTGAACCATCTCCTTGTAATGTTGAATTAGTAGAAACGCTCGATCCTGATGAAGGAGCAGCCCATGTAGGAACACCGCCGCTTACGGTAAGAACCTCTCCATTACTTCCAATTCCACGACGTGTATAATCTGTTCCATCGTAATACATAATATCACCGGTAGCATCAGAACCGAGAGCAATCTTTGCTCCTGTTACGGCATTATCGGCAATGTGTCCCGTTTGTACTGCTTTTGTTAGTAGTTTTAATCCCGAAATTGCGCTGTCTGCCATCTTTGATGTTGTTACTGTACCATTAGCTACCTTTGACGTCGTTATGGCATTTGCTACTATATCTCCATTTGATATGCTGTTGTTTAAGCTGAGTTTTGAATAAGCAATTGCTGCACTTGAGGATATATCGGCATCTACGATTGTTCCGTCGGCTATCTTTGTACTGGTTACTGCATTACTTGCTATCGTTGGATTGGGATATGTGCCTGTTAAATCACCTCCCGCTGCTCCACTTGCACCCGGTGTTGACCATGTTAATACACCACTTCCATTAGATGTAAGTGACTGACCGGTACTTCCCGCATCGGCTGGAAGTACTAATACATAATCATCTGCAAGCGCATCAGGAGCTTTGATTGCTACATTCTTCGCTGTGGTCGATGGATATGCTCCCGAGGCATTCAGATTATTACTGAACAATTTGAGGGCGCGGGTTGTGCCGTCATTCGAGGCAAGCCAAAGATCGGCATTGCCAAAAACTACAACATTCGGGTCATTAATTATCATTGAACGTGAACCGGTGTTGGCTAAAAATCCCAATGTGCGATTGGCTGAACTGCCGAGTATCATTTCATATCCACCCAATACCACCGAATAATCTCCTGATACTGTATTGTTATAACCGCTTAGAATTGATCCAAATTGTGCTGCCACTACATTTGAATAGCCACCCGTTATACTACCATAACTCGATGATACTGTATTGGTATTACCGCCTCCTATAAATGAATACGTTCCGGTTGCTGTATTACTCGAGCCACCTAAGATTGATGAATAAGTACCATTAGATACATTATCATTGCCACCACCCGATATTGAACCGGTTGCAGATGCTTTATTCAAATATCCACCTCCGATTGTCGAGTACAATCCGCTTGCTATATTACCGTTACCGCCCGCTGATATTGAATAATTCCCTTGAGCTTTGTTGGAATAGCCGCCAACTACCGATGTATAACTTCCGGAAGCAACGTTATTATCACCTTTACCGATAAACGCATTTAATCCCGTTGCCGAGTTTGCTAAACCATTGCTCTCTTTGTTGATATTACGTAAATCAACAGATAGTTTTTCTAAAGTAATGCTGCCGTCAGCTATTTTATTTGACGTGATACTGCCGTCGGGGACGGTTTCTGCCATCAACGAATACGGTACTGATGAAAAAGGTATCCGTGCTATTTCTGCATTGCCGTCATAGCTGATTCCTACAAAGTATTGTTTATCAAATGTTAGAGATGCAGGAAGTGGATTTTTTGTTCCTAACGTCAGATTAAATAATCCTTTGAATAGTGGTGTGGTATATTCTTCTTGATACATAACTGTTCCACCTAATAATTTATCATACAGTCGGAGAATAATTGTGTGGATTCCATCGGAAACGGGTTTGGATGTGCTGTCGGTGATTACACCTTGAACCGTTAAATTACGTGGAAGTTGGGCAAATACCGAGTGAGAACAAGAAACGATGACGATAAAAATCATCGTCAGTAGAAGTAAAGACTTTGTCTTCATAATTATCTCCAACTAATATGTAAAAAGGTAAGTTAGTTTGTCCTATAGAATTATTAGGATAATGGGCGTGCAAAATTATAAAATTTATTGCTTAACAAATAGAAAAATTATTTGGAATTTCAATATATTATTTAAATTTAACTATCAATGTTGTTTTACTTTTCTTTAGATTAGCTGAAATCAATAAATAAATACAGTTTGTAGCAGAATATAGTCAAAGCAGTGACAAACAACTGCCATTTAATATGATTTGATAAAAATAGTATATATCGAAAAAATGTATTTATTTCATACAAACAGAGATGTTACCCCACATCATTATTCTTAACCTTTAATAATGTACAATAATGTCCGCTTGTTTTGCATTTAGTTCATTTAATACAGACACGACATATACACCGGCAGGTATATTCTCGAACTGAACTATTTCTGTATAACTGTAGTCTTGATGAGCAACAATTCTTCCTGCAATATCAATAAGTTGTATTGATTTAAATGACTTAGTCGGCCTAACCATTATTGTTCTGCCTTCGCTGAAATATTGTGCAGAGGGTTGTAGTTCATTATTGTGTACAGATGTTGTATTTACAAGTAAAAAGAGCGAATCTTGATTATTACTGTCAACGACATCTATACTTCCGGTTGTAATTACTTCAGCGTATCGTTTGTGAATTCCGGTTACTTGTTCTTTACCATAGACTGTCAATATCACAGAATCTAATGCATTCAGTTCCGGTATGGTTAGTTGAATATAATCATTCTTAATAGCAACTTCTCCCTTTGTTGCATTAGCCGAATCTACAGTAAAAGAAACAGGAAATTTATCTGTAGTTTCTACATTAACTGCATTAATTAAAGACTTATTTTTAATTATTAGCTGTGTTTTAATTTTATGCTCGGAAACGACACTTGCGCTTGAATCGTATTGGACTGATAAATCAAGAACAGGAGTAAAAATTATACTTCCTAATTGCGAGGTTTCTAATTCTTGGTTTGTTGCTGTTAATGCTATTGTATGCTTACGTTCTTTTATCAATCTAATGACTTCAGGAATTTTTATTAATCCACTAATTTCGACAGTACCCGAGCTAGGAATAGTTACCTCATAATTCCCGATATGTTGAATTGCCGGCATGAAATAAAATAATGATTGAGGAAGTTTTAAAGTTAAATATTCATCGATTCTATGTTTAGAACCCGGTTTGCCAACTAATTCTGCAGTATAGTTAACGATATCAGTACTGGGAATGATTGACTTCATATAAGGAGCATTTTGTAATGAATTCGGGCCATCATCGAGGTCTTCTGTATCTCTGTCACTTTGAGCTGAGTAATACAGTGCACCGTCGCCTAAAGCAATGCTTCCTTTTTTATTACCTATCATTATATTATACACAATAAGATTTTTTATTGAAGAATCATAGATTGCAATTGCAGCTCCTCCGTTGTTATAAATCAAATTTCCGGATAAAGAATCCATGAGTGTCCCAACGGAAATACCGGAACACCCTTTTGCCAATGTAATGGCATCTTCTGCATTTGCAGTGACAGTATCTATTGGTGAAACACCACCAATAATATTGTTTGAGATGACAACATTGCTGTTTAATGTTGATTCACAAAGTATACCTCGTTGTGAGCGTCGAATATTATTCAAATTGAGATTGAGGTTTTTAACGCCATTTAAGTTAATTCCTGCATTAGAGTTGTTGAGTTTGGAAGTATCCGGCAAAACAAAGCCGATACTGTTGAATACAATTGATATATCAGAGGGTGTATAGGCAGTTTTTGGCTCAAGTGTAGAAAACAAGGTTTGAATTTTTACTCCATTCACTAAAGAAGAAATATTATTCTTCACTATGGAAACCATTGTAATGTTTCCTTCCAGAAATAAACCTGATTCCTGACAGGGTATAGCACTCAAGAGAACATTTTTCACACCTATATTATTGTTAGCGATAATCATATCTTTTGTGGCATCATAACTTTGCGCCCAAAGACAATGTCGTTTACAACCAACTATTGTATTTCCTAACAACGGATTTAGCTTATCGCCAATAGTAAGACTATCTACTAAGTCACCAATAAAAATACCATCCTTAAGAACAGAAACAACACTGTCTCCCTTTGTAATTCCTATAGTATTTCCTATAACGGTTATCGTATTGCCTTTAAAGATTCCAATACCATTGCCGGCCAAACCAATGAAATTATTTGAAACTACTATATTATTACCAGCTACACGGATAGCACTTTCACCAAGTTGCTCTTCTATATTATTAAAATCAAATTCATACAAACTTGCTCGTCCAATAGGCATAATTCCAAATATATTACTGTCAATAACTATATTAGACATTCGTACTCCGCTGCCTATTCCGTAGGAACGATGACGGGCGAAGACACATCGTTTTATCGTGACATTACTACACCTGAACAAATTAACCCCTGTTTTTTGATTGCTGGTATCACTATAAACTTGTGTACCTACTTTTGGATAATCATTGCGGTCTGTCTGAAAATCGCAATCATAGATAGTTGTAGGCAAGGCGTTGAGGGTGGGTTGGTCAATCTCTATTCCACTTTTACGGTTATAGGCGAATACACAATTTCGAACGGTGGTTCCTTGCCCTCGAATAAATAGTCCATCTTTTTGGTTGCCATAATCTTTTACAAAGTCAGTTGATTTACAACCAAAATATAAACGATCGAGCACATTGTTGTCGGAGTCTTCGTCTATTTGCATTCCGTAGCCAAAATCACCTTTGTTGTTGTAAATATTAAATCTGGAATATACTGAACTATCTGTAACAAATCTGTTGTTACTGGCACCATTCAGCACAATACCTGCTCCTAAATTATCATGAATTTCTATTGATCTGAATGTTGAATTATTGCACTGAATATTTAATGCAATTATTCTAAATCCTGTAAGACGTAAATCTTCAATTTCTGAACCTGATGCTCCCGGATTAACCACCAACCCAAACTGTACATTATCTTCACCATGTATGGTACTGCCCTTACCGATTATTTTTATTGGACGGTTGATGGAAGGAAGCTGGAATCCTTGTGTTAACCTATATGTCATTCTATCCATAAGAAACCGAATTTGATTCCCACCATAACGCTCTATATTCTGTAAGGCAGATCGAAGTGTTTGTGGTGAATAAATGTTATCGCTAAGGTCTGAGTCAGGTAAATCTTCGGTTGAATTAACTACATACTCTTGAGATTGGAGATGAGTTGTTAATGAAAAAAAACCTATGACAATGAGTAAAAGGAGTTGGAGTTTACGCATGAGTACCTCTATAATATATATGTAAGTATTTATTACTAATTACTAGCATTGTAAATTAATATTGTTTAAATGACACTTAATACTAATTTTTTAACTTTAATTCAAAGTACAAATTTTTAATTAAAAAACAATAATAAAATAATGAGATAAGTTAAATCTAAGATTTATGGTATTATAATCCTTACCTTCTTTTTTATAAACTTCAACAAGAGCTGTTAAAAATAAAAAATAATAGTAACTCAATATGAAGAATCTTCAGGAAGGTGCAAATTATTGGTTTGCAGTTACAGAAGGTGGGTGGTGGTACTCGACGGCTTCTGTGTAATCTTTTTATGTGGGGGGAATGATGAAATTCTTTCACATACCGTGCAACTCCCCCTCGTTCCCCCTTTGACAAGGGGGATGACGTAGTGCTTTATTCTTTTGATGTTTATAATGCAGAGAGTTGTCGTATTTCTCTTGTCTCTCCCTTGTTAAAGGGGGACTAAAGAGGGATTCCAGTCGTTAAGGCGAAAAATAAAAAAAACCCGTAGTGCCAAACCACGGGTTTTCTCTTTTCTCGGCTTCATTTTCAAAATAAAGTCTCCCCTTTAAGAAAATTATTTTGAAAAACGATGAGCAAACTTACTAAAATTCATTAGAACAACAAAAAGATTATTTCTTTTCGTTGCTTATTATTTGAAGTGGTGTTTGAAAGGTCGTTATATAACCGCCTGACTGGGAATATATTCTGTAAAAGCATACGTTCTCAATTGACTGTTTTTATCGTCTTTGCATGTAGGGAGGGAATGATAGCCGATTATATAATAGCTTGGCGAGGAACTACTAACGTTTTCGGGCTTGGAGAAGGTGGCGATTTTCACCACAAATGTTGATGCGGAGAACCAAACTTTGATTAACCACAATTGTATCTGCGGAGTACTGAACCGCCACTTTTGCCAAACCCGTGTTAGCAGTAGTTGTTATTCCTGTTATTAGATTATCACTGTAAAATTTAAGCATAGTTATGTCTTTTAAAGAACCAAACTTTCAATAAGTCTGCTGTTATGATATAAGCTACAACTATCAGTAGTATTACAACAAGATTAAGAATTGGTAATGGTGTCAAGCCAATGTCGTTTGCAAAAGGAAAATATGGAAGTCCTATCGTTAGGATTAAAGCTATAATGCTCAATATAAAGAGATATTTGCTAGGTCTGCTTTTAAAAAAGTTCTTGTGAGTCCTAATAATGAAAACAATCAATAGCTCTGAAAGAACTGATTCGATAAACCAACCAGTTTGAAATTCGGACTCTTTTACTTTTAATAAAAAATAAAGTGTCATGAATGTAATTAGGTCAAAAAGAGAACTGTGAACACCAAAAACGACCATATAACTACGAATAAGTTTTAGGTTCCATTTACCTGGTCTTTCTAACTGTTCCTTATCAACATTATCTGTTGTAACCATAAGAAATGGTAAATCAGTAAGAAAATTAGTTAAAAGAATTTGTTTAGGAAGCATAGGTAAAAACGGCAATACTAAAGATGCGGCAGCTACACTACACATATTGCCAAAAGTGGAACCCGTGCTGATGAATAAATATTTCATTGTGTTGGCAAAGGTTTTCCTTCCTTCTCTAATACCATCTACTAATACCATTAAATTCTTTTCCATGAGTACAAAGTCTGCTGCTTCTCTTGTTACATCTACGGCATTTTCAACAGATATTCCTACATCGGCTGCATTTATTGCTGGCACATCATTAATTCCATCTCCTATATAGGCAACTGTATATGTCTGTTTAAGAGCCAGTATGATGCGTTCTTTTTGTTGCGGCTCAACCTCTGCAAATATATGGGTCTTCTTTACGAGTTGCTTTAATGCTTCTGGACTAGTGGAAAAAAGTTGCTTTCCTGTCATTACTACAGGTGCCTTTATGCCAATTTCTAATGCAATTGATTTGGCTACATTAACATTATCACCAGTAATAATTTTTAAACCAACCTTCAGTTTACTCAATTCGTCAATTGTTGCAATGATGTCTGATTTTACAGGGTCGTTCATGAGGATAAACCCCGCAAAAATCATATCTTTTTCAATGTCTTTAGAAATATTGGTTGATTCAATCGGTTTGTAGCAAATGGCGATAGCTCTTAAACCGTCTGTGCCATATTTCACAAACATAGTTTCAAGCCCTTGTTTGTGTGCAGCAATATCTTCAACACTTTCATTGCCTCTTTTGATTTTAGTGCAGATGCTAAGTATCTGTGGGAAAGCTCCTTTGCTGATGAGTAACTTTTCTTTTTCAGTGCTGACTGCAATGCTCAGCCTTTTTCTAATAAAATCATAAGGCACTTCACCAATTTTCTCTACAGAAATATTTGTGGTCAGTTTTAATTGTTTCAATGCATCATCAATAGGATTGGAATATCCTGCTTCAAGAGAAGCATTCCAAAAAGCGAGTTGTTTTACAAATTCACTTTCCTGCCCTGAACCATCTACTATTTTGGCTACTATAATACATCCTTCTGTGATTGTGCCTGTTTTATCTGTGCATAATAAGTTTACTTCTCCAAGATTCTGTATAGAATTAAGTTTCTTTACAATCACTTTTTTATCTAACAATCTCTTTGCTCCTGCACTCATGGCAATAGTTGTAATAGCAGGTAATAATTCAGGAGCCATTCCAACTGCTAAAGCCAAAGCAAATAGTGCTGATTCAATTATTCCTTTATGATTTAAAAGGTTTACCACAAGAATAAATACTGCTAATGTCAATGTGATTTTCATCAGGAAGAAGCCAAAGTCTTTTATTCCCTTTTCAAAGGTCGTTTCAATGGTTCCTGAAGCGCTTTTTGCAATGCTCCCGAATATGGTTTCTTCACCTGTTTGAATAACCAAGGCTTTTGCATTCCCACTTACAATGTTCGTTCCCTCCCAAAGGCAATTGGTTCTTTTAATAAGTTCAGTTTGATCTTCCAATACACTTACTTCTTTTCGGACAGGGTAAGATTCTCCAGTCAAACTTGCCTCGTTAGCATAAAGCTCATTAGATTCAATTATACGACAGTCGGCAGGCAACATATCACCAGCATTCAAAATAATTACATCGCCTTTTACAATGAGAGAAGAAGCAATCTCTTGTTTTAGCCCATCACGCAGAACGGTTGCTTTTAAAGAAATCATAGATTGAAGTTTCTCTACAACTTTCCCCGCATTCCTTTCCTGAAAAAAACTAAGTAACCCAGTCGATAAAACGATAAATAGAATGATTAATACATCAGAGGTATCACCAAGGAAGCCTGAAATGATGACTGCTCCAATTAAAAGGAGCATGAGTGGACTTTTAAATTGACTTACAAAAAGTAAAAAGTCTTTTTTGAAAATAGATTTGCTTTTAGGATGAAGTCCTTGTTCAATTAGAATCTTGTCTGCCGATGCCTGAGACAGACCTTTCTCTGAACTATTGAATAGTTGAAACCAATGGTTGGTGTCAAATTGCCAAAATCTATTTTCTGTTGTTGTTTGCATAAGGTCTTTTTATTTGTATTTGTCAGTCACCTTGATGCTTATAAATTGTTTTAATTGGTCAGTTGGGACGTCTTTACAATTACAGCTAACGTAGGAAGCTACACGCAGGGGCGGATTGCGGGCGATTTCCTGTCCGGCAGGACAAGGAAATCGAGCGGAGAACCGCCGACCGGAAACCACCGCTGCCGCACTTGACGGGTAGCTGATGTTATGCGTTCGTTGTTTTCCTTTCTAGGTATTTTGTCAGTTTTTCATATTCCAATCTCTTGATATAGTTTTCCATATATTCAAAGTCAGGTTGTCCGTCCTTGTCTATTGGAAGCTGTAATTTTTCTTTTTTTAGTCTTGTGTCGCTCCTTTTATAACCAAAATTGTACTTACCTCTAACCTTATCGGCGATAGTTGTAATAAACAAACCAATTTCTCTGTTTAGGAATTTAGAATAACCAACTGAAATATCCGATGTTGCTATAAAACTGTCGGCTTTATATATTGAAAACCCCATTGAACCCTCACCGTTTCTAATAAAAGCAATACAATTACCCTTTTGTATCATCTTTTCATTTCCTTCAGATTCAACATAGGCTAAAACACCATTATTCGAATTTGTTGCACCTAAATAATTCACTCCTAAATTGCTTTTGTTTAGATGGTTCAAGCCTTTTGATTTTCCTGGAAAGAGCTTAAATAGTTTTCCTAATTCAAACTCACCCCATTCTTTTTGATTCAGGGTTTCTACTTCTTTGAAGTCTTTTACTTGTTTAATTCTTTGGGCAATATAATCTTGAAATTTGATAATTTTTTCTTGCTCTTTTTGACGTATATATAGCGCCATAAAATCATAATCTGGATTACCTTTTGAATTTATGGGAAGTTGAATAATTTGTCTTTTTAACCTTGTTGAGTTAATCGTGTATGAATATGAATATTTACCCTTGTGCAGTTTAAGAGATTGGGAAATAAACAACAAAGCTTCTTTACAAACATTTTGTTTTGAGATTAAAATATTGACTTTGGTACCAGTAAAAAAAGGATATACATGTACAAAGGGTTCTGCTGTTTCATTACCAATTGTAATTACAGGTCTGTCACTATTTAAGAAATCCACATCATAATTAATAAAGCCATCAAGTCCATTTTCACTTTCTTTCCTAGTAATATATGCTACCTGACCGCTTTTCTTATCTACCTTATTCCCATCAACATTTTTACCAATCTTAATATCGAATAAGTCTTGAATTACAAATTCGCCCCACTGTATGTTTCTTAAATCCATTTCCATAGAACTATTTATTTTCAAATAAATATTCTCTGCCTTGCATTATCATACTAAATTCAAAAGTGAGATAATCTGCAACTGTTTTTTCAAATTCTTCTTTATTTGGGGTTTCGTCATTAAAATAATAAAATGAGTGCAACCATTCGTCTTCTGCTTCAATAGTAGTTTTTACACAAAACTTTGTTTCGGCTTCTAAATGGTCAAACCACACATCAAGCAAATGTTGTTTTTTGTCCTTTGCTTCAATGGTCTCAACTAATCCACGATGTTTTTGAACTTCAAACCCGTCTGCTTCAAAGTTGATAAACTTTACTTCTTTTTCTTTATAATGGGGAACGCCTGCTGTAAAAACCGCAATACAAGGATTTGTTCCAACTCCATAAAATGTATTTTTGTTAAGCGAAATAACGCCCTCCAAAGTGTGATGTTTTAAAATATTGGCTTTTATGGCTTGTTCTTCTTTCGTTTTTCCTGTCATTGAAGATTGAGGTACAATTACAATTACCTTCCCTTCTTGTATTATAGAATTGAGTAACTGTTCGGTAAAATTGATTTCATACAAACTCGTATTATTTTTGCTTCCCATTGAGTAGGGTGGGTTCATCATTCCTACCGTACAACCTTTTTCCTGTAACTGTGAAGGATTATATTTCAAAAAGTCTTCTTGTTCAAGGTTGCTTTTACCATCACCACGCAAAATCATATTTGTGGTAGCAATGGTAAACATATAAGGTTGCAGTTCTAAACCGTGCAACTGGTTTCTTCTGATTTTTCGCTGTTCTTCAGGATTTTCAGTTTTTTGCAACATATCGTGCATAGCGGCAATGAGAAAACCTGCTGTTCCGCAAGTCGGGTCAAAAACAGAATCAGTAGGTTTTAGGTCTGCTAACTCGCAAAACAATTCTGTAATGTGTTTTGGTGTGAGTACAATACCTAATGATTGTCCGTCACCACCAGAATACGACATAAATTCTCCATAAAACCTACCTAAATAGTCTTCGGTAGAATGTATGTATTTGATGTTTTTATAGATGTTTTTGTATAAAAATTCTGTGAAGTGTTTTAATGGCGTTTTCTTTAAATTCTCATTAACTTCATTGATTGCTTTGGTATCTTTAATTACCAAAAACTGACTCAGCAATTTATCTTTTTTTACTTCGGGTGAAACATTGGCTCTTTTCAAGTTTTTTTCAATAGCTTCATATATTTTCTCGCCATCGGTATTGGTTTGGTCTCCTATAAGACTTTCAATACTGAAACCTTTATGTTCCATTTCTCGCAATGCTAAAAGAATGCCCGAAACAATGAGTGGTTTGTCTTTGTCTTGTATACTGCCGTAGTTTCTTAAGTCTTCGTGCAGACTTTTAGCGTCCTTCAGAATTTCTTCGGTTGTTTTTTCTTCGGGTGTTTCTTCTTTGAGAATGATTTTGGTGTAGTATTCCTCTATGTTTTTGTCGCTGAAGAGTGTAAACGTTTCTACATCTTCAAGTTCTTTGTAACCACCTCTTTCGTCAATGAAGATAGGCGTTATTTTGTGTCTTTTTTCGTTTCCCGAAACCCCAAAAGCGATAAATTTTTTATATGAAGTATTTTGAGCCAAGTGTTTTCCATAAAACAGAGCACCGTTTACAGCGTAATTTTTTACGCTTGTAACTTCATTACAAATTACATCCTTTTCGTTGCGTTTAATGTGTTGGGCAATATCTGCTTTGTTTTCTATGATTAGAACAAAATCTTTAACAACACCACAGTATTCGGGAAAACCAACATTCCCAGTACCTGCTTTTGAAGCCGACTTTAAGGCTTTGTCAATTTCTTTGATGTTACTGCCCTGTGGGTTTAAATTTATATTTGCTTCTTTAAGCGATTCATATACCCACAAATCGGTAAGTACTTCTTTTTTTGCCATTTTATAATTTCAATTTCTAAATAGTATCGTTTCCTTGTCACGGTTGCGGTCACCCATACAATGACGCATAACTATCTTATAGTCGCATGTTTTGAACACATATACATCCAATTTGGCAAGATAGTCGCATGTTTTTTGATTTTTTGTTGCGCTTATTTTCTACTTTTAAAAAGTAAGCCTAACAAAAATATATTTTTTTCCGTCTGGTCTGTCGTTACAACCGACCTTCTTACATATTTATTTAATTAGAGTATCGTTTGAAAGGCGGTTATAACAACCACCTTTATGTGAATACTAACTGTTGTTTGTTATTCTTTCAGCGAAACTACGGATAATCTGTGAAAAGGGCAACAAGAAAGTAAGCGAAAGCGAGGTTTCAGATTGACTGAGGAGTGTACCTTTCTACTTTTTCTTCCGATTAGCAAGGATTTTGCGAACTTCACTGCCGGAATTAGCGCGAAGTGCCATCGTTGCAAGAGTTTGTGCTTTGAGGAAATCAGTTTTACGGATTCTTTTTTTGAGTTCGAGCAGAAGCGGCGGCGTAACGGAGAGTTCGTCCACCCCGAGACCAATAAGTAGTTCGGTAGCGGCGGCATGCCCTGCAATTTCACCGCAAATTCCTACAGGAATAGAACTTGCTTTAGCGGCATCAATAGCAGTTTTCATCAGTCGAAGAACAGCCGGATGAAACGGGTCGAAAATACCTGCTACATATTCATTGGTTCGGTCAGCGGCAAGTGTATATTGAGTAAGGTCATTAGTTCCAATACTAAAGAAATCAACATGAGGAGCAAAATTCAACGCCATTAGTGCAGCAGCAGGAGTTTCTATCATCATCCCGAGTGGCATTCGTTCATCAAAAGGAATGTTAGATTTGCGAAGCGAAGACTTACATTTTTCGATAAACTCCTTTGTTTCGATAAGCTCATCAATTGTTGCTATCATCGGAAGCATCAAGCGAACATTACGATGTTTCGATGCACATAAAATCGCTTTGATTTGTAGTTTGAAAATATCTTTTCGATGCAAGAGAAAGCGGATTCCACGCACACCCAAGGCAGGATTATCTTCGTGAGGAAGTCCCTCGGCATACTTATCGCTTCCTACATCAAATGCACGAAGAGTAACATGATTCGGATACATACGTTCAGCTATTTCATTATACCAAGCGAGTTGTTCATCTTCTGTAGGGAAATGTTGGCGTTGTATAATTAAGTATTCACTGCGAATAAGTCCGATTCCTTCTGCACCGGCATCTTGAGCATTTGTAACATCTTCAATAGAATCAACATTCGCTAAAAGATGCACTGAATGTCCATCGAGTGTAACTGATTTTTCAGTTACAAGCTTTCCAAGTTTTCGTTTGTTTTCTTCGGTGTCGAGTTTTCGTTTTTGATATTTAGCAAGAGTGTCGGGTTTGGGATTGATTATTATTAATCCGGCATTACCGTCAATAATGAGTAAGTCATCGGTATGTATAGTATGGGCAATATTACGAACACCGATAACAGCAGGCATCGAAAGTGAGCGGGCAAGAATTGAAGCATGAGAAGCAATTCCACCAACTTCAGTAACAAAGGCAAGTGCACCCACTTGGTTATATAACATCAAATCAGTCGGTGTAATTGATGGGGCAACAATTATAGTATTTTCTGCTTCGGCATGTGAAACCGAACGATTGCGAAGTCCGTTTAGAAGTCTGTCACGTACATGATCAAGCTCTACTGCTCTTTCGCGAAGAATTGGGTCTTTTGCAAGAGTAAAGAACTGTTTTTGTGCGTCAAATTCCTGCATAACAGCACTTTCGGCAGAATAGAAACCGCGCTGAATGCGACGACGAATGGAATCCGAAGCTGTTTCGTCGGTTAAAATCAGCAAATATGTTTCTAAAATCGGTGCTACGTGACTTGCTTCTTTTTCAGCTATTGCAATTATTTGTTGGAGTTCGGCGGCACTGCTTTCGAGAGCAGTATGAAACCGTGCTATTTCGTTGGGAATACGTTCGGGTTCGATATGCTCGTTAGAAAAAACGAATGCTTCCGTTCTTATAACGAAAGCATTCCCGATAGCAATTCCTTGAGAGGCAGGAATACCTTTAAAACGTTGTTCAGTTTGCTTAGATGCACTATCCATTATTGTTAATTTTTGAATTATTGAATAACAACAAATGGATAATTGTGTGTTTGATTTCCGGAAGTCATCCTAATTGAATACATACCCGAAGCGAGATGCTCAGTAGGAATTCGCAGTGAATATGCACCTGCTGAAAGCATTCCTTCTTGCAAAGAAACTACCGTTTGACCAACCATAGAAATAATGGATATTGATATAGGTTCCGTCGTAGGATTCGAGAATCGAAATTCTGCTGATTCTCCACGTTTTGCGGGTTGTGGAAGAACGACAGCATTCTGAACTTGAAGCTCGACCTCTTTTACTGATGTGAGTAAATTCACTTTTTCACAGAGGATTTCATTGTGTTCATCAACTATCGCACTGTCTATCACAAAGTCAGTGTAGAATGTTTCTGTTTGCACTCGTTTATTATTGATAAAAGAAACTACTTTACGATTGTTATCTTTTCCGACTAACGTGATTTTTACAGGCATAACAAACACTTCAGGAACGTCATTTCCTGTTTGTGTTTGAGAAAGTGTAATAGTAATTTCTCTATTATTTCCGCCATTATACGTTTGTTTTGTTTGAAGTTCATAAACAGGATGCCCGGCTGAGTAAAGCCATTGGTCAAAGAATGTTCTGAACGGGATAATCGGGTTGGGAATTTCTCTATCGAATACACGAAGTAAATCTTCTGTTTCAGCTGACTTATAGCGAAATTCATCAAAATACGTACGCATAGTTCTAAAGAACGTAGAATCTCCATACGTTTTGCGAAGCATAGCATACACCCATCCACCTTTGCAATAGGTGGTTGCATAGTTAAATACATTCGAGAGAGGAATTCCATAAATTGGTGGTTGAGGTTGTTTTTGTAAATACCCATCTCGTTTAGAATTCATCATTTTACCATACCATTCATCACCACCCCATGATTCATAGAATAATGCTTCTCCATACGTAGCCCCACCTTCGTTAAGCCATATATCGCCCCATGTTGCACATGTTGTTAAATCTCCTGTCCATTGGTGCATTAGTTCATGTGCGATACTGCTTTCACTACCACCGTAGAGCCATACTCGATTGACTGTCGTCATTGTTTGATGTTCCATACCGCCATAAGCAAAAGGTTGGGCGGCTGTATGACCGTATTTCACAAACGGATATTCTCCATAGAGTTTAGAATAATGTTCCATCATCGAAGGCACGTTACGGAAGGCAAAACGAGCATTGTATTGACTGCCGTCAGTCGCTTCATTATCATAATCTTTTTGCCAAATGTAGTTCATGATTTCTACACTGTCATTCGTATTCGTTACACGCTTATACCACTGAGAATATTCTTTGAATTTCGAAGCATTAACAACCATTAAATATGTTGGAATCGGTGTATCATCACGCCAAATGAAATCTCGGTACATTGTGAGTGTTGATACATCAAACTGTGGCGAACCGATAGTTCGTAATCCATTCGATGAAACCGTAAAATTAGTTTCAGTTGGGATTGGAGTATAAGGAACACGAACCGTTATAGTTGCAATAGCTTTATCATACGGAGCATCATTACATGGCATCCAAATCCGTGCATCCTGAGGTTCGCTCATTGTATAAGCAAGGCGTTCGGGTAAAAACACAGAGTCTTTATTTTTCGTTAAACCAACGTACAGGTTTTTTTCATACAACAAAAAACCACGATTGTCAGTTCCAATATGTGTGTAATAGACTGATAGAATAACTGTATCACCAATTTGAGGAGCAGTCGTTAAATCAACTGACCATTCGCCATCAATTGGTTGGTGAATCAGCGTATTTTTAATATGAACTTTACTGTTTTCAGGTTTAGAAATCCTAAAAATACTGTCAATACGAATAGAAATACCGTTAAATGTCAACTTCGTAATGTTTGCTGAATCCATACGAAGGGTAATAGTATTGATTCCTGAATATTTGCGGGCATCTCCATCGGCACTAACAGCCAAAAGCGGATTTCGCCAATCCATAAATAAATCATACTTCAAAACATCATACGGACGGCGAACAATGGCAGAACCATCGGGACGATTCAACATCGCTGATTGAAAATTCAAAGCATGACTGCATACTAACGATTTACCATCAGGAGAGGTTCCATCATCGGGAAGAAGAAGTGAAGGCATTTGTCCGCTATACTGCTGGGCATGTGCTGAAAGTGATACTGAAAGAACAACAAAAAGAAGAAGTACAATTTTACTATGTTTCATATAGAATTGAATAAATGAAATAACGGCTTATTTTTTACAAACGGGAACGGAAAGAATATATTGATTTTGATTCAGAAGTTACTTAAATTTCATACAATGGTTCAAAATTAAACAAATATTACCGTTATTCAATCACTGTAACACGTACTTTGGCAATACCATCACGAAGCATATCTAATTCCTCTGCGGCGGCATGGGATAAATCGAGGATTCTATCGGGTTTGAACGGGCCTCGGTCATTCACTCGCACAACGACACTTGAATTATTCCGTAAATTCTTGACTAAAAGAAACGTACCAAACGGAAGTGTTCGATGTGCCGCCGTAAAGTAATTCTGATTGAATATTTCTCCGTTGGTTGTCATTCTTCCCTGAAATTCATCACCATAATACGAGGCATTACCTTCAAATTCAAGCTGGTTTGCGGTTGAGTCTGATACTGTATTACTTGGTGATTCAGCGTCATCACTGTAACGGTTATTCAGTGTTGTTGAGTACGAGGAAGTTGTGAGCAGATTTCTAGAAATTCCAAAAACAGAATTTACATTCGATGAAAATCTCATCGAAGAACTACAACCAAAAAGCATGAATACACTTGTAATACTAAGTATAGTTTTCATGAGATTGCAAAAATTAAAGATGCAGATTGATTTGTTTGCGGCGCATATAATCCACGAGTTGTTTTACGTTCTGCGCTTCGCCTCGTTTGCAAATAACGATTGCATGTTCGGAGTCAATGACAATCAAATCTTCCACGCCAACTAAACCAATGAGTTTCTCGGATGAACTTACAAAGCAATTCATTGTGTTAATTGCAATCACATCACCTTCGATGACATTGTTTTTGGCATCTTTCATCGAAAGTCGGTAGAGTTCGTCCCAAGAGCCGACATCACTCCAACCAAATGTTCCCTCGACAACATAAACATTATTTGCTTGCTCCATGATTCCATAATCTATAGAAATAGAGCGCATTTGCTGATACATATCATGGAGAATTTGTTTATAATTTTCTTTGCCGAAGTTCTGGCGAATTAAATTAAACAGTGGGGTATGGTCAGGCAAACACGAATGCAATGCAGAATGCGCTGTATCAATGGTAGAAGAGAATATTCCGGTATTCCACAAGAAATCTCCTGCTGCACAAAAGCGGTTAGCCGTAGCAATATCCGGCTTTTCGGCAAATGTTAACACTTTGCGAACGCCGTCGGAATACAATTCTCCCACATCATTAGGGTTTTCGCTTACTTGAACATAACCAAATCCTGTTTCGGGACGAGTAGGTTTTACGCCAAGAGCAATGATTCCACCTAAATCTGCGGCGGCTTGTTGTGAAGTTTCAATGTTTAGATGGAATTCCCTCACATTATGAACTATATGATCGCTTGGCATTACTGTCATAATCGTATCACCGTCAAACTTCTGATTCAGCGTTAAAGCTGATAGTGCAAGACATGGTGCTGTATTCCGACCAAACGGCTCTAATATAAGATTTTTACGAGGAATTGCAGGAAGTTGCTGACGAATCATTTTTGAATACGATTCGGGTGCAACGATATAAATATCTTCGTAATCAAACAACGGTGCAAGACGAGCAACGGTGTTTTGAATCATCGTGCCTTCGCCAAGCAAATGTATAAATTGTTTGGGATGACGCTCCGAACTCCGAGGCCAGAAGCGTGCGCCTAATCCGCCTGCCATAATAAGTGCTACTTTTTTCATTATTGATCTTTATTGTTATTGCGAAAGTTTCTTTGAAAATAGTGAATTATCCTTTAAACGGCAATATTTGTGCCTAAGATTTTCAGGAAAACAGCAAATTTTCCAAGAGATAATGTTCCAAATAGTGAATACAAGCCATGTAAAGGCGGAACAATTCAAAGGAGATATTTCGTTCCTGACGGAACTCTTGGAAGCGAGGTGGTGGCGTTGTTTTCTACCAATATTGCACCCCTGACGGGGCTGATGGAGTTGTTTTTGTCGTTACGACCGAATTTCTTCATGGCTTCATAATTGGTAAATAATTGAAGCGAGCACAACCAGCTGGACTTTAAATAACTGTCTGCGGAACACGAAACCCCGCCTATTGTAAATGTGCTGTAGTGGTTCGTTGTTTTGATTCTCGGAATTCAAAATTAATTAATAATTTCAGCATTCGGGTCAGCTTTTAGCTTTGCCAAATTTTCTTGCCACTTTTTAAGTTGTTCAGCTGTTAGCTTTACCCAATCTGTAACTTCTCCAATTATTTTCAATGGTTTTTTACTGTGGTAAGAACGTGTTGGGTTTCCTGGGAACTTTTTGTCCGTGACGTTCGGGTCATTTTCAAAGTCACCTGTAGGTTCAACAATGTATACTCGTGGAAGTCCTGTACTAGGTGCTATTTCAGCAGCAAGTCCCGCACCATTTACATTAGCAGTGAAATAGATGTGATTCATCATAACTTCGGGTCTATAATTTGAATTAAATCCCGCAGTGAGCAAATCACCAATCTTCAAGTCCGCTTTTGTCCCGTGATAAAAATGTCCGTCATCTAAAATATCGATCATTTTTTTGCTTATATTGTTCGACAATGCCCGCTAACTTGTGTACAAAGGAAACTATTTCCTTCATAAACTTCCTCAATCCTACCAAAAACCCACAAATAGGAGGAAGTTTTCTCACAATTTCAGTTTCCCGTTATTATATCTTTCAGCGAAACTACAAATATTCCCCGAAAAGGACAATAAGAAAAAAGCGCATCCATTATACATGAATACGCCTTTAGTTTAAATCTATGTGAATTTCCTATTGTCTACCTGGTCGTTTGTTGCCAGTCAAATGCTATTTTTACAATTAGATTGTAATTCTCTCATCTACTTTCGAGTCTTTAGAGAAGAGAACGAGTAATGAGTGCTGTTCAGAGTAGTTACATCGTCTGTCACCATTATTGTCCAACGAGTTTTGATTTGTTGTCAGAAAGTTGCTGTTCAATATATGCTTTCAATTCTTCAAAAGTCATATTTTGAGTTTCAAAGCTAATTTTGTCTCTGATTTCTCTCATCATTAGAACAGTATCAAACTGTTTTTCTTTTTTAGTCGTTTCCATAATTTACTAAGTCTTTTGGGCTTCTAATTTCAATCATTGAATAACCAAGTCGTAAGTTTACAGAATTATATCCCTTAATTTTATCAAGATTTACGATATGTTTAAAGTTCCAACTTGCCAAAACGTCCACCTTGTGAATGGTAGCCAATGCAATGTGACGGCAGTCTTCTAAACTTGTTTTACCTACAACTTTGTGTGTAATATATTGGTTTGCAAGATTTACGGCATCTTCGGTCAGTTCAACTCTTTGGAATTTATCTGCTGAATATTTTAGCAAAAGGCCTTTCACTTGTTGGGGAGCATTTATTAGTTCAAGGTCAAGCAAGTCTGAAATAACAAAAACAATTTCATTATTATCAAGCCGGTCGAAAAGCTTGATAGTCGCTTCGTTGAACTCTTCGTCAAAGTAACCCCCAACTACCGAAGTATCTATATATATTCTTTGTTTCATTAATTATCTGTCAATTCAAAGATTTTTAACAATCTTGTTTGCTGTAGTTTTTTGTTTATTTTAAAATTAGTTGTGTTGTACACATAACTTATATTATACATGAATTTTTCTCACAATTTCAGTTTCCCGTTATTATTCTTTCAGCGAAACTACAAATATTCCCCGAAAAGGACAACTATAACGTAAGCGAAATTACCTTTAAAGAACGAGCTCCACCGCAGAAACCAATTCTCCACCACAAAAAGCGACTTCTCAATCAACCAAACTTAATGATATGCTGTTTTAACCTAAAATTTACGGATATTAAATGGAGCGTAATCCGTATTTTGCATTTGTTATAGTTGTTGTTATTTTATAATAGAGGTTTACTATGTATAGAATGGTTGAAGATTTTCTCAAAGAATGGAACTATGAGCGCGAAGCCACCCTCAAAGTTTTTTCTCAATTGACTGATGAGACTTTACAAAATGAAATTTCATCGGGACATCGAACGATAGCACGTCTTGCGTGGCATATTGCACACTCAGTTCCTGAAATGCTCAATCGAACCGGTTTAAATGTTAGCGGCGCGGAGCATTCCTCCCCTGCCCCATCGTCCGTTCAAGAAATAATATCGGAATATACCCTTGTATCTCAATCTGCCGCCGATGAGATTAAAAATAAATGGACTGATGCCTCGCTTTTGGAAGAAGATGATATGTACGGTATGCAATGGAAACGCGGCGCAACTCTTTCGATTTTAATTAATCATCAAGCACATCACCGTGGACAGCTTACAGTTCTGATGCGTCAAGCAGGTTTGGTAGTTCCGGGAGTGTACGGCCCCTCGAAAGAAGAATGGGTTTCTTATGGTATGGAACCTGAAGAATAATATTATTTAGACATAAAGGATAATCACTATGAATATTACATTTTTTGGAGCGGCGCGAACTGTGACAGGTTCGCAACATTTACTCACACTCGATGACAAACGTATTTTATTAGATTGCGGTTTGTTCCAAGGGCGACGCGAAGAAGCCAATAGAATAAACCGTACATTCCCTTTCGACCCAGCAACGATAGATGTCGTCATTTTATCTCATGCTCATATAGACCACTCAGGGAATTTACCTTCTTTGGTTAAAAATGGTTTCACAGGTAAGATATTTGCAACACCTGCTACTCGTGACTTGTGTTCGATAATGCTTACCGACAGCGCTATGATTCAGATGAAAGATGCCGACTATCTCCTTAGACACAAAGGAATTATTGTTGACCCGCTTTACACTCTCGATGATGTGATTCAGGTAATGTCGCAGTTTCAATCTGTTCCGTATAATATGGAATTTGAACCGATAAAAGGATTTAAAGTAGAGTTTTTCGACGCAGGACATTTGCTTGGCTCGGCAATTACCAAAATGACATGGCAAGAGAACGGAGTTCAAAAACGACTTGCATTTACAGGTGATGTTGGTCGTTCGAATCGCCCCATTCTGAAAGATCCGCAACTGTTTGGTGATGTAGATTATTTGATTTGTGAATCAACCTACGGCGGACGAATTCACGAAGAAGAAGATAATCTTCGAGGAGAATTACTTCGAATTATAAATGATACAATTTACAAGCGCGGAAAACTCATTATTCCTGCTTTTAGTGTTGGTCGGACGCAAGATATAGTTTATTATCTCAATGATCTATCCAACCATCATCTTTTGCCAAATATTCCGGTGTATGTGGATAGTCCGCTTGCGATTAGTGCAACTCATGTCTTTAGGTTGCATCCTGAATGTTATAATGAATCTATTCGTACTTTGCTTTTTAGCGACCCTGATCCTTTTGATTTTAGAGGATTGAAATATACTCGTGAAGTAGTTGAATCAAAAAAAATAAATCGCCAGAAAAAATCGTGCATAATTATAGCGGGAAGCGGAATGTGCGAAGCCGGAAGAGTGTTGCATCATCTTTCGCATGAAATCTCCAAAGAACGGAACACTGTTTTGTTTTTAGGATATAATGCACCCTATACGTTAGGTAGGAAAATCGCTCAAGGCGATAAATATGTCAATATCTTAGGTGACAGCCACAAAGTTCGTGCAACAGTAGAATCACTTTCCGGTCTCAGCGCACATGCCGACCATAATGAATTGCTTGAGTATCTTTCACATCTGAATACTACTACCGTTAAGAAAGTATTCTTGGTTCATGGAGAATTAGACCATCAAGAAGCACTTAAAACAGCACTTGTAGAACGTGGATTTGGCGATGTGTCAATTCCATCTAAAGGTGATTCAGTAAATATTTAAACCATAATCTAATTCTTTTAATTGTGAAACTCAGAGGAAATTAAATGAAATTTGCTGTGCTTACAGGTGGTGGTGATTGCTCGGGAATGAATGCTTTCATTCGTGCAATCGTTCGGTGTTCGATTAATATTCACCCTGAAACTTCTGTTTACGGTGTAATTGACGGTTGGAAAGGATTAATTTATAATAATTACAGAAAATTAGACAAGCTCGCTGTAGCCGGAATTGCCTCGCAAGGAGGAACAATCTTAGGGACAGTGCGAGTACAAGACCTTGTAACCAATACTTCTCTTCAAGAAACTATTTGCCAAAACCTTCACGACAATCATTTCGATTATCTGTTTGTTTGTGGTGGCAATGGAAGTGTAAAAGCTTCAAATACCATTAATACCTATATGCGCCGCGAAGGGCTTCGTACTCGCGTTCTGGTTTCGCCCGGTTCGATAGATAATGATGTAGTGAATAATGCAGGTTCTTCGATAGGTTTTTACAGTGCGTTAGATAAAAGCTTAGAAATGCTTGAATGGATTCGCGATACAGCAAGTGCGCATCGCAGAGTTTATTTAATTAAATCTATGGGGCGTAATTCAGCATATTTAGCATTTTATGCAGGCATTGCAACCGGAGCCGAATATGTAATTCGTCCGGGAGAAGAAGTTGATTTTGAAAAAATTGCTACTATGATTGATGAACGTGACCGAGATACACGAATTATCGTAGCCGAAGGTTATGAGAAATCACTTGGTGAAATCCGTGAAATACTCGAAAAACTATTTGTTAAACGAGATTTACACCATGAGATCAGAAGTGTGGATATGAGTTATTTCCAACGTGGTGGTTCTGCTGCTGTTACAGATATTTTACGAGCAAGTTGGGTAGCATTTTGTATGGTAAAAGATGCATTCAAAAAGTGTGGCAGCGGGTTTTATACTGCATTTTATACAGGTCATCATTTTCCGGTTATCCCACTTGAGATTGCCGCAGACGATGAACTCACAAGTCACGAAGATATTCCGGCAGATATACTTGAACTTGCTCTTGCATTGCAATAAGTTAAACTGTATAAAGTTTATTAAAACATTATAGATAGGAATCAATGAAGATTAACCTTACAACTCTTTTCATTCTTTTTATTTACAGTACAGTTTGTGTAAGAGCACAATTTAACGAGACTATCAGGTCTGACCGTCCGGGTCAAGCTATTGTTCCTTTTACCGTTGGAAAATATATATTTCAAACACAAACCGGAATTGATATCGGAGGAAGCAATTCATCTGAAAGCACTATTATAAGTCGATTTTACGCGCCTAATATTTCTCTTAGATTTGGACTAACAAAGAATGTTGAACTTGTTTCCAATTGGGAATATCGTTACGACCGCAACAATACAAATAATACAATTAATTCTGCATACGGGTTGAGTTTAAGCTCAATTGGTTCCAGAATAAATTTTTATGAAGGCGAAAGTTATGAGCCATCAATTGGTTTACAACTAACATTCAAGTTGCCTATTCTTGCAGAAGCTTATAATCCAAACTACATAGCACCCAAAATTAC
>JAFDZU010000051.1:24380-27060 GCA_018266765.1 Bacteroidota bacterium
GTTAATTACAACGGGAACACTGCAATACCAACTACCTTCTATGTTGGAAATTTAGGATATTCTTTGTCTCCAACTTGGAGTGTATTTGTTGAAAACTATGGTGATTTCAAGGAAAATACATTTGAAAATCGTTGGGATGCCGGTGTTGGTTATCTCGTCAATAACAACCTACAAATTGATGCTTACGGAGGCGCAGGTTATAATAATAACACCGTAGATTACTTTGCAAGTATAGGATTTTCATGGCGATTTATAACATTGCACAATTAATTGTTTAACTTTACTTTGAGGATGCGTATGTATAAACTTATAATAATTTGCGTTTGCTCTACATGTTTGTTCGTCTCGCAAACATCTGCATTGCAGAAAGATAGTACCAACGTTAAAAACGACTCACTAAACTCAATTAAATTAAGAGATTTAAACAATAAACTATCTGTAATTGAACAACAAAGAATACTTGATTCAATTAAGAAAAATGAATTAGAAACTCAACTCAATTCGCTCAAAACAACAGATAATCTCAAAAAAGTAGAATTACAAAATAAATTATTAGAACTCAGTGAAAAAGATTCGAAACGACTTCAACAAAAGAAAGCACAGATTGATTCATTACGTAATTCAGCTAAATCATTCCCTGTTATTGGATTGTTCAAAGATACACTGTATGTTATTTACAGTAAATTAGGAAGTTTTTCCGCAAAAGACAGAGCAGAAGCGATTAGCAATAGAATAAATAATTTGAAAGACAAATTTGGTTTTACACCAGATTCTCTCATCCTCATAGAAGCTGAAGCAACTGTTGATATTACGATGGGTGAATCAATCATTATGAGCATTTCCGAGAATGATGCACTTTGGAATAATACTTCAAAAATTGAACTAGCCAAAAAATACAAAACAATCATAGGTGATGAAGTACTTAAATATAAATCAGAAACAAGTTTACTGACGTTAGCAAAAGAAATAGGACTTGCTCTTTTAGTAATTCTGATAATATATCTTTTGGTCATTTATATCAGAAAATTATTTGCTTGGACAGCGAATACAATTCAAGAACTCGAAGGCAATCGAATCAATGGGATTAAAATTAGGAATTATACATTGTTTGATTCTGAACGGCAAGTTAGAGTATTACTGAGTGTCAATAAAATCATTAAATGGCTTGTCATTCTTTTGGTTGCCTATATTGCGTTACCGATACTTTTCGGAATATTTCCATGGACTCGAAACTTTGCTGAGACACTCTTCGGTTATATTCTTACACCTATTAAAAAAATAGCAAGTGGTTTATGGAATTATATGCCAAACCTCATTACTATTATCGTTATCGTATTTGTATTTAAATATGTGTTTCGAGGTTTGCACTTTCTTAAAAATGAAATTGAAAAAGGAAATTTGCACATTCCGGGATTTTATGCTGATTGGTCGAATCCTACATATCAAATCGTCAGAGTTTTAATCTTTGCTTTTATGGTTGTTGTGATATTTCCCTATCTTCCCGGCAGTGATTCACCTGTGTTTCAAGGTGTATCTGTATTTTTGGGATTTTTACTTACGTTTGGTTCAGCCGGTTCGTTATCAAATATAGTAGCAGGATTAGTTCTTACCTATATGCGATTATTTAAAATCGGCGACCGTGTTAAAATTGGTGAGGTTATTGGTGATGTCATAGAAAAATCACTTTTGGTTACACGAGTAAGAACAATTAAAAATGAAATTATTTCTATACCAAATTCAACAGTAATGAGCAGTCATACCATAAATTACAGTAGTGATGCCCCTGACAAAGGTTTAATTATACACACAACAGTAACAATTGGCTATGATGTTCCGTGGAGAGATATGCACAATGCTCTTATTGATGCAGCTCTGCATACAGACTTGATTTTACAAGAACCTATGCCATTCGTTCTGCAAACGAGTTTGGACGACTTTTATGTGTCATATCAAATAAATGCGTATATTAGAGAAGCGAACAAACAAGCAGTTATTTACTCTAATCTTCATCAAAACATACAAGATACGTGCAATGAAAGAGGAATTGAAATACTATCTCCACACTATAGATCTGCTCGTGATGGGAACATGATAACAATTCCTTCAAATTATTTACCGACTGATTATAAAACTCCAACATTTAACGTTACAGTTCAAAAAGATTTACAGGAAAGAAAAAGTTCTAAATGAAAAACATCGTTCATAAAAAATTAAATGAGTTGCAGGCAACTGCTATTTGCGGTAATGATATTAGTTCATCGTGTTTATATGTGTCGGCTCTCACGATTATGTATGCAGGACAATATGCGTGGATTTCACTTTTGATTGTAGCATTAGTGCTGTATATGTTCAGAAAAATTTACGGAGAAGTTGTTGGTGCAATTCCACTGAATGGAGGTGCTTATAATGTTCTTCTCAATACTTCTACTAAACGTCTTGCTTCATTTGCCGCTACACTTACGATTCTGTCGTATATGGCAACCGCAGTTATATCTGCGAGCGAAGCAATGCACTATCTTCATGGAATAATTTCAAATATTGATATAACTATTGCTACGATTGTTGTATTAATATCGTTTACAGGATTAGCAATATTAGGTATTGGTGAATCAGCTTTTGTTGCAGTAATAATTTTCATAATTCATTTAGCTACCCTTGTTCTCTTAGTCGTAGCAACCGT
>JAFDZU010000052.1 GCA_018266765.1 Bacteroidota bacterium
ATCTCCGAGAAGGGCAACAAGAAAGTATTCCTACCATCCCGCCATAATTACCGCTTGAATCTCACCATAACTCACCTCATCGCCGAGCGCATCTTTAATCGGACTTTGGGTTTCTCCTTTTTTCCAGCCAATCGCTCGCAGTGCTATGCGAATAGTTTCTGCTTTTTCTTCGGTAACAATATCTTCTAATTCAACTTCACCTGTCGGGATATACGATGCCAAATGCCCTTCGATAGTTGCAACTCCGAGCAGTCGTTCAGCGGCAATTTCTATCACCGACATACCCGAACGAAACATATCAAGCGAAACTTTCCGAGTATCGAAGTTCGATGTCCGCTTGCGTTCTTGCGTTTGTTTCTCGGTTTTGGTTTGTCTTTGTTCAAAATTCAGTTTATTCTCTACTTTTGTTTTTAGGTTATGTTCGTTGCAATATTCTATAATTTCACGAACGAATTCACTCCCATACTTTGCAGTTTTCACCGTTCCAAACCCACTGATAGTCGGCAAATCACCAACAGTTAGCGGTAAGTAGGTTGCAAGTTCTATAAGTGTAGAATCAGCAAGAATCATAAAAGCCGGAACATTTTCCCGCTTTGAAATAGCATAGCGGAGCACACGCAGTTTCTCGAATAAATCGGTGTTGTAATTGCCTTGATGTTTTTTGTCTTTGCTTCGGCGGCGAGATTCTCGTTCGACTGGCTCGGCAGGTTTGCTGAGTTGAATCGTTTCTTTCCCTTGCAAAATATCATAGCTTTTTTCGTTGAGTTTGAGAGTAGGGTATTCGTCATCTGTTTTGGTAATAGCATTACGTGCAATAAGTTCGCGAATGTAGGTTCGCCAATCGGTTTCGCGAATATCTTTACCGATGCCGAATGTTTTTAGGTCGAGATGTTCTTGGCGAACTTTGCTTGAACCGCGAAGCAAATCTATGATATAGCCGGCTCCAAATCGTTCATTGGTTCGGAATATTGCCGAAAGCACTTTTTGAGCAATGATTGTTCCGTCGAATGTTTCGTGCTCGCCGAGGCAAATATCACAAGCATTACAGGGCGGTTCGTACTTCTCACCGAAATACTTCATCAGCCACTCGCGCCGGCAGGTAGGCGTTTCGCAATAGTTTGCCATTTGCTGTAATTTAGCAAGCATAACGCGAGATTGTTCGGGGTTTCCTTCAATCTCGCAAAAGGTGCGAAGTTTTACCAAATCACCACCGCTAAAGAGGAGAATCACATCGCTTTGCACGCCGTCGCGTCCGGCACGACCTGTTTCTTGGTAATAACTTTCGATGTTTTTAGGAAGGTCATGATGAATAATAAACCGCACGTTCGATTTGTCAATTCCCATACCGAAGGCAATGGTAGCACAGATAATTTTTACATCATCTCGTTGGAACATATCCTGATGTTTGGCGCGAGTTTCTTGGTCGAGTCCTGCATGATAGGGAAGTGCGGAAACGCCTTCATATGCAAGACTTGAAGCAATTGATTCTGCGCTTGCACGAGTGAGAGTATAGATAATTCCACTTTCATTCGGACGCTCGCTGATGATACTCCGAATTCGCTCGTATGCCTTTCGTTTTGGTTCAATAAAATACCGAAGATTCGCTCGATTGAACGATGAAATAAAGACATTTTTAGGGAGAATCTTTAGTTTGTCAATTATATCCTTACGAGTAATTGAATCTGCTGTTGCCGTAAGTGCAATTATAGGAACAGCAGGAAACNNAATGCGCCTCGTCTATTGCAAACAGTGAAATGTTTTGTTGTTTGAGCCATTCCATAAATCCTTCAGCAAATAACCGTTCGGGAGCGATATAAAGGAGTTTAATTTCACCTCGTCCGACTTGATTAATTATTTGGGATTGAATGTGTTGCGGAATTGATGAATTTAGAACGGCGGCACTGACACCATTGAGAACAAGCGAGTCCACTTGGTCTTTCATCAAAGCAATGAGCGGTGAAATTACAACCGTTAAGCCAGAAAGACACAATGCAGGAATTTGATAACATAATGATTTACCGCCGCCTGTGGGCATTAGTACAAACGTATCTTCACCGCGAAGTACACTATTGATTGCATTTTCTTGTTCTAATCGAAAACTTGAATATCCAAAAACTGATTTAAGAATTGAAAGAGGTGTGGTTGTCATTAGAGTATTAATTACAGTTAAAATTCCAAAACATAACGGTTAATTACGATAATGGAATCCTTCACCGATAATTGGTGTATGGTATTTTAAATACATCCCAAGTTCACTCATGGCGGGCATGTTTTTACCAAAATATGAGTAATTATAATATAGATAGAGGAGTTCTCCACAGTATGGAATTATACTGAATCCTAAAGTCGTAGTTCCGTTCTGAATTAGTAAAGTCGGACCAATATCAAGCCCTAACGTAATCAAATTTCCTTCAGCTCCGAAGTGTATTTTTGTCCAATGTTTGTTGAAATCAATATCGAACACCACACCATAACAGAGTGTCGGTTCCTCCGGAAGAACATTACTCGTAACACTAAGTTTGAATCCATAGGTAAAGCCACCGTTCTCACCGTAGGTATAACCAAGTTTTATTCCCGGATTCAAGAAAACCGAATTCCCTTGAGAAAACAAATTGGGCGAAGTGCAGAGTATTGTTATGAATACAACTGCTGTGCTAAATAGTTTTCTCATTGTTTTAATATTTAAATGTAATCAAAACATCTTAAATTCATATAGTGAAGTACAATTAATTGATTACACACGTTCAAATATTGCCGCTAACCCCTGACCAACTCCGATACATAACGTAGCAAGTCCATATTGAGTATTAGTTCGTTGGAGAGCATTCACAAGTGTGCCTGTAATACGTGCGCCACTCATTCCAAGTGGATGACCAAGAGCGATTGCACCACCCGAAATATTCACTAACGATGGATTTACACCAAGCTCTCGAATACAAGCAAGTGCCTGCGCCGAAAAAGCTTCGTTTAGTTCGACAAGCCCAATATCATTGATACTTAAGCCGGCATGACGAAGCGCATTTTCAGTGGCATAGACAGGGCCGATTCCCATTATTCGAGGATTCACACCAGCCGCACCCGATGAAACGTATCGTGCAATTGGAGTCAGATTATATTCTTTTAATGCTCTCTCGCTTACCAATAGAACTCCGGCGGCTCCATCATTCAAACTTGAAGAATTACCGGCAGTTACTGTTCCACCTTTGCGGAAAGCAGGGGATAATTTAGCAAGTTTTTCAATGGTTGTATCTGAGCGAGGAGATTCATCTTTGGAAACTATGATATCCCCTTTTCTATCAGGAATAACAACCGGAATTATCTCTGAATCAAAAATACCAGCGGCGATTGCATCGGTGGCTTTTTTGTGCGATTGAAGTGCAAAATCATCTTGTTCTTCACGGGAAATGTTCCATTGTTCGGCAATGTTTTCGGCAGTTTCTCCCATTGCTTCAAGCGGAAACATTTTTTCCATCTTTGGATTCGGATAACGCCAGCCGAGAGCTGTGTCATACGCAACTAAATTGCCAAACATTGCAGAACCGGTTGCGTTTTTGGGAATGGAATATGGTGCGCGCGACATTGATTCTACTCCACCGGCAAGAATTATATCTGCTTCTCCACTTCGAATAGCACGTGCTCCTTGAATTATCGCTTCCAACGAAGAAGCACACAAACGATTTACCGTAACTGCCGGAACTGATTGAGGAAAGCCCGCAAGGAGAACTGCCATACGGGCAATATTACGGTTATCTTCTCCGGCTTGATTGGCACAGCCAAAAATTACATCATCTATTGTTTCGGGCGGAAGATTTACACGAGTAACTAATTCTTTCATAACGAGTGCTGCTAAATCATCGGGGCGTACTTTACTTAATTGACCACCATATTTGCCCACAGGAGTACGAAGCGGGTTTACTAAAAATACATCATTCATAAAGGATTTGGAATAGGAAAGGTTTATAAATCAATAGCTTTGT
Source organism: Bacteroidota bacterium (assembly GCA_018266765.1). Taxonomy (GTDB): domain Bacteria; phylum Bacteroidota; class Ignavibacteria; order Kapaibacteriales; family UBA961; genus JADJXV01. Next base: position 3,978 of record JAFDZU010000052.1, read on the forward strand.
GAAATGCTTAAAACTTCATAAGAAGTTGATTCTTAAATAGTGAAATTACTACTTTTTGAGTTTATCTTTAAACATCTTTTTAAATTTTTCTACTTTGGGGCGAATAACAAACTGACAATAGGATTGCTGTCCATTCTCATTAAAGTAGTTTTGATGATAATCTTCGGCAGGATAAAACTTTACGAATTTTGTAATTTCTGTTACAAGTGGTTTATCCCATGCTCCTGATTTATTTAATTGAGCTTTGTACTCTTCAGCGATTTGTTTTTGTGCCTCACTGTGGTAAAAAATTGCCGAACGATATTGAGTTCCAACGTCATTACCTTGACGGTTTAGCGTTGTGGGGTCATGCGTTCCCCAAAATGCTTCAAGGAGAGTTTCATAACTAACCTTTTGAGGATTATAGACTATCTGACATACTTCTGCATGTCCTGTCGTTCCATTACATACTTCTTTATACGAAGGATTCGAGACCGTTCCGCCTGAATATCCCGAAGTTACAGACTGAACACCTTCTAAGTTTTGGAAAACTGCCTCGACACACCAGAAACATCCTGCTGCGAATGTTGCGGTATCCGATTGAGCGGTTGTATTCATCTTTTTTCCTTTCTTTGATGGAATTGAATGTGGCTCATCTGCATTGCACGATATCAAAGCAATACAAAAAAGCGAAAAAATAATAATTGATTTCATAAGAATTACTTGTATAATTGCACAAAACGAAACTTTAAAACGGGTTGTAGCGTTTCGACGGTCGAAAAGAGGTTTTCATGTTTTAATCAGAAAGGAACTTAGGCGTATGAATGTACTAATAATTGGTGGAACAGTATTTCTCGGAAGACATCTCATTCGAGCATTACAAGAGCGTAGGCATGAAGTTACATTGTTCAATCGTGGAATTCATTTTGCTGATGATTTCCCTGAAATAGAAAAGCTAAGAGGCAATCGAGACGGCGATTTATCCGTACTCAAAGATCGAAAATGGGATGCAGTTATTGATACATGTGGTTATGTTCCCCGTATCGTTGGTATGTCAGCACAATTCCTTGCCGAATCGGTTAATACCTATGTTTTTATCTCGTCGGTCTCGGTGTATGAAGATTCAATTGGTGATAAAGACGAACAATGTCCTGTTATAAAGCTCAACGACATTACGACTGAAATTATTACCGGAGAAACCTATGGCGGACTGAAATATCTCTGTGAACAATCTGCAGAAGAAGCTATGCCGGGCAGAGTTCTCACGATTCGTCCCGGACTTATTGTTGGGCCGAATGATTGGAGCGGACGATTCGCTTATTGGGTTCATCGTGCATTGCTCGGTGGGGAAGTCCTTGTTCCCGATTCACTTGAGCAAGTTTGTCAATTTATTGATGTTCGCGATTTAGCCGAATGGACTGTCAAGTTGATAGAAAATAATGCAACGGGAATCTATAATGCAGACGGTAATATTTCCACCAAACTCGGAGACGTCATAACAGCCTGTTTTAATTCGCTTGATTCAAAAGATTATACTTTAGTTCCGATTAGTGAACAATTACTTTTAGAAAATGCTGTAATTCCATATCAAGAACTTCCATTGTGGGTTCCTTCCGAATGGGGAGAACGAACATTTAATTGTGATAAAGCAATCAAAGATGGATTACGGTATCGCTCGCTTCAAACTACAATTACGGACACCCGCGAATGGTTGCTGACTGTTGAACCTCGAGAAAAAGCATTAGGGAAAAGTTTGACTTCAAGCCGAGAAGTGGAATTATTAGGGAAACGGCGATTTGAGTAAAAAAAATGCTCCAACAAGTGCGCGCCTTCTGTAAGTACTTGTCTACTAAATTGAAAATTACTATTTCTTCCAATCCACTTTTTCTAATTCTATATCATCAGTTACTTTATATGTTTTATCTTGCTTGTATAAATTATGCTTTCCCCATTGTATCTAATACAAGTTTTTAATTATGTACAATTAGCCGGTAATATGGTACTTCTTTACTGCCTTTATATATTAAATGCTGACTACAAGTAATAATAAAGAATTTGAAAGTCATTGATAAATAAGATTATTATAATTACAATTAAATATTATTTATTTTCTCTGTAAGGAAATACTCCCAAATATGTCTTTAGACAGTGAAAGGAGTTGATCTTCAAATACACCATACAATTTGTAGAAGCGAAAAATATTCTCATCTTTTCTTCTCACAGTTATTCGGTGTCCAATTAGGAGTTCACCGTGTACCCTTGTTATTCTCTTCGGAGGATGCAAGGGTTTTTTTATTTTTTAATCCCACAGCACTAAAAACAAGAGTAGCACGACTTTATAAGCGATTGAACATTGTTACGATTATTCCAAATTCACGAAGGAAAATAATATGATGAAGACGTTAAAATTATTTACCGTACTACTATTGATATTTTTTATCACCTCACTTTCAGCAGAAGCTCAACTATTCGAACGGCTTGGCAAAGAAGCAACTAAAATGTTAACCGGTAGTAGCGGACTCAGTCAAGATGATGCCACTAAAGGAATTAAAGAAGCTCTTATAAATGGTGTTACTAAAGGTTCGGACTTGGTTTCAAAATTAGATGGATATTATAAAAATCCTGAAATAAAAATTCCATTTCCAAGTGAAGCAAAAAAAGTAGAAAGCACACTTCGTTCTATTGGGATGGGTAAGCAAGCTGACGATGCAATACTTTCGATGAATCGTGCTGCAGAAGATGCGGCTGTTGGTGCAAAAGATATTTTTATTGATGCTATAAAACAAATGTCAATTCAAGATGCAATTGCGATTATCAAAGGGGATACCAGTGCTGCAACGAACTTTTTGAAACGGACTACATCAACGAAATTAACAGAGAAATTTACTCCTGTCATTAAAACTTCTCTTGAGAAAGTAAATGCAACTAAATATTGGGAAACAGCCATAAATGGCTATAATAATATTCCATTTGTAACTAAAATGAATCCTGATTTAACTGCGTATGTTACTAAAAAAGCAATGGACGGATTGTTTTCTATGATTGCTAAAGAAGAAGGTTCTATCAGACGCGACCCTCTTGCAAGAACTTCAGAAATACTTAAAAAAGTATTTGGTGGAAAGTAAGTAGTTGATTCTTTATAAAACTTAAGTCCATGAGTATTCTGCTTGTGGACTTTTTTATAGAATCTACCTAAATGTTTGACCTTTCCAAACAACTTCTTTCTTCAAGAGTGAAATTGGCATTACAAGTTCCAAAACTGTAATAAATCCAACGGCAAGAAATGCCCATCCGATTTGTTTTTTTCGTTTTAGAATTGTTAGTGTTGGAGCAATAACTGCAAAATCTCCCAGCACTCGAATCCCAAAAATTATAGGTAATAACCAATAATGATTATTAAAGATAGCAGTCGTTATACAAATCCATAATGATGCCGAAAACGCCACAAAAACAACTGCTCGCCATCCCAAATCTACTCCTCCACGTAACCAACGATGATGTTGTAAAATATATTCTCTTAATGTAGAACATGGCAAAGTTGTAACAACTGAATCAGGGCTACAAACGTAACGAACTTCCCATCCTTGGGCAAAAATCGCTTGTAATAACGTCAAATCCTCAGTCACAGAAAAACGAATATTTGCATACCCACCAACGCTTTCATATGCAGTTTTCCTTACTCCTAGATTATTTCCATAACATCCGAGTGGTTGACCGATTCCAACTCCTGCACACGCCATTGTATGATTCATAAGCCATTCAATTGCTTGCATTTGCTCAAATGTTGTGTTTGCTTTGATTACAGTAAAAGAAGGTACAAGCCCAACCTTTGGATTTGAAAATTGTCTTGCTAAGGTTGTAATCCATAAAGTATCTACGGTGCAATCTGCATCAGTAAACAGCAATATTTCTCCTTTAGAATTGTCAATTCCTGCTTGCAAAGCTCCCGGTTTACCTTGTAAATTTTTGTTAGTTCGATTTTCGGTGAGTGTGATTATTTTAAGATTAGTGTAGAGTGATATTAAAGAATCCAAAACCTTTGCTGTTGAATCTGTCGAGCGGTCATTCACTACTATAATTTCAAATTTATCAAGGGGATATTTACTTTTTGAGAGTGATTCAATACAAGTTCTAATATTAGATTCTTCGTTTCGAGCAGGAACAATTACTGAGATAAATGGTAAATCTGTCGAAGAATTTACAATGATTTTAGAACGTTCACGAGTCGCACCAAAAACAAACGTAAATATACGAAGACCATATAATAAAGCTGAAAAACTATATAAAAATGCAATCATAAATGTTATTTAATGCTTTTATTTTCAGTTCAAATTCTATTTACTTATACTCTAATAAATATTGGTACTATTATCTCATCTATTTACTGAGCAACTGCGAATGTCTTGAAATTCATTATGAATTAGAATTATGTCAAGTTGAATAGAAGATAATGTGATAATAATGTATGCAATTTACACCTCACATTTCAATTCTTGACTATAATAATTCGATGTTTCCAAATTTTTACCAAACATTTTTAGTGGAAATTCGTCTGCGCTCGCCATAATTTACTCAAAGACAAAGATTTAATAGTATTGTTATAACCTTTACCTTCAAGGTCAAGGTTTTTTTTGTTTTAAGCAATAAAATATTAATGGACAAATCAGACGAAATAAATACTTCAAATAGCGATAATACATCACAAAAAGTTGCTCCAAAAGCTATAAAAAGCGGTCGAGTTGATTTATTGAATGGACCTGTTGTACCTACACTTATCACATTTGCAATGCCCCTTGCATTTAGTTTTATTGTGAATATGCTCTATTCATGGATTGATACATATTTCGTGAGTAGATTAGGTTCCGCCGCTATTGCTGCAATAGGTGTAAGTGAACAGCTTGGTTTTTTTATATTTAACTTCGGAAGCGGATTTGCAATAGGAACAGGAATTATCGTAGCTCGTCGGATCGGTGAAGGAAATCGTAAATTAGCTAATTATACTGCAACACAAGCAGTTATTTCAATGATAGTTTTCTCTACTTTGATTTCAGTTGTACTTTATTTTTGCCTTGAGTGGATTTTAAAGGCAATGAATTTACAGCCCGATGTGGCACAATTAGCTCAGGTGTATCTAACGGCTTTATTATTTGGTGTTCCCGGAAATTTCATTACATTTCAAATTAATTCTATTGTTAGATCATCCGGAAACGCCATTTTTCCGATGCTTATATTGTTACTAACTACAGTCTTAAACGCCATACTTGCACCAATTCTAATTTTTGGGCTTGGACCAATTCCCGCACTTGGAATGGTTGGGGCGGGAATTGCTACAGCATCTGCTCAATTAATCGGCGGAACGGTATCAATTTCGCTGCTTATCTCAGGTAAAACGGGAATTCGTTTTATGTTGGATAAAATGAAATTAGATTTCCCACTCATCGGACGAATAGCAAAACAAGGAATTCCAGCATCTCTTCAAATGTTTTCTGTAAGTGTTTCAAGAATTGCTTTGTTTAAGTTTGCAAGTACGTTCGGGACAAGCGTAGTAGCAGCATACACTCTCGGGTTAAAAGTAGATTTGTTTGTATTTATGACTGTTTTTGCAATTGGAATTGCTGTAGAGACTGCAACAGGTCAAAATTTAGGTGCAGGTCAGAAGGACAGAATCTTCTTATTTCACCGATCTGCCATTTATATTTTATTTGTTTTAGTAGGAATCCTGACGCTCAATGTCTTTTTATTCGGTGATAGATTTGCTACCATATTTACAAATGACTTACGGATTATAAAAGAAACAACTCATTATCTTCACGCCGCAGTTTTCGGATATGTGTTTTTTGCAATTGGCGTAGTAACCACTCGTGTGATTAGTGGTGCAGGTGCATCATTTAGAAGTATGACAATTGTCGGTGGATCATTAATTTTCCTCCAAGTCCCGCTCGCTTATATTCTTTCACATTTTACTGGTTGGAACCAGCAAGGAATTTGGTTTGGAATTGTTGGCGGATATGTGTTGTTCGCGATAATTTCTTTAATTGAACTTTACCGTAAGAAATGGCTTCAAGTAAAACTATGAAAAATATTATTTGAAGTGTTTTCTTCTCAATTTTTGATTAAAGGAGAGGTTACTTTTTTCCCCCAAAAACCTAAATACCAAATTGCTGTTCACAAAAATTACATTATCCATTTTTATCATTTTTATACACCAACTAACTCCCTTCAAAAATAAAGAACCTAATTACTCTTTCATCGGTCTTTAACTTTACAAGTTTTTGACAAACTTTATAACACCATTTAATACATATAATTGTAGAATTGTAACCTAAAATAATAATTGTGATTGTTGGGCATAATTAAACTGTGACAAAATCAGAAGAAATTGTAATTGCTTCTCATCAAAGTTAAGTTTAAGAAGTTAAAATAATTATTTTTAGTACTTCTATTATTTTGTATTATGAAAACATTCTTCCAAAATTTCGCAATCACATTAGTGGTCAGTTTTGCTATAGTTCAACACGCTAATTCACAAAATTTCAACCCAAATTTAGCCGCGGTTTTACAACAAACGTTGGATGCTCAAGTTGCGGCATTTCCAGCCACAAAAGGAGTATCAGCAAGTATCTATTATCCTGGTCAAGGATACTGGAAAGGTACAAGCGGTTTGTCGTATGCAGGTCATCCAATTACAACCGATATGGAATTTGGTATTGCAAGTAACACCAAACTATTTACCGCTGTAGCTATAATGAAACTTGTAGAAAATAATATTCTAACTTTGAATGACCAACTTAAAAAATGGCTTCCTAAATACAATAATATAGATTCATCTATAACAATTCGCCAACTATTGAATCATACAAGCGGAATTGCCGATGTATTTAATGCGGCTTCAATGGCTTATATAGATGCTAATCCTGCACATAACTTTACAACTGCCGAAGTTATGGCATATGTAGGACCGAAACTTTTTAAAGCCGGGACTAACTTTAGTTATTCAAATACAAATTATATCTTGGCCGGTATGATTGCTGAAAGTGCAACCGGAATAACAATATCGAAGATAATTCGTGACAGCATTCTCACTCCGTTGCAATTAGACAGTACATTTTATGACGGAAAAGAAACTGTACTTGGAACTATCGCACACCCTTGGCAGAACGGAATTGACGGGATAAATATATCAAGAAATGCTTTAAATACCTTGGGAACAAGTGCCGGTTCTATGTATTCAACTGCGATTGAAATGGCACAGTGGTATCAGGCACTATTGAGCGGACAAGTGGTAAGTGCAAGTTCACTTAATGAAATAACAACATTTGTTAGTCCTGGAAACTACGGCTTTGGAATACTAAAAATGCAACTTTTCGGTAGAACTGTTTGGAGTCATGGTGGGTCAAATACAGGATATAAAAGTAGAATGTTCTACGACCCAATAATGAAAGCAACAGTTTGCGGTCTTTCAAATTCTAATCAATCTGCAATTGATGGAGCTATAACAGGAGTTTTATTGAAAACACTTGTTGACTATCTACCCGATCCTGCCGGAGTAATAACAGGAGCATCTGTTGTTTGTCAAGGACAAAATTCTGTAACATATACAGTTCCTGCTATTGCAAAAGCTGATTCGTATATTTGGACTCTGCCAAACGGAGCAACGGGACTAAGCGCCACCAATAGTATAACTGTTAATTATGGAGCACAAGCACTTTCAGGTAATATTACGGTCGTTGGAGCAAATATGTATGGTAACGGAGTACCAAACTCATTACAAATTACAGTAAATCAAGTACCAATTATTGTACTATCCGGTGCAACTGAAGTTGCAGTTCATGCAAGTAAGCAGTATTCTATTCAGCAAATTAACGGAACAATAACTTGGAACGTTTCAGGCGGTATAATTACGTCCGGACAAGGTACACCACAAATTACGGTAAAATGGGGTGGGGCGGGAATTGGAAATTTAACTTCATCAGTTCTCCTGCCTAGTGGTTGTATAGCAGTTAAATCAATAGTTGTAACTAAATATGAAGCGGTGACCGGTCCGAACTTAGCATTGTGGTTCGATGCAGGGCAAATACTTGGAGCTACCAATGGTCAACAACTTCCATTCACTGCGCCGTATAATGAGTCTCATCCTTGTTGGCAAGATATTTCGGGAAATAACAGAGGTGCGTATATGTTTGGTGGAAATCAAATATTAATTCCGACTTACTATGATGATGGACCAAATACTGTCAATGGTTTACCTGCTGTTAAATACGACCAAATAAATGATGCACTTATTGTCAATAATTCCGCACAAGTAAATGCCGGAACTTCTAAAACATTATTTGCTGTTTTCAAAACAGGAGCTGATGTAACTGCCGACCAAATTATATTTGAAACAGGAAGCGGTGCGGCTACTCATTCAGGATTCAATACATACATTCATAAAGCTGATATTGGTTTTGGAGTTTGGAATGGTAATCAATCAGTTTGGATTCACAAAGTTTGTACTCCCAATACAGCGTATCTTACTCAACTTGTCTATGATGGTAATGCAGGCACACTCAAAGTTTCAGTGAATAATAGTTCAAAAATTGCAACCGGAGCACCTGCTGTTTTGCCTCAAGGTACTCAATTTAATGGTTTGGGATCTTCAGTTCAAGGCACAAGATTAAGAATGGGATATTCGACTGCAACGTTAGATTTTCCATTTGGAGGTTCAATTGCAGAAGTTCTATTATATAATACAGTTGCTACTGAAATACGTTCACAAACCTTCTCGTATTTGAATGCCAAGTATGGTTTTTCATTAGGCGATAATTTACTATTGAAATCAAATACTTTAGAATCTGAAAATTCTTTTGAAGTGTTCCAAAGTGGATTAGATATAAATTTAAGTAAAGATGGAAGTAAATTTTCTGATAATAATATGAGAATAGATGTCCAACCAAACCCTGCTAACGATGTTGCGAAAATTAGGATTCAATGTGCCCAAACTGAAGAAGTAGAAATTTCAATCTATAATTCACTTGGACAGTTATTTATGATTCCTATAAAAGGATTAGCACAAGTTGGATTGAATGAATTTACAGTGCAAACGCAAAATTTATCTACTGGTACCTACCGAGTTGTTGTTTCCGGTACAACTATTTTAGAAAGTACATCTTTATTAATTTTGAAATAATGATTAATTTATCGGTTGTCAGTTTTTTAATGATGAGTGGATCTATTTAGTTACACAACATAAACTATTACTATGGAATTGGTTATGAAAGTATTTTATCTAAAACTATTCATATTGTTGTCTGTTATTGTTTGTGATACCAAGAATTCATATTCACAATTCAATCCCAATTTAGCAGCTAAATTACAACAAACTTTGGATGCACAAGTATCTTCGTTTACAGATACAAAAGGAGTATCAGCAAGTGTCTATTACCCCGGCCAAGGAGTTTGGAAAGGTGCAAGTGGACTCTCATTTGCAGGGCAACCAATTACAACAGATATGGAGTTTGGACTGGCAAGTAATTCAAAATTGTTTACAGCAGTTGCTGTTATGAAACTTGTCCAAAGCAACAAACTTAGTCTAAACGATCAACTTAAAAAATGGCTGCCAAAGTATAATAATATTGATTCTACAATCACAATCAGACAACTCTTGAATCATACAAGTGGAATAGCAGATGTATTTAATACTAATTCAATGGCGTATATAGATGCAAATCCAACCCATATATTTACTACTTCTGAAGTAATGGCGTATGTCGGAACTAAACTTTTTAATCCCGGTACAAGCTACGGATATTCTAATACTAATTATATTTTAGCAGGGATGATAGTCGAGAGTGCAACTGGACAAGCTATTTCAAAAATCATTCGAGACAGTATCCTCACTCCACTCCAATTAGACAGTACATTTTACGATGGAAAAGAAACAGTACTTGGAACTATTGCTCATCCTTGGCAGGATGGAGTTGATGTTTCAACAAAATCAAGAAACGCTCTTAATACATTAGGTACAAGTGCCGGTTCGATGTATTCAACAGCAAGCGAGATGGCTCAATGGTATCAGGCATTATTTGGTGGTCAAGTTGTAGATGCAAATTCTCTCAAAGAGATAACAACATTCGTAAGCTCTGGGAATTATGGATTTGGAATTTTATCAACACAACTATTCGGTAGAACAGTATGGAGTCACGGAGGTACAAATACGGGATATAAAAGTAGAATGTTTTACGACCCGGATATGAAAGCTACAGTATGTGGACTTTCCAATTCAAATCCTTCTGCTATTGATGGAGCAATTACAGGAGTTTTATTGAAAACTCTCGTTGATTATCTTCCTGCAAGTGCAGGTACAATTACGGGAACATCTTCAGTATGTCAAGGTCAAACATCAGTCACCTATACAGTACCACCAATTACGAATGCAGTCACATATTCATGGATTCTGCCAAACGGTGCAATTGGATT
>JAFDZU010000053.1:0-15835 GCA_018266765.1 Bacteroidota bacterium
GTGGCGCACTTTCATTTACAAGCAAAGGCAAAATTATAAAGAATTTCCCGGGAGATTTTGGAAGTGAGATTTATCTTCAATTCCGAGTTTCGCCCAAAGCAACAGCGATTGCAAGTAAAGATACACTGGATTTTGGAACTGTTCCGGTTAGTCAGACGAAAGAAATGTCGGTAGAAATAACTCCAGCAAATGAAGCAGGATTAATTATATCAGGTTCTTCGGTAACACTCTCCAACAAAGGATTTAGTGTGGTCGGCTTCAATCCTGCATTAGATGAATTCGGCAAAAGAGTTCTTGCTTTTGGCGAGAAAATTTCTGTTGTCGTTGCGTTTACTCCTACTTCACTTGGTCCAAAATCAGCACGCTTAGGTGTAGAAACCAATGATGAACTTAATTCTTCGGTTAGTGTACGTCTTGTGGGTAATGCAGGCCAGGTTGGAGTTAACGAAGGAACGTTCAATACTGAGCAACTTCTTTCTTTAGAAGCAATTCCGAATACTATAACCGGTGAAAGTACTATTTCCTATTCAGTCGAATCACAAGTTCCTGTTCCTGCATCGCTCATACTCATTAACGCCTTAGGACAAGAAGTTGCAACGCTGTATAATGGCACTGCAAGTTCGACAGTTCAGCAACTAACAATGAACAACACATCGTATCCTTCGGGAATGTACCGTATTGCTCTACGCGCATTGGGTAGAACTGAATTAACTGAAGTTGCGATAATTCATTAAATCATCACTTTAATTTAAACAACTTATCATAATTTAGACTCATAATAGACACAGCCCACTATAATATAAATAGTGGGCTGTGTTTTTATTAATGCTTATAGAAGCAAATTCTTAATTAATTTACTTCAATGTGAACAAGTAATTTACTCCAAGTAAAAGGGAAGCAACTTGAGGACTAAAATTATTACTTGTTCCTGACGGCGGATTTTTATCAATTTTTCTTAACATATATCCACCAATAACAAATACATTTAGTCGCCCCATTTCATCTTGTATAATAGGAAATATACCACCAACTCGAACTTCATAATTTGTTACCATATCTTCTCCATAACTTGATGAAAACTCTACAGATTTCGAGGAATTTCTAATTGACCATCGAATAGGAATTCCAACATTTAATCCAAGTAAAAAATAACTGTATTGTAAACTTGGAGCAACTGAAAAATAACTATACTTTTTTATATATGTATTTTCATCAGATATATTAATTTTTGGTTTATATAGTAGTGAATATGTAGAATATCCAACATCTACATTTGATGCGATAGTCTTATCTTGAGTTAGAGGTACACATAGAGTAGCACCAAAATCAGGAATATCAGCAAATTTTATAGGATTTTGACCATTCTCAAACTGAATAACATCTTTATTTGCTTTAATCCCTATAAATGGACCAAGTCCCATAGGAAATATAGTTTGTGATAGCACATTTACCGAGCAAATAATAATAAAGCTAAATACTACTATTAACTTTTTCATAGTAACCTTATTTGATAAAAAATAAAATTTATATTCAACAGATTATTAATAGTAATATTTTTTACATAAGCATTTTATTTTATAGTTATTGCAGAGGTTTATTATGGGTTATTATTTTACTAATGCAAAATTTTTAAAAAAAAAATGAATTGTGCAAGAAATATTTTCATTTAATCGAAAATAAATAATTATTTATTTCTATAACTTACTAAACACCGTCAATAAAAACACCTGTTAATTACTTTTAAATAACAAGTTATAAATCATTACTAAAAAAAACTATCCTTTAATAATTTTCCATAATATTAGCTAATTAAACAAACAATCCCCTTCACGGATATTATTCACATGAAGGGGATTATTTATATGCGACAATCAGCAGAACTTATTTTGTTACAACCAATTGTGTAGTTTGGATAGTACCATTTATTGTTTCGACAACACAGGTGTATATTCCTGAAGAAAGTCCGGTTGTAGTAAAGTTAACCCTAAACGCACCGGCCGGAAATTCCATACTTGGCACTGTAGCCACCACTTGACCAACTGCATCAATTACTTTCATAGAAGCAACAGACGGTGTAGCAAATGTTACTTCGATTGCACCACTTATTTGCATTGGATTTGGATATGCCGCTACCGTGAAACCTGCAATCGGTGTATCAATTATTTCTACACTTGATGGAGCCAAAACAACATCATCATCTTTACGAGGAACTAATTTATAATTACCAAAACTATAAATCATTATACCTTTGATATCAGTAATTCCTTGTCCACGCTGAAGAACTGTTTTATTGTCTGTAGGTTTGGTTGCGTAACTAATTTCACCATCGTCAGTTTCTACGCGAAATTTAGAAGTAGATTCAGTTGCACCACCAAAAAGATTAGCATCTACGATTGTAAATTCGCCAAAATTAGCAGTACCATCAGCGTTTGTGTCTACAACTACAACATTTTTAAATTCAACGTACATATTTTCCCATTGCTCCCCTGCCGGATTACCTGACCGAACGCCAATATAATCCGCTGTTGTAAGAAGTTTTGGAGCATATTTATTACCTTTATCCGGTAGTAAAGAAGCATCTGAATTTGCAATTGAATCAATTATTGTTGTTCCACCAGTTTCTCGCACAATTCCCCGAACACTAATTTTATCACCTCGACTAAAAGCACGGATTTTGCTCGAAGGTGAAGTAGAATTCAAATAAATCCCTGAATATCCTTCTTCACTGTCTTGAATATAAACTCTTGGTGCATTTATGGGTTTATTAGGAATATCAGTTGCATCTGCAGTAACTGTTCCCACAAGTGTTGCATAATATCCCGAATAAGCAGTTGAGCCACTTGCAGTTAATTGCTCTCGGACATCTTTTATCATCGGAGCGCGGTCGAGTACACGATAATAAAAAACTGCAGTATCAGCAGAAGGAAACTTAACCACTGTGTTATTTACATCCGAAACTTCTACTTTCCAACGAACGAGCGTATTAGCAGGTTGCATCGGAATAATTGAACCATACACTGAGTCAATTACTTTGGTTGCATCTAATGATGTCATTGCTCCACCATTTATTGAATACTTTACTTGAACATACTTCAAAGCAGCTTTGCCCGGGCGAAGCGTAATTGATACAGGAACTGCATCCGTTGACTTTGGAAATGCATCCGTTATAACTCGGCGAGCACTCACAATAGCCGGAGGAGAATTTGCATCGAGAACTAAATCTTCTAGAACGCCCGGAGAAATCATAAACGGAATCGCCTGACCACCAGAATTATTTGATGTTATATATCCTTTAAGCGAAGTAATTTTTTGCCCGACAAGAGGAGCAACGAAATTAGCAAGTTTGAGCGCATCGGTTCGGAAATAGTTCGACTGATCGCGTAAATACATCTGATTTCCGGCATCATCACTCACGATAATTGTTGATCTTCCGGCGGCATTTGTTGTTAATGATGCAACTGTCAAGTCATTGAATTCAACTTTCACGTTACAATATTTGCCACCACTGACTAATTGTGGATTGCCTGGAACAGCACCTTGCATAAAATCTGCAATCTTCACTTTTGGTAGCGGAGGAAGTGTTTTTCCTTCGTCAATGAATGTAACTGTAGAATTAGCAAGAGTTGCCGCTTGGATTATCCCAAGTTTCCCACTTGGAAAATTTGTAATTACAGCAGTTATTTCAACAATATTACCTACCCGCAAACGATTAAAAAGAGATGCAGAATTATTGGTATCGCATACCACTAATATTCCTGAAAAGTTAACTTCAGCGTCGCTTGTATCACGGAGAAACACAGCCCAATTTCTACTGCCTGCAATTAATATCTGGCGGTTATCAGCAGGGTAATTCACAACTGGCGGAATCGTAACAACTCCCGTTATTCTAACTGTATCACCAAGTTGAGGTGACAAGAGTGAACCACTTGCAAGTGAATCAGCCGGAATTGTAGCGGCTACTTTCACACTCACCTTTTTATAATTCTGCGCCATAAGTGCGCCGATTGACATCATTCCCACAACTAAACAAAGGAATAATTTTCTCATAAATTTAAACTCCTAAAAAATTTTAACATGAACTGTACTTTGTACTATAACTACTTTCATTGATTTACTTCAATATAAGAAATTTTCCCGTTTTCGTAGCACTGGTTTTAATATCTTCTACATGAACAATATACATTCCTGCGGCAATTGGTTGGTCGTTTGCAGTAAGCAGATCCCAAGCGTGTTGCCCTCCGCTAAATTGGGGTTTGGTCGAAGTGGTAGTACCTGTTTGTTCAAACCATTGAATATTTTCACCTTCGGAAGTTCCCGCTTCATGTATAAACGAATGAACTTTATCACCGGCAAGAGAGAATATAGTAATACGAGCATGAGCAGGAAGATTAAAAAAATATAGTTTGCGTCCGCGTTCTTGATTTACTTTTGCGTCCCACGCTGCAGTGGTATAATATGGATTCGGGTAGATGCCCACGTCTTCGCCTGACGAATCTGAGGTTGTTCCAGGAATAAACTTTTTTTCATTAGCAATTATACTCGATTCTAACGAAGGCAATCCCGAAAGCGCATCTCCATCGCTGAATGCAGTTACCGCTGTACTATATTGCCAGCCGGATAATATCGGGTCGAACACATATTTATAGGTATAACCGACTGTGTCATCTTCAAAATATTTACGAGTAGGATTTCCACGTTCATCAGTAATACGTACTGCCTCAAAACCGTTATCATATCCAATCTTATCACCCGTTTTATCATACGTTGCAACCAGATGAAGTGCTGGATTTCCCGCAATATCATCGCCGGTATTCGAGCGATAAATAGAATAACCTTCAAAATTCTTTCGTTTGGTCAATAAATCAATAGAATTTTCGGAATTGTCAGACCAATATAGTGTTGCTTTCCCTTCCTCAAGTGTTATTTTATAACGTGGTGAAGGAGGAGGTGCTGGTAGAATATAGCGGACTATCTTACCGTCACCATTCAAATCTATTTCATTAGAATCTAAGATATTATTACCGTTTTGATCAGTACCGTTATACGCACGTTGTGCCCAATTTGCATTGGCAACTAATGTTTTTCTGGTTTGGTCATTATCAAGATTTTGAAGTCCGGTTCTTTTTGCACAAATTACTGCAAAATTAACTTTTATCGAGTCACCCGGCTCTAATCGAATAAATGGGCCGGTTGAAACAAGCGAGGTTCTACTCCCGGGCTTTTGCAGAAGTGGAGTTGCTTCATCTATCGTAACTTGATTCAAAAAAGTTGAAGCTAAACGGCGATATTTTTGCTCATCATCAACCGGTGATTGTTGCCATTCGTCACCATTAGCATTGCGATAAACCCACGCATTATAAAATGTATTTTGGCTTCCAGGGGTTGCTCCCAAGAACCGAACTCCTACGTAACTGTCAGCATATCCATTGTCTAATCCTGCATCCCATTCATACATCAATCTCAAAGAATCTACGAGTCCATTACCACCTTCGGAATAAAAACCGGTCGAACCTGCTCTGTTCTTTCCAAGACGAGTATTACCTATAGCCATTTCTGTCCATAGACCAGTATAAACACTGTCAATTGGTGTTGAACTAATGTTTTTAATTGAATACGTTAGAATTACAAAGAAATCGGCAAAAGAATAACTCCAGGAATATGACTCGAAATGAACTCCTAATCCAAGTGGATAATCATGTTTGGGAATGCGTTCGCCACTTGCAGGTATTGTAAGATTTGTATCAGTGAAATTTGAGATGAAGTCTAATTGACTTATTGCTGAAGGCGTGTAGTATAAATTAAGTATATCCGATGAACGTTGTCCGAGTTCCTGCCCGATTGGATTGGTAAATTCAAATCCCTGACCAATTTGCACTGTTCCTTCGACTGCGGCTGTTGTTACGGCACGAACACGATTACCATTAAAATTCTTGATACCGCCAACCCACAAGCCGCCAAGTGATATATGTTCAATACCGCTTCCACGAGGATATTCACACGATGGAACTGTCGGTAATCCCGAAAAATTATTCCCGATTGTACCGAATCCGCCTACTAATAATCGGATATTTCCAACATCTGTATATTTTTGGGAATATACATTTTCAGTTGCACTCAGTATCAATATGACAGTGAGAACAAGTATTCTAAACGAGTAAATATGCTTCTTCATTTGGCAAATTTACGGAGAAATTCGGCAGCAGAGAAATTATAATCGTTTGATGAATGTATCATAATCCACTCTGCTTTTAACTTCGATTATATAAAAAATCTTAAATTAAGTTCTACTTATTGAAATATAGGATTATACAAATTAGTTATTGAGCTGAACATTCTAAGTATTTTCATATAATAGCTAAAAGAGAGTTGTCTCTATCGATTCTTTAAGAAAAATTTATTGCTTAACCACAAGTTTTGTTATTGTTGATTCTGATGTAGTAATCTTTGCGAGATAAACTCCGCATGGTAAGCCGGATAAGTCCAACTCACATTGATGAGTATTTGGTTTTTTAATCTCAATCATTGATACACCAAGCATATTTATTATTGAAACATGCTGAGTGTGTTCCGGTAATCCATTAACTTTAATAATTGAATTTGTCGGGTTGGGAGAAAGTTGAAAGTCTGACGATTCTTCGCTTTTAATACCAAGTGATTTAATTGAAAGAACTTCGTTGTATGCAGCTATCGGATCTGATTGCCCTCCCCCAATGACATAAATTTTTCCATTAACTATGGTGGCTGTCGCACCGGAACGAGTTGTGAATGTACCGGTAGTACTTACTTCACTCCATGTATTGGTATTTGGATCAAATTTATCTATATTTTCGGGCAACATCCCATTGCTATATCCACCAATAATATATATCTGTCCATCAATTACACTTGCTACAGCACCTCCACGCGGTATTGGTTCGTTAGTGACTGTTGGTGTGCTCCAAGTATTTGTTGTAGGGTCAAAGACTTCCATTATATTAAAATATTGAACACCATTAAATCCGCCGAATACATATATTTTATTGTTCACTACTGCAACAGCCGAACCTCTGCGAGGAGTAAAAGTACCGGTCGTTGATTCGGTATTCCATGTATTTGTAGAAGGATTGTATACTTCGACCTTTGAAATATAAGTAGATTGTTGAGATCCGCCTATGATATAAATCAATCCATCAATAATAGCTGAAACATGCCTGTTGCGTGCAGTAAAATTACCGGAAGGTTTGAGTGAAGTCCAAGAACCTTTTGCAGGGTCTAAAACCTGAACTAAGTTAAGAGAAGTTGAGGATATATCAGAGCCGCCTATAACATAAATTTTACTATTTATAGCACTTGCTGTAGCTCCACCTCGAGCTGTAAATGAACCGGTAGTTTCGGGAGTTGTCCAAGAATCTGAAACAGGATCATATACTTCACAATCATTTCGGGATCCCGAAGCAAGAATGTTTGCAAATCCTCCCATAAGATATATTTTTCCATCAACTTGGGCTGCACAAGGATATGCTCGAGGTGTTAGTCCGTCAGTTGAAGCAGTTGACCAAATTCCTTGAGCACACATCAATGTGGGCAACAATAGTAAACATAACTTTATATAAATCTTAGACATTATAAATGTAGTATGTGTTTTCATGGTAATCCCTTGGAAAATTTAAAATATGTTTTAATAGAATCTACTCACTCTCAAACATTGAATAGTTCGTTTGCCAAACTAAATTACAACAATTATTTATAATTCCCGAAAAAAAACTCTAATTAAATCATCTTAAGTGACTGGTTATATTTTGATACAAAAATGGTGAGATACGGTTGTTTTTTTAACACAAATTATGGACTAAATATTACTTTGGGAAAAACTTGATAATACTCTGTGAGAATTAGATGTAATTTCCTTCATGCACATTCGAAATGTTTTAGCTCTTGTTTCTTATGGCTAAATCACCTATCGTTACTTACCATTTACACCAACATACTTATCTCCCGAACTATTAACCGCAATGGAAACGGGTTTTGTTCGTTTGTTGGTAAAATTTCGTATATTTCCATTGCAGCAATTAGTATTTTTAGGCATCTACCCTTCGATTTTATTCCCATTAGAGAGTGTTATGGCACGTTTTAGTAGCGTGGCTTTGGCGTTTATAGTTATTGTAGTTTCTACCAAAGCTCAACTTATTTCTCCTTTGATTGACTATGGCAGTTATGGTGTCAGTGCAAGTGAGCAATCCTATAACAAAGGATTGTTATACAGTTCACATCGTCTTTTACGTGAAGCAATTGAGCGTTTTCCTGAGTCTGCATCCACAGATAAAGCAACACTGCTTCAGAGTATGATTGAATCTGCTTCAGGTAATCAAGCAGGAGCTGATGCCACACTTTCTGATTTTATTACTCACCGACCGAACTCTCCATTGATAGCTCATGCGTGGCTTGAACGTGGAAATATTGCCACCGCAGATGCTCATTACGACAAAGCAATCGGATATTATATTTTGGCTCAAGCAACTGCCGAACAAGAAGTTATACTTCGTCAGGATTCGAACTATGTTACAATAGCTGCTTCTGCTCTTTATTGGAATGCTACTTGTAATATGCTTCTTGGCAAACATGATGAAGCCCGCATACAATTTGAACTTTGTGCCTCTAAATATCCTTCTGAATTATATGCTGATGATGCCATTTTCGGTTTAGGGTATATCGCAGAATCCAACCGTCACAACGAAGAAGCAATCAAGTATTTTAGTTCTATTCGCCAGAAATACAACCGTAGAAACACTCATATTTCTTCGTTAATTCGTGCGGCGAGCAATGAACTTCGAGAACGAGATTTTTCATCGGCAATTCACCTTATAGAAAATGCTGATAATGCTTTTTCTCATGTTCAATCTTCGGATTCAATCGGAAAATTATTCGAGCCCCAAACTTCAATTGAACACGCCGGAGAGGAAATTCTCTATTTACGTGGTCAGGCATATAATCTCGCAGGAAGGTATGATTCGGCTCTGTCGGTTTTTACAGAGTTCACGCGAATGTATCCTTCATCTGCATTATATCGTCAGGCAATTGTAGCAAAGGGTTGGTCATTATTAAATATGGGGCAATATAAAGAAGCTGCCGCAACGTATCAAACAATTATAGACAGCAACACCAATGAACAAGCAGACGCAACCCTTTCGCTTGCGCAATTATATCATGCAGTAGCTCTCAAACTCGGCGGCAATCGTGAGCAAGCATTAAGTGAATTTTCGTCCCTTTCGGTTTTGCCTAATTATCCATTTTTAGCACAAGTATTACTTGAAAGTGGACAGATGTACTATGAAAATGCACAGTATGATAATGCCCGAAAGTCTTTGGAACGCGCTGATAGAGAATCTCCCGATGCGGCAATTTCTACCCGCATTCAAATACTCTTGGGTGCTGTTTATATGGAACAATTATCGTATGGCAAGGCCGCACGAGCATATTCAACTGCTGAAAAACTTGCAAAAGCAAGTTCGCTTGTTTCAATGCCGCTCAAAGATAAATATCTTGCAGAATCTCGTCTGAAACAGGGTGTTGCTTATTCACAAAACATGCAACACCGCGAAGCAATTTCTGCACTTACTACATTTTTAGGTGAACATCGTTCGGACTCGCGTAAAGAAGAAGCAACTTTTTGGCTTGCTGAAAGCTATTATCGCTCTGAACTCCTCAAAAATGCCGAAGAATACTACCGTCAGATTCTTGATAATTACCCTGCCGGGAAACGTGTTGAAGAATCGCTGTATGGTCTTGGCTGGACATATTTCCGTCAACAGGATTTCTCCAATAGCGCATCATACTTTGCACGATTAGTAAAGACATTTCCTCAGACACGATTTGCTGCTGAAGCATTGATTCGCAAAGGCGACGGACATTATATATTGAAAGAATACGCTAAAGCCGCTGATTCATACCGACAAGCAGCAGCCCATTCGCCAAAATCCGACGAAGGTCAATATGCGTCCTATCAAGTCGGGCAATCGTATTATCGTCTTAGAGATTATGATAAATCTGTAGATGCCTTTCGTTCGTATGTGAGAAGTTATCCAAAATCATCACTTGCTCCACGTGCTTTATATTCTGTCGGTTGGTCACATTTTCAGCAGAAAAAATATGAAGAATCCATTGCAGATTACCGTAAACTTATCGAATCATATCCAAGTAGTGATCTACTTGCTCAAACGCATTATTCTATTGGAGACAGTTATTATAATTCAGGTAACTTCGAGCAAGCTATCGAAGCATATAAAATTGTATTAATTGCTTATCCTTCGAGTCCGTACGCAGGTGAAGCCGTAAAAAGTATGCAATTCTGCCTCGAAACATTAGGCAGAAGTGACGAAGCGAACCAAATTGCTGATACTTTCATCGAAGGAAATCCGCAACTCGAAGTTTCTAAAGAACTTTCCTTTAATAAAGCGTTCAAATTTTCAAATAATAGAAATTACACAAGCGCAATCTCCGAGTTTGAAAATTTTTTAAAAAAATATCCTGATAATGACCGCAATCCCGAAGCATTATACTATCTCGAAAAAAGCTATATAGGTATCAACGAACCAGTCAAAGTCGAACAAACAATGAATGAAATTTTGAAAAAATTTCCTACAAGTGAATTCGCTCCGCTTAGTTTGTTGGAATTTGCCAAAATGAACCTTGATAAACAAAATGCCTTAAAAGCAGATTCACTTTTTAAACTGGTACAAGTGCAATTCCCCGCCGCTAATGCCGCCGCCGAAGCAGGTTTTGAACGAGCACAAATCAATTATACTCTTGGCGATACTGTTAAAGCACTTCGACTTTACCGCGAAGTCACAGTAAACTTTAAAAACAACGAATATGCCGACCAAAGCCGGTATAGAATTGCCATGTACTTACGAAACAAAGGTTTTACCGACAGTGCACGAACGGAATTCAACGCACTTGTACTTCGTGAAGATAATCCATTATTAGCGGCAGAAGCCGCTTATCGTATCGGTGAATTATGGCTTCGAGAAAAAAATTACCCCAATGCTTTGGAAGCATTTAAAGTTGTCAGTGAGAAATTTTCGGGTGTAGAAGATTGGTACACACTTTCTATGATAGGACTCGGTGAATGTTTCGAACAAACAGCAGACTATGAATCAGCACGTGATATTTACAAAACAATTGTAAAACTCCGTCCTACTGATGATTACGGTAAAACTGCGCAATCACGACTAAAACGACTTCCAAAAGCTCCGTAAAGATTTTTTTTCGATTAATTTGTCTATTAAAATTATGGTAACGCGAATCAATTTAATACTAATAGTTTTCCTATCTTGTTTTGCCCCAAC
The DNA here is from genome assembly GCA_018266765.1 of Bacteroidota bacterium. Classification (GTDB taxonomy): domain Bacteria; phylum Bacteroidota; class Ignavibacteria; order Kapaibacteriales; family UBA961; genus JADJXV01. Next base: position 11,325 of record JAFDZU010000053.1, read on the forward strand.
TTGGGCGCAAAAGCCCACGACAACTCCCCAACCTCTCGAGTTACCGGATATTGTCATTAGCGGCACTGAAAAGATAGATGTTCCGGCAGGAACAAAGCAAATGCCTCAAAAATCTGACCCACTAACAAAACAAGAACTTGATTCGCTAAATTCTTTGGAAAAACAGCCCGCTCTTCTGTTACCCCTTGGTATGTTAAAGTTTAATCGCTCGACACCTACATTTTCACAAGGGTTTGTTCGTGGAGAGTTTGGACAATTTATTTCACCTATAATTGATGCCGGTTATGGAACTATATTTAGTGGTTATTCTATCAATGCGTTAGCAGGTTATGCTTCGAGCAAAGGACATATTGATAATGCCCAGTTTTCCAAACTAAAATTACATCTGAATGCCGATTATATAGCTCCTGATAAATTTGTATTTTTTGGTGGAAGCAAAACAGAAACAACTTTAGATTTTGGAAGGCAAGCTTATAATTTATATGCAGTTCCAACTTCACCCGAAGAACGAACTTCAACAGATTTTTCTGCAACAATTGGAGTAAAAGGAAATTATAATTCATTTGGATATTCAGCCGGCGGCGGTTGGTCGAGTATTTCACTTTCGCAGGGGCATGGCGGTGCATCGGATAATGCGCTTTCAGGACAAGTTTCAATCCAAAATACATGGAATGAAGCAATCGTAGGTGGAAGTTTACTTCTTGATTTACATACAGTTCGCGGTAATGCATCAAATTTTATCGAAGCCGGCGGATTTGCTGAGTATATGCTTTCAGATTTTACTTTTAGTGGAACTGCCGCGATTCAGACTGCAAATACTTCAGATGGAATAACTTTTGGTGGTATTAAAATTTCAAGTAATGTCAACTATAGACTAAACCATTTATTTACTCTTAGTGGTGGGTTAGCAACCGGATTAGAAAACAATAGTTTCCGTGAGATGTTGCAACATAATCCGTATTTAGCTGACTCGGCAGTTGTTAGTTTCCCACGCAATCATATTATTGCCAAAGCAACTATTCTTTATCATCCACTAGAGGTCTTTTCGGTAAAAGCAGGGCTTCTCTATAAATTAGTTTCTAATACTCCACTCTATATTTCTACAACCGTTGGAACATTTTTGCCATTGTATGCAGAAGTTTCGACTTTCGAGTTGCAGGGTGATTGTGTTTGGAAAATATCAAAGAGAGACAATCTTACCGCATATACAGCAATCACTTCGGCGATGCTAACAAATAATACTTCGTCTTCAACAATGCAGACTGTGCCGTATATTCCTTCATTTAAACTGACAGGTTCATGGCACCGAAATTGGTCAGGACAAATTGGCACACAAATTACGGCACAAAACGTGTCAGTTCGCTATACCGATACCGACAAGAAGCAAGAATTGTCTGGATTTACAACGGTTAATTTATGGGGAGAATATACGTTTAATCATTCAACAAGGGTACATGTACGGATAGATAACATACTAAATTCTACTGTTTTTCTTTGGGATGGATATAAAGAACGTGGGCTATTTATTGGAGTAGGAATCAATTGGCAATTTTAATAAAATCACAGGCAACTCCCTTTATTGACAACACTTTACTGGGGCGTTAATTATGAACATCGACGATTACACACCTCTTGATGATGAGGATTTTGGTGGATTTGAAGCTAACGATGATGATTCTTTTGCTCTTGAGCATTTAGATGAATATCCTGGTGATTTATCAAAATTTAAAGAATCTGCTATTTCTCTCGAAAAAAGTGCAGAAAATGCACTTAAAGCAACTTCTGAATCAGATATCCAACCTAATTCAGAAGAAAATCGTCAAAAGCCAAAAGAAAATATTGATGAAGACAACGAACAATTTCAACGCGGAAGTACATATCGTAGTGCTCTCGGTGAAGGAGATGATACGACCGGAATACCTTTCAAACGCTCCGGCTATATTGATGATGAATTTGATTCAAATCAAATTTCCACTTCTCGCGATACATTAGACACGAAAGAATCAGCCGAAAGTACAACAAAACCTATTGAACAAGTATTTGAAAAAGTTGATGACGAATGGGTTCGATTGTTAAAACAAGATGTTGAACGCTCAAAAGAACGTAATTCTTCTAAATCAAATCAAACTGATACCGAACAGATAGAGCAAACCACTAAAAAGAAAGAGTTTACATCCGTAGAAGATTTGGGTAGTACTGAAGAAATTGACCTTGGAGACATAGATGCCCATCATCCTTCTACGTATCGCCTTCAAGAACAAGAAGAATTAAATGTAACTCCTCAACCCGAACTTGAATCATTTCCCGAAGAACAAACGTCTTCATATTCGTATGCTACCATGGCGGCGGAAATGGCTTCTACATCTACTCCTGAACCTACAGTTGAACCTGTGGTTCCTCCAACGCCGACTCCATCGATTCCAAAACCAATAAAACCTCGAAAAGAGAAAAATCGCAAGAAACTTGTATTTTTTATGGTTGGTGCGTTAGCAATTGCGGCTGCAGGTTATGGAGCATTTCTTTTTTATCCTACAATTGCCGCATTTTTAAACCCAAATCCTTCTGTAAGTGTACCACTTACAACCCACGAAATGCCAAAAGTTCATCCAAAAGTTGAAGAGCATTTGAAGGATTCGGTTCGTGCAGAAGTTTCCAAAGTAATTGATTCTGTCGAATCACACGAACCCCCAATTCTATCGAAGGTTCTTGAGCCGGAAAAGAAAGAAGAAACAGCGCATAGTGCTCCTAAAACTGAAAAGTCTATTGATATTCCTCACAATAGAACTGAGCCAACAAATGAGATTCCAAAGAAGTTAGAGTCGGTTGTTACAAAGACGGCATCACCTCCTAAAACTATTTCACATAATAACACTTCGGCATCTTCGTCTCAAAGGGCGCAGCAAATATTTACAGTACAAGTGTATTCCTCACCTTCGAAAGATGATGCAAACGAACGGCTCGAACGGCTTAAATCTCGCAATGCAACAAACATTTCGATGAGTGAGCAATTAATACGTGGTACTAAGTGGTATAGAGTTCGTTTTGGTTCGTTTAACTCTCGTGAAGAAGCCGAATCAGCCGCAAAGCAACTCGGTTTTGCTCAATGTTGGATTGATAGAGTACGCTAATTTAAAATATTATAAATATTTACATTTATTCACTTTTGGTGAATTATGCACCACACTTCAGAAAATGAAACGCAACTTAAAGTAGTTATTCCGTGGGATAAATTTACCGCACGGGGATTCTTCATTGCGTCTTCTTTAGTGTTATTACTTTTGTTACTTTCTACATTCATTGACCTAAAAGTTGATCCATATCAACGTGCCGAAGAGCAAGTAACCCCCATTACAATATTAAGTTTCGGAAAAGGAAACGGTAAAGGAATCAGTAAAGGTAATTTAACAAGAGAAGGAGCTAAAAGTGTAGGAAAAGCCACAAAAAATCCACTTGAGGATGCTCAGCACTCTTCTTCGACAAAATCGCCAAAAATAGCTTCTACTGATATTACACAAAGTAATAATATAAAACCGGTTAAAGATATTTCTTCTCAAACGCCGTCCAAAAACCAAAATGATGCAAATTCAACCAAAGACATTGGTACAAAAGACGGCTCGCATAATGGTGACGGACTCGGTGATAAAGGTACAGGCAGAGGCAAAGGTGAAGGATTAGGCGATATTGATTGGGGTGGCGGAGGAAATCGGACTGTTCTTTATAAACAAATTCCACCATTTCCACCCGGAGCAACTTCGAGTCAAATTCGCATTCGCTTTACAGTTCATGCTGATGGTACGGTCGGTACGATGATTCCATTGCAAAAAGGCGACCCTCTTCTCGAACGAGCTGCAATGGAAGCTTTGCGTCGGTGGAAGTTTAATCCCATTGCCGGAAATATGGAAATGACCGGGATTATTCCCTTTACATTTAGATTAGAATAATATTCTTGAGGAGTGAAACTATGGTATGTTTTCTTTCTTTCTTGGAATTTTTTTCCGCATTACCACCATTTGCACTTGTCATAATCGGCGTTGTCGTGCTGGGAATTGTCTTTGCAATTGCACGACGTTTAGTCAAATTCGCATTATCACTTGCCGCTCTCGCTATACTAATTCTCGTAATTCTCAAATTAGTCCAACATTAAAACTCTGCTACTGTTTAAATATCAACTTCAATACTTGATAGAATAGAATTCTACCATTGAGTTGCAATTTTTTGTGATTATCTTTGCAGTATATTTAAACTATCTTTTAATCATTATTTGAATACTCACCCTAATAAAGGAAATCGGATGTCATACTCAATTGGTGTAATTGGAACAGGTTACGTTGGACTAGTAAGTGGCACTTGCTTTGCCGAAAGTGGCAATAACGTTTTATGTGTAGATATTGACGAAGCAAAAGTAGAGAAACTTCGTAATGGAATTCTTCCGATTTACGAGCCGGATTTAGATCATATTTTAGAACGGAATATACAAAAAGGACGACTTCATTTTACGACTGATCTAGCAA
>JAFDZU010000053.1:15909-26544 GCA_018266765.1 Bacteroidota bacterium
GCTGCAGATATAGCTCATATTATTAAAAATGAAGGAATTGATTCTCAACGTATTTTGGTAAATAAAAGTACTGTTCCGGTAGGCACAGCCGATAGAGTTCGAGCAGTTGTTGATGCAATAATTCCTAATAATCATTCGGTAGAGATTGTTAGCAATCCCGAATTTTTACGTGAAGGATTTGCAGTCGAGGATTTTATGAAACCCGATAGAGTTGTTGTGGGTACTTCAAGTAGAACAGCCGAAGCCATTATGCGAGATTTGTACGAGCCGTTTTTGAAAAGTGGCAATCCCGTGTATGTAATGGATGAGAAGAGTGCAGAAATCACTAAATATGCTGCTAACTGCTTTTTAGCTATGCGCATTTCATTTATGAATGACCTTTCAAATTATTGTGAATTAGTTGGAGCTGATATCGAGAATATACGTATTGGCATTGGTTCGGATTCTAGAATTGGCAAGCGTTTTCTTTTTGCAGGAATAGGATATGGAGGCAGTTGCTTCCCCAAAGACGTAAAAGCATTAATTCATTCTACCGATGCGGCAGAAAGACCGCTTAAAATAATGAAAGCTGTAGAAGAAGTAAATCTTGACCAAATTGAACGTTTTACTCAACGAATAGTTAATCGTTTTGGAGTACTTTCCGGTAAGAAATTCGCAATATGGGGACTTGCTTTCAAGCCGGACACTGATGATACACGTGAATCCCCTGCCTTTAGAATAATAGATTTTTTACTCGAATCTGGTGCAAGTGTTTCGGCGTATGACCCCGAGGCAACTGCAAATACTAAGCTTCGATACGGAACTGCTATTGAATATGCAACAACTGCATTAGAGGCACTTTCTTCTGCTAACGCTTTATTAATTGCTACTGAATGGCAAGAATTTCGCAAACCGGATTTTACAATTATAAAGCAAACGCTTCTCGAACCAATTATTTTTGATGGTAGAAATCTTTATGATCTGAAATCAATGGAAGCAACCGGTATCGAGTATCATAGCATTGGACGGCGAATAATAAATTCACAAATGTAATTTTGGAGATTATTCACCATAATTTGATTTTATTCATTAATTTAACCATGATAGTTTAACTTTTTTGTTCAAATACACTTCAAGCAAAGTTTGGCACATTTTTCGTATTAATTGTTTTGCTTCTACTTACTTTTTGATTTACAGGAGAAATTCTCAATGTCTGATGATAAAAACCAAACTGCCGCAGAAAACGGAACAGTTAAAAAAAAGTCCTCGTTAGTTACCGGTTTAATAGCCGGAGTATTAGTAGCAATAGTTTTTGCCGTCGGTATCTTTATTGGAATCAAGGTATTCGGTTCTTCATCAGGTGATAAAGTAGACCATAAAAAAGATAAAACGGAGCACAATAAATCAGAAGATCAGGTTGAAGAAGAGACTGAAACAGTTTCAAGAGTTGTCAAAATCGTCGTTCCAACTAAAGAAGATTTAATATTTAGCCCCAGAGGTTCTTCTACTCGCTATGTTGTAATAGCATTAGGGTTTGAAGTAGAAGACGAGAAGGCAAAAGAAGTAGTCGAAAAAGAATTGATGCTACCGATTCAAAGTGAAGTCCTTAAAAAATTGCGTTCATATTCTCTTGAAGAATTACAGCAACAAGGTTTGCAAGATTCACTTCCACTAATACTTAAAAAAGAAATCAAACCCTTTTTTCATGAAATTAAACTTAGAAATGTCTATATGTCTAAGTTCCTTATTCAATAGTTGTTTGTTGAATTATTAGAAACGAATTTTATGGCAGACGTTCTCTCCCAAACTGAAATTGACAGTCTATTGTCCGAAATGTCCACAGGAACTGTAGATGTTGATGATATACTTCAAGGGAAAGGTGCTCGGCGTAGTGACATCGGTAATTATGATTTTCGTCGTCCAAATCGAATTTCAAAAAATCAAGTTCGTACATTGCAAAATGTACACGAAAATTTCGCTGAAATCTTTGGTTATTACCTTGTATCACGCCTCCAAACTATTGTTTCAATTAGCGTTACGTCAGTTGACCAATTATTCTATTCAGAATTTATTCTTTCGGTTTCCAATCCAAGTTGTATTTATGTTTTCGACCTTTTAGGTACGGAAGGCACAGGTATAATGGAAATTAGTCCTCAACTTGCACTATCAATTGTTGAACGACTTTTAGGTGGAAGTACAGAAACGACTCGCAAACCTCGTACAATAACACCAATAGAACAAGCAGTTATGCGTGGAATTATCGAGCATGCTCTTGCTGATTTACAAACTGCGTGGCGTTCGATTGCAGAACTAAACTTTCAATATTCCCGTTTAGAAACTGAAGCTGATTTTGTGCAGATTGCCCCTTCATCGGAAATTGTAGTTGTAATTTCTTTTGATGTAAATGTTGGAATGCACTCATATTTAATGAATTTATGCTTCCCAACGTTTGCACTTGAAGATGTACTTACTCGGCTGAACAGACAACAGATTTCTAACCTTTCTGTTCAATCTCCAAGTCGTATGCGTGAAAATATGGCTGTTATGAAACAACAACTTTCGCATACTCACCTACCCATTATTGCAGAATTAGGAAAATCTTCAATAACCGTAGAAGAATTAATTAAATTAAAAATTGGTGATGTTATCCGAACGACAACTCATATTGACCAAGAAATTGAAGTAAGTATTGACGGCAAACGTAAACTCGCTGCTAGACCGGGAACTTCTGATGGTAAAAAAGCAATTCGTATCTTACGTCAATTGACTGAAGATGACCTTGTCGAACAAGATATTCTTTATAAACCGAGGACTTAACAACTATGACACAAGAAGAAATAGATGCCCTTATCAAAGGTGGTGATTTAGGTACTGAAAACAGCGATGCAGAGCAAACAGCTCAAGATATTAACATCGAAACTCCTACGTTTCCTGATTTGCCTCCTATGGATATGCCCGGAGAGCCAACATCAGTTAACGACCCTAAACTCGCACTTTTGTATGATTTACAACTTCCTGTTTCTATCGAACTCGGAAGAACAAGTATGTTAATTCGTGATATTCTTCGGCTTGGGCGTGGCTCTGTTGTAGAATTTGACAAATTAGTCAGTGAGCCGGTAGATGTGCTTGTTAATGGGAAAAAAGTAGCCGAAGGTGAAGTGGTGGTCGTTGACAAACACTTTGGTATTCGTATTACTACACTCGTTGACCCTACTGACCGACTTCGCAATTTAAAACGATAAAAACAATGATAGATGAAACTCTTCTTCGTGCTTTCCTTACTCTCTTGCTGTGTGTAGCAGCTTTAGGAGTAGTGCTATTCATTGTAAAACGGTATTCCTCAAAAATTGCTCCACAACGTACTTCACTTGACTTGAAAGCAATTGGTAGATTGCCCTTACATAAAGGTGCGGTTTATGCTATCCAAGTCGGAAATCGAACATTACTCATTGGTGCAACTGAACATTCGATTAATTTACTAACAGATATTACCGAAGACCAAACTCAAGTACTTCCAAATACATCACATATTGACGATACTCATTCAATTGCAATTGAACCGTCTTCATCACTATCATTTGGCTCTTTTATTCAGTCAATAGCACAACGTCCCAAACAAAAGAATGGGAATGTTTAGCCGGAACTGTAAACCTCGCAGAGTGAAACAATGACCGATACAGTCCAAAAACTCTTAGACAAAGCAGAATCCGAGCAGTTATCAGGTAATCGCAAAGAAGCCGAGTCAATAGCTCAAAAAGTACTTGCAATTATAGAAAATGCCGGAACTAAACTATTTGATATTGTCTATTCTGCAAAAGCTCTCTACATCATTGCAGTATCATTTGAGAGACGAGGTATGGCTGAAAAAGCACTTCCTCATGCCGAAACTGCTCTTGAATTTATCAAGCAAACTGACAATAAAATTCTCGAAGAATGCATACTCCGGATTCTTGGAAATATTCATTGGAATCTTTCAAATTATCCGGTGGCACTTGACTATTATAACAGAGCAATTTTAATTTCTGTTGAGTTTGGGTTTCACAGTCATTTAGCTGATGTTACAGGAAATATCGGGAATATCTATTGGAATTTGGCTGACTATCAGCGTGCCTTGGAGTATTACCATAAAGCACTCGCTCTCAATGAACAACTCGAAAATAAAAATAATATTATCATAAACATAGGTAATATTGCTAATGTATATTCTGAACTTAATGATCAGCATAAAGCACTTGAATACTACCATAAAGCACTCGATTTAGCAAATGAACTTGGTAACAAGCGAAGTATAGCAATTAATACCGGAAATATTGGTACTACATACGCCGATATGCACCTCTATCCAAGAGCATTAGAATATTTTAATCAAGCACTCGAACTTGCGATTGAACTTGATAATAAACAGTTTATTGCTAATAATACGAACAGTATTGGTCTTGCATTTTTCTATTTGGGAGACTATTCGCATGCACTCGAATATTTACAGAATGCTCTTTCACTTAGCGAGCAACTCAATGATACACTTGGAATTGCAATTAACTTAGCAAATATTGGAAATATTTATTCAGCACCAGACTTTGATGGATATAATTTTGAAAAAGCAGAAGAATTATTACTGAATTCAATTAAAATTCATCAAGAACTTGGCACTAAAAAAGAAGAATATGAAACAAGAAAAACACTTGTTGACCTCTATAAACACAATAATTTATATGAGCAGGCACTTTCGCATTTAGAAATTTATCATCAAGTTTTTCTGGAAGTTCAAAGTGAAGAGGCAAAACTTACTTCTATTAGAGAAAGTATGAATCGTCAACTTATAGATTTAGAACGAGATAAAACAATTGCAGAACACGAACGCGAACTCGAATATCTCCGCAATGTTGAACTCGTAGCAGTCAATGAACAAGTCACTCAACAGAATATTAAACTTGAATGGCTCAATCAAGAAAAGAATGAATTTCTCGGAATTGCCGCGCATGATTTGAAAAACCCGCTAGTGGGTATAATTATGACAGCCGAACTCATCGTACAATATACCGACAAATTTACTATGGATATGATTGTTGATAAAGTAACTTTAATTAAACAATCAGCACTGCGAATGAAGGAAATCATATCTAATATTCTTGATAGTAATGCTATTGAACGTGGTGAAATCCGATTGAATTCAGAACAAATTAATGTGGTCGAAATTATTAATAGGATTATAAGTTCCTACGACCAAAGTGTATCAAATAAATCATTGCAAGTGATTCAAGAATTCTCCCACAGTACAATTTGGTACAAAACTGATCGTTCATTATTTCAATCTGTGATTGAAAATATATTTTCAAACTCAATAAAATATTCCCCGAACAACAAAAGAATTTGGGTAAATACTATAAAAAAAGGCAACTGCATTCTAATCTCAATTCGAGATGAAGGTCAGGGACTTACATCTGATGACATGTCCAAACTATTCGGAAAATTCAGTAAACTTTCAGCACGCCCGACAGCAGGAGAAAATTCCACAGGTCTTGGACTTTCAATTGTGAAAAAACTTGTAGAACTTATGAACGGACGTGTTTGGGCAGAATCTAAAGGTAAAGGATTTGGTGCTGAATTTTTTGTGGAATTATCCGTCTAATATCTATGTTCTCTATGTATGTGGTTTAAATAATAGTTATCACTAACTTTACAGTTTGTCCAACCTATGCTACGCCATTATTATACACTCACTCACCTCTCCCGCGAATTATCTGTTCTCAGTGGTGCAATGCTTATTGAATGTTTTACCCAAGAAAGAAACATTTTAATTTTAGTGTTTGAGAAAGATAATACCGATTATTTTCTTGAATGTTCACTCGACGGAAAATTGGGTGCGCTGTTTTTACGTCCTGAATTTTCGAGGGCAAGGCGAAATTCTACAACTATATTTCCAAATTCAGTGGGAATTATCGTTCAGAGTGTTTCACTTCATCCGTCAGATAGGATAATTACACTCGATTGTGAATCGCAAAAAATCCATTTTTTGATGTTCGGCGGTGCAAGTGGGAATATTCTTTTGACTGATACTTCAGGCAAAATTCTTGATTCATTCAAATCTCTTGAGAATAAGAACATAAATTTGAATATAAACAATGACGATGATTCCGTTCGACAGTATCAAGATTTTAGAATGAAAAACTTTCTGTCAGGTACGCCAATTCTCACGACAATTACTAAGTATGATGTATTTTTGGGAAAAATTTATGCAGGTGAAGCATGTCATCGAGCAATAATTTCAACTTCATCTCCTTTTGACCTGCTTTCTACGAAAGAACTTACGACGCTTCACTCAGAAATCGAAGCATTGAAAAAAGAATGTTTGACAACCAAAACGTATTATGTGCTTGGATATGGAGATAATCGTCATCCCGTTTTTTCGCTTGTTCTGCTCAACGAATATTCAGTAATTGAATATCAAAGTTCGTCGGTTAGCGAAGCAATTCGTCGAAGAATTGCATTAACTCGACAAAGAGAAAAGTATAATTCGCTTCGTATTAATTTAGAAAAGAAGTTGCATCGTGTAGAAAAACGATTACAATCGAGCATTTTCCAAATGGAAAATGATGCTAAAGCAGAAGAACGTGCCACTAATTACAAATCATGGGCCGAACTTTTGCTTGCACAGCCAAACGGACGGCAATTGCATGGCAATACAATCACAGTAGATTCGTGGACAGGAGAAACGATAGAAATTCCTTTGGACGAACGCCTTACACTATTGGAAAATGCTGAAAAGTATTTTGCAAAAACAAAATCAGCGGCTGATGCTACAAAAGTTCGTGCCGAACGATTGCCTTCTTATAAAAGCCGACTTGCTAAAATTGAAGAATTACTTGCTAAAATTGAAGAAACTTCTACATTGCAAGAAGTATTAGAATTACAAGAACATATCGAACAAATTGCCGGAAAATCAATGAAAGAACAAACAGAGCATTCAAAGTATCGTGAATTTGCACTTGAAGAAGGTTTTACGGTGTATGTTGGTAAAAATGCCGCAAATAATGATGAACTTACCATGCGATTTGCCAAACCGAATGATATTTGGTTTCATGCTCGCGGAGTGAGTGGTTCGCACGCAGTATTGAAAGTCAAGGCAGGAACAAAACCTCCAAAACATGTAATTGAACAGGCGGCGAGTATTGCCGCCTATTATTCAAACGCTCGCAATGCCAAATATACACCTGTTGCTTATACATTAAAAAAATACATTCGAAAGCCGAAAGGTGCTAATCCGGGAGCAGTCATAATGGAGAGAGAAGAAGTCATAATGGTATCTCCCAAATTACCTGCGGGGATGGAAGAAAAAGAATAATTCCATTAAACTAATAATATTTAAAAATTTTACTGTAATTATATTTTGATGAGTTTCATTGATGAGAATCTCTTCGTATCATTTTATAACTAATTGGCGAATGAAAGCCGATATATGGGAAATTTCGGATATATTAGGTGACGCTGAGGGCTTAGCTCGTTGGTGTCCGACTGTTTATCTCGAAGTAAAAATCTTAGAAAAGGGTGACGACAAAGGTGTTGGTAAAGTAGTTGATTTATATACAAAAGGTCGCCTACCCTATCGTTTACGGTGGAAATTCAGAGTAGTAGAAAACAATGAACCATACGGTTTTGTTATTGAAGCATTTGGTGATTTTGTGGGACGTGGTGTCTGGATATTTGAACAAGACGGTGAATGGGTAAATATTCAATACGATTGGGATATTGTAGCTGAAAAACCGATGCTCAAGATGCTATCATGGCTTTTAAAGCCGATATTTTCATGGAATCATCATTGGGCGATGGCACAAGCAGAACAACTTTTGATTAATGAGATACAAAAACGGAGAGCAGAATAAAAATTAAACTTTATTATGATACTATAAGTGATACAATCAAAAACTACTATTATTATTTTCGGACGATATCCTCATGCCGGCAAAGTAAAAACTCGGCTTGCGGCAACAATTGGAGATGTGAATGCAGCAAATTTGTATCGAGTTTGGACAGAACACACATTTCAACAACTAACTCCTTTATTATCAGATTGTTCAGTTTGTTTCTATTGTTCTGACTCCGACGACCTCCAACTTGTTCACGAATGGATTACACCTTTTGGATTTACTGTATCAGCGCAGTCCGGTACTTCTCTTGGTGAGCGAATGAAAAACGCATTCTATTCGGAATTTCAACAAGAAGCGGAACGTGTGATTATTATTGGAACAGATGCGCCTGATACTTCCAGCGAAATTTTAGAATTATCAATAAGTGCTCTTGACACTGCGGATATTGTGATTGGACCAGCTCTGGACGGTGGATATTATTTACTTGGAATGAATAGTTTACACGAAGATTTATTCGTGGATATTCCTTGGAGCACTGATTCGGTTTTGCAATCCACGATTGAAAAAGCTGTATCCAACAAACTTTCGGTTCACTTACTTCCCGTATTACGTGATATTGACACACTTGAAGATTTAGAAGCATGGCGCAAAACTACAAGTGAAGTATTGTATAATTCATTTTTCATTGCTGAATAAAAGTTGTACTTTGTGTTTCACAATTTCTTTTTTTTTCAAATAATTAATCACAATTATGAATTATTTTGACAGTAAAGACCTCGCCCGTTTTGCCGAGGTAGGCACATTCCGCAAGGAATTAATGGATAAATTCTTTGAGTATTACGGCAAAGTAACCGGCGAAGATGGCGCACTGACCAAACGTGAGAAAAGTTTGATTGCACTCGCAGTAGCACATACGTTAAAATGCCCTTATTGTATTGATGCTTATACCACAACTTGCCTTGAGACCGGCTCTAATCCAGACCAAATGACCGAGGCAATTCATGTAGCGGCATCTATGGCGGCAGGGATTATCCTTGTTCACGGAACACAAATGCTCGGACATCTCGAACAAGCGGGAGCTGCATAAATTATTTCGTCTCATATTCCTATAAAATTTAATGTCTTATACTCTTACTGAAGTACAATCTCCTGATATAGAAATAGAACTGCCAATTCTTCAATCGAAACCTCAATTATCACACTTTGAGAAGGTATTGAACAAACACAATCTGTGGCTTTCGCCAATATCAATTGAAACGCTCCAAGTAAATATTACCAAACTCTGCAATCAAGCGTGTCGGCATTGTCATGTTGATGCTTCGCCGATACGTACCGAAAGTATGGACGTACGCACAATAAATAAAGTAATTGAGATTCTTGCTAACCATAAAGAAATAAAAAGTTTAGATATAACTGGCGGAGCTCCTGAACTTAATCCCTTTTTTGATTATTTGGTGATTGAATCTCGAAAATTAGGTAAACACGTAATGGTACGCCATAATCTTACCGTTACGCTCGAGGGTAATCCAGTTACCAAAGAAAGAAAGGAATATCTACCTGAGTTTTTTGCAGAGCAACAAGTTGAGGTGATTTCCTCACTTCCCTATTATCAAGAATTTTTTACCGATAAACAGCGCGGTAAAGGTGTATTTAATAAAAGCTTAGAAAGTGCACGTTTATTGAATAAACTAGGGTATGGAGTTGAAGGTTCAGAATTGCAGTTTAATTTGGTTTATAATCCGGTTGGAGCATTTTTACCGGCATCTCAGCAAAGTTTGGAACGAGATTTCAAACTAGAACTTGCCACAAAATTTGGATTAACCTTCAATAATCTTTATACAATTACTAATATGCCGATTCACCGCTTTAAGGATGATTTACAACGACGCGGCGGCTATGAAATGTACATGGAAAAACTTGTCAATGCATTTAATCCGACTGCGGCAAAAGGGGTAATGTGCCGTTCACTTTTGAGTGTGGGTTATGACGGCAAACTGTATGACTGTGATTTTAACCAAATGCTTGATATGGAACTTACTAAGAATGAACCAATGACTGTATTTAACTTTGATTACCAAACTCTCCTAAAACGCTCAATACTTTTTGACGAACACTGTTTTGGGTGCACTGCGGGCAGTGGTAGCAGTTGCGGTGGTGCTACTTCTTAAGTGACAGAGAATAACAACAAACGTATGTATAAAAATAATAAAATTGGTTTGATAATTCCTGCTTATAATGAAGAACATTCTATTTCGAGTGTTCTTGGAGATGTGCCTGATTGTGTTGATTTCATTATAGTTGCAGATAATAATTCGACTGACTCTACTGCTGAACAAGCACGATTATTGGGAGCTGAAGTTGTTTTTCAACCGATTCGAGGGTATGGTAATGCCTGTTTGAAGGGAATGGAACGCCTCGCCGCAGAAAACGTAGATATTGTAGTATTTCTCGACGGAGATTATAGCGATTATCCCAATGAATTAACATTGGTTATAGATCCGATTGTATCGGGTGAATATGACATGGTGATTGGTTCTCGGACAATTGGCAAGAGAGAGAAAGGTGCACTTCTGCCACAGGCAATTTTTGGGAATTGGCTTGCAACGACACTAATTCGTTTGATTTGGGGATATTCGTTTACTGATTTGGGGCCGTTTCGAGCAATTACTTCTACTGCACTTAATACACTCAAAATGACTGACCCAACGTATGGCTGGACGGTAGAAATGCAAATAAAAGCGGCACAGCACAAGTTGGTGTGTACGGAAGTTCCGGTTAGTTATCGAAAGCG
>JAFDZU010000053.1:26649-41762 GCA_018266765.1 Bacteroidota bacterium
AATACTTTTTAATTATTAACGGAAGGCAATACAATGACTTAACATTGTGATTGTTAAATTTACCCGGAAGCCACCTTGGCATTTGTTTTAATAATTTTTGGCATTCAATATAGATAAAACTATCTTTTTCTTCGCCTACTACCTCAAAGTTAATGACTTCTCCATTTGTATCTATAATAAATCGGAGAATAATATACCCCTCATAATCAATTTTAGTTAGTTTACGCACCAAGTTTGAGTCAATAAATGTTTTCAAAGCAACTGCACCACCCGGAAATATTGGAGGTTTTTCCAAAAAATTTGCAGAATATATTATTTCTTCTTTATTGACTGAATTTTGATTAAGTTTTAGTTGTGATTTTTGCTGAGATTCTATGGCATATAATGACGGAATAGACAATATAGGAAATAATAAAGAAGTTAGTAGAATTTGATTCATTAGTTATTCTCTTAATTTTTTTATGAATACGATTGAAATTGAAACATTCAAATGCTTAAAAATTATTCAATACTAATTCCAAAGAGTTTAAATTATTTTTGAAAAGGTAACTAAAACTATACATTGCAAAATGAGCAGATGATATGTTTTCATAGAAGTAAATGTAAATTTCCCAATATTAAACAGCAAAACGCCCAATAGTATTTTCTATTAGGCGTTACTTGCTTTCTGGGGTGGTCAGAGAGGGAGTTGAACCCCCGACACGAGGATTTTCAGTCCTCTGCTCTACCAACTGAGCTATCTGACCATTATTTTCCTTTTTTCGAGAGCGCAAAAATACGTTCTTTTGGAGAATTAGCCAAATAATTTCCCTAAAACTTCACCCAAAACTTTTTCGGATTTAAAAAGGAGTCCATGAAAAACTCATAAACGGGACAAATGCAGGAGCTGTAAATGCCACTACACCAAAATCTGCCGATACCGATGTGTTCCCTATCCGAATACCAAGTAAAGCCGCCGAATTGAAGGGAACTTGAATATCATTATTCCACCCTTCTGCTATAAAATGCAGGTCGTTCCATTCTGTAAGTTTAGTATCAATTCCGATTCCAATTCCAAAAGCTCCATTCGGATATTTCACATTTACGCTACCGATAGTTCCTGCACTTGCCGTAAAAAAACTCTCATTACCTGCTTTATAAAAGAGAAGTCCCGTTAATCGAGTTCGAGTCATGGTGAAAGTTGCATTCGCAAAAATATTTTGAATTTGATTTCTGGCATTTAAAAATGCTAAACTTCCACCCAAACCGATTGTTACGCCTCCAACCGTATTTTCATTGTCCGCATGATAGACACTTGCTTTGGCTGTTAATAGCGAAAATTGCTCACTACCTGATACTGTTGGAACAAACGTTCTGCCTGCTGTCACTGAGAGCCATTCCCACCCCACTCCGGCATAGAGGAATACCCCTTCAAACGCTCCAATAAAATGGTTGTTTCCAATCGGTTCGGCGGTTGGCATTAAAAAAATTCTATTCGTTTGACGATAGGATTCATCTAACAGTCGAAAAGCGGCAACTTGTTTTCCATAAATAGTAGCAGTTCCAATTTCAGTTTTTATTTTTATTGCCTCACCTTCTTTCTCATCAATGAAAATTTCTACTATCTCACCAGTGAGAATATCTCCATTAACTAACCGAAGGTAATACTTTTTATTTTCAACGATTTTAGTATCTTTAAATACAGTTATCGGTTCTTCTGCAAACACCGAATTGCTCAATAAAATTCCTAAAAAGATAAAACTAATTAAAGCTATTTTTTTAAACAAAGATTCGCTCATTTCTGTAAGGATTGATTGGAAGTTGAAAAAGCTAATTGTCCGCAAGCGGCATCTATATCTTCACCACTCGACGAACGAATCATAACAGTAACGTCATTCATTCGGAGCTTGGCAATAAAACGCTGAAAATCGTGTAATTGAGTCGGTTTTAATTCAGCCGCAAATCCGTCGGGATGCGTAAAATCAATTGCGTGAAAAGGAATAACATTTACTTTAGAAGGCACTCGTCTGCAAATTTTTGCGAGCCGTTGAACATCAAGGTCAGTGTCATTGATTCCTTCGAGTAAAATATATTCATACGTAATAGGTTTTCGTGTCTTTCTGTAATAATATTCAGCCGCATCACCTATCTCTTTGAGAGTATATTTTTTTGAAATAGGCATAAGTTTCATTCTGTTTTCATTGGTTGTGGCGTGAAGGGAGATTGCAAGTTTAATTGGACGATTTTCATCAGCCATGCGAATAATTCCCGGAATAATTCCTGCAGTTGAAATTGTAATATGTTTTGCTGTCAACAAATTAGTATTTTTACTTGTTAAATAATCAACTGAAGACATTACATTATCGTAATTAAGCATCGGCTCGCCCATTCCCATAAAAACCAGATTGGTTATCTGCTGTTCTGATTGATTTTGCACAGCCATAAATTGATCAACTATTTCGGCAACCGTAAGATTTCGCTTTGGTTTGAGCGAAGCTGTAGCACAAAACTTACAACCCAAAGCACAACCAACTTGTGTCGAAACGCAGATAGTCAATCGCTTAGGAGTACCGTCTTCAACAAGCATTTCACTCGGAATCAATACAGATTCGACAGCATTTCCATCTTGTAAGTTGAATAAATACTTAATAGTTCCATCTTCTGACACTTGTTTATTACCGATAGTTAGTGACGAGTAAGTAAATTCAGACTCCAAACGTTCGCGCAGTGATTTAGGAAGTGTGATTATTTCACTAAATGACGTATAATGAGGATTAGCCAGACCATTGAATAATTGTTTGACTCGAAACTTAGGTTCTTTCCACTCCACAAACAATTTTTCCAGTTCTCTGAGAGAATAATTTCGGATACTTTTGGCAATATGTTCTTTTAGTCTATTCACGATTAAAATTTTACAATTCTTTCTATCAATAATTTACAAATTACACTTTACTACTTCTTTTTTCTCCTTGAAGGCGGCTCGCACATTGTCTTTAGTGCAGAAAGCACCGGACGGAAATCCGAACGAAAATCATTCGTTAATCGTGGCTTTTCATCTAAAAATATTTCTGTCTCGTTTCCCTGAAATCTAACAATAGTTCGAACGAACATAGTAGCTTCACCACTTAGAGAATCATACAGTAATGTTAGATAGACCGTTCTGTCACTCATCCCGTCATCTATTCTTTTGATTGATGCTATACTATCTAACGAAGATGAAAGCACCGAAAATTTATACTGAAAAAGTGAGTCTTTGGCTCGATTATGGAACTCCTCGGCTGGCAGGGCACACTTAAAATTCATTGGTTGAGGAGTAGAACGACATCCTATCATCAGAAATACTACCCAAATCACGAGAAAATAAAATTTCATGATAGTAGCATCTCAATATGTGGAATTCCGTCTTCCATATAAGGTTCCCCGACACTTTGAAATCCTAATGTAGCATATAATTGCTCTAAATGGCTTTGCGCTGATATTCTTATTGAGCAATTTGGGTAATGATTATTGCAAAATTTAATACTTTGTTTCATTAATTCCTCGCCAATTCCTTTTCTTCGGGCTGTTGGAGCTACTACTACTCGCCCAATGGAAGGTTCAGAATATTTTATTGAAGGAGCAATAATTCTCGAATAAGCAATCAGATGCCCTGTATGGTCAAACCCGCACAAATGCAAAGCACAATGATCGTAATAACCATCGGCATCAAGATAGACGCAATTTTGTTCAACGATAAATACTTCTTGACGCAGAGAGAGTATATTATAGAGAAGAGATGTTGAAAGTTCTGAGAACTGATAACATTGCCATTTTTCAATCATAATGTCACTCAACAAATAATAAATCTAAATTTTGTGAATTAATTTACAACCCATTTTTTTGCAAGTAATTTTCGCCATAATTTTGGTTCAAGCCACATCACAATAATTGCACAAATAATACCTGCAATCACATCAACAGCATAATGATATCGAAGATAAACTGTCGAAAATATTAAACAACTTCCAATAACAAGAAAAATCCAACGCTGTTTTGAGCGTAGCTGAAAACTAATAATAATATTCATAACCGTCATCATTGTATGTCCGCTCGGCATACAATCGCGATTAACCACAAGTGCAGGATACAGTTCTCCAAGTCCAATATTATCACCGGCATTGATAAAGTGTCGTATTGGTTCTGTCAGCCATAATCCGGGAAGATCTGTACTTAAAGTTGCAAAATCATGGACGGTAAATCGCGGACCAATTGCAGGAAAAACAAAATAAAGAATATATGATACAAAATAACCAAAACCAATTTGACGAGCAATTGTCTTTACAGCATCTTTACGGTTACCCACATACATTTCAATACCTTGAGCCAGGCCATGGAAGAAAAATGACATATAACATAACTGAAGAAATTCAGTAAGATAAGGATTACTAAAGCGGAGCAATACTTCCGTAGGATTCACCCCAAATATCGCCCTGTCCCACGCAATAAGCATTGTATCATAATCATGAGGATGCACAACAGGAATAAAATAAAACACCTGATTGAACATTACCAAAACCATCGGAATTATGTAGAAATTATGTGTAACATCCAAAATTAGAGATTTTCTACGACTGTTATAATATGCCAGCAACGTAACCATAATACCTATCAAAACATTCACACCAATGAGTCGGCTTGCCCATTTAATTTCATTAAAAAATACTACAGATAACACTATATAAATGCTTGACAATCCAAGAACATAAAAATCTATAGAATTGTATTGCACAAAAAATTTAGAGCGTAATTTGGTAGCAGTGTTAGTATTTTCAGGTTGATTCTCGGCAGGCATATCAGTACTATTTGAGTTTATTTACGTAATTTCAGAGTAATTTTACGGTAAAATTAGCAGTTTTTGTGATAACTTCGGCACGATTTCCTATTTTTCGAGATATTAATGACAACTATTTATCCAAATAGAATCCCGTTTTATTCTGTAATTATACCAACTTTCAATCGCGCTACGTTACTTCCTCGTGCATTAGAGTCGTTACTTCAACAAACTGAAACAGATTGGGAAGCAATAATTTGTGACGATGGGAGTAATGATGGAACGTTTGGAATCGCTCAGAAATTTATCGGTTTAAATCAAAATATTCGATATCACTATCATTCAAATCGTGGAACAGGGCTAACACGCAATGCCGGCTTAGTGGCCGCTTGTGGACTATTTGTTACGTTTCTCGACTCGGATGATGAATATTTGCCAGAACATTTGTCAATTCGTAAGGAAATATTGTGGGATTATCCTGAAGTAGATTTGCTTCATGGAGGTGTTGAAATCATCGGCAATCCTTTTGTTGCTGATAAAGATAATCCTAAAAAAAAAATTCATCTTTCAAAATGTGTTATTGGTGGAACATTCGTAATCAATAGAATTTCAGCATTGGATATTGGTGGATTTTCAGCACTTCGATATGCAGATGATGCAGATTTTTTTGGTCGAGCACAAACAGCCGGTTTTACTATTGGCGAAACTGATGCCGCCACTTATAAATATTATAGAGATACGCCTGACTCATTGTGCTCTACTTACGAGTAAAGAGAGTTCTTATAGGGTTGATTTATTGTATTTAGTTACAGCTTTAAGTTTAGTACATATATTGGTATGCTTCAAGTAATATTTTTAGTTTCTCTTAGTTCATTTTTTATTTTCAGGAGTTTATTTTGGCTCGAACACTCAGCGTCCTTTTCATAGGTGATATTGTTGGTAATGCAGGTATGAATGCTATTCGCACGTTTCTTCCATCCTTTATTCAGAAATATTCGGCAGATTGCGTAGTCATTAATGGAGAAAACATAGTTAATGGTAAAGGACTTACCGAAAAAGAAGCAACAGAGTTATTCTCACTTGGTGCACATGTCATCACAACAGGAAATCATGTATGGGAAAATTGGCAATCACGTCCACTGCTCGCTACGAATCCGCTGGTCATTCGTCCGATAAACTATCCTGTAGGTAATCCCGGACGTGGTTATGCAATTGCTTCACTTCCCGATGGACGTAAAGTTGGAGTTTTGCAATTACAAGGTCGAACATTTATGCAATCTATAGATTGTCCTTTTCGTGCCGCTGATTCTGCTCTTGCGAAACTTCAAGCTCAATGTAAAATTATAATTGTAGATTTTCATGCAGACGCTACTGCCGAAAAAATAGCAATGGGCTGGCATTTAGACGGAAAAGTAAGTGCTGTACTTGGAACACATACACATATCCAAACTGCTGATGCACGTATTTTACCGAATGGAACTGCTTATGTTACCGATGTCGGAATGACAGGACCGTATGATTCAGTACTTGGCATGCAAAAAGAAATTGCCCTCAAACGTTTTATTCTCCAAACAGCACATAAATACGAAACTGCAACCGATGATATGCGAATCTGCGGAGCAAATGTAATTATTGATGAACAAACGGGTAAGGCAATTTCAATTAAACCGTTTATGTATCCTTCTCCAATTACTGATATTGGTGAATTGTAATTTTTTCAATTGTTGTAGCATTCCTTTGATGTTTTATTAACATTACAGCCAAGGAGTAAATTTCATGAAATCCAAATATTTGTTTTATATTTTTTTCTTTTTTTGCATCATTATCTCTACAGATATACATGCTCAAAATGGATTACTAATAGACAATAAGATACTACCAGCATCTCCTTCTATTGGTCGTTTGGATGCAGTGTTAGATCATGTTGTAATCATTCGTCTAAAACCGGATTATGCTTCGCCAAATCTTGTGCAATCAGTACTTACTTCATTGGGAGTTCGCATACTTTCACAATTCCTATCACCCGAACAAAGTATTACGAGGCAATTTGAGAAAAATAATCCTGCTCATCCACTTCCACCCCGAACTACAAATACAGATGAAATTTTACGAGCTGAAGAGCCGCTTTTGCGGACGTATATTGTAGTATATACCCGTACTGATTCACCAGAGCAGTTTTGTTTTCGCATACAGCAGTCTTGTGATAAAATTGATATTGCCGAGCCGTATTATATTCCTACTATCGCAGGTGGCACGCCGAATGATTCATTATTGCCTCGGCAGACTACGCTTCAAACAATGAAGGCGATTGAAGCATGGAAAACTTACGATGGTGATTCTAAAATAGTGATTGCCATCAGTGATGCTGGAACGATGCAAGACCATGAAGATATTGCCGGGTCGCTTTGGATAAATGAAAATGAAATCCCGGGAAATCGCAGTGATGATGACGGAAATGGTTATCCCGATGATTTTGAAGGGTATAACTTTGCATGGGCGGATGATGGTACTCCTCCCGGTAATACATATAATAAAATAGAAGCTCACGGAACATATACAGCCGGAATTGCGGGAGCAACTTCCAATAATCGTATTGGAATTGCAGGTGCGGGTAATAAATGTCTGATTTTTCCCTTAAAATGCGCATCCATCAAGTCAGCTCAATCAATTTTATACGGTTATCAATCCATTGTTTATGCAGCAATTATGGGGTTTTCTGTCATTAATTGCAGTTGGGCATCTTTTAACTATTCATGTATAAATCAATCAGTTATAGATTATGCAGTCAGTAGAAATTTAGTTGTTGTTGCGGCAGCTGGCAATCATTTTGCAACGACACAAGTATTCCCTGCAAGCTACAAAGGCGTGTTAGGAGTAGGACTAAGCGATGAAAATGACATCGTCTATCCAAATTCAGGATTAGGAACAAATGCGGCTGTAATGGCTCCCGGACATCTTACGTGGACTACATCGTATAGTGATAAAGAATATGCACAAGTTGGCTATGGGACATCGTTTGCTTCGCCACTTGCCGCAGGAATGATGGGTATTGTTCGTGGAAAGCAACCATCTCTTAAACCAAAACAAGCAATTGAATTTACTCGGCTTTGTACTGATAATATTGAAGATAACAATCCAACATATCGCGGAAAAATCGGCGGACGTTTGAATATGCTTAAAGCCGTAACGGTCAATCCGATGTCACTCGTAGCAATCCGCCCTGAAGAAGTTAGTATCCGTTCTGATTCGGGTTTTACACGGTTATTTGGCGCAGTAGGATATAATTCAGGGTCGGTTAATATTCGAGTTAAAAATTATTTAGGCGATGCTAAAAGTGTTTCCTTTCATGTTTCTACAATCGAAGACTCTCTACATCTTATCAGTATTATTGACAGCAATTTCACATCCGGTAAACTTGCTTCGGGTGCAGAAATGCTCCTAAATGCTCCGACGGGAGTAAGAATTTCTTCTAAACCTCGAGCGACTCTCTTTCTTTTGAGATTTGATATTGAAGCAATTAACATGACAGGAGATACTTTGCGAGATTTTTTCCTTGTTCCAATTACACCATTTGCAGAAATTTACACCTATCATTCTTCACAAGACAGTATTGTGATGTCAATTTCAGATGATGGAAACCTAGGGTACGCAGATTCTCCTCGCAATCTTAAAGGCATTGGGTTTCGATATAACGGTCAGTGTAGCTACCTTATTGAAGGTGGTATCATGGCTTCTGACGGCAAAAGTCGTGTTGTAAGTCAGGTTCGTAATGCATCAAGGCAACGTGACGAGCATTTCAGCCCAATCATACAATTTAACTCTCCTTCAAGTCCATTATTAGGAATAATGTCTGACACTCTCGCACCGGATTCTACAAAATTAGGAATCACAGTCCGTCAACGACTAATTCCAAACAACGATGCCTCAATTATACAAATTAATTTAAAAACAGCACGCCTTTCAACAAACAGTCCACTTTCGATAGCACATTATTTTAACTGGGATTTAGGTGGTAGAGATGCCGGAAGTTCAGCTCGAATATTCAATGAAGCAATTCCTGATAGTATCAAATCAAGAGGTGTAGCCACACTTATAGAATCTGCTGCTTCGAGTAATAAAATTGGTTGTGCTGTGGTTGCATGTAACCCGAGTTACGTTCCTATTTGTACTGTTTTCGATGATTCTATAACATATAATGGATTTACAAATACCGAAAAAATCACCGTTCTTTCGGGGGGAGTTCGCAGTGAACCAATTACATCCGGTGATTTGGGCTTGGCTATCGGTATGCGAATACAGCTACCATCGCCCAACATAGAGCCAAATGATTTGGATGATTATGCACTTTTTATAATTGCAGGTAAAACTTCAGAAGAAATTGCCCAAAAACTCAAAAAGGCAATTGCAGCAACTTGTGGTACGTTATCAGCCGAAGAATCATATTCAAATGAAACTTCTAAACTTAAAGTTATTCCATCTCCTGCTCAGAACGAAATTACAATCATAGCTCCTTCAAAATCCGGCTACGTTGATCTTCGCTTGCAAAATATTTTGGGTGAAGATGTTTTACCGAGTCAGCAATTTTTTAATTATGCAAGCGTTATTCGACAAACGATAGATATTTCAGCTCTATCATCTGGTACTTATTATATAATCATTCGAAGTGGAAACGAAGTTCGCACCTCAAAATTTCTGAAGCAGTAAAAACGCAATATATTTTTCTTTTCTTTCAATAGTTATGATTCGATTTTCTTTTTCAATTTTGATATGCACTTTCTTTGCATTCATAGTATTTCCTTCTACAGATAGTTTAGCTTCTGAAATTATATCACCATCAGGTAAAATTACAGCTTCGATTGATCTTCGTACTGTTGAAAATGATATGCTGACTGTGACGGTCATACCGCCCCCACTCTGCGGAAAGACGTTTACCTACATTCTCCCTGCTTCTGCCCCAGGAACTTATGCTCAGTACGATTTTGGACGCTTTGTCGTAGATTTCAAGGCATTCGATAAAAAAGGTAATCAATTAGAAGTAACTCGGCTCAATGCAAATGAATTCTCAATTGGTAATCCTGAACTGCTCGCCAAGTTAGAATATAGAGTGAATGATACGTTTGATGATCCGACTGATTCGCTTGAAGTATTTAATCCAGGAGGAACGAATTTTCAAAAAGATACTAATTTTATTCTTAATTACGAAGGAATAATCGGCTATTTTGACGGATATAAAATGTTGCCGTATGAAGTTACAATCCAAAAACCAACTGAACTGTATGGTGCAACTTCACTTGCAAAATTAGAAGGTGTTGAAGATGTAATGAAAGCAAAAAATTATGATGAATTGGTGGATAACCCTGCGATGTATTCTATACCCGATACACTCACGTACCAGCAAGGTAATACTACGATTTCGATAGCTGTTTTTTCAGGCACAAGTCAAGTTTCAGCACAGTTTGTTGCAAGAGTTTTAAAACCAATCACGAAGGCAGTGGAACGCTTTTTTGGAACAATGCCGGTTGATCATTATTCATTTATCATGTATTTCGTAAATCCATCTCGTCGAGATTTGAATCGTAAAGGAGCTTTAGGTGCATTGGAGCATAATTACTGCTCACTCTACTTTTTGGCTGAAATGAAAGACAGCAACCAGCTTCGTGGATTAATCTCACAAACAGCCGCTCATGAGTTTCTGCATATTTTAGTTCCACTTCATTTGCATAGCGAAGAAATTGCAGATTTTGATTTCAGAAGCCCTAAAATGTCACGGCATCTATGGCTTTATGAAGGAATTACAGAGTATTTTTCGATGCTTGCTCAGGTGCATGATTCGCTGATAACAGAACAGCAGATGATACAAAACATTCGAAGAAAGATTTTTGGACAAAGTTTTATGGCTCGCAATCCCATTTCACTTGTTGAATTAAGTACGAATGTTTTGCAACCGGAATGGCAGAAATTATACCCGATTATTTACGAAAAGGGTGCACTGTTGGGTTTAATGTTAGATATTCGACTCCAAGAACTAAGCAAAGGTAAACTTGATGTATTGGGATTAGTAACAATGCTTTCAAAACGTTTTGGAGAAGATAAACCGTTCAAAGATGATGAATTATTCGATGTAATTTATGCCTCAACGTATCCGGAAATTAAACAATTTTTTGATTCGCTGATAATTGGTTCTGCTCCACTTCCTCTTGATGAATATATGAGTAAAATCGGTTTAGAGTATTCTCCAATGAAAACAGTTAAAGCATATAATTTTGGGAAGTTCAAAATTAATATAGATACTATTACTTTTCGTCCTGTCGTTATTGAAGCAGACTCTACAAATCTTCTGCAACTTCAAACCGGAGATATAATTCGTTCGGTAAACGGTACAAAAATTTTAATAAATAATGATGATGATGACAATGAAATACTTATATGGTCTAAAGTTATGCTTCCAAAAGATTCTACAGAAGTAACGATTACCGTTTTGCGAAATAATAAAGATATAACCTTAAGTGCAATTCCAATTTCCTCCGAACGTAAAGAACGATTTTATCTCAAAGAATCACCTGATGCAACGTCCGAACAAATAGCTTTACGTAAACGAATTTTTTATCAATAATACAATCACACTTTAAACTATGGACAATAGTACTGACAACGAAGGACAAGATAATTCACTGGGAATCAATAGTATCCCTACTCGTAAATACGGTTATTTAATTATTTATGGATGTTTAGCTCTTATCGGAATTCTAAGTATTGTTCTTTCTAGTATGTACCGCCAAATGCCAAAGAAAACCGAAGTTCTTACTAAACGTACGACACCTGCTATTGCAAGCACCTATACATTAATGCTTTCTCCACTTGATTCAATAACATCAGATACAATCGGAGAGTCAATCCGAGCACATATTGGAGCAGATTCTATAATTACAAAGATGGTTGTTGGCGGTACTGCCTTATATAAACAGTGTAGCTCAGGTGCTGAATACGGCAAACTGATTTCCCAAGGTCTGCGCGAAGCACAGCAAGCTAATCTCGAAAAACAAGCATTGATGTTTTCCCAATTTATTGGGATAATGATAACTGATACTTTGCCGGCGAGACTTTATTTAGCAGGTCAATTAGGTGGAAATTCAATTACTCAAGTAGACAAACGGCTTTCGAGTACTTGTCGTGATTTAAAACTACGGTCGGATGCTCTTGGAACTGTACGTGTGGTAAGCTTTCTTCGTCCGAAAGATAATTCTATTAATAGTCAATTTTTACAATACTTCCGAGACAGAGGTTTTGATGTCGAAGTACATTAAAACACTATTATTTTGAAACAATTACCACTTCGGTTCTTCGATTTAATCTTCGACCAAAATCAGTAGAATTATCGGCGATTGGACGTGAATCCCCCAAACCGTCAGTGAGAATTCGTGATGGATTAACCCCCTTATTCACCAAGTAATTTTTCACACTTTCCGCTCTTTTAAAAGACAAGATTTTATTCATTCCTTTGCTACCTTTTGAGTCTGTATGACCTTCTATTCGCACAATTACCGAGGGTTTATTAAGCATAAATTCTCGCATAATTTCAAGTTCAAATACTGAATCCGGCAACGTCGAACTACTTGATGCAAATAGCAAATTTTCAATAATCAGCTTACGTCCTATTTCTACAACAGGAATTACTTTTCTGACGAGTTCGCGTTTTTGATTATCAACGATTCCAACATTCAATGAATCAGGAATCGCCGGTTGGTCAGAGCGATATGTAATTGCAAAAAGATTAGTTAGTTGTGTGGAATATGTTTCTAGAATTTTGGAAAATGGTTGATTTAAGTCAAATATTGAGCCACGAGTTGCATCTGTAATAGTTTTATATTGCTTCAAAACAGGAGGCGTTATGCAAAACAGTTGTGTTTCATTTTTTTTCAAAAATTCAGTAATAGTCTCAGTTGTGTAGTTTGTTCTGCCATTTCCATGCCCCCCCTGTTGATGATATGGAGCGTCAGTAATCATAACAGCTATTCGATTAGCAGAAGGTCGAAATTTCATTCTTCCAACTTCCGCCATTGCTTCCAGTGCATTTTCCGGTTCGTCCATTCCTCCACTTGCTTCTACAGTTGAAATCCATTTTAAAAATTCTTGTACATTTTCCGTTGGTTGATAGGAACGTTCGACGACATCAGAAAAAAGAACAAGACCTAACCGATAATCAATTCCACGACTTACCAATGAAGAAACGAATTTTTCAATATTATTTTTCACACCATTGACATAGGACTGCATCGTACCGGTAATATCTATCATAAAAATAAAATCGATCGGGATTCTTTCTTTCACAGAAATTCTCTCTACTGATATTACCTTTTTTGGCTTTCCATTTTCAATAACCGTTAACTCCTGTGCGACAATTGAATCTAAAGGAAATCCATCTACATTCGACGCGCCAACGATAAGTCGCACTTCCGGAAAGCGTGTAATATCTACATTTTGTATGTTAATTTGTAAATCGTGATGAGTGGATTTGACTTGAGCATCATCAGCTATTTCTTTAGCTTTATTAGAGGAATCTGCATCAGAAATTGGTGAAGAGGCGAGTATAGAATGTTGCATACTTAGACTTATGCAAGCAAGTAGCACGGTGAATATAAAAATTCGAGAAAAAGAGCGCATTTTGTTTTTATCAATCAATATCAAATAATTCACAATAAAAAACCCCCACAAGGTATTTAAAACACTTGTAGCGGGGGTTAATGTTTAATAACTTTCAAATAAATAAGAACTTAGAAGCTAATTTATTCTTAATTAGAAGTTAAATCGTAAGACTGGAGAAAGCATAAATATATTTTCTTCAAATGGTCTTGCAGTTTCTTTGCTACGAAGCGGAACACTATACCGTGCATCTAGATAAAGCCATTGTCCAATTAGAGGCAAATAACAACGACTTAATAATATTTGATTAGAATATTGAACAGTTAAACCAAAAGGATAAGATCCTTGACTGCGATATTCAACTTTAGCAAAAATCCAATCTGCAACTTCTGTCGGATGATATAATGGATATCCGCCTCTTGTATCAGGAAGCAAGTAATACAGGTATTTTGAAGCTACATAAATTCTTTTAGCTTCCTTTATTTCGGCATAATTAATACCTAAATCAAACCTAAAGAAATTTTCCGGTTTTTCAGGGTCAACCCACCAATTATAGAATAATGTAGCTTGCCCTGTTGTACGTAAAATCGGCGCTATTGTATCTAGTCTCAACGTCGCATCCGGGCGATTGTAAACACTATATGTATAAGCATCTATATTTTTGGAAGAATCAATTGTGGCAAGTGGAACCTCAATATGGAAACTAACACCAAACTGAGGATGAAACGGAGCGTGCATATCAAATCCAAATACTCCTTTACCTCCCGGTCCTGCGTTGAGATGCCTTGCCGGAATAAAAGACAACAAACCATTACTTGTATCACCTAAACGATACCCCATACCAATATGAAAATCTAATAGATTTGGAATTGCTTTTTTGGTTTCTGGGTCATCATTTGGATAAAGTGGTCTTTGTACTACTATTTTTGCTTCTCCTGCAGAAAGGAACGTATATCCTGAACCTTCTGTTCCAACTGACGAGCGTAGCCAAAATCCGGTATTTCCCATTTTAAGTGTTTGCTCGAATGCAGACAAAGAAAATGAATGAGTTACATTCGTAGGCATATCCATATAATTAACAATTGCTGCTACTTGTGCCGCAGTAGGAGGAGTTGCAGGGGGAATATCTCTATAGCTGTATGGACGTTTTGGGTCTGTTATCATAATTGCTAACTTGCGCATTTTAGCATCTACTTCAGAAGCTACAAGCTTTTCTTTCCCACACTCTATCAAAAGAATATTATATTGTGGGTTTTGTGGGTCTCTAATCGGAGCAGAAGTAATCCGAATATTCTGCATCTCTAAATTCTCTTTAGGACGACCGTCGAGTATAAATGATTGATAAATTTGAAGTTGAAGATTTGGCTCTGTGATTTCCCAACGAGGAAAATACGGCAATAGCGTCGGGTCAATTCTTTTTAATTCAATTAAAGCAAGCGAATCTTCTTTTTGAGCAAAGATGGACTTCGGAAATGATACAAGCGCAACAAGCGCGACAACCAATATAAAGTATTTCTTATTCATTATGATTTCAAAAGAGTTAGGTAATTTTCAAATAGCAAATTTCAAACAAAAAATTAAATTAGAAAACCATTTAGAAATTGACGATAAACTGTAAAGCAGGAATAAATACATTCTCTTTTTCCCACGCTTTTGCATCACGAAAAACAGTTCGGAAAAATTT
>JAFDZU010000053.1:41809-53893 GCA_018266765.1 Bacteroidota bacterium
TATTGCAATCCTGTTCCCCAATGTACTGTTTTACTGATTGTCATGTATTCAATTTTTCCTGAAATACTTGCAATACCATCATTTTGGTCTGTTGAATATGGCTCAATTGCACCGAGAGAATCTTTCCCTGTCTGTGTTTTGATGAATCGCTCATGCCATTTTTCCATGAGATAGAATGTACCGCCAAGCTTAAACCGAAAATAATGATTTTCATCTACATTAATTGCAAATGAATAATGACCTTGAATATGGAAACGAGGAAGATACGTGAGATATGATTTAAAATCAGGTGTATATATTGGATTAGATTTTGGATCGCCAAATACATAACTTGATGATAGTGTAAAGACACCGCTTTGATTCACAATTTTCATCGGGAAATCAAACGATGCACTTGCTCCCATACCTGCACTTGTCAAACGGCGTTCTACTCCGAATATATCTTTTGCAAGGGGTGCCGCTCCACTTGTCGGCAATATAATACCAAGTTTGTAGGATTGCCACAAAACATTCAATGTAAGCCGCTCGCTCCATAATGAAGGATAATTTATTTCTTCAAATCCTTGCTTCAATTCTACTCCATATTTTGGAAGCCATTTGTTATATATAACTTGAATACTACTATCATAAGAAGTAGCAAGAGCACCAAGATTAGAGTTTATCGGCTCGTAATGACGATAGCGAAGCAAATCAAAAGCACCAACTGTTAATTCATTTGGAGAATTATAATCTTGTGGCTGGCCTTCAGTAATACGAAGATATTGTTGAATATTATCTTCATCAACAATTTTCGTATCGCCAACTTTCTTTGGAACTAAATATCCGTCGCCCAAACCTTGTGCCTCGGCTGTTATATTCTCGGAGAGGTTTTGACTAATGTTTCGTTGCAAATATTCAAAGAGTGTTTTTGCTATTCCATTTGTATCGGGAGAGCTTATACGGCGCAATTCACCTGCAAGATACACCTTTTTTGGAGGGTCGATACATTCATCTAAACGTGCACGACTATCGTCATTTGTCGAAGTTAGCAAACCAATTATTTCAAACGGTTCATCAGCCGTAAAGCGAGTAGTAACTATATATGCTTTCTTGAATAATCCTTCTTGCCATTGCTTCAAACTATAATAATATTTGATGTACTCACGGTCGTCATTATTTGGATTTTTAATTCCGGCATCAGAACCTTTATCAAGTGGATCCTCTCCGTTGTCTATTGCCGCTTGAATATCATCTTTTTTTCTAGATCTATTTGCAGCAGGATTTATTTTTGGCTCAGGGATTCCAAGAATCGGATTTATTGCTGTAACAGAACCGTTATCAAGCTGAAAAAGAAAGATATTCGAGTAACGATAGCTTCTAAAATTATTAAGAATTGAGCGCATCTGAGCTGTTCGTTGCCCAAACGCACTAACCGAAAGAAGAATTCCCAATACCGGGACGCAAATAAATAGATTGCGCATTATTTTTTTCATAGAATCAACCCGTTAAAATTCAATTTGTTAAATTATACTTAGAAACTAAAAGTGAAATTATAAGGACGCGATGCTTCCTTCGATTTTTCACCACTTGGATGTTGTGCTGTTGCCTTGATTTTCAATTTAATCTGCCCTTTTGTGCCACGAGGAATCGGAAGTGGCCCTTTTAATTGCAAAGTAACATTATACTTTGTACCACCAACTTTTTGTGGCTCTCCCATACGAACCACACTATATCCTTTTATTTGAGCATCTACAACTTCAACTTTTACTCCAACTACTTGAGCTTTTGCTTCTGCTGTGTTATTGGCATCTTCAGCTCCTGCTGTTGGAGGTTTAATTTCAATATTTTGTATGATAATAGTAGGGTCTCGTGGGTCAGTCATAGGACTTACTGAAATACCACTAATATTAATATTCGGTCTTTTTTGCGTTGGCTTCGTTTCATAAGCACCAGGCGTACTTGGGAATATCTGTACTTTTATGTCTTGATCTTTTGGAGACTGCCATACTACTCGTACCGAAACCATTTCAGAATTTATAGGAACAACATAATTATCCGATGAAGCTACTGATAATCGATTTGCCGGCTGTTTATTGGTTGTACCATCAATAAATATTTTAAATTGATTTCCGGGGATTTTAGAGCCCGATGTTGGTATTACTTCGAATGCAAGTGCATCTCCATACGATATATCATCAATTGCACCTTTAAGTTCATCTGCATTTGAAACTTCAAATCCATCAATTGATTTATATGTCGCGAGACCTGTTCTAAATACAGTTAGTGAACAAACATCCGTTACACTCTTATTACCGTTTGAGTGGCTTGCAGAAATTGCATAGTTTCCTTCACCAATCGGCTCATTAATTTCTACTTTATATTTACCAGTTTTACCGGTTGCATCAGTTGCATTCAGCTTTGTAACATTCAAATTTCTACCGTTGAAAGTCACGACGGGCATACCTTTATCGAATGGGCCTGCAGTAAATGTTGCAACTGTTTTAGGGGCTTTATCAAAACTGTAAAGTTGTGGATCGTCCCATATTACAACAGGAGGAGAATCAGGCACATCCGGCTGTTGAACGCGAATGTCAATTTCGATACTTCCTTTGTTTTGGTCGAAAGTTTTAGAGCGACCGGGAGCTAAAAGTCGAGCAATATATCCATATAAATTTACTTTACCTCGTTCTTCGGGTGTTTTGGCTTTCTCACGCGATGCATCTATATCCGAAAGAAATTTTTCAATGTCAGTTTTCCCGTCAATTAAATCTTGTGCTGATGGAAGTCCCAATGATTCAAGCTGTTGAGTGAGATCTCTTTTAACTATTTCAAGATCTTTAACTTTCAATTGTACTGTTCCAATGTTAACTTTTGCATCATCCTTTAAATCAGCTAATTTCTGATCAGCCGATAAACCTAAAATTCTATTGGTACGTGAGCTAAATCGAAGTTTATACCAACCGGGCTGTGTTGGTGGTTGGAAATTTACAACGAAAGCTCGTTTGTTAAGTTTACCACCACTTCTTTGAGATATAATTTCAGTTTTTTCTTTAGAATATTGGAATACTGTATTAGTGCTTATTGCTTCATTAGGAGCATACCGATTAAGATCTCCGGCTTTTATGTCGGAATCTACATAAAATGGCTCTTTATAATCTTCAGTTTTTGATAAATCGAGTACAATTCGTTTGGATGCTTGTAATGTCCAACTCGGCGCGTCCGGTCTATTTGGATCTTTTATTTCATCTCCAACTTCTGGAGAATTTGTTGGTTTTACAAATGATTTTTCGGGAGGTGCAGAAGGAATATCAATTTCTTTACTGGTATTATAGTAAATTTCGTATTGAAGTTCTTGGACATTCGCCAATTTCTTCAATGTTTCAATTCTATCTTGTTTTTGCTTGGGATCTAGTCCGTCTAATTTATCCGAACCCGCAACATCTGTAACACCTACTTCTATTGTATAGGTACGGAATTTTTTAAAATTCTTTTGTTGGTCCGTTGGTAATTTTTCCGTGAGGACAATTTCGTCTTGAGGTCGGGTATTGATACCTTCAGTTCCAGCACCGGACTGAAGTTGCGTCAATATACTCTCAACTATGCGCTGTGATTCACGTTGTTTTTTGACGAGATGCTCTTCGGCCTCATCGCGTTCAACGATAATAATAAGCAGTTCAAGAATAACTGCAAGATATAACACAAAATAAACTTTACCTGCTCCACCTTTTGACATGGACGTGACTCCGAAGAGAAAAGAAACAATTTTAAAATTATTTGGCTAAACTAATACTATGCCCCCCATTTGGCAGAATAGAACTATGTTTAGATTATCAGAGATTCAATTTTTTGGCTGTGGTATTTGAATGGAATTACACTTTAGTAATCCCGGTGTTCAGCTCCGTGCCTTGTGAGCTTTAAAAATCGGGATTCTTGTCTTATTTTTCAAGAATCCCGTTTTCTTTCGATTTATTGTTTAGGAGAATCAGCTTTAGGAGCTGTTTCTGCTTTAGACATAGATTTGTCTTTTTTACAGCAACTTTCCTTTTTGCTCATTGCACCTTTTTTACAACAATCTGCACCATCGGTTTTTACCGCTTCTTTTTTACAAGCGGTTTTGTCTTTGCATGCTGCGGTACTGACAAGCGTTGGGGCAAAAATCAATCCCAAGCATAGTGCCGCTGCGGCAAATTTATGTGCTAATTTCATCAAAAAACTCCTTTTAAAAATTGAAAAAATGAGTGAGTTAACTTATCAAGGCGATGCAATATATTGTAAAACAAACTTTTGGGCAAACAAAAAATTCAAAATGTTGTCAAATTTGACGTTTTGGCTTTCTGTTTTTCTACAATATTTGCCTCGTTCCCAAGACAACAGCTTATCCTAAACCTTACAGTATTTCTTTTTATCACTCAGCAACTTTATTGTATTTTTGTAGTGCAAATACTTACAATTACTAATTTAAACGACATTATTAACTTTTTATTTACAACTATGAATTCACTAACAATCGCTATTCCCGACAATCAATTTTACCTGCCAATCATCCAAAATTGTGATGCTATCGCTATGCAAAATAATTTTACTATTATACGAACAACTGAGAAACGCTGTGCCGAACTTTTGCTTGATAATCGTGCCGACATTGCTTTTCTTTCACCATTAGAATATGGTTTGGCTGTCGGAAAAGTTGATTATCGAATTATTCCTGCGACGGCAGTCAGCGGCGAAGGATTCACTAACATCGCTTCTATCTATTTTAGTCCATTTTTACAAACAATCAATACTGCTGCCGCTCCAAATCCTGATGACTTTATTTCCGTAGCCGGGAAATTAGTCTTAACTGAGAAATTTGATATTCATACCAAACTTATTCAATGTTCCGGCTCGCTCGACGAACTTTTAAACAAAGCTGATGCCGCCATTTTATGGAATAGTACAATATTGCCTCCTGCTTCGCTTGATATTACCGAGGAGTGGCTTGATGCCTTCGACAATCCTCTACCATTAGGTTTTTGGGTCTGTCGCCCCGAAGAACTACCCGACAATATAACACAAATTATCCATTCTTTTGCATCTTCCCAAATTTCAGCAGTACAAATTATTCATGATCACGACTGTGATTCACCAGAGTCTCACGAGAATTCCTATGGAGATTTTCGTGAAGGGTCTATCTATTGGCAATGGTCTGATCAAACCGAAGAATGGCTGGATCAGACACTCGATGCACTTTTTTATCATTCATATATTCCGGCTATACCAGCTGTTAAAATATTAGGACGTGATGCAGTTGAATAATTTAACATTTCAACCTAATTATTTTATAAAACATTAACTTCCATATCAATTACAATTCCAAATTTCGACTGAACCGATGTTTGAATTTCACGAGCCAAGGCAATAATTTCCTCTCCGCTTGCTTCTCCATAATTAACCAAAACTAAAGCTTGACGCGGATATACTCCCACATCTCCACGCCTAAACCCTTTCCATCCACTTTGTTCAATCAACCAAGCGGCAGGGATTTTTACTTTACTGTTATGTTGATTATAGCTCGGAATTTCGGGGAAATTATTTTTTACTTCGGCATACTGCTCAGAAGAAATAATAGGATTCTTGAAAAAACTACCGGCATTCCCTATTTCTGAAGGATTTGGTAATTTTCGAGTTCGAATCGCACATACTGTGTTAAATACATCATAAATCTTAGCTGTGTCGGCATTTGCACCGAGTTCGAGCAAAACATCAGAATAACTTGTATGAAGTGCCCTAGTGCTTTTACGTAGTTGGAGTGTTACTGCTGAAATAATTCCACACCCTTTTAATTCACGTTTAAAGATACTGTCTCTATACCCGAATTCACATTCATCATTACTAAAAATCTTACTTTTCTTAGTTTCAAAATCAAACCATTCTAAGGAAACTAATACATCTTTTATCTCAACACCGTACGCACCGATATTCTGAATTGGAGCCGCTCCGACTATTCCGGGAATCAGGGCGAGATTTTCGATACCGGCATAATTATTCTGAACACACCATTCTACAAGAGTGTGCCAATTCTCGCCTGCACCAATTTTTAGCAATATTGAATTGTCGGATTCCTCAATAAGTTCTTTTCCTTTAATAGAAATTTTAAGAACAATTTTGTCAATATCTTGCGTAAATAATAGATTGCTTCCTCCACCCAGAATGAAAACATCAGAATTTTTATTCTCATCAAATAATTTTGGGAGTTCTTCTTTTGAGTTTATCTCAACAAAATATCGAGCAGTTGCTTCGATACCAAAAGTATTATACTGCTTTAAAGAAATATTTTCGAGAATTGTCATGCTTGTCTGATGGTAGAATAAAAATTTAATATCTAATTTTAATGTGCGAATGTATTTTTAGGGTCTATTATCCTTGCTTGATCAATTGCTTTTTGTCCTATTTCTGTTTGACCTATTGAATTAGCATATCGTCCAAGATTAATCATTGCAACTCCAACCATTTTGCGGATTCCTTCGTCTAAATGTCCGTTTCTTCCATGCGTTGAAACTATAAATTTATCACATTTTACTTTATCAAGCGAAATCGGATGGTTTGGCAACTCCTTCACTCCCGGGATTTTCTTGTATAGCCTAAAAGCAAATCCTTCGGGAATTTTATCATAATCTTTAGCAACATCCGGCTCTTGTTGGAGTATATCTAATGTAAGATAAACAGGATGTGTATCATAATTTTTAAGGATGTATGCATTTAATAATGTTACAAATTTTTGTTGTATTCTGGTGATATTCTCCGGAGAAGCCATAAACACATCATTGTGCTGTTCGAACTCTTCCAAATCAGCAAGATAATCATCCATTTCGGGTTTGCAATTGGCGAGCAAAGGATACCATTTCAATACTTGAGGTGGATACCATGTACGGCGCAGTAATTCTTTTTCAACCAAAACAACATCAGGTCGGTAATGCTCAACACGCTGTTTGTACCAAAAAGCAGAACACCAATAATCCCATTGTGAGGATATGATTAGTGCGTTAGGTGCTAAATTATCCACCATAATCCGAGTATATTCAGGAACTTGATTATCGTTTGCATGGTTGTTCTCTTTAAGATTCACACCAAAAGCCAATATTGGTAATAATAAAAATGCAGGAACGAACGTAGGATATTTCTCAGCTATTGCGAATAAGCCAATTGAAGCGATAAGTAATAAACCAATAAATGCAAGGAGAAAATATGTATCAATATCGTGAATACTATAATTGAGCGAATAGAATAAACAACCGAGTATCAATAGCAGTAAGAATGACATTAGTGATTTTGAACGCTTCCATCCTGTTACTAATCCTACGATAAGTGGCACAATTCCAAGTATTCCGAGTTCATAAGGAATCAATTTTAAAAATATCTTGAAATTCGTACCGATGGATTCACCTGTAAACATCCATACTTGGAATTGTTTGCCGGAAGCATGATACCAAAATTTATCCCAATTACGATGAACAGCTCCCCAATTAAAATCCGGTGAAGATGCACTTCGAAGTGGTAAATACAGCCACACACTTAGCCCTAATAAAAACGGCAGAGCCAATAATCCGATTGTCTTCCAGCGTTCTAAACTAATATTAAATTTTTCATTCGGACGTTTAAAAAACAAAAAAAGCATCGCAGGAGC
Organism: Bacteroidota bacterium; assembly: GCA_018266765.1. Lineage (GTDB taxonomy): Bacteria > Bacteroidota > Ignavibacteria > Kapaibacteriales > UBA961 > JADJXV01. The sequence continues at coordinate 49,452 of JAFDZU010000053.1, forward strand.
CATCAGAATAGTTGTTCCATGATTCGCAAATCCCAAACCCAATGTAAGTCCCCATAACATAAGTGTTCGTCGGTCACCGATAAGCATTGCCTGCAAAAACAGCCAAATAGATGCTGTAAAGATTATTAATTGTAGTGAATAGACCTCGATGGCTACTGCTTGTGCCCAGACTGTATCGGCAAATCCATACATGAGTGCCATAACCATTGCTATTATCGCAACAGCATTTTCAGGAAGTACAGCAGGCACATTCGATTCAGTTTGCTTGCCCTTTTTAGTATGTTTTGATTTGCTAAATGAGACCTTGAGCTTACTGTTATTGAGTAGAAATACAACCAAATTGAAAAATAGAAATGCAGAAATAGCCGTACAAACTCCGGCAAAATAATTTAGCTTTAGAATTGGTGAAAGAGGTAATGGAAGCATCGTCCATAAATGCCCGACTAAAGTGAATAACGGATACCCTGTCGGATGTGCAACACCAAGAGTTGTACACACCGCAGCAAGTTCGCCACTGTCGGTAAATCCAACATCTGGATTGGCTGTAAAAACATAAACTACGAGGGTTATAAGCATCACAAGAATGCCTGCCAAACGAGTAGATAACCATTTCATAGATGCCCTTTGATTTGTGATACGAAAACTTATACTATTTTTGCTTTCATTAACAAAGTGCAACTTACCATTTCTCATCAAAACAAGAAAGGATGATTTTTAATATGAAAGCTCTTGTTCTCCGCAAACCAACTATTTCAAAAGAAATTTTACCGACTGTCAACCCCTCGACATTACTTACAATTGAAGAAATCAACCGACCTATTCCGACATCGAGCCAAGTACTTGTGAAAGTTCATGCCGCCGCTTTAAATCGGCGTGATGTATGGATTTGCGCCGGTAAATATTCTAAAATCCAATATCCTGCAATTTTAGGTTCGGATGGTTGCGGGATTGTTGTCGAAGTCGGTTCAACAGAATTATCACATTGGATTGGCAAAGAAATCGTTTTTAATCCTTCGATACATTGGGGCGAAAACCACAAAGCGCAAGGAAAAGATTATCAAATTCTCGGAATGCCTACTCAAGGAACACTTGCCGAATATATCGCTTTATCTGCAACTAATATTTTTCCGACACCCAAACATCTTACACACGAGCAAGCGGCGGCTTTCCCCCTTGCATTTCTGACAGCATACCGAGCAGTTATTATTCAAGCACAAGTTTCCGAAGGTGATACTGTTTTAATTACTGGAATTGGCGGAGGGGTTGCCCTTGCTTGTTTTCAAATTGCAAAAGCAATTGGAGCAAAAGTCTATGTTACAACCGGCAGTGACGACAAACTCCTCAAAGCCGGCATACTCGGAGCTACGGGCGGTGCAAATTACCATACAAGTGACTGGGACAGCATGATGCAATTTGCAAGCGATGGATTTGATGTCATTATTGACAGTGCAGGTGGAAGTGATTTTAATAAACTCATGGCAATTGCCAAAGCGGGTGGATTAATTGTTTCCTATGGTGCTACCATCGGTGCTGTTCCTGAGTTCAATCTTCATCGGCTATTCTGGAAACAATTACGAGTTATCGGCTCGACAATGGGAACAAACGAAGACTTTGCTCAGATGCTCTCTTTCGTAGAGCATCATAAGATTATACCTATTATAGATTCTGTTTTCTCACTTAACAATGCTCCATTAGCATTCGACAAGATGAATGATTCAAATCAGTTTGGGAAAATTGTAGTGAATATTGGATAGTGTTTATTTCTTTTTATAGAATTTAGTTAAAAAAAAAATTATGCTCGTTGCATCACTCATAATATCTGTTTATAAAAATATTGAAGCATTACACCTCATACTTTTATCGGCAATTCGGCAATCCAATTCTAATTTTGAAATTATTATTGCAGAAGATAATGATAGCAAAGATATGAAGGATTTTATAGCTCATTTTAAACTTAACTCACCGCTTCCAATAAAACATATATCCCAAAAAGACGAAGGTTTTATGAAAAACAAAGCATTAAATCAAGCGATTGCCATTAGTGAGTCTGAGTACATCATTTTTATTGACGGTGATTGTATCATGCACAAGCATTTTATTAAAATGCACATCAAACACAAAGAGAAAGACAAAATTCTATTTGGAAGAAGAGTTCTGCTTTCTGAAAAACTCACTTATGAATTGTACGAAACTCAAAACTTACGATTGCTTACATTAAGGAATTTAATTGCCAGCAAAAGTAATTATGTAGAAACTGCTCTATTTCTTCCGTTTTTACCGAGTAAAATCAGTAATTCATTGGGAATTTGCGGTAGCAATTGGAGTATCCATAAAAAGGATTTGTTAGAAGTAAATGGTTTTGATGAAGATTACTATTTGCCCGGCTATGGTGAAGATACAGATATCGAACTACGGTTATTCAAGAAAAATATGCACTTGAAAAAACTGAAAAATAAAGCCATTCAATATCATTTACATCACAAATTAAATTATACGGATTCTATCGAAATGGGTAATTTATTAGAAGCAAAAATTCAAGAAGGTTTAATGTATTGCAAGAATGGAATTGATAAATATTTGAAAAACAATTAAATACGTTATTTCGCAATCTGAATCTTATATTTCTTCCCTTTCATTTTTTCTTTCTGAATGAGTTCCAAGAGCGAAGCAACTTTATATTTCCTTACCGCAACAAACGACATATAATCCATCACTTCAATTAACCCCACATCATTTTTTTCCAAATTCCCTTTTTTTGACAAAAAACCTACTATATCCATTTTACTCAGTTTGTCTTTTTTTCCGCCACTAATATAAAGCGTTATCCAATCAGACTGTTTCGGCAATTTACAATTTTGAGGAATAACAAATTCATCTGGTAAATCTTCTAAATATAATGGTGTTGATTCATTTTGCCCCAACAGAATATATGCTGTTCCTTCGGTATTCATCCTTGCAGTGCGTCCGTTGCGATGTACAAAATTCTCGTAATGAAACGGCAACTCGAAATGAATTACATTTTTAACAGCAGGAATATCCAAACCTCTTGCAGCTAAATCAGATGCAACTAAAAAAGTAGTACTACCGTTTCGGAAATGAACCAATGTCTTTTCTCTCTCCAACTGTTCCATTTTACCATGAAACAAGTTGGCTTCTATCCCCTTATCTTGCAATGCGTAGCAGGTTTGTTCGGCAGTTTCTCTAAGATTGCAAAAGATTATGGTAGATTCTCCGCCGATAAAACACAGTAATTGAAACAACGTTTCGGTTTTATTGGTTGAATTAGATATTACAGTTTTGATACATAAACCATCATTAGATTGTTCACTTATTACAGTAAAATCCAAAACTTTTAGCTGTTGAACACCAACAAATGAAGGAATGCTGATTTCTGATGTTGCAGATACTAATATACGTTTTTCTACGCTCGACAATTCATCAACAATAAACGACATATCATCTTCAAAACCCATTGAAAGTGACTTATCAAATTCATCAAATACTACAAATTTAGTATTGTTTAAATTGATATTCCCACGGAAAACATGATCTTTGATCCTACCCGGAGTTCCAATTAACACTGCAGGTGGCTCGGATAAATTTTGGGTTTCAACTTTTATAGAATGTCCACCGTAACAGGTATTTACTTTAAATCCCGTTGACATTTTGCGCCACACTTGTTCTATTTGCAATGCAAGTTCTCGCGAAGGTGTAAGGATTAAACATTGGATCCCTTTTTCGGAAGAACTCAACAGATTCAATATTGGCAAGAGAAATCCAATCGTTTTACCTGACCCCGTGGGCGAGTGCAGTAATACATTTTTTTCATTTTGGATATGGTGATGAGCAGAAATTTGCATTTCATTCAAGCCGGTTATGCCAAGATTACTTTGCAACTGAGGAGATAGTTCATATAAATTCATACAACAAAGATACAGTTTTTTTCCTATTTTTGCTGAATCAATTTCAGTAGATTACCATATAACTTTTTGCAATAAAAGAAGTTACTCGCAATAGTATTTTCTGATTATTGTATCAATTTGGGGCAGAAATCAATGACTCAACAGAACAGCGATCCATTGCACGGAAAAACATTACAAATGATCGTAGAGCATTTAGTTGCTTATTACGGTTGGGATGAATTAGGTAATAAAATAGACATAAAATGCTTTAAGGATAATCCGAGTGTTAACTCAAGTTTGAAGTTTTTACGGAAAACCCCTTGGGCGAGAACCAAAGTAGAAAGTTTGTATCTGTACTCACTCAGAAAAGAACAATGGGCGTCTGAGAAGAAACTTAACAGTGGGAAACAATAATCACTAAAAATATCATTTATAACTTATTTAAATACTAAATTTTATAAATTATTACTATTAATTTTCAGTAACAGTAATTTTTATATTTATTGTTTATTTTTATTAATAACTCACCTTACGCAGAAT
>JAFDZU010000054.1 GCA_018266765.1 Bacteroidota bacterium
ACTAGTCTTCGAGCTAAAAATAGACGATTAGTTCGCAAAACGACAGCTTCTTCTAAGAAAAAACTCTTTCATATTGCTACGTTAGTCCTTATGTTTTATGACAGAAACAAATATCTACTTTTTGATACACAACCAGATTTATTTTTCTCAAGTATCTGTTTTTGTCAGACCATTAATATTCCGTTGATATCTTGCAAGTCAATATGTTTTTTATTTGCAATAATTAAAGTAAAGTAATTGTCGTCTTGTAATAACTGCTTTTTGATGTTGTAAATATTGTATTTTTCATTAGGCCAAATTTCATCCGTGTCGAAAAAATCAGTTATAGAAACTTCATAGCCGATAGTTCCAATTATAAAATCAAATGCGTCAAAGAGTTTGTGCAGAAGTCTATTGCAGTGATTCAAACCTCTGTGGATACTGTTTCCGCAATTGGTCGAATGCAAAGGCACGTTCTGTAGATTCTAACCTGAGTGTTCCATGCAGATTGCGGGTGTCATGTAAAAATTGACGTTGCTTGCTAAGTTGTTTGTAAATAGTAAGTTCATCTGTGCAATCAATTGGAAGAAATTCGGGGAGCGTATTATTATTCCACAGTGATAAATCAGGTGAACAGCCGGAAAATTCAGCAAACTGTTCTGCCATCATTCGTGCGCCTGAGAGCTTCGCATTCCATGAATATCCCGCAATATGTGGTGTGGCAATCATAGCTTTTTGGGCTAATTGAACATCAATGAGCGGTTCATTATTCCAAACATCAAATGCCAATACTATTTGTTTTTTTGGAGTTATATCGAGAATTACTTGTTCGTCAATTACTCCTCCACGCGAGGCATGAATTATCAACCCACCTGTTTTCAAACGCGATAATTCACTATTACCCAAAAGTCCGAGCGTAGAGTAATTGCCCGTGAGATTCAGCGGAACATGATTGGTGATTATATCCGATTGCGAGCAAAGTTCTTGAACAGATACATGTTTCGTCCAATCGGGGAATTGAAATCCATTGTCAGACAGAGGAGAATCGTTTACTACTATGTTCATTCCCAAACGGTTGCAATAATCAGCTACTCGCCTACCAACATTTCCATATCCAACAATACCAACTCGTTTACCGTGAAGCGAGGTTTTATTTTTTTTTGCCCACTCGAGCATTGCAAAAACTGCATACTCAGCCACTGCATTAGCGTTTGAACCTGCCGCAGATGTAAAAAAAATACCCGAAGAATTGAGATAATTATTATCTATGTGGTCAGTTCCTGCAGTGGCAGTGCCTACAAATCGAACATAGGTTTGATGCAGTAATGAAGACGTTACCCGTGTAACCGAACGAACAAAAAGTGCGGTGCAGTGTTCCTGTCGGAGATTTTCAGCCGTGAGAGTTCTTCCGTCAAAACGTACTACGCTCCCACAATTAGAGAGAGCGTCAGCAAGATATGGAATGTTTTGATCTACAAAAAAAACAGATGTGTCCATCTTACGAATCTAAAAGTCCGCGTCCTGATTTTTGAATCGAACCTGCCTTTTGTAATTCTTCATATACTGAGTCCATGACACCGTTTATAAAAACATTGCTTTTATCGGTAGAATAGCGTTTGGCAAGTTCGAGAATTTCGTTGATAGTAACTTTAGGAGGAATTTCTGAAAACGTCATGAGTTCGGCAATCGCCATTCTGAGCAGGATTCGGTCGAGAAGTGCAATACGTTCAATATCCCAATTCTGGGCATAGCGGTCTATCAATGTTTCGGAAAATCCTGCGTGTTGGAGAGTTGCATCTATCAATTCACGGGTAAATTCCACTTCGTTTCCTTCCCATCGAATAGTGGTATCTGCTTCTATTTCAGCTATTTGTTCGGTGGTAAGCAGGCGATTTGTGTCCGGCTCGCCATCATCAAACTGAAATTCACGAAAAAGAATATGCTGAAAAACATCCTGCCAGCGAATACCGGAATTTTCGCAGGCGGCGAGCACTTGTAAACATTTTTCGCGGGCTAAACGGCGCGAACCTTTAATAAATCTCTTGGTGCTAAGTGGAAATGAAGAGTCTTGTTGTGCTTTCATACATCAAATTGAAAAGAACGAAAATATGGGTAAAAAATCGGGCGGAAATCCTAATAATAGAATAGCAAACGATTTGCGCCCGTTCGTTAGAATTTTATTCTGTACATGAATTATTTGCGAATATCGGGCTTGCCAATATAATTTGCGTGGATATGACCAATAGCTGCTATGCGCTCTTCAGCAATTGCATTCGATGCCTCAATTGAAAGGATATTTCGCTCGGATGCAGTTTTGAAAATTGTTGAGAGAATAGTATAAATTCCTTCGGCTTGTTTGAGAACGCGTTCTTTCCGATATCCTTCGATTTCGGAAGCAACATTCATAAGTCCCCCTGCATTAATAACATAGTCAGGCGCGTAGAGAATTCCTCGTGCATGAAGAGCTTCTGCATGAATTTTTTCATCTTCAAGCTGGTTATTAGCACCGCCGGCTACGACTGCACATTTCAAATTTGGAATTGATTCATCATTCAAAATTGCACCTAAGGCATTGGGGGAGAAAATATCACAATCAAGTGTGAGAATCTTCTCTGGAGTAACATATTCAGCTCCTGTTTCAGCTGCAACTTTGAGTGCCTTTTCGGTATAAATATCCGTTACAAATACTTTTGCACCTTCTTTAATCAAATAACCAATCAGATGTGTAGCTACATTTCCTGCACCTTGTACTGCAATTTTTTTTCCGGCAAGAGATTCGCTACCAAACTGAACTTTTGAACATGCTTTGATACCATGATACACGCCATAAGCCGTAAAAGGAGAAGGGTCTCCGCTTCCGCCTTCGCCGCTCACACCTGTTACAAAATTTGTTTCCATTCCTATCCATTCCATATCATTTACCGAAGTACCGACATCTTCGGCAGTTATATACCGGCCGCCTACTGCTTCGACGGCACGACCGTAAGCGCGAAAAAGTGCTTCCGTTTTATCGGTACGAGAATCACCGATAATAACCGCTTTGCCACCGCCAAGATTCAAACCCGCCACCGATGCCTTATAGGTCATTCCGCGTGAAAGACGCAGTACATCAGTCAGAGCTTCGGCATCGCTGGCATATTGCCACATACGTGTACCGCCAAGAGCCGGACCTAAAACAGTATTATGAATTCCGATTATAGCTTGCAATCCTGATTTTTTGTCCGAACAGAATATCACTTGCTCATGTCCGTAGCTTTCAAGCATATTGAAAAATTCCATCTAAATCCCCTTTGAAGTGAAAGTGCTAAAAAACACATCTTAAATTAAATCCAATGCAAAAATAACAAAATGCAGCTCATTTTAATGGAAACTGTACTTTGAATTAATGTCAAATCTAATTAATTGAAATAAGAATAATATTTTTATTTCAATTAAAAAAAACTGTATCATTAAATTATTTATAGAGTTACCCATGTAGATTTTCTATTAATTATTCCTATGAATGACGATGCGACAATCAATTTGACCAAAAAATATTTCTTTGTTTATCATCTTTCAATTATTTTATTTGTGTGTGATTTTCGGTGTAAATTAAATTTATCATTGGCTGTGGCTTTGCACCCGACTCGGTTTTGTGTAAATTTGTGCTTAATAAGTTCTACTCAACATCCTTTCTCAGAATAGAAAACCACAATTTACGGCTGATATGAATATCTACACAGACATTACAATACCTTTTGACAAAAAAACTGTTCTTACCGTTGGTACATTCGACGGTGTCCATCGCGGGCATCAGGCAATCATTAAACGACTGCTTGAATGTGCACAAGAACTCGGAGCGCGCGCCGTTGTCGTAACATTCGAGCCACACCCGCAGATTGTACTGCAAAAGCCCGACCGCGAGCCGATTCACCTGCTTTCTTCTATCGAAGAACGACTCCAACTGTTTGAAAAATTTGGAATTGAAAATGTAGTAATAATTCCGTTCTCGCAAGAATTTTCTCAGATAAGTTCAGAAGATTTCGTGCGGGAATTTCTCGTATCAAAAATCGGGATGAGTAAAATATTGATTGGCTACGACCATTTATTCGGCAAAGACCGTACCGGCAACGAATCACTTCTTCGCACGCTTGGTGAAGAACTCGGCTTTGAAGTTGAAAAAACCGATGCACTCCTTGAGGGTAATGAAACAATCAGCAGTACAAAAATTCGCCATGCACTTATGGCGGCACATCTCGACGAAGCAAACGGAGCACTTGGATTTCCGTATTTTGTGGAGGGAATTGTAGTAGAAGGTCATCGGCGAGGTCATACACTCGGAATTCCGACAGCGAACGTAAAACCTCAAAATCCCAATAAACTCTTGCCTGCAAATGGTGTTTATTTAGTTTCGAGCTCAATAGACGGCGAAACATTCTATGGAATGGCAAATATCGGATTGCGCCCCACATTTACCGATGATTTAATTCCTACACTCGAAGTCCATTATTTATTTATGGATATGAATCTTTATGAGCGGATATTGCGGGTTGATTTCCTAAAATTTATTCGCACAGAACGAAAATTTGAGAGTATTGATTTGTTCCTTTCGCAGGTGGTGGAAGATAGGAATATTTGCCTTGAATGGATTGAGAATCTGAATAAATCGTAAATATGTGTCATGCGAACAATTCTTATCACCCTGATTTCCTTCATTGTTGCGCTGCACACCGTAAACGCACAAATAAAGACCTATGATATTAAGACATATTCAGGAAACATAGGGTATAACAGTTTCTTAAATTTTCATCAAATTTCGCCTACTCGTACATTTGCATTGACACGTCGAGGAAACGGCATTGTTTCGATAGTTGCCCTTAATGAATACGGCATCATAGAGCAACAATGGAGATCAAATTTTCATGCACTTAGAGGAATACCATCTTATTATTATGACCGCGAAAGCAATACTCTGGTCTATTTAGAAACAGAATTTATTTCAACATCGGGTAGTGTGGCAAGTCTCCGTCTTGTACTCTTGGATTCAAATCTTATCGAGAAAAGCAATGTTGTTTTAGATTCTACAATAACAGGTATGCCTACTGAATTCGATAAAAATATCAATTTTACAGGAATAAGACTTCTTGATTCAAGCATACTCTGGATGTCATACCCGATACCAAGAACCGAAGGTAAAGAGCAAATTATCCTCCATTTTTCAAAAGATGGGCGTTTTATAGATAGAGCGTCCATTATAGATACAACGGAATTAAGTTTTTATGACCCGCAACTTCAAATGCATTCTGGGAAAATACTTTTTATAAATTATATTAGTTACAATAAATACTTTAAGAGAACACTTGTAACTTCGGACACATCATTTAATTTTGAAGCAAAACCTATTATTGACAGTACTGATTTGTTTAATGGCGCAATTGATGGCGCAAATGAAATCATATCGACAAGCGACGGTGGTATTTGTTTAGGATATTACTTTAGAGATAGTCTCGAAATGTATAAAGCTGTAATTGTGAAGTATGATAAAAATTTCCAAAAACAGTGGACTACATCTGTTCCTGGATATAACGGTCTCATTAATGGCATTTTACAAATCATAGAGAGCCGTAATAGTGGCTATTATGTATCCACAGGAGCTATTAATATAACTGAATATCAGAAATATCCTCAATATTGGGAAGATTGTTTTCAAGATATAACACTCAGTCGAATTGATACGGCAGGCAATCTACTGTTTACTGCTTATTATGGTACTGAATTATGTACTGAAACGACGTATAGTATGATTGAAGATGCTGATGGAGGAATTATTATCAGTGGAGAATATAGTGTACACTTAAGTAATTCACCATGCGAATCGTTATGCACAGGAGCAGATGCAGGTTGGCTCTTCAAAGTGGATTCATTGGGCGAACCCGCCAAAAATAAAGTA
>JAFDZU010000055.1 GCA_018266765.1 Bacteroidota bacterium
TGACTCCTGCGTAAGGTGAGTTATGCACTGCAAATGTTATTTTTTCTCTGAATTGGTTTAAAAAAGGTGATGCTTGGTTTGATAATTAAAATTAAAAGTATAAGCACTTTTAGTATCTTTCAAAAGTATTCCTTCTCTATCAATGCGATTGCAATATCCTCTCACTTTGCGTCCAAGCGATTCATACTTTTTTGCAATTATCTCTTTGCCATGTAACCTCCTATATACTTCAGGTGTAATCTCAGTAGCTTTCAGAGCTTTGTTGTTGAATTTGGAATATAAATAAGTAATATTTAATATCTCTTTTGCCGTAGGGTCATAACTAATGTATTCTTCACCAATTAAAGTAATCAGCTCGTCAGTAAAATCAGTTTTCACTAATACTCTGTCCAATACATACACAGGAATTTCATCCGAGGAAGCAGGATGTTCAAAAATCAACTCAGCAATTTTCAATTGTTCAATAACAGCAAAATGATTGTTGCTGTCACTTAATAAGATAGTAAAATACCGTTGTCGGTTGAGCATTTCCGACTTGTAAAAATAGGCAAGTACCATCCTATGTTCTTCGGTAAGTTGCTTCTTGAGTTTTGTTGTTATATAATATTCAAATCCATGAAGCCAAGTAGCCATCGCTTCATCTAATAACTCCCCTGTTGGAATTTTAAGACTGATAATGCCATCTCTAATTTCATAATATGGCAAATCAATTAGGTTTTCCAAACTAGCATTGATTAATGAAGCCATTCCTCTTCCTTGACTTTCTATTTTGTCAAATACTTTAAGAACAGATGCAAGTTTAGGATTCTTGCTCTCGGGTATTCCGGGTATGAGCCGCCGTATTGGAATATCTGTTTCGGTATGAATTAGTTTGATTTTTTCTTTAAAGGAGCCGGGATTTTTTATTTCAATGAAATGATATGGCTCAACTCTAACAGTAACAAAATTATCAATGGTATAATCTCGATGGGCTAATGCATTGTTGATAGTTTCCCTAATAAGTTTTTCGGGGTACTCAGGTTCGCTTTTCCCACCTTCCCTAATTGTTCTATTGATTTTAATATGCCCCCAAATATATCTGAAGGTGTCCTCCATTAAACTTATAACATCATTACGAAAGATTTTTTTGTCTTTTCCAATATCAGAACTTGTATCGTAATAGCAGTTCACTTCGGCTCTTGATGCAAGGAAATAGAAGGGATCATCACCACAAACCAACATACCTAATGTGGTAATTCTTGAATCTCTTAGAAAATGTTGTTTACTCAGAAATTCTTTTGCCTTGTTGAGGTTTGGTTTAAGGGTTTCATTTCTAATTTCTCGATTAAGCAAATCAATATACTTATTTATCTTACCTAAACTTAGATCGTTGATTTTGGCATCTTCAAGAATTGCCAGCTCTCTTGCATGTTCCAAATCTGCTTTGTATTCTTTCTGTCTTTGAATCTTTGCAGGAGGAATAACTCTATCCTGTGTTAATTTTCTCTCAAAGTATTCCCCATTATATCTGACAAATTTTTTGTCGTCAGATAATGGATACACAGCCACTACGGCAATTTCTCCTTCAAGGAACGGTACATAATCAAAATAAACTGTATTCGATAAATCTACGACAACATTATTATCATCTTTAAACGTTGTATGTAATTCAATCAGTTTGCTCTCAGTGTTTCTATCAAATCCATTAAAAACGTAATGTTTATTATTCTTTTCTACTACTTCTCTTATTCCACATATAATTATTCCACCATCTGTATTTAGAAAAGCGCATACAGTCTCATGCAGAGACTTCCATTTCCCTGCACCTGAAAGGTCTTTAAGCTCAACCTTTGACTTCTCGACATCAATAAATGTCCTCTGTTGAATTGATTTTTTTATAATTGCCAATGCTTCATCAACTAATTCAGATTTCATATAATTTTACCCTATTTTTGAAAGATTAGTTCTAATGTCTTCATCCAAAACAGTTGCCTTGTGCACTACTTGTTCTTGCAGATTGGTTGTTAATTGTTGCATTTTTTCTTCAAATACTTACCCAATAATTGGTGTACATTTTACATACCCACCACAACAATATATTCCTATGTTCACAAAAGTAAGGCATCGCACTTACCCTGCCAAACTTTATAGTACTGCGTTCGGATGTAGTGGATTATCCGAGATAGATAAAAAAGCAGAAAGTGTTAGCTGTTTTCTAAGGAGTTGTGAAGTTTTTTCTAAGAGTTAAACGCCAAAGCAAGAATTTCCTTTTTGAATATCCTTCTAATCCGTCAAAATTCCGTATTTTTGCATCTATCTAACGGTAAAAAAGATGCTCAAGTGTCTTTTTTATCACTATTGATTTGGCTTGTCCCATTGTCTTAGCACGAGTATTCTATGTCCCTAACCTCAGAGCATATTCTTCCGGTACTGATGGAAGATGAAATGCGCAGTTCCTACCTTGATTATTCCATGTCTGTTATTGTATCGCGTGCGCTTCCCGATGCCCGCGACGGATTAAAACCGGTTCATCGTCGGATTCTATATGCGATGTACGAGCTTGGCTTGATGCCAAACCGTGCATATAAAAAGTCGGCAAGGTTGGTCGGTGAAGTTCTCGGTAAGTATCACCCGCACGGTGATAGTTCGGTGTATGAAGCAATGGTACGTTTGGCTCAAGAATGGTCGGTTCGGTATCCGCTTGTAGATGGTCAGGGTAATTTCGGTTCGGTGGATGGCGATCCTGCGGCGGCTATGCGTTATACCGAAACTCGTCTTGCCGGAATAGCCCTTGAAATGCTTCGTGATATTGATAAAAATACGGTTGATTATCGTGGAAATTTTGATGATTCTCTCGAAGAACCAACTGTTCTGCCAAATATTTTGCCCGCGCTCTTGGTTAATGGAGCAGGTGGAATTGCCGTTGGTATGGCAACCAATATCCCGCCGCATAATCTTACGGAAATAGTCAATGGACTGCAAGCTCTTATCGAAAATCCGAATATAACCATTCCTGAATTAATGGGATTTGTAAGCGCACCCGATTTCCCGACCGGCGGAATAATCTACGGTCATGACGGAGTCAAAGATGCGTATATGACCGGACGCGGACGGATATTAGTTCGAGCCAAAGCAACCGTAGAGGCAACTCGCACCAAAGAAACAATTATCATTACAGAATTACCGTATCAAGTTAATAAAGCAAACTTAATTGAAAAAATTGCCGACCTCGTTCGTGCAAAATCACTCGAAGATATTTCTGATATTCGAGATGAATCCGACCGTGACGGAATGAGAATAGTAATAGAACTCAAACGCGATGCAACGCCAATGGTTGTGCTGAATAACCTCTACAAGCATACACAAATGCAAGTTACATTCGGTGCAATTATGCTTGCTCTTGTGGGTGGTCGTCCGCGAGTATTGAACCTCAAAGAAATGATGGAACAATATATCAAGCACCGAGTCGAGGTTATCGTTCGTCGTACACGATATGAACTTGATGCCGCCGAAAAACGCGCTCATATTCTCGAAGGATTTATTATTGCTCTTGATAATATTGATGAAATTATCAAAACTATCAAAGCATCACCCGACACACCGACAGCTTCGATTTCATTACAAGAAAAATTCGGACTTTCCGAAATTCAAGCTAAAGCAATTCTCGAAATGCGCTTGCAACGTCTGACCGGCTTAGAGCGCGAGAAAATTATGAATGAGTATCGTGAGGTTATTCGCACAATCGAACGATTGAAAGCAATCCTTGCAAGCGTAGATTTACAAATGCAAATTATCAGTGAAGAATTAGCCGAGCTCAAGAGAAAACACGGTGACGAACGCCGCACAGAGATTGTTTATGATGCACGTGATTTCACTCTCGAAGATATGATTGCCGACGAGGATGTGATTGTAACTATCTCGCGCAAAGGATTTATCAAACGCACAACGGTTACGAATTATCGCCGTCAAAATCGAGGCGGACGCGGCTCAAGCGGTGCAGGAACCTATGATGATGATTATGTAGAACAGGCATTCCTTGCCTCGACGCATAATTATTTGTTGTTCTTTACCGACAGAGGACGAGTTTTCCGTGTGAAAGTATATGATTTGCAAGAAGGTAGCCGCAATGCAAAAGGTCGTTCGTTGGCAAATGTTATCGAAAAAGCGCAAGATGAGCGAGTAACAGCAACACTTACCGTTTCGGAATTCCCCGAAAATAATTTTATTTTCATGGCAACCGAACGCGGAACAGTGAAGAAGACTTCGCTTTCTGAATTTGAAAGTGTACGGGCAAACGGAAAAATTGCTCTGAATCTTGTAGAAGGTGACCGCTTAATTTCGGCACGTCTGACCGACGGAAGTTGTGATATTATTCTTGGTTCAAATTACGGTCTTGCCTGTCGTTTCCGCGAAGGCGATGTTCGCCCGATGGGACGGACAGCCACCGGCGTTATCGGTATGCGAATCGAAGATGACCAACGGATTATTTCGATGGTTGCTATCAAACGTACTGATTCACAAGTAATAGTTGTCGGGAAAAATGGCTACGGTAAACGGACTAATTATGAAGACTTCCGCCTTACAAAGCGTGGAGCAAAAGGTGTTATTTCCATGAATGTTACCGAAAAAACAGGTGAAGTGGTTGCTATTATGGAAGTTGAGGACAATGAGGATTTAGTGGTAATGTCCACCAATGGCGTTCTGATTCGTCAGCATGTAAAAGATATTCGGATTATCGGGCGTAATACACAGGGTGTTCGCCTTGTCCGCTTAGATGATGGCGATAATATTGCTGATATCACAGCCGTACCGCACGAAGATGAGGTTGAGGAGGATGATACAGAATTGCTAACAGATGAAAACGGCAATGTAATAGTTGCGGCGATTGCGCCGGAACCGCAAGAACCGACAGCCGAGTAACTTCGTGGTTAGCACAACATCGTAATGACAAAAAAGCGCAGGACAATTTCTTGCGCTTTTTTTATGAGACAATCTCGAACAATTGTGTATTTTTCTATTGTGATGTACTTGTTTTTCTCTTCCAAATCAAATTTTGTGGGATAATGCTCCGACTTTTTTGTATTATACTTCTTCTTTTCGTGGAGATTCCAATGTTTGCAACTACGGATTCTTCCGACGTTTCCTTGCGAAAACGAACTGACGGCGATTCAACCAAACCATCGCTTCCGATTAAAGCTGACAGCACTCACCTTAGTAAACCGCTTCGAACTCATGGAAGTTTGTTCACTATTCCATTGAAAGTCACAACAACCACCAAGCAAGAATTGCCGTATCTGAACTTTATAGGTTTGCATGATATAATTAGTCAAAAAGTGCCGATATTCTATCCTCTCCACTTGGGAAGCTACGGACAAATGAACAGCTTTTCTGTTTTTGGAGGAAGTTTGCGTGATATAACCTTGCGCTATGACGGACGGAACATGAACAGCAGAAGTTTCGGCGGGGTAAATCTCGAGCAATTCCCACCCGAAATGATAGAACAAATCGAAATTCTCACAGGAACAGATGCAATTATTTTCTCGGATAATTCAAACGGCGCACTGATAAACATTCAAGAAATTCGTCATGATATAGCCAAACCGTTTACAAGAATTTCTTTTTCGCAAGGTGGTTATAATTTTATTGCTTCCGACGGAACATTCAGCCAAAATTTCGCTCCGAATTGGAATGCAACGCTCGGATTCAGACGGCAATCTTCCAACTCACGATTTACTAACTCCGACTTTGAAGTATGGAATCTCCGTGCGATTGTGCGGTGGAGTCCGTCGGATAAAACCTCATTTTCGCTCAGTGAATTATTTACCAATCACGGAATTGGTACAAATGGCGGTTTAGATTCACTTTCACCAAGTTTTTCTAATGAACTCATTGCAGTTCCGATGTATTCTGACCTTAATGAGCGAGTTTTTCGGCATGATGTTACTCTTGCGGGCTCGTCACTTCTCGCTGATGATTCTTCTTCAACGGCAAGTGGTACGCTGTATTTTTCAAATTCAATATGGCAAAAAAATCGTCCACGAGCATTAGCAGTAACTTCTGCTGATACGATTCGCCTTTCTCAATTTGCCGAGCAATCAGTCGGTGCTACTGCCCGCCTCGAACAACGCATAAATTCACTCACCACTCTCCGATACGGCGGAGAAGCAGAATATATAACAGCCGAACAGTCAAGCTATACTAATGATATAAATGGAATCAAACTTGCAGGTTACGGGCATCTTGTACTTCAGCCGACAACGAAGGATTTTATGCTACGAACAGGAGCTCGAGTTCTCTATGAAAATGCTAAATTCATTCCATCGTTGGGGGCGGCAGGCGAGTTAAGATTTTCGAATAATCTTATACTTTCGCTGGATATTTCGCAAAGTAGCCGCGCGCCGTCAGCCGCCGAAGGTCTTGGACTTACTTCAGAGAATACACTTTTGGGATTTGCATCTGTTCAGTATAAACACGATTCTCTTCACATCAGTACAACCGTATTTTCGCGCTTGACAACATTTCCTATTCTTTCGGAATCTGTACGAGATACGGGAGGATTTATTCTTACTTCGCGCTCGTTCAATGGTGATTCTCGGCGTGCAATCGGACTTACGACACAAGCACAATGGAAGTTAGGTGCACTGAGTGCAAACGGGTTTTTCCAACTGTACCAAACCGCCACCAACGGAACAAATGACAATCGTTTCCCGTTATTTTATGCGGGAATTACTGCACAATATGAATATCAAATCGGTCAAAGTTTGGCGCAAGGCGGGATTTCTGTGAAGTTTCTCGGTTCGATGGCAGGTGAAACATTTCTTCCACAAACATGGACTTCAATTCCTTCGCGCACCGGCGAATCGAATGCTACATTCAATGGAATTGATGCGTTTTTGGTGTTGCGGTTGGGAAATGCGTTCGTCCGAGCAACTTTTTATAATATCATCTCACAAACATATTATTATGTACCGCTGTATCCACAATTAGACAGGAATCTTCGGCTAAGTGTTTCGTGGTCGTTCTTGGATTAGAATACGGCACGTGTCTATTCAATTGCCGACATCAAAGTACTGCAAATCTGCTCTAATTGCGGACGAGTCAAATCTGGATAACTCGGTAAGTTAATTCCTCTCCAGCCAATTTCCTCGGCTATAGGATGACGTTCATATTTACCCGAATACATCGGCATTGTATGCACAGGATAAAACGTCGGACGGGTTTCGATTCCGGCTCGATTGAGGTGTTCACGAATGTCGTCGCGCTGACGAACATGAGGCGCAAGTACCGAATACATCCAATACGAATGGCGCACATCACCAATCGGTGCATGAGTTGTATAATTGCTCCCTGCGAGTAGTTCATCATACCAGCCGGCAATTTCTATTTTACGGTTAATAAGTTCGTCTGCCCGTTCTAATTGCGCCAAGCCGATTGCTGCACAAATATTCGTCATACGGTAGTTAAATCCAATAACATCATGCCAATACTCACGGTATTTTGCCAGTCCTTGCCCTTTGAAATGAAGCGTTCTCGAATAGAGTGTTTCGTCGTTTGTTACCACCATTCCACCTTCGCCTGTAGTAATTGTTTTATTTCCATAAAAACTAAATGTGGAAATATCTCCGAATGTACCGACGTGCCTGCCCTTGTACAGTGTTCCGAATCCTTCGGCGCAATCTTCGATTAAAAACACGCGGTGGTCTTTGGCTATCTGCGAGAGAGCGTCCATATCGGCAGGATGTCCGTAGAGATGAACGGCAATAATTGCTTTTGTTCGTGGGGTAATTTTTCGGCGAACTTCCTCGGCATCTAATTGCCACGACTCACGCTCGGAATCCACAAAAACAGGTGTTGCTCCGGCATAGACAATGGCATTAACCGGAGCGATATACGTAAACGTTGGCACGATAACCTCATCGCCCGGGCCGATTCCCAACGCCACAAGTGCTAGATGCAGAGCAACCGTTCCATTACAAACAGTAGAAGCATTACGAATACCAATATACTCGGCAAATTGACTCTCGAATTCACTGACAAAACGACCTTTTCCGGAAATCCAAGCGGTATCCAAACATTCATTTACATATTTCTTTTCATTGCCCGCAAGCGAAGGTTGATAAACAGGAATTGTGTACATAAAAGTTATTGAAAACGTTGATAAAATCCCACAAGCAAAAACAATTGTTTCTATTCAACAAAACGACAAAAAAGCATAAATTATACCTTTGGCTTACGGCGGAGAAGCCGTTTCAATGCACCAATTTCTTCTGCCGTCAGAAAGCCCGTAAAACGAAAGAAAGCAAGAAGCGTAACGATTGCCAATATTTTAGTCCAAATAGTATCAGGAAAGAAATTCACACCCCAAAATATACCGAGTGTGACACCGATAATCAAGAAAATTCGCTTCCATTCGTACGGAATAGGATATACTTTGCGTGCATAATAATACAGCACAATCATACTAAGAAAATACGCGCCAAACGTAGCCCATGCTCCGCCATAAATTCCATATTTCGGTATCAACAGTATATTCAAAAGTACATTACTTGCCGCCGCAACAACCGTTGCAATCGGAAGAAACTTTGTACTTTTGGTAATATGAAAGCCCGCCGCGAAATTCACATATAATCCATTAAAAAAATAGCCGCCCATGATAATCGGAATTATTCCCATGCCACTCCAAAACGTCGGATTGATAAATCTTCCTCCGACAAACGGCAGGCGCACGATATAGTCCATTCCAAAACATACAATCAAAAATACCACCGCACAGCACAACGTAAAATACGTAAGAATACGACTAAACAACGCCTTAGCATCAGCTTCTTCGTGATGCGTAAGATAAAACGGTCGCCACGCAAATTCAAAAACTGCCACAAATAGCATCATCGGAATTCCCAAACGGTAATTCACACTGTACATTCCCAGCATTTCCGCACCGCCGATTGATTTCATAATTGGACGGTCTGCCACTTGCAGTATCATCAGCGAAAGCGAGGACGGAACGGTTGGTAATCCAAACGTAAGCATCTCTCGAAACAGTATCTTACCACCACGAAGCGGAGCGAGCCATCGAATAATAATCGGTAAAAAAGCAAAAAGCGCAACTCCCGATGAGATTATTCCCGCTACAACAATTCCCATAATTCCCATTTTGAAAACTACTATCAGCAAATACGTTGCCACAACATTCACACCAACAGTCATAATTTTAAGTCCGGCGAATGTTTTAGCTCGGCGATTCATTCGCAAAACAGCATACGGAATGAACGTTAGTACATCACAAAACGGAATAAATGCCGCAATACGAATGACTGAACTACCAAATTTTGTATTAATTTCGGGAAAATATACAGCAATATTATCAGCAAATATAAATGTCATCGCTGTAAAAAACCCACTCACAATGAAAATTCCCCAAAAGGAATACGAAAACGCCTTTTTTGTCCCTTCTTTGTCATCGTGATTAAAAAAACGGAAGAATGAAGTATCTAATCCTACGCAATAGATAATGGTAACAAACCCCAGAACAGCAAATAAATCGGAAAATACCCCGATTTCAGTTTTGCTGAGGTAATTGGAATAAAGCGGCGTAAGAAGGAAGGTCATAAACCGCACAAGTATTGTGGTCAGACCATAAATCAAGGCATCGGAGGCAAGACTGCGGAGTTTTCCGAGCATAATATGGAACGCAAATAATGAGAAATTACTTTACTTTACCGATATAAAGATACGCAATTCCAAACGTAAAAGGCACATATCTCAATTCAGTAAATGCGCCGCTTGTTTCCATCATTTCAATAAATTTCTTGCCACTTGGAAACACTGCGGTTGTGTCTAATAAATAATTGTAAGCATCTTTATTTTTACCGGTTACAATCCAACCTAACATTGGCATAAACACTGCACGATAGAGTGAATACAAATACCGAAACATACCTTCGGGCTGTCCGAATTCCAAAATCATAACACGTCCACCCGGACGAACGACTCGCGCCATTTCTTTTAAACACTGTGATGGAGAATCAACGTTCCGAATACCAAATGAAATACTTGCTATATCATACGTATTATCAGCATATTGAAGATTCATTGCATCGGCGAGTTCAAACTGCACTTCCAAACCTTGTTGTTGGGCTTTTGCCGGAGCAAAATCCAGCATTTCAGCACAAAAATCCGTACCTATAACTGCTCCCGATTGTCCAACAGCTTTTTTGAATTCAAGTGCCAAATCGCCTGTTCCGGTAGCACAATCAAGAATAGACATTCCGGCTTTTGCATCAGAGAGGCGCACTACTTTTCGTCGCCATAGTTTATGAATTCCGAGAGAAAGGACGGTATTGGTGCGGTCATAACGCGAGGCAAGTCCCGCAAACATTGATTTGATTTGTTCACTCATTCAGTAGTAGAGAAGATTAGTTCCAAAATTGATTTACTTCTGCAAAAATACGACAGTTTTAATGGAAAAATAGCATAAGCAATAAGTCGGATACTTTGGTTTTAGGTGTTTTTCCATTAAGAAGGGTTTGATAATTTTAACCACATAGACACATAGTTCACAGAGAGGTAGTTTATGAATTTGGGCTATGGGCTTTTTTTTCTGTGGATTTATCCTTAGTTTCGCCAAACAAAAGTAATTCAATAACCAATAGATTGCAATTTTCTCTACTATTCTTTATAAATTCCAATATGATACAGTATTTTCTTCGGCTTCTTGTATGTGCTGTGATGTCGGTTTCGGTAATGGCTCAAACGACTCCGCCACTTTCCGGCTTGAAGGCACTCGGTGCACCGAATAACCCCAAAGTAGAAGTAGCATGGAATCGCTATTACGACTGGAAAGGTGTAACCGAAATCGTCCAGCGTTTGGCGGCGGCTTATCCTAATTTATGCACACTTGAGTCTATCGGTAAATCTTATGAAGGACGTGACTTGTGGGCATTGTCCATCACAAACCGCGAGACAGGAAAAGATGCCGAAAAACCTGCAATGTATGTTGATGCTGCTATTCATGCCAACGAAATTCAAGCGGTCGAAGTTGCGCTCTACACAGCTTGGTATCTGCTCGAAACCTATTCCACAAATGCATTTGTAAAAGAACTTGTGGATACTCGCACATTTTATATTATCCCGGGCGAAAGTCCTGATAGCCGTGATAAATTCATGCACTCTGCCAATACTCCGCATTCTCCTCGTTCGGGACAAGTACAGCGTGATGATGACGGCGACGGACTGATAAATGAAGATGGCCCCGATGATTTGAACGGCGACGGATATATTACCCAAATGCGTATCAAAACTGTGGGCGGACGCTGGAAAATTTCACAGGACGACAGCCGCCTGATGGTTCACTGTAAGCCCGATGAAGTGGGAGATTATGAAGTATTCCAAACAGAAGGGTTTGATAATGACGGCGACGGATTGATTAATGAAGATGGCGACGGAAGTTACGACCCGAACCGAAATTGGGCGTGGAATTGGCAACCAAGTTATAAACAATCCGGAGCGGATTATTATCCGTTCAGTTTGCCCGAAACGAGAGCTGTGTCGCAATTTATCGCCTCGCATCCGAATATTATCGGCGGTCAATCCTTTCATAATGCCGGCGGAATGATACTCCGCGGGCCGGGCGCGAAAGAAGATGTTATCGAACCCAATGATGGTCAATTATTCGACCTTTTAGGCAAAAAAGGTGAAGAACTTCTTCCCGGTTATCGGTTTATGATTACGTGGAAAGATTTGTACAGCGTCTATGGCGGTGAGAATGATTGGATGTACGCAACTCAAGGAATCCTGCCGTTTACCAATGAACTCTGGACACCGTTTAATATGTTTCGCCAAAAACCCGATAAAGATAATTGGTTTGGCGAGAGTGAACAGCAATATTTATTTGATAAAACACTTCTTTTTGGCGATGCAATTGTTCCTTGGCAAGAAGTTGATCATCCGCAATTAGGCAAAGTGGAAGTTGGCGGAGTCAAGAAAACATTTACTCGAATGCCACCATCGTTCTTGCTCGAAGAAGAATGTCATCGCAATATGGCGTTTCTATTTTGGCACGCATATAATCTCCCAAAACTAAAAGTGTTAGATGTAAAAACAAAACCGCTTGGCGCAGATTTGACTGAAGTAACTGCCACAATATTGAACGAACGTTCTATCCCGACTCGTTTGGATGTGGATGTGAAAAACAATATTTCGCGTCCTGATTGGATTACACTCAACGGCGGAACTGCCATCACCGGAGGAATCCGTAATTCTCGCTACGAGAAGACTTTCACCGAACAAAAGTCACGTCCGCAACGGCTTGAAGTTCCGGCAATTCCGGGAAGCTCGACCGTTACCGTTACGTGGATAGCCAAAGGAACAGGCCCATTTTCGATTGATGTGGATTCGCAGAAAGGCGGGAAGGTAAAGGCGGCGGCAAAGTAGGACGTGGTTTCTATTTACTGACTGGGTAAATTTATGAAAAAATTAATACTTGTTGTCTTTTTATTTTCATTCACCTTTGCCTTTGGACAGAAGGCGATCGTGAAAGGTAAAATCATATCAGATATTAGTGGAAAAGCTCCACTGGAAAAACCACATATTTATATCAAAGAAAAGGTTGTTGGTGGAATTATAGACAGTATCGGTCAATACCAGATTACCAATCTTGAAATGAATAACAATTATACTCTATTAGTGTCAGCATTTAGATATCCAAAGATTAGCAAAGACATTAAAACTAACGACACAATTACGGTCGTTGATTTTGTTTTACACTCAGATTGCAAATACAATAAAGAACAAGCAGAACTAGATATTAGAATAGGAAAAATCAATTTATTGTTGATTGGTTCTATTGCTCCAAAAGCAAATTCTGAGACAGATAATAGATTTCAAAAAAAGTATAAAGTTCATTATTTGGACTTTGGTTGTTCCCCGCCAGTATTTGGAGTGTATTAAAGAATATAATGAAACGATTTTTGCGTATTTGGATAAATTATATGGGATAAAATGGCGGAAAAGTGTGAGGCAAGACGTTGAATTTTTAAAATAAAAAACCCTACAGCAGCTGATTACTTTGTTAGCCAAGTTTAGGAACTTCGTAATAAGTTTGAACTTTATATCGAAATAAAATTTATTAAATAAAAATTTGGCTGTGTATCAAGAACTATGATATTTGTTTCTTTCATAGAACATATGGGCTAAAGCAATAATATATTACTCAGCTGTAGATTTTTATTCAATATCGAGATTATTCACTCTCACTTCTTCCCAAGCGGCGAACTAAGAAACGGCGGTTTCGGGAAATCTCCCTCAAGTGGACGAATTTCTAAATCCTCAAAAAGAATATCCGGTACAATAACCGTTGCACCAATATACTGCGAACCGCCCGTTACAAATGGCGATGCAATAGCAGGTGCCAGGTAATTATAAGCCGATGATTTTTTACCGACTGCTATAATATCTTTGAATGCTTGCACGGTTAATCCCGCGGCTTCCGTACCACGAACAAGCTCTTCTTTACCGTTGGGAAACAGTTTATAGACTTCCAAAAGGGAGAGCTTTGTTTCCCCTTGAGCAAAAGGATATTCACCTGCTGTTTGCTCGTAGAGTGCAGTAAAAAGTATATTTTGATTGAGTGCTTTGCGAACGATTATACCATAGGGAAGTTCACGGTCTTTGCAGAGTTTGAGCATCTTTTGGCGTAAAGCGTTTGTTTCTAACTGCTTATCGGCTTTCTTTTCGGGCTTGGCTGTTAGTTCAATCGAACTGAGCATTGCTGCACCACCCCGCTGATGTCCGTTTGATTGTTTTACTCGTTTGGTGGGTATGCGCGAAGACAAAAGTGCTTTCAAATACCCATTTTCTACCAAATTAACTTGTTGCGCCGCAATACCTTCGTCATCAATGGCGTAGCTTCCAATGAGTGAAGTCACACCAAAATTATTTTTTGTAGGAATTGCTGTAATTGAGAGAAATTCAGGTAGTACGCGCCCACCGATTTTATTCTGGAATGCGCTGTACCGTTCGGATTCTTGCATTCCGCGCTCGGTTAGCGGCTGACGCTGTGCCACAAGATTTGGAGCGAACATCTGAGCAACTATTTCTGCGGCTGCTTGATCTTCAAAAATTACAGGTCCTGAATACGCATCGGCAAGCGTTGTAGAAAACGTAAGCCGATTGAGCGTTGCCGCTGTTTGCTTAACTGCATTCATCAATGAATCGTGGGTAGGAAGTTCACTCGGTTTGCGACTATATGATGTGTAAATATCTGCAAGTGGCATTCCGTCGGACGCTTGGGTAGAACTCACCACTTCGAGACCTGTATAATATTCATTTTTTTGATATTCACGGCCTTCACTATTAACATAAAAAACATGTTCGGGTGAGTATTCTACATTGACGCTTGAGCCGCTGATAGCACTGTATTCACTAAAAACCGCCGACAAATCTTTGGCTAATTGCCTAAAATATGGAGCATCAAATGCTGGAATTTCTTCGGTGTCGGTTAATATTTGAGGAGGCATTGCTTTAAAGTCAGGAGTTGTGTCGGTGCGCATCCGATTTTTAATTGATGCTTCTTTTTTTGCATACAATTCGGCGGCTTGTTTGTAACAGGCATCAGTTGCAAGCCACAATTCACGGCGAAGAGACGAATAATCTAATTCAAGTGGAACTCTCCGGTTACGAAATGATTCTTCGTCGTCGGCACTTCCAAAAAAGCCCAAACTCACATCGAAATAATTCGTATTGTCAAACTCCGGTTTACCGACGCGAATCCCAACCGAAAGAGAAGCCGACGGACTGCGACGTTCATGAACAATCCCACCGAGAGATGCTTTAATGCTTTGTCCGTCGCGGATGGTCAGCGTATATTCCACATAATACGGTTTTTGGAGCGTCGGCACAGATAACTGCGAAAGAGAGCGTTGAATTTCATCGCGCATTGCACGAACGATGTCGTCATTCCCTGCAAATAGAGCAGGCTTGCTTAGTAAAAACAATGCAAGAAACGCATATTTTTTGAATATCTTCATTATGGTATAATTGAAAAAATTATAAATAAAATGTACAAATTTGGGAGTGCTGTTTTGCTTGCTGATTAGTTCAATACCTACAGAAACAACTGTTGGATTGACGTATCAAGCAATAAATTAAGTCTTCAAAATTAGTGAATAATACAATAGTACACCGTATATTTTCGCCTTCACACTTAGCTTTAGTGAACGGTGAACGCCGCTAATTCGGGATTTTCCTTGTCAAATTTTGAAAACTTACGTAATTTCGCACTGCGATACGCCAATTTAGCTCAGCTGGTAGAGCAGCTCATTCGTAATGAGCAGGCCGCCGGTTCAAGTCCGGCAATTGGCTCACCTTTCCAAGCCCGACTTCGCGTTGGGCTTTTTTTCTAATTAACTATTGTATATTCTAACTATGAAACATCTAATTATTCTTATCAGTTGTTGTATTCTCGTTTCGTGTTCGAGTAAGAATGCCCAATTTGGTGCACCGTTTACACTCCAAAGTAGTCAATCAATGACCGTTTCCGAAGCAGTAAAGCCGGCTAATTACGACCGAATTGTTCGCGTAGAAGGCGATTGTTATCAAGTATGCCAAGAAGAAGGTTGTTGGCTTGTCGTTACCGACGGAAAATCAAAACTTCATGTGATTATCAAAGACAAAGATTTTGCTGCTCCGATGGATTGCGGTGGCAAAAAAATAGCTCTCGAAGGAACGGTTCAGGAACAATTAACGACCGAAGATGATGCTCGCACGTATGCAGTACAATCCGGAAAAAGCGAAGCAGAAGCAAATGCAATCCAAGGTGATCAACGCGTACCGATGTTTGTAGCTACAAGCTTGGAAGTACAGTAATTATCTCTCAATAAATAATCCGAGTAGGCGTTCTTCGTCACCGATTCTTAATCATATATTCTCTTTAAATTTTACCCATCATGCTCTCAATCTCACATCTTTCTATCCATTTCGGTGGTACGTATCTTTTCGACGATATTTCTTTTACTATCGGTCTGCGCGACCGCATAGGATTAGTCGGCAAAAACGGTGCAGGCAAATCTACGCTCCTTAAAATCCTTGCTCGTCAGCAAGAAGCCGAAACAGGAACTGTATCACAACCGAATAATTTTACTGTTGGTTATCTATCCCAAGATATCGAAGCAACTCTCGGTAAAACTGTTTATGAAGAAACCAAAACAGCTCTTGCCGAACTCGTAGATTTAGAACATAAAATCCACGATTATTCCGAGCAACTCGCCACCCGAACCGATTATGAATCCGATGCATACAGCGATATTCTCCACAAACTCGGCGAAGCAAATGAATATTTCGATTTTCACGGCGGCTACACGATGGAAGGCGATATTCAGCGAATATTAACCGGTTTAGGATTTATGGAAAAAGACTTGGAACGACTTGTAGATGAATTCTCCGGCGGTTGGCAAATGCGTATCGAACTTGCAAAAATGCTCCTCCGCAAACCTGACTGCATTCTGCTCGATGAGCCGACAAACCATCTTGATATTGAATCCATTCAATGGCTTGAAGAATATCTTAAAACCTATGAAGGTTCGGTAGTTCTCGTTTCGCACGACCGTGCTTTTCTCGATTCGGTGTGTACGCGAACAATTGAAATTACCAATGGAAATATCGAAGACTATCCCGCTTCCTATTCGCGGTATGTTTTTCTAAGGCAAGAACGCCGTGAGCAAACAATGAACGCCTACAAAAACCAACAACGTGAAATTGCCAAAACAGAAGAATTTATCGAGCGTTTTCGTTCCAAAGCTAACCTTGCTTCGCGGGTGCAATCTCGTGTGAAAGCTCTTGATAGAATAGATCGTATTGAAATTGAAGAAGAAGATACTTCTGCTATTAAATTCCGTTTTCCGCCTGCTCCTCGTTCGGGACAAACCGTGGTTGAAACCGAAAAATTAACCAAAGCGTATGGCGAAAAAACTATTTTACGAGAAATTGACTTTGGTCTAGAGCGCGGAGACCGTGTTGCTTTTGTCGGAAAAAACGGCGAAGGTAAAACGACATTCTCCAAAATTCTTGTCGGTTTGGAAGAATATGTCGGTGGTTTGAAACTTGGTCATAATGTCAAAATCGGATATTACGCCCAACATCAAGCAGAAAGTTTGGACGGAAATTCTACCGTTTTTGAAATCATTGATAATGCTGCCGCAGGGGAAATGCGTACTCGGGTTCGGAGCTTGTTGGGTGCGTTTCTGTTTAGTGGTGATGCCGTTTTTAAAAAAGTGAAAGTTCTTTCGGGAGGTGAAAAATCTCGGCTTGCTCTTGCCAAACTATTGCTCGAACCAATTAATTTTCTTGTGCTCGACGAACCGACCAATCACCTTGATATGCGAGCAAAAGACGTTCTCAAGCAATCGCTTTTGGAGTATGACGGTGCTATGATTGTGGTTTCGCACGACCGTGAATTTCTGCAAGGTTTGACCAATAAAGTGGTGGAATTCAGGAACGGAAAACTCAAAGAATATTCCGGTGATATTTACGACTTCCTTCGCGACCGACAAATTGAATCGCTTCGTGAATTGGAAGTCAAAAAGTCTGCACAGAATTTACTCAAAAATGAAATTAAACCTGCTGTTCAACCAAAACCGCATACTCCTGCGCCAACCCATCCAAAACGCAGTGACAAAGACCGCCGAGCCATCGAAAAACACGTTTCCGAAACCGAATCGCTTATTGCTATGCTCGAAAAAGCTATTGCAACTATCGAAAATGAAATGAGTCATCCCGAATTTTATTCTAATCCGAAAAGTTCTGCTTCTATTACCCAACTTTATCACGATAAACGAACCGAACTCGAAGCCGCTATGGAACTATGGAGCACACTCCAAGAACAGTTGGAGTAATGCTGTTAAGTAGGTGTTTGTAATGTAGATTCAAAAAGTAGGAACCAATTTTAAAAAGCTTGTCATGCTGAATTTATTTCAGCATCTCCGCAAGTACGAGGGAAAGCATGACAGAATAGTAACGGAGATCCTGAATCAAGTTCAGGATGACAGAAAATAATTGATATTTATTTTGTAATTATTACTTATTTATAGTGGTTGCTCGTCTTTCAGGGTAAAAGTTTAAATTGGGCGGTGAAGTTTCACTTTGCAACAAAAATATAGTTTGTATTTTGGAGTCGAATATTACAAACGACATCATTACTAACTTCTAATGTATTAGTATGAAAACTATCTTTGTTTATCTTGCTGTAATGCTCATAAGAGTGTTGTCGCTTTTTGCTCAAAAACCCGTTCAAGAAACTATCCCCCAACTCAAAGAGTGGTGGGTTGCCCCACCCGAAATAAAAGGTCTCGGACGCTATGGTGTATCCTATATTCCTAACTTCTATCATGGCAGAGATGCTATGGGAGTTTCCATCAATAATGGGCAAATGGTTACATGGCTGAACCGTTTCCCGGGAGACACAACAAATGTATTTACATGGAAAGGTGGTGGGCCTGTTATGCAAGGTGATTTTAATGGAGATGGTATCACCGACTACATGGCAGGAGGATACATTTATCGTGGTATTAAAAATGGAGAACCGCCTGATTCTGTACCTGTTCGTTATCAAAACTTCTTTACCGACCAAGTGCTTGACGTTAATCATGATGGTTATGATGATATAGTTTCCATTGCCGGATTAGGTTTTACTACTATAGCTCAAATATTGTACGGAGCGTCCGATTTTAATACTATGAAATTTGTCAATATAGACCGCATTCCACCGATAGATACTACCATGTATGGAGATAAAATATACATGGGAGCAGATGGTAACATGCGGTTTATTATGTATACACACAAATGGGTAAATTCTGGAACCACAGTAAGAAACGGCTATGTTTTATTTAAGGCAACATGGCAAAAAGGTGATACTCTGCCTAAGTTTGAAAAATTATCCTCTGTTTTACGGTTTGGTTCGAATGACCTTCAGTTCTCACGGGGTGCATCCGGTTATTACAGTGGCAAACACACCGATAAAAAACTGTTCATACCTATAGAATATATAGGAAGTGAGTATGATTATAAAAATAATGTTGTTTTTTATGATGTTGCTAAGGATTCGTTTGATGAAAGATTACGATTTAGGTTGGATGGGGTGGGTTCATCCATATACCCCCTCAAACGAAGTATAGATTCAGATAGTATTGAAGATTTAGTAATAAGAGGACCAGGTAAGATTTTATTTTTTTCGGGTAAAACGCTCGGTACTGTGGACACTTCCGGTCTATTGGCAACTTATAATGTTACTTGTTCGGGACAACTTGCATATTCAATTGGGGACATCAATAATGACGGTATTGCTGATATCGTTACGGGTGTAGGTTGTGTTTCGATTCTTGAAGGGCTAAAAAGCAAACCCGATGGTATTAGTGAACATAATATGCAATCTACAATTAGCCTTACAGATACTTCCCCATTTCCCTTAAAGAAAAATATTGCTTCAACATTGAAGATCACCATTCCAAAACAAGGTTTGTATCATCTTGAAATTTTTACGCTCACCGGGCAGTATCTTGGTGAAATCCTTAACCAAATTTTAGAAGCAGGTGAACAAAAAATTGTTATAAATGTTTCTTCACTTTTACCTGCAAGCGGAACTTATATTCTTAACCTGCGCTCTGAAAGTGGTAATGTTATTGTTCAACGTACCATTATTATAGAATAAGGAGTAACCCAATGAAAAATATGATTGTTGTGCTGTAATTTTTCGGTGCAACATTCATAACAAAACACAAAACGGTGATACCTATCCATTACCAATAAATTGGAATGATACAATCACCGTCACATTTCATTTGATTATAGCAAAATGATAGAGTGAAATTCCGGCGGCAATAGAAACATTGAGCGATTCGGCAGTTCCATACGAAGGAATACTATACTCGTATGTAAGAAGTTTATGCACTTCCGGCGAAATTCCATGCGATTCACTTCCAAAAACAACACCGTATTTTCCGGTTGGAATGCACTCCGAAAGCAAGCGTTCGGCTCTCAGCGATGCACCGTATAGAGTGTAGCCAGCTAAGTGTTCGCCGATAAACTGTTCTGCATCAGCAGTTTGAAGCAGATTAACCCGCCACAACGAACCCATCGTAGCTCGAACGGTTTTGGGATTAAACCGATGAGCAGAATTTCCGGTAAAAAGCACAGTATCAAACCCAAACCAATCGGCAGTACGAATAATTGTTCCGGCGTTCCCCGGGTCGGCAATTCCGTCAAGAATTATGATGCGATCGCTGATAGTTTCTTGGGATTGCGGGTAACGAACTGCGGCGAGGATTCCCTGCGGCGAATGAGCATCCGATATTTGCCCAAAAACATGGTTGTTTGCTTCATAAATTTCAATTCCGCGTCGTGAGAACTCTTGGGCAATTAATTGGATTGCAGGAGTAATAGGAGTGCGAACAACAATATATTCCGCCTGAAAATTACTTTCGAGAAGTTCGTGGCAGAGTTTTTCACCTTCGGCAATAAAAAGCTCGTGAGCGTCACGTTCAGAATTTGACCGGAGCGAATGTAATAATTTACGTTGATTATGAGAAAGTTGCATGAGTTCAGTGTTATTTTTGTGCGAGTTAAAAGGCGTTTTCTACCATTGAATATCGAGAAAAGCATCGAAATTCAGAAACGAATTTTGGTAAAAATAAAACTTAGTGACGACAATTTTACTATATTTCAGTTGTGAATGTTTGCTCAAATCCAATCTTACTCGTAATTTGCCGTTATTATTGGGCAACAATCGGTATGATTGAAAACCATATTTGCCTGTTTTGTGTTTTGAGAGGTTGATATTTATGGCGAAGTTTGTTTCCAATAAAGATGAATCTGTTCGGCTTTTCAAGAATCCGATATTGGAGTTTTTTTCGCATATTCATCCTGCAACTCCAATTGTAGTTTATACTCCGGTTATTTTGTATTTTGGGTGGCAGGGAATGATTCACACCGGATTTTGGTGGTTTTTAGTGTTCTTTTTGGTGGGAATAGTTTGCTGGACGTTGATGGAGTATTTTCTGCATCGTTTTGCATTCCATTATCAGCCCAAGACATCGTGGGGAAAGTACGTGCATTTTTTATCTCATGGAATTCATCATGATTATCCGCGAGACTCCACACGATTGGTGATGCCGCTACTGGTGAGCATTCCGATAGCAATTGTAACGCATACTCTTTTTAATTTTGCGTTTGGCATTTATTATTATTCGGCGTTTTCGGGGATTGTTTTGGGATATGTGTGTTATGATTCAATCCATTATGCAACGCATCACTTTCAAATGAAAGGGCGCGTGGGTAAATTTCTGAAAACATATCATTTGAAGCATCATTATGCGGACGACCACACAGGATTTGGCGTTTCTAATCCGTTGTGGGATTATATTTTCGGAACGGTTCCCAAGCAAATACAACCTGTCGAACGAGTTGTGGTAAGCGCACCCGAAAGACATTCAATTCAAGAAGAAAATTATTTGTAATTATCATATTTAGTCAAAATTAGTACAGTTATGGCTCTTTCCAAAGAAACAATACTTGATGTCGTGCGTCCGGTGTGTCCGAACGTCGAAACATCAGAACATCACGATCAACTGACATTAGTAATTCCTATTGAAGACATAGTGGAAGTATGCCGCGAATTGCGAGATAATTCACTGACGAAATTCACATTTTTGGTGGATATTACGGCAATAGATTGGAATCGCACCGTGGGACGTTTTGAGGTTGTCTATTTTCTTCAATCCATGGCATTTTCAGGGCGTTTGCGACTTAAAGTTGTTCTGCCGAATTCCGTACATCCACATTGCCCGACTGTCGTCGAAGTGTGGGAAGCGGCTGATTGGTACGAGCGCGAAGTATATGATATGTATGGTATTAAATTTGACGGACATCCTGATTTGCGTCGGTTTTATATGCCCGAAGATTTTGCCGACCCTGCAACCGCAGAGCCGCTATATCCGCTTCGCAAGGACTTTCCATTGATGGGAATTCCGGGTTCTATGCCGCTTCCGCCCATGCCGGAAACAATATAGAATACTTATAGTTATAGGGAAATCCGTTCAATCCGGTTTTGTAATATCGTCCGGCGTTCAACGGATTTTTTCATTATTCATCCGCGATGATGATGCTTTTTATAATTGATAGAATAATCAAAACAGTACACAGTTTTTCTATGACACTTCAACGGCTTTTACTTTATTGCAGTTTCTCGGCAGTTTTACTTCTGTCGGGCTGTTTGTTTGTGAAGCCGAAAGCCGCCCCGCCGCCACCGCCCACACTGCTGAGTCCACAGCCGGAGATTCAAATGAGTGATGAATTGGTGCGCTCAAAAGCAGGAGATATGATTGCTTTTTTGCCAAAAGGATGGTTTTTTGTGGAATTGGAAGGAAAAACTTCGTCGGATATTTTCGCAATTGCTGTTAATCCTGATTATACTCTTTCGGCTGTTTTCTCTACTCTTCGTAAAACTGAAACAAGTGATTCGGTAATAGAACGAGAAGGTATTTACGCTCTCGCTCGGATGAGTTTTGCACGGCACGAACGGAAATCGGCAGGCAACGTGAAATTAGTTTCTAAAACATCGGCTCTAAAAATCGGTTCGCGCGAGTTTGGGTATTTTGAAATTGCCGGTGTGTATCATCCCGATACGACAACCGCGCTTCCGGGTGTTCCGCCTATTTACAGCTCATTAAAAACAAAAATCGCTGTTTTTAATTCTTCGATTAATACATATTACGAACTGGCACTTGTACCCACAACAATTAGCGGAAAACCGCTCCTGACCGAAGATGAAATAAATAAGATATTTCGTTCAATTCTTACAACCGTTCAGTTTTGAAACGGTTGTTTTCATAATAATTTATGGTTCTTTCAGACGACACACAAGCAATACTTGACTATTTAGAATCTACGGATGTAAAACTCCGTAAATCAAATGACTTCGGAGCACTCTTAGAAATTGGCGCACAATTAGGCGCAGCCGACGAAACAAATGCTCTGATTCTCACCGGAAAAAATATCTGGAGTGTGTATGGTATTCTCAAAAAAACGAGTTCGACCGACGAAGGTTTTCAGAATTTAGAAGCGCAATTTATGACGGAAATTAATACGTTTCGTACTGCTATTGTGAGCTTTTTAGCGACAGTTTCAGAAGAAATTTATACGCGATTCGAGGAAACATATTTAGGAATGAACCAAGGAACTATTCGCAATATCGTTGATTTAGCGCATGATTTGGCGGCTCTCAAAGACCTTCAAAATCAAGCAAAATATAAATAAAAAGAAACATAAAATCTTAGCTCAATTACTCTCTCAAAGGAACAATGCAGAACTTCAGAAATTTTTGTATCATAGCACATATTGACCACGGCAAATCTACGCTGGCAGACCGTCTTCTCGAAAAAACAGGGCGTGTTACCATGCGTGAAATGACCATGAACCAAATATTAGATGATAATCCACTCGAACAAGAGCGCGGAATCACCATCAAACTTCATGCAATTCAAATGAATTACACCGCCAAAAACGGTAGTGATTACACGCTTAATCTTATTGATACTCCCGGTCACGTGGATTTTTCCTACGAAGTATCGCGCTCACTTGCGGCGTGTGAAGGTGCGCTTTTGGTGGTAGATGCTACTCAAGGTGTGGAAGCCCAAACTATCAGCAATCTTTATCTTGCAATCGAAGCGGGATTGGAAATTATTCCGGTTCTTAATAAAATTGACCTTCCGAGTGCGGCAACAACAATCGAAGGCGTAAAGCAACAAGTGATGGATTTGCTTGGTTGCAAAGAAGAAGATATGATTATGGCTTCGGCAAAAGCAGGACTTGGGATTGAAGATATTCTCGAAGCGGTTGTTGATAGAATTCCGCCACCGAAAGGCGACCCCGATGCTCCACTTCGCGCACTTATTTATGATTCGGTATTTGATGCCTATCGTGGTGTTATTGTTTATTTGCGAGTAATTGACGGAACGCTCCGCGAAAAAGACAAAATACTGTTTATGATGGCTGACCAAGTCTATGAAGTAGAAGAAGCCGGCGTTCTCTACATGAAACGACAGCGAACAGGCGTGCTTTCAGCCGGAAATGTGGGATATATCACTGCTAATATTCGTCAATTACAAGATACAAAGGCGGGTGATACCGTTACCCATAATAATCGCCGTTGCAAAGAGGCAATAGCAGGATTTCGGGAAGTAAAACCAATGGTTTTTAGCGGAATTTATCCTGCCGACAGTGATGATTTCGAGAATCTCCGCGAAGCATTAGGCAAACTGACGCTCAATGATGCCGCAATTTCATTCGAACCCGAATCGTCTGCGGCACTTGGATTTGGTTTTCGGTGCGGTTTCTTGGGATTATTGCACATGGAAATTGTACAAGAACGCCTCGAACGTGAGTTTAATCAAGTGATTGTAACGACTGTTCCTAACGTACGTTATCATATTATCCGTACTGACGGAGAGGAGCTTTGGGTAGAAAATCCTGCTCAAATGCCACCGCCGGGAAACATCGCCGAAATCCGCGAACCGTTTATCAAGGCGCAGATAATTACGCCAACTGATTATATCGGTGCAATTATGAAACTGTGCCTTGACCGTCGTGGAACGCTTCTTAACACAATCTATCTATCACCGACTCGCGTGGATATTAGTTTTGAATTGCCTCTCGGAGAGGTGATTTTTGATTTTTATGATAAATTAAAATCATCCACTCGCGGTTATGCTTCGCTCGATTATGATTATGCAGATTATCGCGCCGGAGATTTGGTCAAATTGGATATTATGCTCAACGGCGAACCTGTGGACGCACTTAGTTCGATTATTCACAGAGCAAAAGCTCACGAGTGGGGCAAAAAATTATGCTCTAAACTGAAAGAACTTATCCCGCGTCAAATGTTTGAAGTTATTATCCAAGCTACCATTGGTGCAAAAATAGTTTCTCGTGATACAATCAGCGCAATGCGTAAAAACGTTCTTGCAAAATGCTATGGCGGTGA
Organism: Bacteroidota bacterium; assembly: GCA_018266765.1. Taxonomy (GTDB): domain Bacteria; phylum Bacteroidota; class Ignavibacteria; order Kapaibacteriales; family UBA961; genus JADJXV01. The sequence continues at coordinate 25,010 of JAFDZU010000055.1, forward strand.
TATTTCCCGTAAACGCAAATTATTAGAGAAACAAAAAGAAGGTAAAAAACGTATGAAGCAAGTCGGTAGAGTGGAAATCCCCCAAGAAGCATTTCTTGCTGTGTTGAGTATTGAACATTAAACTATTGTTCAATCAGAAATGGTACGGTTGTAATTCAATTATTTACATTTTAATTTTATTGCCATGTCAAATATCGAAAAATCGTCTTCATCATTATTTGGAAGACTATTCAAAAAATCAAAAAAAGCGAAAAAGTTGCCCGAAACTCCCAAAGAACACCTCATTTCGTGGGTGAAAACTATCGTTGGTGCAGTATTAGTTGTCATGGTAATTAATGGCTTGGTCGTTGCTTCGTTTAAAGTACCGACAGGTTCGATGGAAAATACAGTTGCCACCGGTGATTATGTATTTGTGAACCGATTAATTTTTGCGCCATCAACTCCGCAGGTGATACCGTTCATTAATCAGCCGCTTCCTTTTTTGCGTTTACCGGGCTGGCGTTCGCCGAGACAAGGTGATGTCATTGTATTTATTTTCCCGGGTATGAGAGATGAAGTTGAGGCCCAGGAATTTCAGTATTATCTAAAGCGTTGCGTAGCTGTTGCAGGAGACACATTAACAGTTCTAAATACAAGAGTTTATGTAAACGGCAAAGAATTTATACTTCCACCTCACGGGAAATTTGAAAATATTCCAATGAATCCGGGCGACCAATATCAGACTTTTCCCGTGGGCAAAGGATTTACCCGTGATAATTACGGGCCAATTCGCATCCCTAAAAAAGGAGATATCATCAATCTTACTCCCGAAAATCGCTTGGAATGGGATATGTTTATCCGCCGTGAAGGACATTCGGTCGGAATGGATGGAGTACATGTTATAGTGGACGGTAAACCAACGTCAAGCTACACAGTTCAGCGTGATTATTGTTTCGGAATGGGCGACAATCGCAACAACAGTTTAGATAGTCGTTATTGGGGGTTTGTACCGATAGAAAATGTAATTGGAACTCCTTTAATTGTCTATTGGTCGTGGGATACAGCACTTGGATTTGATGAATTTATTAAATTGGTTAAGTCTATCCGCTGGTCACGTCTCGGAACGCTTATCAGATAAAATCAGAGTTTACGAATTTAATCAAATTGTATATCAAAAGGGTAAATACAAGTGATTTACCTTTTTTATTGCATCAACACTTTCCGGTTTTTTATAAAGAAGTGCCGGCAAAACACCCTAAACAAACTATGCAAATTTTCACTACTGACGATTTATCTTGTTTGCTTTACTAAAATCTAATAATTTAATCGTTAGAAAATCGTTTAGTTAAGTTGTTCATTCTTTTTTATTAATTTTCACAAAGAGGTATGTATGTTTTTATTTATCCTTGGTCTTGTCTTGTTTTTCATTGGTAATGCGGCGAAGCCGAATACAGGCGGGCTGTCGAGGTTTCGCACAATTCTGCGTTTGGGAGGATTGGCTGTGATGGTTATTGGCGGACTTACTGCAGCAGTTCGCCAAGTTCCGGCAGGTCATGTGGGCGTTCAGATTTTGTTTGGAAAAGTAGAGGAACAGGTTCTCTACGAGGGATTAAACTTTGTCAATCCGCTAATGACTGTAAAAGAAATTGAAGTGCGTACTCAAAATTATACAATGAGTGTGGTTCATGATGAAGGTCAGCAAGCCGGTGACGACGGAATCAGAGTTTTGAGTAAAGATGGTCTTGAAGTGGCAATCGACCTCACCGTTCTTTATCGTATTGATCCACAATATGCGCCAAGAATATACAGGGATTTGAATCTTGACTATGAAAACCGTTATATACGCGGAGTAGCTCGTACTCGTATTCGCGAAGGTGCAACAGGATATGTAGCAACAGACTTGTATTCTGCTCATCGTAAGGAATTTGAAAACTCAATAAGGACATTAGTAGATGCTGATTTTGCAAAAAAAGGATTTATTTTAGATCAGCTACTCATTCGTAATATTGCGCTTCCTGCTTCAGTTAAAGAAAGTATCGAACGTAAAATCAATGCAGAGCAAGATGCTCAGAGAATGGAATACGTTTTGGATAAAGGAAGACGCGAAGCTGAACTTAAAAGAGTAGAAGCCCAGGGTATAGCAGATGCTCAGAAGATTTTAAGCGAAGGTTTAAACGAGAAAGTATTACAATTCGAAACGATAAAAGTTCAGAAAGAGTTGGTAAACTCTCCAAATTCAAAAATAATAATCTTAGGTGGAGGCAAATCAACTACACCCATAATTTTAGACGGAAAGTAATTTTTAAGCATTATACTTGAATCTTTATAGTCTTTTGAGGATGTGCTTCATTTCCCAAAAGACTATTTTTTTTTATGAGTATCCCCTATTTTTTTCACAACCATACTCTGATAATAAGACAGATTGGTAAATTTAGAGTTGTGTTTGGATTTACGATACATTTTTTGTTATATTAAGGTGATGATAATTCCTTCTGTCAGTATATAATACTATTTGTATTGTAGAAGTTGTAATTAAAACTATTTTAAAATTTATAACTATGGAGACACCATGACGATACGTACAATGTCTATTCGCAAGATGTTTCTTGCAATGGTAATAGTGAGTGCCACATTTTTTGCCGGTAATTCGATGCTACTTGCGCAGAGCGAAGGCGGTCGTGTGGGCTTTGGTTTCACCGGTGGTGGCGTAAAATATTGGGGTACATTCACTGATAATCAACTGTGGTTCGGTGGCGATTTATTTGTTCGTTGGAATATCATCAATCAACTTTCACTTCAAGCGGGAGCGGGCTGGGCGCAACTTCGCTATAAAAATACAGATGAACTGAAAGCAAAATATCCCGAATTTTACAATTTGTTTACTTCACCTCATGAAAAGAGTTTTTCGAGAATCAGCACCTACGAGGCGTATCTTTCGTGGAATATTCTACCCAAAGAAAAGTTTGTTCCGTTTATTTTTGGTGGAATAGGACTCGCTGATTGGAATCCAACCTATGACGACGGCAAAGCATTACCTCTCAATGATGGCACTACCTATGAAAAACGGAAAATTATGTTTCCGTTTGGTTTGGGATACGAATTATATTTGACCGATGATTTAGTATTCAACGGTCGAGGAACTGTTCGCATGACCGGAACTCCATGGTTAGACGGTTACGACCCGACACACGACAATAAAGAATCGGACGGCAATGATATATTTATGACATTTGGCGCAGGATTTACCTATTATGTATTCGGTAATGCAGACTACGATAACGACGGCGTGACGAATTCCCGCGAACGCGAACTTGGCACTGACCCGAATAACCCTGATACAGACGGTGACGGACTAACAGATGGTGAAGAGGTATTTACATACTTTACCAACCCGCTCAAAGCCGATACCGATGGCGATAATCTGACAGATTACGACGAAGTATTCAAATATAAGACCCAGCCGACTCGTGCTGATACCGACAGCGACGGACTCAATGACGGTGAAGAGATAGTACGCAAAACAAATCCGCTGAATCCCGATACAGACGGCGACGGCCTGCTCGATGGTGAAGAAATTACAACATATAAAACTGACCCGCTCAAAGCTGATACCGATGGCGACGGACTCAATGATGGTGCTGAAGCAAAGAAATACAACACCAATCCTTTGACTGCTGATACCGACAATGATGGTATTTCCGACGGCGAAGAAGTCAATACCACAAAAACGAACCCGACAATTGGCGATACTGACGGCGACGGGCTCAATGACGGCGAAGAATTGAATCAATATAAGACTGACCCGCTGAAAGCTGATACAGACGGTGACGGCTTAGGTGACGGAGATGAAATCAAGCAATATTCTACCAGCCCGCTCAAATCAGATACCGATGGCGACGGGTTGAACGACGGCGACGAACTCCGTAAATACAAAACAAATCCGCTTTCGGATGATACTGACCAAGACGGACTCAAAGATGGTGAAGAAGTCAGCAAATACAAAACTGACCCGCTGAAAGCTGATACAGACGGCGACGGTCTCAAAGATGGCGATGAACTTACTCAATACAAAACTGACCCGCTGAAAGCTGATACAGACGGCGACGGACTCAAAGACGGCGATGAACTTACTCAATACAAAACCGACCCACTGAAAGCTGATACAGACGGCGATACGATAAGCGACGGTGACGAAATAAACCGTAAAAGTAAAAGTGACGGCGTTACTCTTGAGCCGACAAATCCTCTGAATCCCGATACCGACGGCGATGGTGTGCGCGATGATGTGGATTACTGTCCGCTCGTAGCCGGTAAACCAAATGATGAAAAGAACAAAAACGGCTGTCCGGAACCGCCAAAAATCGGTACAAAAACAGATTTCCCCGAAATCTTATTTAAGGTGGGAACAAATAACTTTAATTTTGAAGAACCCGGAACAGCAGGAGCTTTGGCTAAATTACTTGGATACGTACAACAATGTGAGAAACTTCAAGTTATGCTCGAAGGACATACTTCTTCCGAGGGTAATCCAAAAAAAAATCAAGAGTTATCGCAAATGAGAGCAGATGCTGTAAAAGATTGGCTCATCAAGCAAGGAGTAAAACCTGAGAAAATTGCCGGTTCAATCGGCTATGCCTCATCACGCCCAACGGTGAAAGAACCGACAGGCAAAGAACTCAAGAAAATGTCTAAGAGTCAGGTTGAGGAAATTCGCAGTAAAAATCGAAGGATTACTGTTTCTGTCCAGCATGGATGTGATTAAAAACACAAATTCATTGCCGAACAACATGCAAAGACCTGTCGAAGTGAAATATCTTCGGCAGGTCTTTTTTTAGATGAATTAATAAACGATTTTTTGACGAAAAACTATGGTGCATTCTTAGAGTCACAAACAAGTTTTCCTTCTCTGTGAACTATGTGTCTATGTGGTTTAAAAAAAAAATTCAACTCCTCAGACCGAACTACATCATTGGTGGCATTTATTACTTGATTTCAGTGGATACACGAATACTACTGTTTCTTGAGGAATAATATAAACACCTATTTACTACACACTAATTTCTTCAAAATAACCTAAAATTACCTTCAAAACTCATGTCTCAAAATTTGGCTTTTTTACCATTTTTTCAATATATCGAAAATAGTATTTACCTTTTTGTAATATATGCCAATTAGATAAATATGTCAAAAATAGCGATCACGTAAAAATTTCAAGTTTTATACAAAAACCCATGTCTCAAAAACGACGAACTTGTCCAAGGAAATGGCAAAAAATCACTCTATTTTTGATGTAATGTTCTTTGTATTCTTTTTAAGTGGTGAATACGATGAATTATTATATACTATTTCAGAGAGAGAAAACCATGAAACTTGACACTATTCATAATATCATTGAGCAGTTTTATCACGACTGCAAGTTCAATGTTGATGCGCTGAGTATGCTCACAGGTTATAGCCGAGGATATGTTTGGGAACAAATAAAATCAACATCAGATACAACTCTCGGAGAATTGTTAGAAAGAAAACGAATCGAAAAATCATTGGAATTAATTTCCAAAAATATATGTCTATGTACTGTCCATTCCAAGGCAGGATTTACTAATGCTAAAAGCTTTCGGCGTGCGTTTAAAAAGCGGCTTGGTGTTACTCCAACGTACTACAAAAAACTGCTTAGTGACAATACAAAATCGGAGGAAGCAGAACGCATCAGAAATAAGTTGTAATCCCTTAGCATATATAGTGCCAAAGTGGGTTTACCGGACAAAATGGGCGGACAAATTGGGCGTTGTTTTGTGTTTGATTATTCGTTATGTTTGCATACAATTTTCATCAGTTTTTTCAGAACAAATCCTCTCTCGTATTCCTCTCTCTATATTTGGCTTTGTAGTTTCATAACTTATATGTTTTTCATTCACATTCCAACAAGGTGCAATCAAAAAAATACTTTAACAACAAATAATACTCTTCTCTGATGCAACGGTGTTTTTCTCACGGTGTAATCGGTGAGTATAAATAATGGCAATGAGAAAAAAGAACCCCGCAGAACTGGAATTCTGCGAGGCAAATAGCCCGAACAAGCACCATAATTAACTTTCGCTTGTTCGGACACTACAAAAATAAATTATTTAGAAAGACTTAAGATGAAAAACTTTATTATTCTATTTGTTCTGCTCCTATCATTTGGAGCAGTGAATGCTTTCGCTCAATGCCCACCTGATAGTTTGCCGGGTCCTTCTCCATATATGGGTTCTTGGGTCAACGAAGGATGTGTTATATAACTCACCTTACGCAGAATTT